>NZ_JAEBEJ010000019.1:0-129863 GCF_046548895.1 Amycolatopsis sp. cmx-4-54
CGCCTACCAGACACTCTTCACCACAACCCACCGACCAGCCTGACCCCCCACCCCAACAACCGGACCACAGTGGACACACCGGATGCGACGACCGGCAATCCACCACACCCACCAACCCCACACCTGATCAACAACCACCACCACGATCAACCCACAACCACACCGGTGGATCCAGGTCCAACGTTGCGAAAGTGGCTTTCGCAACGTCACACCGTGGCCATCGACCACAGCCAGAATCCGGTGGGAAACGAAGACCGACGACGGGCCCGGCCTGAGCGAGAGCGGCTCTCGTCCCCCGAGGGAAAACCCCGACCCGACCTCGGGCTTGTACGGAAAATGTATTTCCACCGGCTTTGCTTCGGCCTGTCCGGCTTCCCCACCTGATGGAGGTCTCCATGTCCAGGTTGCGCCGTTTCGCAGTGCTCGCCGCGGCCGCCGTCATCCCCGCGCTCGGCCTGACCCTCGCCGGTACGACGCAGGCGTCGGCCGCCCCGAACTTCCAGGTCCCGTTCAAATGCGGCGTCACGGTCACGGCGGCGACGTTCAGCGGGCACAGCCCGGCGAACTCGGTCGACTTCCAGAAGTCGGGGATCACCGGGATGCCGGTGCTGGCGTCGTCGGGCGGCACCGTCACCCGGGTCGCCAACGAAGGCAGCACGAGCTACGGGCGCTGGGTCGAGATCGACCACGGCGGCGGCTGGCGTACCCGTTACGCCCACCTGTCGACCCAGTCCGTCTCGGTCGGCCAGGCCGTCAGCCTCGGCAAGCAGATCGGCACGGCCGGGGCGACCGGCGGCGTGACCGGCCCGCACCTGCACTTCGAACAGCGGCTCAACGGGGTCGCGCAGAAGGCGGTGCTGCACGGGGTCGCGGTGCCGTACTACGGCCACACCAACTTCACCAGCAAGAACTCGTGCGGCGGCAACCCGTACGAGGCCACCGAGGTGTGCGGCAGCGGGTTCTCGGTCGTCGACTCGCAGGGGCTCGCGAACGGTTCGGGTACGGCGTACCTGCTCTACAACGCGTCGACCAAGGCCAACTGCGTCACCACGCTGAAGGCGGTTTCGCTCGGCACCGCGTCGCCGGTGTCGGCGTTCCTCGAAGTCCAGGGCTCGGCTCGCGTGACCGACTCCGGCAGCTTCACCTACTACGCCGGACCGGTGAAGAAGACGGCTGCCTCGACCTGCGTCAAGTGGGGCGGCTCGGTCGGGTCGAACGCTTACGAGAGCCCGTTCGAACACTGCGACTGATCCCGAGGGACCGGGCACTGTAGACCACCCCACCGACAGGATTGGCGTCCCCGCGCACGGTCCACGGCGGTTGTCCACAACGGTCCCGGCTGTCCACAGATTGTCCTGCCCCCACCCAGCGGCCCCATTCCCGCCGCAGGGTGGGGGCATGACCACCTCCACCCCGACCGGCAGGACCAAGGTCGATCTGACGGATCCGGCGGACCTGCTCGCCGCGATCCCGTACCTCCTCGGCTTCCATCCCGAGGACTCCGTCGTCGTCTTCGGCCTGCGCGGCCCGGGACGCAAACAGCAGGGCCTCGTCATGCGCGTGGACCTGCCCCCGCCGAGCCTGGAACTCGACCAGGCGCGGGATCTGGCGATCAGGCTCGCCGTGACCGGCCACACCGGTGCCACCGTGGCGGTGGTCGGCGGTGGTGTCGCGAACAAGGCGGGACGGCCCCCGCGACGCCGGTTCATCCGGCGCCTCGAGGCTTCGCTGACCGAGTTCGACATCTCGCTGAAGCATTCGGTGTGGGCGCCGCGGATCGCCGCCGACGTGCGCTGGGGCTGCTACCGGGAAAGGACCTGCGGCGGTCTCCTGCCGGACCCACGCGACTCGGTGGCCGCCGCGGTCGTCACCGGCGCCGGGCAGATCACGCACGCGAGCCGGGAAGACGTCGAGCGCCTCTTCGACCCCGTCGCGCCGGAGACGCTCGCCCGGCGTTCCGATCTCCTGACCAGGATGGCCGAGCCGCCATGGCGAGGCGGAGACCTCGTCCAGGCCGGAATCGACGAGGTGAACGCCGCGCTCGCCCGCGCCGACGGCGGCGACCGGACGATCACCGACGACCAGGCCGTCCGGCTGGCCTGGGCCCTTTCCCTGGTCGAGGTCCGCGGCGCCTGCATGCTCACCGCCGCCCCCGCGGATTCACCGCTCGCCCGCACCGCGGAGGAGCTCTGGCTCACGCTGGCCAGGGAACTCCCGGCGCCGGAAGCCGCCGAGGCGCTGGCCCTGAAGGCGCACGCCGCCTACGTCCGAGGTGACCTGGCGACCGCCGGGATCGCCCTGGTCAGGGCCGGTGAAACCGACCCCGAACACGGGTTGACGAAGTTGCTGACCGGGGCGCTGGAAACGATGGTGCAACCGTCCGAAGTGGCTCGGGTGGTCCTGCGGCAGCGAGCCGAAGGAACCCCCGAGATCGCCCTCAGGCGTTCTGGCGGGACCGGGTGAACGCCCAGGCGTCGGCGACGATGCCGTCGAGGTCGGTGCGTTCGGGCTTCCAGCCGAGTTCGTCACCGGCCCGCTCGCTGGAGGCCACCAGCACCGACGGGTCACCGGCCCGGCGCGGAGCGACCGCGGCGGGGATCTCGTGGCCGGTGGTGCGGCGGCACGCCTCGATCACCTCGAGCACCGAGAAACCGGTGCCGCTGCCGAGGTTGTAGATGCGGTGTTCGCCGTCGGCCGCGTGACGCAGGGCCAGCTGGTGCGCGTCGGCGAGGTCGACCACGTGGATGTAGTCGCGGATGGCGGTGCCGTCCGCGGTCGGGTAGTCGTCACCGAAGATCTGGATCCGCTCGCGGTCCCCGGTGGCGACCTGGAGCACGAGAGGGATCAGATGGGTTTCGGTGGTGTGCCGCTCGCCGAACGAGCCGTAGGCGCCGGCGACGTTGAAGTAACGCAGGCTGACGGCGGCGATGCCGTGGGCGCGCGAGAACGAGGTGATCGCGTGGTCGATGGCCAGCTTCGTCGCACCGTAGGTGTTGGTCGGCTGGGTCGGCGCCGTCTCCGGGATGGGGGAGGACTCGGGCTCGCCATAGGTGGCCGCGGTGGAGGAGAACACCAGCCGCTTCGTGCCGTGGTCGCGCATCGCTTCGAGCAGGCGGAGCGAGGTCAGGACGTTGCCTTCCCAGTACTTCGCCGGATCCGTCATCGACTCGCCGACCAGGGACTTGGCGGCGAAGTGGAGGACACCGTCGAAGCCGTCGCCGAGCAGGCGCCGGGCGACCTCGGCGGCGTCGCCCTCGACGAAGGTGGCGTCCGGGTGCACCGCGTCGGCGTGCCCGGTGGAGAGGTCGTCGACCACGGTGACGTCGTGCCCGGCCTCGATGAGGCGGGCCGCGCAGACGCTGCCCACATAACCGGCTCCGCCCGTCACCATCAGCTTCAGGGTCTTGGTCGGTTCGTCGGTCACGTTCGCGCCTTTCTGCTGCGGATGCGGTCGCGGCCCAGTGTCCTCGCCCCCGGGCACCGGCCGCGCCCCGGGTCCACGGAATCCGGCTTCGGCGTGTTCTCCCTCAAAACACGCGTGTCCCGTGCCTGGACACGCGAATCACGCCGCGCGGCCGATTCAGGGCTAGAGCTCGTCGCGGCCCGCGCCACGCGACGGCACGGCGGTGAACAGCCTGGGGTGACGCAGATCCGCCGCTTCGTACGCGGCCTTCACCGCTCGCCCGACGGTGTCCACATCGGACTCGCGGACCAGAGCGATCGCCGAACCGCCGAAGCCGCCGCCGGTCATCCGCGCGCCGAGCGCCCCGGCTTCACGGGCCGAATCGGCGGCGAGGTCGAGTTCGGGGGTGGAGATCCGGTAGTCGTCGCGCATGCTCACATGCGAGGCGTCCAGCTGAGGACCGATCTCGGTGATGCGGCCCGCCCGCAGCAGATCCACGGTGTCGAGGACGCGCTGGTTCTCCGTCACCACGTGGCGTACCAGTGGCACGAGTTCGTCCGGCAGCCTGTCGAGCGCGGCGTCGAGCCCGTCGACGTCGATGTCCCTCAGCGCCTTCACTTCGAGCAGTTCCGCGGCGCGCTCACAGCCCCGGCGGCGTTCGCCGTAGCCGCCCTCGGCGTGCGAATGCTTCGTGCGGGTGTCCATGATCAGGATCCGGACGCCGGATTCCTCCAGCGGGAACGGCACCTGTTCCAGCTCGCCGGAGCGGACGTCGAGGAACAGCACGTTCGATTCCGTGCAGCACAGGGAAGCGGTCTGGTCGAGCAGACCGGTCGGCGCCCCGACGAAGTCGTTCTCCGAACGCTGCACCCAGCGGGCCACTTCGTGCAGGCTCGGCGAACCCCCGCCGATGCCCGGAGTGATCCCGGCCAGCCCCAGCAGGGCGAGCGCGACGGCGCATTCGAGCGCGTGGGAGGAGGACAAGCCCGCCCCCGACGGCACGTTCCCCGCGATCACCACGTCCGCGCCGCCGGCGAGGCCCTGGTCACGCAGGACCCACGCGACCCCCGCCGGGTACGCGGCCCACCCCTCGACCGAGCCGGGCCGCAGGTCGGCGATGGCCAGCGGGCCGGACTCCTGGACCCTGCCGTCCGAGCCGAGGGTGGCCACGGTCAGCACACCGTCCTCGCGCGGCGTCGCCGCGGCGGCGAGCCGGTGCGGGAGGGCGAACGGCAGCACGAAACCGTCGTTGTAGTCGGTGTGCTCACCGATCAGGTTCACCCGGCCCGGCGCGGACCAGACCCCGGACGGGGCCCGGCCGTGGAGGGCCAGGAAGGTCTCCGCGGCGTCGGACGCGGCGCTCACCTGGCCTGCGCCAGCACGGCGTGCAGCGCCGACACGGGCACCTGGGCGGAGCTGCTCCCGCCGGTGACCTCGATGGTCCCGCCGGGCGCCGTCTTGCCGACCTTGACCCGGTTGCCGGGCACGATGCCGACCGACTTGAGCTCCGTCATCAGCGTCTCGTCCAGCTGCACGTGCTCGGCGATCCGGCGGATCTCGACCTCACCGCCACCCATGCGGGCGAACTCGTCGAGCCGCACGAGATCGGCTTCGGCGGGCGGAGCGGGATCGCCGTCGCCGAGCTTGTCGAGCCCCGGGATCGGGTTGCCGTAGGGCGACGTGGTGGGGTGGTCGAGCAGCTTGACCAGCTTGCGCTCGACGGCCTCGCTCATCACGTGTTCCCAGCGGCAGGCCTCGTTGTGGACGTGCTCCCACTCCAGGCCGATGACGTCGACCAGGAGGCGCTCGGCCAGCCGGTGCTTGCGCATGACCGCGATGGCGAGTTCGCGACCGTGCTCGGTCAGCTGCAGATGCCTGTCGTCCGCGACCACGACCAGTCCGTCGCGCTCCATCCTGGCGACGGTCTGGCTCACGGTCGGGCCGCTCTGCTGCAGCCGCTCCGCGATCCGGGCCCGCAGCGGGACGACACCTTCTTCTTCGAGCTCGTAGATGGTACGCAAGTACATCTCTGTGGTGTCGATGAGATCGTTCACGCTGTCCCCTTCGTCCGCGTTGCTCATCGTAGTCGCTGGCACCGACAGCGACGCAGGCGTGGGGAGAACAAGCGC
Organism: Amycolatopsis sp. cmx-4-54; assembly: GCF_046548895.1. Taxonomy (NCBI): domain Bacteria; kingdom Bacillati; phylum Actinomycetota; class Actinomycetes; order Pseudonocardiales; family Pseudonocardiaceae; genus Amycolatopsis; species Amycolatopsis sp. cmx-4-54. The sequence goes on from NZ_JAEBEJ010000019.1 coordinate 5,533, forward strand.
CGAGGCGGGAAAAGTCCCCCAAGCTGGGCAGGGAGTCATGAGGCACGGGAAGATGGCCCCATGCGCCCCATGATCACCACCAGCGAACTCGCCGCGCGGCTTTCCGGGCCGGAATCGGCACGCTCCGTAGTGCTCGACGTCCGCTGGCGGCTCGCCGGCCCGCCCGGCGCCGAGTCCTACCGTGAGGCGCATCTCCCGGGCGCGATGTACGTCGACCTCGACACGGCGCTCGCGGGGGAGCCGGGTGACGGCGGCCGTCATCCGCTTCCCGAGCCGGGGACGCTGCAGCGGCATCTGCGGGCGGCCGGGGTCCGTGCCGGTCACCCGGTCGTGGTCTACGACGACGCCGACGGTTCGGTCGCGGCCAGGGCGTGGTGGCTGCTGCGCTGGGCCGGGCACGCCGAAGTCGCCGTGCTGGACGGTGGGTTCGCGGCGTGGGCCGAGGAGGAGCGCCCGGTCACCGACGAGGTCCCTTCGCCCGAGGAGGGGGACATCGTCGTGAAGCCCGGCGGCATGCCGGTGCTGGACGCGGCCGAGGCCGCCACGCTCGCCAGGGACGGCTTGCTCTTCGACGCGCGGGCGAGGCCGAGGTACGCGGGGGAGACCGAGCCGATCGACCCGCGCGCCGGGCATATCCCCGGCGCGGTCAACGCGCCCTTCTCCGGGCATCTCGGGGAGGACGGACGCTGGCGCGACGCCTCGGAACTGGCCGAGCGGTTCGAAGGTCTCGGCGTGACCCCGGAGACCCCGGTCGGTGTCTACTGTGGATCGGGCGTCACCGCCTCGTCCGTGGTGCTCGCGCTCGAGGTCGCCGGTCACCCGGAGCCCGCGGCGTTGTACGCGGGCTCGTGGTCGCACTGGTCGCGCGATCCGGAGCGCCCGGTGGCCACCGGGGATCTGCCCGGCTGACCCGCGGGCGTCCGGAACGACGCACGAGCCGCGTCCGGGCACTGGTGTCCCGCGTCGGAAATCCGGCGCGTATCCCGGCGGCCGGCTTCCCGACGGCCGCGTTGCCGGCCCGCCCGAGTACGACTCCGTACGAGGACGAACCGGCGCCTTGCCGATAAGCACCGTATTTCCGACGCGGGGCACTAGAGTTCGGACCATGCGAGCACCGGCCGTCGTATGGGACTCCTCGCTGCTGGGCTACGACCTCGGCGGCGAGCATCCGTTCAACCCGGTGCGGCTCGAACTGACGATCCGGCTCGCCACCGAGCTCGGCGTGCTCGACGGGGTCGAACTGCTCGTCCCCGGTCCGGCGGGCGAAGACGAGCTGCGGCGCGTGCACCTCGCCGAGTACATCGAGGCCGTCCGGCAGGCGCCGATGACCGGTGCCGACTTCGCGCACGGGCTCGGCACCGAGGACAACCCGGTGTTCACCGGGATGCACGAGGCTTCCGCGCTGGTCGTGGGCTCGACGCTGCTGGCCGCGCGGAAGATCGCCGAGGGTGAGGCGACGCGGGCGGTGAACATCGCCGGCGGGCTGCATCACGCGATGCCGGGCAAGGCGTCGGGTTTCTGCGTCTACAACGACTGTTCGGTGGCGATCTCGTGGCTGCTGGACCACGGTTTCGACCGCATCGCCTACGTCGACACCGACGTGCACCACGGCGACGGCGTGCAGACCGCGTTCTACGACGACCCCCGGGTGCTGACCGTTTCCCTGCACCAGCATCCGTTCACGTTGTGGCCGGGAACGGGCTACTCGGCGGAGATCGGCAAGGGCGGGGCCGAGGGCACCGCGGTCAACCTCCCGCTGCCGCCCGGCACCCGCGACGGCGGCTGGCTGCGGGCGTTCGAGGCGGTGGTGCCGTCCCTGCTGGAACAGTTCCGGCCGCAGATCCTCGTCACCCAGTGCGGCGTCGACTCGCACGAGGAAGACCCGCTGGCGGATCTCTCGCTGTCGGTGGACGGCCATCGCGCCATCTACCGGCGGTTGCGTGAACTGTCCGAAGCGCACGCCGGTGGCCGCTGGCTCGCCGTCGGCGGCGGTGGCTACCAGCTGATCCGCGTGGTGCCACGCTCCTGGACCCATCTGCTCGCCACCGTGCTCGGCCGCGACGTCGACCCGGCGACCTCGTTGCCGCCGAACTGGGTCGCGTCGATCTCCAGGGCCGCGCCGCGAGCCGAGCTCCCGGCAGGCATGTCCGACGGCCGCGAGACGGCGTTCGTCCCGTGGGGAGACGGAGCGGACGAGCCGGTCGACATCGCCATCCGCGACACCCGCCGCGCGATCTTCCCGCTGCACGGCCTCGATCCGGACGATCCCAGGGACTGACATGGCCAGTGAGGACACCAAACGCGACCCCTACGACTTCCCGCGCGAGTGGGAGGCCGACGTCCTGCTCTCCGACGGCGGCACGGTGCACCTGCGCCCGGTGATCCCCAGCGACGCCGACGGCCTCGTCGCCTTCCACGGCAGGCTGTCCGAACGCACCCGGTACTTCCGGTACTTCGGCGCCTATCCGCGGATCCCGCAGCGCGACCTCGAACGGTTCTCCGTCGTCGACCACCACGACAGGGTGGCCTTCGTCGCGCTGCTGGGCGACGACATCGTCGCGGTCGGCCGGTACGAACGGCTCGAACACGGGCCGTCGGCCGAGGTCGCGTTCGTCGTCGACGACGCCCACCAGGGCCGCGGGCTCGGGTCGATCCTGCTGGAACATCTGGCCGCCGCCGCCTCGGAGTCCGGGCTTCGCCGCTTCGTCGCCGAGGTGCTCGCCGAGAACGCGGCGATGGTCCGCGTGTTCCGTGACGCGGGCTACCAGGTCAGCCGCGAAATCGAGGAAGGCGTGCTGCACCTGGAGTTCGACATCGACCCGACCGAGGAGTCGCTCGCGGTCGCCCGGTCCCGGGAACAGGCCGCCGAGGCGCGCAGCGTGCACAATCTGCTCCACCCGAAGTCGGTCGCGGTGATCGGCGCGTCCACCGATCCGACGAAGATCGGCTACGTCGCCCTCACCAACCTGCTCAGCGCCGACTTCGCCGGCACCGTCTACCCGGTCAATCCCGAGCACAAGTCCGTCCGCGGCGTCCGCGCCTATCCGTCCGTCGTGGACATTCCCGAGGACGTCGATCTCGCGCTGGTCGCCGTGCCCGCCGAGGCCGTCGAGTCCGTTTTGGACGGTGCGCTGGCCAAAGGGGTCAAGACCCTCCTGATCGTCTCCGCCGGGTTCGCCGAGGCCGGGCCGCACGGGCTGCACGCCGAGCTGAGACTGGTCGGGGAGGCCAGGGCGCACGGGATGCGGGTCGTCGGCCCGAACGCGCTGGGCGTGCTCAACACCGACGCTTCGGTCCGGCTCAACGCCACCCTCGCGCCCCGTCTGCCCGCGCGCGGCCGCACCGGGTTCTTCTGCCAGTCCGGCGCGCTGGGCACCGCGATCCTCGCCGATGCCGAGTCGCGTGGTCTCGGGCTGTCGACGTTCGTCTCGGCGGGCAACCGGGCCGACGTCTCCGGCAACGACCTGCTCCAGTACTGGGAGACCGATCCGGCGACCGACCTCGTCCTGCTGTACCTGGAATCGTTCGGCAACCCGCGCAAGTTCGCGCGGCTCGCGCGGCGGCTGGCGCGGACGAAACCGGTGGTGGCGGTGAAATCCGGCAGGCACGCGGTCCGCCCGCAGCTCGCCGCGACGTCGGCGGAGGTCGACGAGTCCAGCGTCCAAGCCCTGTTCGAGCAGGCGGGCGTCGTCCGCGTCGACACGCTCGCGCAGCTCTTCGACACCGCGCTGGTCTTCGCCCACCAGCCGCTGCCCGCCGGGCCGCGGGTCGCCATCGTGGGCAACTCCAGTGCCATCGGGCTGCTCGCCGCCGACACCGCGCGGGCGCACGGTCTCCGGCTGGCCGCCGACCCGGTCGACGTCGGGCCGCAGGCGAGCCCGGAGGAGTTCGCCGCCGCCGTGCGCGAAGCCCTCAACTCCCCGGAGACCGACGCGCTCGTCGTGGTCTTCGTGCCGCCGCTCGCGATCCCGGGCACCGCGTACGCCCGCGCGCTGCGGGAGGCCGTCGTCGAGATGGACAAGAACAAGCCGATCGTGTCGACCTTCCTCGCCGTCGAGGGGGTGCCGGACGAACTGGCCGTGCTGTCGGAGGACGGCGTTCCGACGCGGGGTTCGGTCCCGTCGTACCCCAGCCCCGAACGCGCGGTGAACGCGCTCGCGCGAGTCGTGCGCTACGCCGCCTGGCGGCAGCGTCCGCAGGGCAACCTGGTGCGCCCCGCGGGGCTGCACGCCGAGCAGGCGCAGGTGATCGTCAGCGAACTGCTGGCGGGCGAGGACGGCAAGACGACGCTGCTCTCCGACGACGACGTGGTCCGGTTCCTGGGCTGCTACGGCATCGACGTGGTCCCGTTCCGGGTCGCCTCGTCCGCGGACGAGGCGGTGAAGTCGGCTGAGGAGCTGGGTTTCCCGGTCACCCTCAAGGCCGTCGACGAACGGCTGCGCGGCAGGCCGGACCTCGCGGGCGTGCGGCTCGACCTGTCCTCTGTGGACGGAGTGCGCCGGGCGTACGCCGATCTGCGCGAGATCTCGCACGACGACGAGGTCTACGTCCAGCGGATGGCGCCCAAGGGTATTTCGTGCGTGGTCGGGCTGCAGGACGATCCGTCGTTCGGCACGCTCGTGTCGTTCGGTCTCTCCGGGCTGGTCAGCACGTTGCTGGGGGACAGGGCCTACCGCGCGGTCCCGCTCACCGACGTCGACGCCGCCACGCTGCTGCGCGAGCCGCGGGCTTCGCCGCTGCTGACCGGATACCGCGGCGACGAACCGGCGGATCTGGCGGCGCTCCAGGACATCGTGCTGCGCGTGGCGGCGCTCGCGGAGGACAATCCCGAGGTCCGCTCGATGACGCTCGACCCGATCCTGGCGTCGCCGGACGGCGCCTTCGTCGCCAACGCGCGGATCGTGCTGGGCCCACCACCGTCCCGGCCCGACACGGGGCCGCGACGGCTGCGGCCGATCAACGCCCCCGCTTGAGCCCGGTCAGGAATCCCATTCCTGGGGCGAGCGGGCCGCGAGGTCCGCGTCGTGGCCGGTGAACGCCGCGATATCACCCCGGATCGTGTTGTGGAACGCGACGATCAACCCGTCGTGGACGAGTTTCGTCTGCACCGCCCGAGCTTCCCCGGCCAGGGGACCGGCGGGGATGCTCAGCGTGGTGGCGGTGTGCACGAGATCGAACCCGCCGCCGAGCGGACGGCTCGACACCTGGCGGATCCGCAGTGTGCTGCCCCGGTAGATGGTGTCGAAGATGTTCTGGCTCTCGCGCGCGATCGTCGCGCGGCCGCGCTGGATGCGGCCGACGACGTCGACGAAATCCGCGTCCTCGGCGAAGTTCGCGGCCCACGCCTCGCCGTCGCCCGCGTTCCAGGCGCGTTCCAGCGCGGTGATGATCTCCTCGGTGGTCATCGCTATCCTTCCTAGAACATCGTTCCATTACTTAGAACAACGTTCCAACTTTCGAGGAGCATACATGCCCCCGGACCTTCCCGGCATCGTCCGGTTGCGCGACCGGCGTGAGGCGCTGACGCTGCGCACGATCCTGACGGCGGCCCGCGGCCTCTTCGCCGAGCGCGGGTACGCGCGGACACCGATCCGCCTCATCGCCCAGGAAGCGGGGGTGTCCCCGCAGACCATCTACGCGCACTTCGGTTCGAAGGCCGGTGTCCTCGGCGGGCTCGTCGACCTCCTCGACGACGAGGCCGGGATCCCCGACCTCGTCGCCGAGGCGCGGCGGACCGAGGACCCGGTCGCGTTGCTCGGCCTGCTCGCCACGGTCGCCCGCCAGGTCCGGGAACGCTGCGGCGACATCGTCGCGATGCTGAGCTCCGGTGCCGCCGTCGATCCGGACATCGCCGCGACCCAGGCGGAAGGTGCCCGGCGTAACCGGCTCGGCGTCGAGATGGTCGTCGGCCGTATCCACGAGAGCGGGCGCGCGGTGGTGCCCCGGGCCGCGGACGTCGCCGTGGCCCTGATGAGCGCCGACGTCCACACCAGCCTCGTCGCCGAGGCCGGGTGGAGTCACGACGACTACGAAGCCTGGCTCAAGGACACCTTGGTCACGTCGCTGCTCCGGTGACGCAAGTTCTTGCCGACCACCCCGCATTTAGTCCTCTGGATGCGGTAGTCGGGGCCACGAATTACCGTATCCAGAGGACTAAATGCGGGGGTAGCGGAGCTCTTGGGCGTCGCGGGTGCCGTCCGCGGCCAGGTCGCGTTTGAGCACCTTGTGCGTGGCGGTCCGGGGCAGTTCGCCGAGCGTCCGCACGAACCGGGGCCACTGCTTCGGCCCCAGATCACCTTGCGCGGCAACGAAAGCCGCGAACTCGGCGGCGTCGATCGGCGACCGGCAGACGAGGGCCGCCATCACCTGGTCGCCCACACGCGGATCCGGAACCCCGTAGACGGCGGCCTCGCTGACGGCGGGGTGCCGCAGGAGCGCGCGCTCGATCGGGGCCGTGCCGAGGTTCTCGCCGTCGACGCGCAGCCAGTCGCCGAGCCGTCCCGCGAAGTAGCAGTAGCCGTCCGCGTCGAGGTAGGCCAGGTCACCGGTGTGGTACATCCCGTCGCGCATGCGCTCGGCCTCGGCCGCCGGATCGCCGTAGTACCCGGCGAAGAAGCCGGGACCACCGGTGTTGACCAGTTCGCCGACCGCGTCGGCGGCGTTGAGCAGCTTCCCGGCTTCATCGAACTCCGCCGGGGGACAGGGTTTCCCGGTCTCCAGGTCGAGGACAGCGACGCCGTCGAGCAGCCTGCCGAGCGAACCGGCCGGGGTGGTGGCGTCCCTGCCGAAGTTCACGCCGCCCTCGGTCGAGCCGAACGCGTCGACGACGTGGCAGCCGAAGCGCTTGCCGAAAGCGGCGAGGTCGGCTTCCGCTCCTTCGTTGCCGTAGACCAGTTTCAGCGGGTTGTCGGCGTCGTCGTCCCGCTCTGGGGTGGTGAGCACATAGGACAGTGGCTTGCCGACGTAGTTGGCATACGTCGCCCCGAACTTCCGGATGTCCGGCAGGAAACCGGAGGCGGAGAAGCGTCGCCGCAACGCGATCCCCGCGCCCGCGGCGAGCCCGACCGACCAGCCCGCCATGATGGCGTTGGAGTGGAACATCGGCATCGACACGTACACGGTGTCCTGTATGGACAGACCGAACCGGGTGGCCAGCATCTCGCCCGGGTAGGCGACCTTGCCGTGCGTGCACCGGACCGCCTTCGGGTCACCGCTCGTGCCCGAGGTGAAGATCAGCATGAGCAGGTCTTCGGGCTTCGAGGCCACGGGGACGACGGCCTCCCGCGCGGGTTCGAGAGCGCTCAGCGGCAGCACCGGGACGTCCGCCTCGGACAGGAGTGGAAGATACTTCTCCTCGGCGAACACCAGCTCGCAGCCGGCCAGCGCGACGTCGCGGGCCAGCGCCGCGCCCCGGCGCGTGGGGTTCAGGCCGACCAGCACGTGCCCCGAGAGCGCCGCCCCGCCGAGCAGGAACGAGAACTCGGGAACATTGTCCGCCAGCAGCCCGAAGTGCCCGCCGGGCCGCAGAATCGCGGTGAGCGCGGCGGCGTGTCCGGCGCAGGCCCGGACGTGTTCGACCCAGGTCCAGCGCCGGTCCTCGAACAGCAGGCCGGTCGAGCGGTCCTCCGCCCGCGCGAGCAGGAGCTCCGTGACCGTGGGGGTCATGCCGGGTCCGCGGCCAGCAGGTCGCCGAGTCCCCGCAGCTGTGCGGTCGCTCCGCCCAGGGTGAACTCGAGCCGTTTCGCCGCGACGAAGTAGCGATGCAGGGTGTGGTCGACGTCGATGCCGACCCCGCCGTGGACGTGCACGGCGGTGTGCGCGACACGGTGCCCGGCCTCGGCCGTCCAGAACTTCGCCGTCGCGACCTCTTCGGCCGCCGGAAGCCCTTCGCTGAGCCGCCAGGCGGCCTGCCACAGCGTCAGCCGGACGGCTTCGACGTCGACGTAGGCGTCGGCGAGCCGCTGCCGCACCGCCTGGAAACTCCCGATGAGGTGGCCGAACTGCTTGCGCTCCCGCGCGTACGCCGCGGTCAGCTCCAGCGCCCGTTCGACCACGCCGAGCTGCTGCGCGCAGACGCCGACCGTGCCGCGCAGCCGCAGCCATTCGCCGATGTCGCCCAAGGACGTGGCGGCCTTCGCACCGGACAGCTCGACGAGCGCCGCGTCGGCGTGGTCGACGGTCCGCTGCGGCGAGACCGTCACGGCGTCCCGGTCGAGCAGGAACACCTGACGGCCGCCGTCAATGGCGGCTTCGACGAGGAACCCGTGCGCGAACGCGCCCGACGGCACCGCGGTCTGCGCGCCGGTCAGCCGCCAGCCGTCCCCGTCGGCCTCGGCGGTGAAACCGCACGGCACGCCGTAGTCCGGCAGCGCCACCGCGAGAACGTGGTCACCGCGCAGGACCGGGACGACCCAGCGCTCGGCAAGCCTTCCGTCCCCGAATTCGGCGACGGCGGCCGCGCCGAGGACGACCGACGTCAGATACGGCACGGGTGCGACCGCGCGGCCGATCTCGGCCAGCACGGAACACTGCTCCAGCAGCCCGAACCCGCCACCGCCGACCGACTGCGGCAGCGCGGCGTCGAGCACCCCGGCCTGCGCCAGCGAAGTCCACAATGGAGCGTCGAAGCCGCCGGAACCGTGCGGCCCCAGCACGTCGGGGGTGACCTTGTCCGTCAGGATCCGGCGCGTGAGCGAAGCGAGATCCTGCTGCGCCTCGGTGAGCGTGAAGTCCATCGATATCTCCTAGTGGTCACGATCGGAAGGTGGCCGGGGGTCTCGACGGCCCAGGTTCCCGCTGGGCGCACGGCCGGAAGACACGAGTACGACACCGGTACGCACGTCTCCCGGCCGCGCGCCCAGCGGAAATCTGGATCCATCGAATACCCCCACCCACTTTCCGATCGCGACCACTAGCGCGTGACGGGCAGGCCGAGGGCGGTCGCGGCGATCATGTCCCGCTGGATCTCGTTGGTCCCGCCGCCGAAGGTGAGGATCAGCGAAGAGCGGTGCAGCCGTTCGATCCGGCCGCGCAACTGGGCGCCTGGGGAGCCCTCGCGGACGACGGCGCACGCGCCGAGGATCTCCATCATCAGCCGGTACGCCTCGGTCGCGAACTCCGTGCCGAACACCTTCGTCGCCGACGCCTCCGCCGGGCCGAGCTCGCTGCTCGTGGCCGCCCAGGCGATCCGCCAGTTCCGCAGCTTCAGGTACTCGGCGTGCGTGTGGATCCGCGCCAGGTGCAGCCGCACCCACGGCTGGTCGACGACGCGGGAGCCGTCGGGAAGTTTCGTGGTCTGCGCCCAGCTCCGCACCTCGCGCAGCGACGTCTGGATCGGGGCGGCCGAGGTCAGCGCGACGCGTTCGTGGTTGAGCTGGTTCGTGATGAGCGGCCAGCCCTCGTTCTCCCCGGCGACCCGGGAGGTCACCGGGACGCGGACGTCGTCGTAGTAGGTCGCGCTCGTGCCCGGCCCGGCGACCGTATGCACCTTGGTCCAGGAGAAGCCGGGGGCCGAGGTCGGCACGATCAGCATGCTCAGGCCCTTGTGCTTGCGGGCGTCGGGGTCGGTGCGGGCGGCCAGCCAGACGTAGTCGGCGTACTCGATCAGGCTCGTCCACATCTTCTGGCCGTTGATGACGTAGTCGTCGCCGTCGCGGACCGCGCGGGTGCGCAGCGACGCGAGGTCGGTGCCCGCGCCCGGCTCGGAGTAGCCGATCGCGAAATGCAGCTCACCGGCGGCGATCTTCGGCAGGTAGAACGCCTTCTGTTCTTCGGTGCCGTAGCGCATGATGGTCGGCCCGACGGTGTTCACCGTGAGGAACGGGACGGGCACCCCCGCCGCGGCCGCCTCGTCGGTGAAGACGAGCTGGTCGAGCATCGGCCGGTCCTGCCCGCCGTACTCGCGGGGCCAGCCGATCGCGAGCCAGCCCGCACTGCCGAGGTCTCGGACGATTTCCTTGTACACCAGGCCGTCGCCGTACTCGCCACCGTCACCGGCCAGGGCTTCACGGCGTTCGGGGGTCATCAGCCCGGCGAAGTACTCCCTGAGTTCCGCCGCCAGCGCCCGCTGCTCCGGCGTGTAGTCGATCCGCATCCGTCACCTCTGCCGTCGGTGCTCGTTACTGGTGCCATGGCCGCTCGCGGCGGTAAGGTAGAACCTGTTCTAGTTGTACCAGGTGTGGCGGCGAGGAGGGAATATGGAGATCGACGTCGATCGCTCGCTCTGCGAGGCGAACGCGATCTGTGTCGGCTTCGCGCCCGAGGTCTTCGATCTCGACGACGATGAGGAACTGGTCGTCGCGTCGGCCGAAGTTCCCCGAAATCAAGTAGAACGTGTTACTCAGGCTGTGGCGAGCTGTCCGAAAAATGCCCTGCTCATCCGTGGTTAGCACCGTTGATGTGGCGCTTGCATAGAACGAGAACAGATTCTAGTGTGTGCGGAGAGGCTGTGCGTTGGAAGGCGGGAGGCCCGGAGTGAGTTTGGACGGCAGGACGGCCATCGTGACCGGGGCCGGCGCGGGACTCGGCCGAGCCGAGGCGCTGGCGCTGGCCGCCGCGGGGGCGTCGGTGGTGGTCAACGACGTGTCGGACGCGGCGCGCGCGGTGGCCGACGAGATCGAGGCCGAGGGCGGCAAGGCCGTCGCGGTCACCGGCGACGTGTCGGAGTCCGCGACCGCGGACGCGTTGCTCACCGCCGCCGTCGACCACTTCGGCGGGCTGCACGTCCTGGTCAACAACGCGGGCGTGCTGCGCGACCGGATGCTGTTCTCGATGACCGACGACGAATGGGACACCGTACTCCGCGTCCACCTGCGCGGGCATTTCCTGCTTTCACGCAACGCCGGGGCGTACTGGCGCGACAAGTCCAAAGTGGACGGCGCGCCGGTGTACGGCCGGGTGGTCAACACCGCGTCGGAGTCGTTCCTGCTCGGCGCCCCCGGCCAGCCGAACTACGGCGCGGCCAAGGCGGGCATCGCCGCGCTCACCGTCTCCACCGCGCGCGGTCTGTCCCGTTACGGCGTCCGCGCCAACGCGATCTGCCCGCGCGCCCGCACGGCGATGACCGAAGCGGTCTTCGGCGCCGACGCGCCGGAGGGGATCGACCCGCTTTCGGTCGACCACGTCGCGCCGTTCGTGTCCTTCCTCTGCTCGCCCGAGGCCGATCGCGTCAACGGTCAGGTGTTCCTCGTCTACGGCGGGATGGTCGCGCTGCTGCGGCCGCCGTCGGTGGAACAGCGGTTCGACACCGTCAACGGCACCTGGACGGCCGGCGAACTCGCCACCAGCGTGGGCGGCTACTTCGCCGACCGCGACCCGGAGCGGATGTTCTCCGCGTCCGAGATCATGTCGCTGCCGTGAACAACAGGAACAGGTGTGGATGACGATGGGCAGGCTCGACGGCAAGGTAGCGCTGATCACCGGCGGCGCCCGCGGGCAGGGCGAGGCGGCCGCGCGGCTGTTCGTCGCCGAGGGCGCGCGCGTGGTGATCGCCGACATCAACGACCTCGACGGCAAGAAACTCGCCGCCGATCTCGGCGAGTCCGCCGTCTACCAGCATCTCGACGTCGGCGACGAGGCCGGATGGGAAGCCGCGATCGAGCGCACCGTCTCGGAGTTCGGCCCGCCGACGGTACTGGTCAACAACGCGGGCATCCTGCATTTCTCGGAACTCGGCAAGACCACGCTCGCCGACTACGAACGCGTCATCCGGGTGAACCAGATCGGGGCGTTTCTCGGGATGCGTTCGGTCGTTGAACCGATGACCGGGGCCGGAGGCGGCTCCATCGTCAACGTGTCCTCAGTCGAAGGGCTCGCCGGGATGCCGTTCCTCGTCGCCTACACCGCGAGCAAGTTCGCGATCCGCGGGATGACCAAGGTCGCCGCGCTCGAACTCGGCGCGAAGAACATCCGCGTCAACTCGGTCCATCCCGGCGCGATCGACACCCCGATGGTCGCGGCCGCCGCGGGCGGGCAGAAAGTCGACATGTCGTGGGTGGGCAAGAAGGTCGCCCTGGGCCGCGTCGGGCAGCCGGAGGACATCGCGAAACTCGTGTTGTTCCTGGCCAGTGACGAAAGTTCGTACAGCACGGGTTCGGAGTTCGTCGCCGACGGCGGCGCCTGTGCCACGCACGCACTTAGATTCTGATCGGGCGCGAAGCGCCTCCGTTGAGGGTGGTGGTGGGGACATGGATGGACTAGCGCGGAGGTGCCGAGAGCAGAGTGAACACCGCTGACGCAATGGGGCGTTGACAGGTGGAGTAAGACTCGGGGCAGGCTACTGGGAGGTTCTGTGGGAGCGACGGTGTCCGTCCCCGGTACGGGTGCGCTCGCACAGGTCGGCAGGCTCGCGACCCTGTCGTGGGAAGTCCTGCGCGCGATCTTCAAACGCCCGTTCCAGTTCCGCGAATGGATCCAGCAGTGCTGGTTCTTCGCCAGCGTCACCATCCTGCCGACGGCACTGGTGGCGATCCCGTTCGGCGCCGTCATCGCGTTGCAGCTGGGCTCGCTGACGCAGCAGATCGGCGCGCAGTCGTTCACCGGCGCGGCGAGCGCGCTCGCGATCGTGCAGCAGGCGAGCCCGCTGATCACCGCGCTGCTGGTGGCGGGCGCGGGCGGCAGTGCGGTCTGCGCCGACATCGGCGCCCGCAAGATCCGCGAAGAGATCGACGCGATGGAGGTCCTCGGGGTCAACCCGATCCAGCGCCTGATCGTGCCCCGCGTGCTCGCCGCGATCGTGGTTTCGGTGCTGCTGAACGGTTTGGTGAGCGTCGTCGGCGTGCTCGGCGGTTATTTCTTCAACGTCGTCATGCAGGGCGGCACCCCCGGCGCGTACCTCGCCAGCTTCAACGCGCTCGCGCAGGTGCCGGACCTGTGGATCAGCGAGATCAAGGCGCTCCTCTACGGTTTCGTCGCCGGGGTGGTCGCGGCGTTCCGCGGGCTGAACCCGGCGGGCGGGCCGAAGGGTGTCGGCGACGCGGTGAACCAGGCCGTGGTCATCACGTTCCTGCTGCTGTTCCTGATCAACGTCGTGCTGACCGCGATCTACCTGCGGATCGTCCCGCCGAAGGCGATGTGACATGGCAGGCGAACCCGCTGTTTCGGACCGGACGCTCGAAATCATCGCGCGTCCCGGTGCGATGCTGGAAGGCTTCGGCGGCCAGCTGTCGTTCTACTTCCGCGCGCTGGCCTGGACCCCGCGCACGATCCGGCGCTACGGCCGCGAGATCTTCCGCCTGCTGACCGAGGTCAGCTTCGGCACCGGCGCGCTCGCGGTGATCGGCGGGACGCTCGGCGTGATGATCGGGATGACACTGTTCACCGGTCTCATCGTCGGTCTGCAGGGCTACTCCGCGCTGAACCAGCTCGGTACCGCCGCGCTCACCGGGTTCATCTCCGCCTACTTCAACACCCGCGAGGTCGCGCCGCTTTCGGCCGGGCTCGCGCTCTCGGCCACCGTCGGCTGCGGGTTCACCGCGCAACTCGGCGCGATGAAGATCTCCGAGGAGATCGACGCGCTCGAAGTGATGGGCGTGCCGAGCCTGCCGTATCTGGTGACGACGCGGGTGATCGCCGGCGTCACCGCGGTCATCCCGCTCTACGCCGTCGGCCTGCTTTCGTCGTATCTCGCCTCGCGGCAGATCACCATCTGGCTCTACGGCCAGTCCGCGGGCACCTACGACCATTACTTCACGTTGTTCCTGCCGCCCGAGGACGTGCTTTGGTCGTTCCTCAAGGTGATCATCTTCAGCGTGCTCGTGATCCTGTCGCATTGCTATTACGGCTACACCGCCAGCGGTGGGCCCGCCGGGGTCGGTGTCGCGGTCGGCCGCGCGGTGCGGACGTCGATCGTGCTGATCTCGGTCCTCGACTTCTTCCTCAGCCTCGCGATCTGGGGCGCCACGACGACGGTGAGGATTTCCGGGTGAACAGGAGGATTCTGCTGCGGCGGCTCCGGCACCAGGTGCTGGGCCTGGTCTTCCTCGTGGTGGTCGTGCTGTTCTTCGTCACCACCATCGCCTTCTACCAGAAGGCCTTCACCACGGTGACCCTGGTGAAACTGGAGACCGACCGCATCGGCAACCAGATGCGCGTGGGCGCGGACGTGAAGGTGCGTGGAATGGTCGTCGGCGAGGTCCGGGAGATCCAGGCGCACGGTGATCGCGCGACGATGGACCTGGCGCTGCATCCGGACAAGACGTCGGTCATCCCCGCCAACGTGTCCGCGCGGCTGCTGCCGAAGACGTTGTTCGGCGAACGGTATGTCGCGTTGCAGATACCGGAACGGCCGGAGCGGCACATCGCCGAGGGCGACGTCATCCCGCAGGACCGCAGCAGCAGCGCGATCGAACTGGAAACCGTGCTCGGCAACGTGATGCCGTTGCTGCAGGCCGTCCAGCCGGAGAAGATGGCCAGCACGCTCAACGCCGTCGCGTCCGCTTTGGACGGTCAGGGCAAACAGCTGGGCTCGACGCTGGCGGGGCTTTCGGACTACCTCGGCAAGGTGAATCCGTCGCTGCCCGATCTCAAGGCCGACATCACCGGGCTCGCCGACGCCGCCGCGATCTACGACAAGGCCGCGCCGGATCTGCTGGCCGCGCTTTCGGATCTGACCACCACGAGCAAGACCCTGGTCGAGAGCCAGCGCGGGCTCGCCGACGTGTACTCGACGGTGACCGCGGCCTCGATCGACCTGACGAGTTTCCTGAAAGTGAACCAGGACAACCTGATCCGCCTCACCACCAGCCTTCAGCCCACGTTGGACGTCCTCGCGAAGTACGCGCCGGAGTACCCGTGCCTGCTCAAGCAGCTCGCCGGATCGGTGCCGCGCGCGGAACTCGCGTTCGGCAAGGGCACCGCGCATCCCGAGGTCAGCCGGGTGACGATCGAGTTCACGCCGAGCCGGGGCAAGTACCTGCCCGGTGTCGACGAGCCGAAGTACAACGACAAACGCGGTCCGCGGTGTTACCCGGAGGTGCCGCCGCCGGGACGCTGGCCGCAGTACCCGCCGGACGGCGCCATCGACGACGGATCCTCGAAACCCGCGCCGCCGCGCGATCCCGACGGCACCCTGCCCTCGAACGGGACCATTCCCGCGGGTGGGGGCGCGGGTGGTTCGGTGGTGAACTCGCCGGATGAGCAGCGGCTGATCGACCTGCTCGTGTCGCCGGCCATGGGCACGACGCCGGATCAGGTGCCGAACTGGGGGAGTCTGCTGGTGGGGCCGCTGTACCGCGGGGTGGAGGTGGAGCTGCGATGAGTACTCAGGCGCGCGCGGTGGGTGCGGGCGTGACCCCCGGCTGCCCGCCGGTCGCCCCATCGCCCGCCCGGCCGACGTTGCGAAAGCCACTTTCGCAACCTTCAACGTTGCGAAAGTGGCTTTCGCAACGTGCTCGGCCCGCGACGGCAGGAAGCGACCGGACACACTGGGGGCGCATGAGTAAGGACGGTTTCAACCGTCCTGGCCATTCACGAGGCGGGAGGGCCGCCCGATGAGGTCCTTCGTACCCGACCTGGTCAAGATCCTCGTCTTCGCGGTGGTGACCGTGCTGCTCACCGCGATCCTCGGCGCCACGATCGCGAACACCAACTTCGGCGAGACCTCCGGCTACACGGCCAAGTTCACCGACGCGTCCGGGCTCAAGGAGGGCGACGACGTCCGCATCGTCGGCGTGAAGGTCGGCCAGGTCGGCGAGATCGAGGTCGAA
Organism: Amycolatopsis sp. cmx-4-54; assembly: GCF_046548895.1. Taxonomy (NCBI): domain Bacteria; kingdom Bacillati; phylum Actinomycetota; class Actinomycetes; order Pseudonocardiales; family Pseudonocardiaceae; genus Amycolatopsis; species Amycolatopsis sp. cmx-4-54. The sequence continues at coordinate 21,237 of NZ_JAEBEJ010000019.1, forward strand.
GCGGGCGAGAAGAACTTCGCCCAGGTCCATTTCGACGTCCAGACCTCGCACCGGTTGCCGGCGTCGGTCACCGCGACGATCAAGTACCGTAACCTGGTCGGCCAGCGGTATCTCTCGCTCGGCACGGACATCGGCGACGAGAAGTCGTTGCCGCGCGGCGGGGTCATCCCGCCCGAACGCACCAAACCGGCGCTCAACCTGACCGTGCTGTTCAACGGGTTCAAACCGCTCTTCCGCGCGCTGAACCCCGAGGACGTCAACAAACTCTCCTACGAGATCATCCAGGTCTTCCAGGGCGAGGGCGGCACGATCACCAGCCTGCTCGCGCACACCGCGTCGGTCACGTCGGCCATCGCGGGCAAGGACAAGATCATCGGCGAGGTCATCGCGAACCTCAACAACGTGCTCGGCACGGTCGAGAAACGCTCTCCGCAGCTGGGCGAGCTAATCGACCAAACCCAGCGGCTGGTCACCGGGCTCGCCGAGCAGCGGCAGCCGATCGGGGAGGCGGTCAAGGCGCTGGGCGACCTCACCGTCGCCACGACCGGGCTGCTCGCCGACGCGCGCCCCGCACTCAAGGACGACGTCGTCCAGCTCGGCGCGCTGTCGCAGAACCTCGGCGACTCGGAACAGCTGCTCGACCACCTCCTGCAGGTGCTGCCGGGCAACCTGCAGAAGTTCACCAGGACGCTGAGTTACGGCAGCTGGTTCAACTACTACCTGTGCGGGATCTCCGGCAGCATTGGCATCAAATCGCTCGACATCGAACTGCCGATCACGCCGCTGCCCGGCACGCAGCGACCGGAGAGGTGCGGGCCGTGAAGCCGCTCAAGGAACGCAACCAGGCCGTGGTCGGCGGCGTGACGCTCATCCTGATCGTGCTGATCACGGCGACGACGTACTTCTCGGACCGGATCCCGCTGTTCGGCAACGGGACGACCTACTCCGCGTACTTCGGTGAGTCCGCGGGGCTGTCGCCCGACAACGAGGTCCAGGTCGCCGGCGTCAAGGTCGGCCAGGTCAGTTCGGTGGAGCTGGCGGGCAAGAAGGTGCTGGTGAAGTTCCGGGTCAAGGATGTCCGGGTCGGCGACGCGACCGCCGCGTCGATCGAGATCAAGACACTGCTCGGCGAGAAATTCCTCGCGCTCACGCCGAAGGGCAAGGCGAACCAGGACCCGAACACCACCATCGGGCTCGACCGCACGCGGACGCCGTTCGAGCTGCAGGACGCGTTCCAGGAGCTGTCGAGCACGGTCGGTGAGATCGACACCGAACAGCTGGCGTCGAGTTTCACCGTCCTTTCCGACGCGCTCAAGGACAGCCCGCAGTACCTCAAGGACGCGCTGAGCGGCCTCTCTTCCTTGTCCAAGACGGTGTCCTCACGCGACGGTGACCTGAAGACGTTGCTGGCCAACACGAGCAAGGTGTCCAAGACGCTGTCCGACCGCAACGCCCAGCTGAAACGGATCCTCGACGACGGCAATCTCCTGCTCGCCGAACTGCAGAACCGGAAGGACGCGATCAGCACCTTGCTCAAGGGCACGCAACAGGTCTCCGCGCAGCTGTCCGGTCTTGTCGCCGACAACCGGCAACAGCTGAAGCCGACGCTGGAGAAACTCGGCAAGGTCACCGACATCCTGCAGCGCAACCAGGACAACCTCAGCCGCAGCCTCGCGCTGATGGCGCCGTTCGCCCGCGTCGGCGCCAACGCGACGGGCAACGGGCGCTGGTTCGAGGGCTACCTGTGCGGGCTGCTGCCGCCGACGATCATCGCGGGCGCGTTCCAGGTGAACCCGGAGGGCTGCACCCCGCCGATCGCGGCACCGAATCAGGGAGTGGGCGGACGATGAGCACTCGCACCCGCACGGTCTACGACCGGGTCGCGTTCGCCTGCGTTCTCGTGCTGCTCCTGACCGCCGGGCTGTGGCTGGTGTTCAAGGAACCGGGAGGCACACGGATCAGCGCCTACTTCGGGAAGACCGTCGGGCTCTACGCGGGTTCGTCGGTCCGGGTGCTCGGGGTGAAGGTCGGGGAGATCGCCGGGGTCACGCCGCAGGGCGAGGCGGTCCGGGTCGACATGCGGATCGACGGCGACACCCCGATCCCGGCCGACGCGGGAGCCGTCGTCGTCGCGCCGAGCCTGGTCAGCGACCGGTACGTCCAGCTGACCCCGGCCTACGAGAGCGGCCCCGAAATGGCGTCGGACACGGTGATCGCCAAGGAGAAGACGGCGACGCCCGCCGAACTCGACGATCTCTACACGAGTCTCGACAAGCTCTCGACCAGCCTGGGACCCAACGGCGCCAACAAGAACGGCGCGCTGTCCGACGTGCTCGACACCGCGGCGGCGAACCTCGACGGCAACGGCAAGAACCTCAACACCACGGTGACGCGGCTGTCCGAGCTGGCCAAAACGCTGGACAGCTCCAAAGGCGACCTGTTCACCACGGTGCAGAACCTGAACTCCTTCACCGGCGCGCTCGCCGAAAGTGACAAGCAGCTCAACGAGTTCTACCGCCGGGCCGCGGACGTCAGCGGCTTCCTCGCCGCGGATTCCGCCGACGTGGGCGCCGCGCTGAACTCCCTGGCGACGGCGATGGGCGACGTCGAGAAGTTCGTCGCGGAGAACAAGGATCTCCTCTCGTCCAATGTGGACAAACTGGCCGGGCTGACGAAGGTGCTCGTGGACCAGCGGGCCTCGCTCGCCGAGGTGATCGACATCGCGCCGACCGGGGCGACCAACTTCATCAACTCCTATGACGCCGCGTCCGGCACGATCGCGGTGCGGGACAACCTGAACGAGCTGACGCATCCGCCGATCCTGACCGTGTGCCGCCTGATCAGCGCGAGCACGCCGAAACCGATCCCGGACGCGTTGGGCGACATCTGCAAGCAGCTCGCGCCGGTCCTCGACGGCACGCTGAAACTCCCGTCGGTTCCACAGGTGCTGGCCTCGCTGCAGAGCGGCGAACTGCCACCGCTGCCGCTCCCGCTCGTCGACGTCATGACGAAGGGGCTCCGGAAATGAGGCGGCAACGGCAGAAGATCGCGGGAGTGATGGCGGGCGTCCTCGTGCTGGCCGGTTGCAGTGACGGCGGTTTTTCGGGGCTGTACAACACGCCCTTGCCGGGCGGCGCGGATCTCGGCGACCACCCGTACCGGCTCACCGCGCAGTTCTCCGACGTCCTCGACCTGGTGCCGCAGGCGAGTGTGAAGGTCAACGACGTCCCGGTCGGCCGGGTCGAGAAGATCGACCTCGCGCCGGACACGCGGTCGGCGTGGGTGAGCATGGTCGTCAACGGCGACATCGCGCTGCCCGCGAACGCGCGTGCCGAGCTGCGGCAGTCGAGCCTGCTCGGAGAGAAGTTCGTCGACCTGCACGCCCCCGAGAAGCCCGAGGGAACGCTCGCCGAGGGCGCGAAGATCCCGCTGGACCGCACGAACCGCAACCCCGAGGTCGAAGAGGTCCTCGGCGCGCTTTCCCTGTTGCTCAACGGCGGTGGCGTCGAGCAGATCCAGAAGATCAGCCACGAACTCAACGAAGCGCTCACCGGCAACGAGGCCGAGGTCCGCTCCCTGCTGTCCCAAGTGGACAAGCTCGCCACGGAACTCGACGGCCACAAGGGCGAGATCCTGCGCGCCATCGACGGCCTCGACAAGCTGTCGAAGACCCTCGTCGGCCAGACACAGAACCTCACGAACGCGCTCGACAACCTCTCGCCGGGGCTCAAGGTCGTGACCGAGCAACGGGACCAGCTGGTCGGCATGCTGCGGTCGCTGAACACGCTGTCCGGGGTCGCGACCGAGACGATCAACGCGAGCAAGGACACGCTGGTCGCGAACCTCCGCGCGTTGCAGCCGACCTTGCGGAAGCTGACCGAGGCCGGCCAGGATCTGCCGACGGCGCTGCGGATCCTGCTCACGTACCCGTTCCCGGACTACGCGGGCAACGTGATCAAGGGCGACTACGCGAACGTGGAGGCGAAGATCGACCTGAAACTGGACACGTTCCTGGAGAACATGAACAACTCGTCGCAGCCGATCATCCAGCTGCCCGGTACCCAGGGGACCGGCACACCCGGCGCCATCCCGTTCAACAACGGTGCCGCGCCACCGGTGCTGCCGCTGCCCGCCGGTGATCTCCCGCAGGCTCCGCAGGCGCCCCAAGGGGATGTGCTCGGTGGCGTCCTCGGCGGGATCCTCGGGCCGCTGCTCGGAGGTGGCCGGTGATCACGCGCAAGACCAAGATCCAGCTGGCGGTGTTCGTCGTCATCGCGGTCGTGTCGGTCGTCTACGCGGGTGGCAAGTACGCCGGGCTGGACCGGCTCTTCGGCACCCGTGGCTACCTCGTCACCGCGCAACTCGAGGACTCCGGCGGGATCTTCGTCAACGCCGAGGTCTCCTACCGCGGTGTCGCGGTCGGCAAGGTCGCGTCGATGACGCTCACCGAACACGGCATCGACCTCGGCCTCGACATCGACTCCGGCGCGCCGCGGATCCCCGCGGACACCAAGGCCGCGGTCGCGAACCGGTCGGCGGTGGGGGAGCAGTACGTCGATCTGCTGCCCATGCACGAAAACGGGCCGTACCTCGCCGAGGGATCGGTCATCAAGCGGGACAAGACCTCGATCCCGCTCGCGCCGGACACCGTACTGTCCAATTTGGACAAACTGGTGTCGAGTGTGAAACCGGAATCGTTGAAGACCGTCGTCGACGAGACCTACGAGGCCTTCGCGAACGCGGGCCCGGATCTGCGGCAGCTGCTGGACAGCACCGGTTCCCTCACCGCGACCGCGACCCAGTACCTGCCCGACACCCAGGGCCTGCTCGCCAACTCGCGGACGGTGCTGGACACCCAGCGGCGGCAGGCGGACAACATCAGCCAGTTCTCCAGCGGGCTCAAGACGATCGCCGCGCAGCTGAAGACCTCCGACCCGGACCTGCGGCGCGTGATCGACGAGGCACCGAAGCTGAGCCGCCAGATCAGCGACGTGCTCGCGGTCTCCGGGACCGACCTCGGCGTGCTGTTCGCGAACACGCTCACGACCGCCCAGATCACCTCCGCCCGCACCGACGCGATCGAGGAACTGCTCGTCGCGTACCCGATCATCTCGGCCTTCTCGCGTTCGACGTCGCCGGACGGCACCGGTCACCTGGGCGTGGTGTTCAACTTCTTCGACCCCGTCTCGTGCACGAAGGGCTACGAAGGCACGAAACAGCGTCCCGCCAACGACACCACCGAGGCGCCGGTGAACACCCAGGCGTACTGCGCCGAGCCGCCGGGAAGCCCCACCGGCGTGCGAGGCTCGCAGAACGCCCCGTACGCCGGGAAACCGCCGACGGTCCCGGAGCGGCCGAAGCAGACCCCGCAGGCGGCGGAATCCGCCCAGCTGCCGGGTGTGCTGAGCCTGCTCACCGGATCGGCCCCCGGCGGACTCGGCGCGTTGCTGGGCGGCAAGTAGTGGTCACCCGTGCCCTCGCCGTCGCCGCCGCGCTGGCGGTCCTCGCGGCCGCCTGGTTCGGCTGGTCGTGGTGGAGCGCCGCACGGGACGACGGCCTGGCGCGGGGCCGGGAACGCGAAGCCGTCCTGACCGCCGCGTCCGGCCAGCTCGAAGTGCTCAACACGATCGACTACCGCAGCGGCGCCCAGGACGTCGACCGCTGGCTCGGCGTCACCACAGGACGCCTCGGCAAGGACCTCACGGGCGACCGGCAGATCCAGATCGACCGGGCGAACGCGAGCAAGACCGTCGCCACCGCCGAGCTCAAGCAGGCCGCGGTCACCGAACTCGACGCCGTCGCCGGGACGGCGCGGCTGATGGCCGTGCTGGACGTGCGGGTCAGCACCGGCGGCGGCTCGGCCGCGCCCAAGGTGAGCAGGCTGACCGTGGACTACCAGCGCGTCGCGGACGGCTGGAAGGTCAGCGCGGTACAGGCGGCCGGATCATGACCGGGCGCGTCCCGCGGATCCTGATCGCGATCATCGCGCTGGCGACCGGCTGCGCGGTGTGGTTCGGTCTCGAGGCGTCTTCGCTGGGCTCGGACGGCAACGCGGCGCTGGTGGACCAGGCCGCCACGGCCGAGGTCGCGGACCAGGTCGGCGCCGGGGTGAAGGCCGTCTTCTCCTACGACTACAGCAACCTCGCGCGAACCGAGCGGGCCGCGGGCGAGGTGCTGACCGGCGAGGCGACCGGCCAGTACCGGGACCAGTTCGCGTCGGCGCGCAAACGGGCGGAGGACCAGAAGCTCGTGCGGACGACGACGGTCCGGTCGCTCGGTGTCCGGTCCCTGCGCGGCGACCAGGCCGAGGTGCTGCTGTTCCTCGACCAGCAGACGATGACCACCGGTGGCGGCGCCCCGCAGTCGACGGTCTCGCAGCTTTCGGTCACCGCGCAGCGCGTCGACGGCCGGTGGAGGATCTCCCAGCTGACTCCGCTGTGATCACGAGACGCGTTTCATGTCCGCCCCGGTGATCGCGCCGCCGGAAACGGTGTAGGAACCGGAAAAAGTACGCAGCGATCCATCGGTCTGGCGAGCCGAAAGATGGACGTCCACCCTGTTCCCGCTCACGCCCGTCACGGTGAGATCTGCCCAGGAAGTCGTCGCGAATCCCTTGACGTAGGAGGCATAAGCGCCGCCTTTCGCCAGTCGTCGCCCGCCGAGGTTCCACGCGGTGAGGAAATCACGCCGGTTGAGCGCCTCGTAGTACGCGATCACCGTTCGCGCCACCGGAACCGCCGGCGCGGGATGCACCGTCCGCGTCTCGGGCGGTGCGACATAAACCGTCTGCGGCGGGGCCGCGACCGCCGGTGGCTGGAGCACGATCGTGGTCGGCGGAGCGACCACCGCGACGGCCGGAGTCGCCGTTCCCTGATGGGGTACCGCGCACGCGGCCAGCGCGCCCGCGGCCATCAGTGTCACCGCCGCCCAGTTCTTCGATCCCATTTTTCTCCCCTTTCCTCGTGATACCGAGAATGCGGGAAAAAACGGTCGTTCCAATAGGGGATTCGGACTCGTTACGAATGCTGAAAACCCGCCGGAACCGTTATCGGATCTTGTACGCGCCGGTCCAGGGCCACCCTCGTCTCACACCGGAACGCGCCCGGGTTTAGCGTTAGGCATGACCACTGCACCTGTCGATGTCGAGAGCGCCCGCCGCGACTACGCGGCCCTCGTCGACCGTGGCCTCTCCCTGGACATCACCCGCGGCAAGCCGTCCCCCCGCCAGCTGGACCTCGCCGACGGGCTGCTCGCCCTCCCCGGAGACGTGCGCAAGGCCGAAGACGGCACGGACGTCCGCAACTACGGCGGCCTCAAGGGCTTGCCCGAGCTTCGCCGCATCTTCGCCGGGCCGCTGCAGGTCCCGGCCGAGCAGCTGCTGGCCGCGGGTAACTCCAGCCTGGAGCTCATGCACGACTCGATCGTGCAGGCCTTCCTCAGCAAGCTCCCGGGCGCCGAGCGCCGCTGGGCCGACGAGCCGAGCGTCAAATTCCTATGCCCCGTGCCGGGCTACGACCGGCACTTCGCGCTGGCCGAACGCTTCGGGATCGAGCTGATCCAGGTGCCGCTCACCGAGACCGGCCCGGACATGGCGGTCGTCGAGCGCCTCGTCGCCGAGGACGCCGCGGTCAAGGGCATCTGGTGCGTGCCGAAGTACAGCAACCCGACCGGCGTCACCTACAGCGACGACACCGTGCGCCGGCTGGCGACGATGACCACGGCGGCCCCGGATTTCCGGATCTTCTGGGACAACGCCTACGCCGTGCACCACCTCACCGACGAAGAGGCGCGGTTGGCCGACCTGCTCGCGCTGGCCACCGAGGCGGGCAATGCCGACCGCGTGTTCGTGTTCGGCTCCACCTCGAAGGTCACCTACGCGGGTGGCGGCGTCGGCTTCTTCGGCGCCTCCGAAGCGAACCTGGCCTGGTGGACCGGCCTCATCGGCAAGCGGACCATCGGCCCGGACAAGGTCAACCAGCTCCGCCACGCGCAGTTCCTGCGCGACGAGGACGGCGTCCGCGAGCACATGCGCAAGCACGCCGAGCTCATCGGGCCGAAGTTCGCGGCCGTCGACGAGATCCTGACCAAGGAACTCGGCGAATCGGGCCTCGCGTCCTGGACCAAGCCGACCGGCGGGTACTTCATCTCGCTGACCGTGCCGTCCGGGACCGCCAAGGAGGTCGTGCGGCTGGCCAAGGAGGCGGGAATCGCCCTGACCCCGGCCGGCGCGACCCACCCGTACGGCGACGACCCCGAAGACGCCGTCATCCGCATCGCGCCGACCTACCCTGAGCTGGCCGAAGTGGAAGAGGCCATCCGCGGTCTCGCCGTCTGCGTTCGCCTTGCCGCGGCGACGAAGAAATAAGTTCGAGATCTTTTCCAATCCGGGTCACGGGTGGTTCCGAACGTCCGAGTGGGTGGGTGTGCACCGCAAAGACGAGAGGAACCACTCGTGTTCGGAAAGCCCTTCGTTCGTACCCTCATCTCGCGCAGCGCCGAGAACCGCACGGATCGCCGCCGGTTCCTGAAGGCCGCGGGCGCGGCGGGGCTCGGTGTGGTCGGCGCGACCTACCTCGGGGTACAGGCCACTTCGTCCGCGTCGGCGACGGGTGAGGCCGCTGCCGCCGCCGAAGGTCCCAGCGACGCCGCCGTACTCAACTTCGCGCTCAACCTGGAGTACCTCGAAGCCGAATTCTACTCCTTCGCCGTCCACGGCCGCGGGCTGCCGGACGACCTCACCGGCGGCGTGGGCGCCCAGGGTGGCGTCGCCGGCGGCAAGAAGGTGAAGTTCCACGACAAGACGCTGCACCAGTTCGCGAAGGAGATCGCGGGCGACGAGGTCGCGCACGTCAAGTTCCTGCGCGGCGCGCTGGGCGAGGCCGCGGTGTCGCGGCCCGAGATCGACCTCGAGGACAGCTTCACCGCCGCCGCTCGCGCGGCCGGGCTGATCAGCGAATACCAGCGGTTCGATCCGTTCGCCAACGAGAAGAACTTCCTGCTGGCGGCGTTCCTGTTCGAGGACGTCGGCGTCACGGCCTACAAGGGCGCCGCACCGCTGATCACCAACAAGACATTCCTGGACGCGGCCGCGGGCATCCTGGCCGCCGAGGCCTACCACGCCGCCACCATCCGGACCTCGATGTTCGACCGGGGCCTCGGGGACGCGGCGGCCAAGATCTCCAACGCCCGCGACGCCCTCGACGGTCCCGGCGACGGCGACCAGGGCATCCTGCTCGGCAACCAGGCCAACATCGTGCCGGCCGACGACAACGGCATTTGCTTCGGCCGCGGCGCCGACCGGGTGCTGAACGTCGTCTACCTGAACGCCGGTGCGGTGAAGGAGGGCGGGTTCTTCCCCAAGGGGGTCAACGGCGACCTCGTCGCCAGCGGCGGCGCGTGACCTTCTCTGTCGTGTCGCCGTTTCCCGGTACGGTCGGGTGACGGCGACACGACAGGGGGTCAGCGGTGAAGGCTGTGATCATCGGCGGCGGCGTCTCGGGCACGGTGACCGCGATGGCGTTGCGGCGGGCCGGGATCGAAGCGAGCGTCCACGAGGCGTACCCGTCCGGCGGCGAGGACGCGGGTGCGTTCCTGACGATCATGCACAACGGCATGGACGCCCTGCGCGCGATCGGCGCCGAGGCACCGGTGATCGACAATTCCTTCGGCGCGGTGGGCCTGGAACTCGTGACCCCGGACGGGCGGACCGTCGAACGGCGTTCCTTCGCCATCGACGGTCTCGCCGGGCCGCGCACGATGACGCGGGCGTCGCTTTATCGCGCGCTGCAGGAGGAGGCGATCTCGCGCGGGATCACCTTCGAGCGCGGGAAACGGCTGGTTTCCGCCTCGCCGGGGATCGCGCGGTTCGAGGATGGTTCCGTGGCCGAAGGCGACATCCTGATCGGCGCCGACGGGCTGCGCTCGGTGGTCCGGACGATCATCGACCCGGACTGCCCGCCTCCGCGCTCGACGGGGCTCGACGTCGTCTACGGCTACACGACCGACACGAGCATCCCGCAGGCCCCGTCCCTCTATCGGATGGTTCAGAGCCTGCACGCCTTTTTCGGTTACACCAGCACGCCCGACGGCGCGACGTACTGGTTCGCGCGGCTTCCCACGGCCGAAGGCGTCCGCGTCGGTCTTTCGGCGGCTGAGTGGCGCTCGGCCGCTTTCGCCGCTTTCGACGGGGAACCGTTGCCTGCCGCGGAAATCATCCAGTCCACCGGAGACGACGTCTTCGGCGGGCACTCCTACGACGTGCCCTCGACGCCGGTGTGGTTCAACGCCACGATGGTCCTCGTGGGCGACGCGGCGCACGCGGCCTCGCCCGCCGCGGGACAGGGCGCGTCGATGGCATTGGAGGACAGTGTCGTCCTGGCGCAGTGTCTGCGGGATCTTCCCGACGCGCCAACGGCTTTCGCGGCCTACGAGCGGCTGCGGCGGGCGCGGGTGGAGGAGCTGGTGGCCGGCAGCGCGGCGGTGTCGTCGGGGACGACGCCCGACCGGGACCGGAACTGGCTGTACCGGCACCACATCGAGTGGGACGCGAAGATCGGCTGAAGGACGCCCTTGGGGAGCACGACACTACTGTCCACAATGGACGCTCTCCGGGCCCGCCCGGCGTCGCGAAAGCCACTTTCGCAACCTTCAACGTTGCGAAAGTGGCTTTCGCAACGCTCGCGAGGTTCCCCAACGCCACCGACCCAACGCGCGTGAAGGCCCCTTCACTCGGCTCAGCCGAGGGAAGGGGGCCTTCGCACGCGAAAAGCTACTTCTTGTACAGGGCTTCGATGTCGGTCGCGTAGTTCTTGTTCACGATGTTGCGCTTCAGCTTCAGGCTCGGCGTGATCTCCCCGCCCGCCTCGGTGAAGTCCTTCGACAGGATCGTGAACTTCTTGATCGCCTCGGCCTGCGACACCGCGCTGTTGGCCTGATCGACGGCCGTCTGGATCTCGGCGCGCAGCTCGGCGTCGCCTGCCAGGTCGGACACCGTGGCGTCGGCGGGCTTGCCGTGCTGCGACTTCCACGACGGGAAGTACTCCTCGTCGATGGTGATCAGCGCGCCGATGAACGGCCGCTGGTCGCCGACGACCATCGCCTGGCTGACCAGCGGGCTGGACTTGATGGTGTCCTCGAGCCCGGACGGGGCGACGTTCTTGCCGCCCGCGGTCACGATGATCTCCTTCTTGCGCCCGGTGATCTTGAGGAACCCGTCCCTGTCCAGCTCGCCGAGGTCGCCGGTGTGGAACCAGCCGTCCTCGAGCGCTTCGGCGGTCGCTTCGGCGTTGTTGAAGTAACCGCTGAAGACGACGTCGCCCTTCAGCAGGATCTCGCCGTCGTCGGCGATCCGCACCGAGGTACCGGCGACCGGGCGGCCCACGGTGCCGACGCGGAACCCGTCCTGGGTGCCGACGCAGGCGGCCGCGGACGTCTCGGTCAGGCCGTAGCCCTCGAACACCGGGACACCGATGCCGCGGAAGAAGTGCGCGAGCCGCACGCCGAGCGGGGCACCGCCGGACACCGCGGCCACGCACCGGCCGCCGAGGGCCGCGCGCAGCTTGCTGAACACCAGCTTGTCGAACAGCGCGTGCTTGATCTTGAGGCCGAGCCCGGCTCCGCCGGTGTCCTGGGCCTGGCTGTACGCGACGGCGGTGGCTTCGGCGGCGTCGAAGATCTTGCCCTTGCCGTCACCGTGCGCCTTCTGCTTCGCGCCGTTGTAGACCTTCTCGAACACCCGCGGCACGGCGACGACGAACGTCGGCCGGAAGGTGCCGAGGTCGGCGACGAGGTCCTTGACGTCCGAGGTGTGCCCGAGGGTCACCCGCGCGCTGAGCGCGGTCACCGCGATGGCGCGGGCGAGGACGTGCGCGAGCGGCAGGAACACCAGCAGCGAGTTGCCCTGCTCCATCAGCTGCGGGAACGCGGCGATGTCGGCGCGGATCTCGGCGAGGAGGTTCCGGTGGGTCAGCTCGACGCCCTTGGGGCGGCCGGTCGTGCCCGAGGTGTACACGATCGTGGCGAGGTCGCCGGCCTTCACCGTGCGGCGCCGCTCGTGCAGGTCGTCGTCGCTGAGCCCGGCACCCTGCTCGGTGAGCTGGTCGACGGCGCCCGCCTCGATCTGCCAGGTGTGCTCGAGCGTGTCGAGGCGGCCCTTGACGGATTCGAGCGTCGCGACGTGTTCGTCGGTCTCGACGAACACGGCCTTCGCGGCCGAGTCCGAGAGGATCCAGTGGACCTGCTCGGCCGAGGAGGTGTCGTAGATCGGGACGGTGACCGCTCCGGCGGCCCAGATCGCGAAGTCGATCAGGGTCCATTCGTAGCGGGTCTTGGACATGAGCCCGATCCGGTCGCCCGGAGCGATACCCGCCTGTGCCATTCCCTTGGCCACGGCCAGAACCTGGGCGGCGAAGTCTTTGGCGGTGATGTCCAACCAGGTACCGTCGACCTGGCGGCGGAAACTCACGACATCGGAGAACCGCTCCGCGTTCGCCCAGACGACGTCGGCGAGATTCTCGTCGTCGGTCACCGGATTGGCGGCGGGGGCGCTGTATTCGCGCACGAGGAACCTCCGTGTTCGCGTGCAAGTGGTGTGACCGGTGTTACCCGCCAGTCAACTTAGCGTGCCGTGCACCTTAAGACCATGCTGACGAATCGGCCATACCCAGGGCATGACATTCTGCCGCTGTGAACCAGGCGCCGCCAGCTCTCGACATCGTCGACGAGACCTTCCTCGTGGTCCCGCCCTCCACCGTGGCCGCCGCCTTCGCCGATCCGCGATCTTGGTCACGTTACTGGCCGGACCTCGTCCTGGAGGTCTACACCGACCGCGGCGACCAAGGACTGCGCTGGACCGTGCGCGGTGCCTTGATCGGTACCATGGAGGTCTGGCTCGAGCCGGTGCTCGACGGCACTCTGCTGCACTACTTCCTGCGTGCCACTCCCGCCGGTCCGGACGGGGCGCCGCGCGCGCTCCAGGCCCGTGACCTGCGGCGGGAGTTCGACCGCAGGGCCCGTGCCGCCAAGGTGATCGCGCTCGGGCTCAAGGAGATCCTTGAGGACGGGCGTGAGCCCGGGGTCGGTCCCCGGGCCGGGTAGGGGAGAGGCGGAGCTGCGGATGTGTCGCGATGTGGTGACCACGCACGACCGTGGGCCCGCCCCGGCCGAAGGCCTCGCTATCCCGGCGGGAAAGCACGAAGTGAGGGAGCCACCTGCCGCGCCCTGGTGACGGGATCGCGGTCGCGGGTCCACCAAGGAGCACAGGGGAGAGCATGCGGGTTCACGTGGTGTCGGACGTGCACGGCAACGCCGACGCGCTCAAACGCGCGGGCGACGGCGCCGACGCGCTGATCGTCCTGGGCGACCTGCTGGACTTCGTCGACTACCGCGAACACGACAAGGGCATCATGGGCGCGCTGTTCGGCGCCGAGAAGGTCGGCGAGTTCGCGCGGCTGCGGCGTGAGGGCACTCGTGATGAGACCGTTGCCTTCTCGCGATCGTTGTGGGCCACTTTGGCCGATCCCGCCGCCGCGGTCGGCGAGGCCATCCAGGACCAGTACGCCGTCCTCTTCGGAGCGCTGACCGCGCCGACGTTCGCGACCCCCGGCAACGTCGACGACCCGTCGCTGTGGCCCGAGTTCGCCGGCGACGGCATCACCGTCCTCGACGGCGAGGTCGCCGAGTTCGGCGGGCTGCGCTTCGGGTTCATCGGCGGCGCGCTGCTCCCGCCGAACGTGGTCCCGCGCCGCAACGGCTTCTGGCGGCCCTATCTGCGCACCCGCGAGGAGTACGACGTCGCCGTCGCCGGGCTGGAGAACGTGGACGTCCTGTGCACCCACATCCCGCCCGCCGTCCCGGAACTGACCTACGACGTGATCGCCCGGCGCTCCGAGATCGGGTCGGCGGCGCTGGTGGATCTCATCCGCGAGCAGCGGCCGCGCTGGTCGGTCTTCGGGCACGTCCACCAGCCGCTGACGCCGCGGACGAGGCTCGGCAGGACCGAATGCCGTAACGTCGGTCACTTCAAAGAGACCTCTCAGCCGTACGTGCTTCGCTGGTGACTGCCGGTCCCGGCTAGAGTTCGGGGCATGGCCGAGCAGTCCACGCAGTCCATCGAGGTCGACGCCGAGCCCGCGCGGGTCATGGCCGTCATCGCCGACTTCCCCGCGTACCCGGAATGGGCCAAGGCCGTCCGGGAGACCGAGGTCCTCGCCGAGGATGACAACGGCCGCGCCAAGCAGGTGAAACTCACCCTCGACGCCGGGCCCATCAAGGACGTCTACACCCTCGAGTACGACTGGGACGCCGACGGCCACGGAGTCAGCTGGCACCTGGTCAAGGGCCAGATGCAGAAGGCCCAGAACGGCCGCTACGCCCTCGAAGCGCTGAGCGCCGGCCGCACCAAGGTCACGTATACGCTGTCCGTCGAGCTGGCGCTGCCGATGATCGGGCTGCTGCGCCGCAAGGCCGAGAAGATGGTCATGGACACCGCGCTCAAGGAGCTCAAGAAGCGCGCTGAAGCATCCTGAGTCGAAGGGTAGGCATGCGGATCCTGCTGTTCACCGGCAAGGGGGGTGTCGGCAAGACCACGCTGGCCGCGGCGACGGCGGCGGCACTGGCCGGGCGGGGCAGGAAGACGCTCGTGGTCTCGACCGACCCGGCGCATTCCCTCGGTGACGCCTTCGGCCGCGCGCTCGGCGGCGAACCGTCCGAAGTGGACGCTGTGTCCGATGGTCCCTCCGCGGTAGGGAGTACGTCGGGACTTTTACACGCCGCCCAGATCGACACCCGCGGCCTGGTGGACAGCACCTGGCGCGAACTCCGGCAGGAACTCCAGACCGCGCTCGCGGGAGTGGGCCTCGAATCGCTCGACGCCGAAGAACTCACGGTGGTGCCCGGCGTCGACGAACTCCTCGCCCTCACCGAAGTCCAGCGTCTCGCCGAGCACGGTCCCTGGGAGACGGTCGTCGTCGACTGTGGACCGACCGCGGAAACGCTGCGCCTGCTGGCGTTGCCCGAAGCCGTCTCCGGCTATCTGTCGAGGATGTTCAAACCGGGCGCGCGGCGGACGGCGGCCGCGGTGCGGCGGCTCGGCGCGCATCTGGAGTCGCTGCGCACCCTGCTGACCGATCCGGCCACCACGACCGTGCGGCTCGTGCTGACCCCGGAACGCGTCGTCGTCGCGGAAGCGCGCCGCACCCTCAGTTCCCTTGCCCTGCGCGGAATCCTGGTCGACGGCCTGATCGTCAACCGGCTGATGCCCGCGCCCGGGTTCTGGCGCGGCGCGGCGGCCACGTGGATGCGGACCCGGCGCGCGCAGCAGAACACCGTCCTCGCCGAACTCGCCGACGCGGGCTTCGGGCCGGGGCAGGTGAAGCCCGTCGAGCATCGCGCGGTCGAGCCGGTGGGGCTCGAGGCGCTGCAGGAAATCGCGTACGAGCTCTACCAAGGTCTGGACCCCTTGGCGGGCAGCGAAAAGGGTGTTACCCCGCTCTTGCGGGTGTCCGAATCGGACAGCGGCTACGAGCTGCGGATCGCGGTGCCACTGCACCGTGACTCCGAAGTGGACCTGGCCAGAGTGGACGATGATCTCGCCGTTACCGTGGACGGTTTCCGGCGGCTGATCGCGTTGCCGGAGATGTTGCGCCCGTGCCGGATCACCGGTGCGGAATCCGACGCGCACGGCCTGGTCGTGAGCCTGGCCGGGAACCGGGGACCCGGGTGAGCGAGAACAACGAGAACACCGGATCAGGGCCGCTCGACCTGGCCGAAGAGATCCGCCTGCTGGTCGAACTGGTCGTCGAGCACGCCGCGCCGTGGCTGGAGGGATTGATCTCCGCCGGCCACGGCTGCACCGACCACGATTCCGGCGGGTGGTGCCCGCTCTGCGCGATCGTCGGGATCTTCCGCGGCGAGCGGCCCGAGTTCGTGGCCGGCCTGATGGAGCAGGCCGCGCAGCTCGTGGCGCTGCTGCGGGCGGTGCTCGCCGATCGCTGGGAACCCGAGGCGGGCGTGCACATGCCGGGCTTCCAGCCTGCGCGGAAGGAGCCCGCGGCCGAAGATGTGCAGGTGGGAGCTTCGCGGGTGCAGCACATCGCGGTGACCAGGCGCGACGCTTGGCAGCCGGACCGGGAGAAGTGAGTTGCTGACGGTAGGGGTGGACGTCGGGGGCACGAGTGTGCGCGCCGGCGTGGTGGACGAGCACGGCTCGCTGATGGACACGGCCAGGGTCGGGACGCCCAGCGGCGAGGACGCGCTCGAAGACGCCATCGCCGGGGTCGTCGAAGACCTCCGCAACCGGCACGACGTCTCCGGCGTCGGCCTCGCGGTCGCCGGGTTCGTGGCGAAGGACCGGCGGACGGTGATGTTCGCGCCGCATCTGTCCTGGCGTGCCGCGCCGGTCGCCGAGCGCATCGAAAAGCGGGTCGGCCTGCCGGTGACCCTGGAACACGACGTGAACGCCGCCGCGGTCGGCGAGTACCGCTTCGGGGCCGCCCGCGGCGCTCATGTCGCCGCGCTGATCGCACTGGGCACGGGGATCGGCGCGGGACTGCTGCTCGACGGCAAGATCTACCGGGGCGCGTACGGCGTCGCACCGGAACTCGGGCACCTGACCGTCGTCCCCGGCGGCAGACCCTGCCCGTGCGGGAAGTACGGCTGCTGGGAGCGGTATTGCAGCGGGACGGCGCTGGCCGCGACGGCGGTGGAACTGCTCGCGCGGCACCCCGGCCGCTCGACCGTGCTCGCGCGCGAGACCAGGGGAGACCCCGGCTCGGTCACCGGACGCCGGGTGGCCGGTGCCGCCCGCGACGGGGACCCGATCGCCCAGCGCGCGATGACCGAGCTGGCGAAGTGGCTGGCCGAGGGCCTGGCGCTGGTCGCCGACGTCTTCGACCCCGAGATCATCGTGATCGGCGGTGGGGTGTCCGAATCGGCGCCGTTGTTCCTCGACGAGGCACGCGAGCGTTACGCGGACAAGATCACCGGCGCCGGGCACCGCCCGCTGGCCCGGATCCGGGCCGCGCACCACGGCGACGATTCGGCGATCGTCGGTGCCGCCGCGCTCGCCGTCGACGCGTCGAAGGCTCCCGGCGCCGAGGTCGGTGTGACAGGCTGAACCCGTGACCCGGCAGGACGGCAACGGCTTCGTGAAGTGCGACTTCGGGCATCTTCACTGGGGTCTGAACGGCGCCGCCGGGTTGCTGCTGTCCGATCCCGCACGCGGTGTCCTGCTGCAGCGGCGGGCCTGGTGGGTCCATCATGGACACACCTGGGCGCTGCCAGGGGGCGCCGTCGAGGCGGGGGAGAGCCCGCGTGAGGCCGCCACCCGCGAGGCGCACGAGGAGGCCGACATCCCGCCCGGCCGGGTCCGCGCGCTGGCGGCGTCGCACGTCGACCACGGGAACTGGCGCTACACCACGGTCCTGGCCGCGCCGATCGGCCCGCTATCGGCCAGGGTGACGAGCGCGGAGAGCGCGGAACTGCGGTGGGTCCGGGCGGCCGAGGTCGCGGACTTCCGGCTGCACCGGGATTTCGCGGCCGCGTGGCCGGGATTGAGGGAACACTTGGATCGCAGGCTCGTACTGGTGGTCGACGGCGCGAACGTCGTCGGGTCGCGGCCGGACGGCTGGTGGCGCGACCGGCGTGGCGCCGCGGAGCGGTTGCGGGACAAGCTCGGGGCCCTGGGCGGAACCGGGCTCGCCGATCCGGCGCTTCCCGGTGGCGGCGAATGGTCGTGGTGGCCGAAGGTCGTGCTGGTCGTCGAGGGCAAGGCGCGGGGCGTCGCGCCGGTGCCCGGTGTCGAGGTCGTCGAGGCGGAGGGCGAGGGTGACGACACGATCGTCGCCGTCGCGCGGGAGGCCCGCGCCGCGGCACCGGACGACCACGTCGTCGTGGTGACCGCCGATCGCGAACTGCGGTCCCGCGTCGAGGCACTCGGCGCTTCGACCTTCGGCCCCGGCACGCTTCTGGGGCACCTCGACTCCCGCGTTTAGTCCTCTGAATGCGGTCGGAGTTCAGGGGCGCGCGATCTTCCCGTCCCGCATCTCCGCGATGAGCGAGGCGACGACGGCGCGAAGGCTGCCGTTGTACTGCTTCGCCACCGCGCGCTGACGCAGGTAGCTCGGCCCGCAGGTCAGGATCGTCTCCACCGACCGCAGTTCGTCGGCGCAGTCCAGACGCCGGGCGACCGGTTCCAGCCGGTTCAGCAGGTCGTAGGTGTCGTCGGTGACCAGGCGCTCGTTGCCCGCCGCGTCGAGGATGACGATCGCGTCGACGCCGTAGCGCGCCGCGCGCCACTTGTTCTCCTGGACGTGCCACGGCGGCAGCGTCGGCAGGATCTCGCCGTCGTCCAGGCGGGCGCTGAAATCGTCGACCAGGCATTGGGTCAGCGCTGAGATCGCGCCGACCTCCTCCAGCGTCGGCAACCCGTCGCACACCCGCATTTCGATCGTCCCGAAATGCGGCGCGGGCCGGATGTCCCAGCGGATCTCGGAAAAGTGGTCGATCACGCCCGTGGTGAACATGTCGTCGACGTAGCTCTCCAGCTCGGTCCACTTCCGGAACTGGAACGGCAGCCCGGCCGTCGGCAGCTGCTGGAACATCAGCGCGCGGTTCGACGCGTACCCGGTGTCCTCGGCGCCCCAGTACGGCGAAGACGCCGAAAGCGCTTGCAGATGCGGCGCGTATTTGAGCAGTGCGTCCAGGATCGGCAGGGCCTTGTCGCGGTGGTCGACGCCGACGTGCACGTGGACGCCGTAGATCAGCATCTGCCGTCCCCACCACTGGGTCCGGTCGATGAGCTTGGCGTAGCGCTCCTTGTCGGTGACCTTCTGCTGGTACCACGTCGAGAACGGATGCGACCCGGCCGAGAACAGCTCGACGCCCAGCGGGTCGAGCACCGAGTGCACGACGTCCAGCGAATCATTCAGATCGGCTTTGACCTCGGCGATCGTGTCGCAGATCCCGCTGATCACCTCGATGGTGTTGAGCAGCAGCTCCTGCTTGATCTTCGGGTGCTCCTCCGCGCCGCCGGGACGGACGGCGTCGAGCACCTCTTCCGCGACCGACGACAGCTCGCCGGTCCGCCGGTCGACGAGGGCGAGTTCCCATTCCGCGCCGACCGTCGACCGGCGCGAGGGAGTGAAGTCGATCTTCATCTTCCGAATTGTCCGGCAGATCAGACCTGGGCGCCGTTGTTCGGATCCGCGCCGGGCGGCGGCCCCTGACGCACCCGCAGCAGGAGCAGGGCGATCGCGGTCGCGAGGGCGAGGATGCCGAGGGGGGTACCGAGCCGGGTGCCCATGCCGATCAGGTTGGGCGCGATCAGGAGCAGCAGGCCGAGCACGAAGAACAGCAGGACGATGAACGCGCCCTTGCGCGGACGCGGCAGGGGAGGCGGCTCGGGCGGCACGAAATGGCCCTCGTCGTCGCTCGACCCGGCGGGGTCGTCCTCGAAGAGGGTCTTGTCCCAGCTGGTGCCGCCCCCTCGCCAGCCCGGTTCGGGTTCGGCGTCCGGCTGCTCGGGCCGCGGGGTCTTCTCGGCGGGCTTTTCCGCCGGTTTCTCCAGTTCCTCGTCCGGGAACAGACCGACGCCCTCCGCACGGAGGTCGGCCACGATCTCGGCGAACGTCGCGTCGACGTCCTCCGGCCCGTCCTTGCCTCTGCTCATCCGGCGTCCACCTGTCCCGCCCGGTGCACGGACCGGGCGAAGTCCACCGTACGCGTGAAGATCAGGCCTGCGTCGTGGTCTTGCGTGGCGACGTGGAAGCTGTTCTCCAGCACCACCTCGGTCACGTCCTCGCTGCCGATCCCGGCCAGGATCACCTGGGAGTTGACCGGCTCCACGACATGGTCGGCGGCCGAATGGAGCAGAAGCACCGGCTGGGTCACCTTGCCCAGATCCGCGCGGGTGAGCTTCCACAGCTTCGCCAGGCTCGCCGCGGCGCGCACGGGCGTCCGCGAGTAGGCCAGCTCCTTCTCGTCGGGCTTCGCGATGTCGTTCGCCACGCCCGGCACCGACGGCAGGACCCTCGACAGGACGGGCAGCAGCTTGGCGTCCCAGCGCAACGTCAGGATCGAGGGGTTCACCAGCACGATGCCGTCGATCCGGTCGCCGAACTCCTCGGCGAGGCGCAGCGTCAGCGTCCCGCCCATCGACATCCCGGCGACGAACACCGTCTCGCACGTCGCGAAGAGCGCCAGCAGCTCTTCACGGACCGCGCCGTACCAGTCCTCCCAGCCTGTCCGGTTCATGTCCTGCCACCGCGTGCCGTGCCCGGGAAGGAGCGGGCAGCGCACCGTGTAACCGGCTTCGGCCAGATGGTCCCCCCAGGGCCGCATGCTCGCGGGAGTGCCGGTGAATCCGTGGCACAGCAGGAACCCTGCTTCGGTCGAACCGGTGTGAGCGAACGGTTCCGCGCCGGCGAGGACGGCCATGCGATCGCCTTCCGTGAGAGCTGGGTAGGTCTCCTATGTTCGCACGACCGGAGCGGCTTGTGGGCCCCCGGCCACCGGCGGAATCGGGCCGGATCGGGTGTGAGATCCGTCGCTGGGTGCGGGTAACCGGGTGGACTTCGTTGTGCCTGGGGTGCGCGATTCGTAGTCTTGACCATCGGGCGCGGGGGTCGAGCTGCTAGGAGGAGTTTTCGCAGTGCTGTACTGGCTCATGAAACACGTGTTTATCGGGCCACTGCTCAAGGCGCTGTGGCCCACCAGAGTCGTCGGCGCGGAGAACATCCCCGACGACGGCGGCGCGATCCTCGCGGGCAACCACCTCGCGGTCGCCGACTCCTTCTTCATGCCGCTGCGCGTCAAGCGCAAGGTGACCTTCCCGGCCAAATCGGAGTACTTCACCGAAAAGGGCTTCAAGGGCCTGCTGAAGAAGTGGTTCTTCACCGGCGTCGGCCAGTTCCCGATCGACCGCTCCGGCGGCAACGCCGCGCAGGCCGCGCTCGACACCGCGACCCGGCTGGTCCGCGAGGGCCACCTCCTCGGCATCTACCCCGAAGGCACCCGCTCCCCGGACGGCCGCCTGTACAAGGGCAAGACCGGCGTCGCGCGGATCGCGCTCGAGTCCGGCGGTGTCGTGGTCCCGGTCGCCATGGTCGGTACCGACAAGGTCAACCCGATCGGCTCGAAGATGTGGTGGCCGCGCCGCCTCGAAATCCGCTTCGGCAAGCCGCTCGACTTCTCGCGCTACGAAGGCCTCGCCGGCGACCGCTTCATCGAGCGGTCCATCACCGACGAGATCATGTACGCGCTCATGGAGCTGTCCGGCCAGGAGTACGTCGACATCTACGCCGCCAAGGCGAAGGAACTGCTCGCCGCCGAGGAGGCGGGGCTCCGCCCCAAGGTGCCCGCGCAGCCGTCCGCCCAGGACGTCGCCCGTATCCCGGACACCAAGGTCGGCTGAGGCCCCACTAGGGTTCTCCGGTGCGCTTTTTCTACGACACCGAATTCATTGAGGACGGCGTGACCATCGATCTGGTGTCGATCGGTGTCGTGGACGAAAGAGGACGCGAGTTCTACGCGGTCTCGACCGATTTCGATCCCGGCAAGGCCGGCCCCTGGGTTCGCGACAACGTGCTCCCGAAACTCCCGTCGCCCGCCGACCCGGCGTGGCGCGGCCGCGAGAAGATCCGGACGGATCTGCTCGAGTTCTTCGGCAAGCCGCCCGGCGGGATCGAACTGTGGGCCTGGTTCGCCGCTTACGACCACGTCGCGCTGGCGCAGCTGTGGGGACCGATGCCTGCCCTGCCGCGTCAGCTGCCGCGGTTCACGCGTGACCTGCGGCAGCGCTGGGAGGACGCGGGCAAGCCGAAGCTGCCCTCGGCGCCGGACGACCAGCACGACGCGCTGGCGGACGCGCGGCACAACTACCAGCGTTGGCAGATCATCGAGTCCTACTGGCACCGGTAGGGCCCGTCCCGTTCCGCCTCAAGTACGTGAAGGACCCCTTCCCGTACCTAGGCGCAAGGATGGGGGCCTTCATGTACTGGGGAAGGCGCGGCGCTTGTGACTGATGGTGCTGCTGAGGCTGAAGTGGGCAGACGCGAAGGACGCCATCCCGCATGTGACGCGGCGAAAGCTCCCTTCGCGGTATAAGACGCGACCCGGCACGCAAGGAACGGTCCTTTCCTTGCGAATTCGCCAGGAACGGACCGTTCATCGCAGCCACTGGTACCCCTACCGGCGCGAGTCCACCGCCTCCGCGAGCGTGTCCAGCAGCTCCGCCGTCGTCTCCCACCCGAGGCACGCGTCCGTGATCGACTGCCCGTACGTGAGCGAGGCGGCCGAGCCCAGCGTCAGGTCCTGCCGTCCTGCCACCAGGAAGCTCTCCAGCATCAGCCCCGCGATGCCCCGCTCACCGGCACCGATCCGGTCCGCGAGTTCACGGACGACCGTGGCCTGCCGCACGTGGTCCTTCGCGCTGTTGCCGTGGCTCGCGTCGATGATCACGCGCTCCGGCAGCCCCGACTTCGCCAGCCGCGCGAGCGTGTCGGCCACCGTCGCGGGGTCGTAGTTCGGGCCGGCGGAGCTGCCGCGCAGGATCACGTGGCAGTCCTCGTTGCCCGCCGTGGTGATCAGGGCGGCGAGCCCGTCGGGGTTGATACCCGCGAAGACGTGGCCGGCGCCGGCCGCGCGGGTGGCGTCGACGGCGACCTGGACGTCGCCCTCGGTCGAGTTCTTGATCCCGACCGGCATCGACAGCGCGCTGCACAGCTGCCGGTGCACCTGGCTCGCCGCGGTCCGCGCGCCGATGGAAC
The DNA here is from genome assembly GCF_046548895.1 of Amycolatopsis sp. cmx-4-54. Classification (NCBI taxonomy): domain Bacteria; kingdom Bacillati; phylum Actinomycetota; class Actinomycetes; order Pseudonocardiales; family Pseudonocardiaceae; genus Amycolatopsis; species Amycolatopsis sp. cmx-4-54. The sequence goes on from NZ_JAEBEJ010000019.1 coordinate 44,000, forward strand.
CCCAGGTCACGGTGTCGGAGATGAACTGCGGGGTGATCGGGTCGAGGAACTCGCAGCCCACCGGAAGGCCGAGAGCGGAGATGTCGAGCAGCAGTTTGCGCGCCATCCGCAGGCCGTGGTTGACCTCGTACGTGCCGTCGAGCCCGGGGTCGTTGATGAGGCCCTTCCAGCCGAGCGTGGTCCGCGGCTTCTCGAAGTAGACCCGCATGACGATGTGCAGGTCGCGGCGGTGTTCTTCGGCCTTGGCGGCGAGGCGGCGGGCGTAGTCGAGCGCGGCGTCCGCGTCGTGCACCGAGCAGGGCCCGACGACGACGAGGAGCCGGTCGTCCCGGCCGTCGAGGATGTCGACGGCCGAGGCCCGCCCGGCTAGGACGGTATCGGCGATTTCCGCCGTCATCGGATGTTCGTGCCGCAGCATCGCGGGCGACAGCAGGGGGTTGATGGCCGCCGTGCGGTGCCCGTCGAGGGCGATCAGGGTGTCAGCGGAGGGAGACATCGCGGGGTCTGGTTCCTTTCGAAAGGGATACCGACCCGCGGGACCTCGCCGAGCCGGTGTGATTCCGGCTCGGGGTGGAGGTCAGCGCAGGTTCACGCGGCCGTGCCCACCCGGGGCCGGCTTCGTAAACCAGAAATAGCGCTGCACGGGGCCAAGCTAGCACATCGCGGACGTGGACCGATTCCCGAGGTGGTCCGCCCTGCACCGATCCAGAGAACTCCCGCTACGCTGGCGACGGGACATGTGACTGTCATCTCTACGGAACACAAGACGGAGGCTTCTCATGCGTGTCGGTGTGCTGACCGGCGGTGGCGACTGCCCGGGGCTCAACGCGGTGATCCGCGCTGTGGTGCGCAAGGGCATCGAGGTGCACGGCTGGGACATCGTCGGGTTCCGCAACGGCTGGAACGGTCCCCTCACCGGGGACAGCCGCCCGCTCGGCCTGAACGACGTCGAGGACATCCTGACCCGCGGCGGCACGATCCTGCGGTCGTCGCGGACCAATCCGTACAAGGTCGAGGGCGGGGTCGACAAGATCAAGGCCGTGCTCGCCGACCAGCAGGTCGACGCGCTGATCGCGATCGGCGGCGAAGACACCCTCGGCGTCGCGAAGCGGCTCACCGACGACGGTGTCGGCGTCGTCGGGGTGCCCAAGACGATCGACAACGACCTCGGCGCCACCGACTACACCTTCGGCTTCGACACGGCCGTCTCGATCGCCACCGAGGCCATCGACCGGCTGCACACCACGGCCGAGTCGCACCATCGGGCCCTGGTCGTCGAGGTCATGGGCAGGCACGCGGGCTGGATCGCGCTGCACTCCGGTCTCGCCGGCGGCGCGAGCGTGATCCTCGTGCCGGAGCGGCACTTCAGCGTCGACCAGGTCGTCTCGTGGGTCGAGCGCCGGTTCGAGAAGGAGTACGCGCCGATCATCGTGGTCGCCGAGGGCGCGCTGCCCGAGGGCGGCGAGGAGCGGCTGCTCACCGGCGAGAAGGACGCCTTCGGGCACGTCCGGCTCGGCGGTATCGGCACCTGGCTGGCCGACGAGATCGCCGCCCGCACCGGCAAGGAATCCCGGGCGGTCGTGCTCGGGCACGTCCAGCGTGGCGGCACCCCGACGGCGTACGACCGGGTGCTCGCCACCCGGTTCGGGCTCAACGCGGTCGACGCCGTCGCCGACGGTGATTTCGGTGTGATGGTGGCGCTGCGCGGCACGGACATCGTCCGCGTCAAGCTCTCCGAGGCGACCGCCGAGCTGAAGACCGTCCCGGTCGGGCGGTACGAAGAGGCCGAGGTCTTCTTCGGCTGAGCCGAGTTTCAGGAGAAGGCCCCTTACTTTGTGCTGAGTTCAGGTAAGGGGCCTTCGTTTTCTTGCGGCCTCGCCTCCGCGACAAGTTGAATCGGCCATCTGGGGATCCAGGTGAAAGGGACGGCGGTTCTCATGGCGGGTGCGGGATCCAATAGGCGCGAGTTCCTGAGGTGGCTGGCCGTCGGAGGAGCCGGGATGGCGTTCGCCGGGCTGCTGCCCGGCACGGCCACCGCCGTCATGGGCGAGATCGTCGTCATCGCCGAGGTCACCCTGATCGACGGCACGGGCTCGGCGCCGCGGCCCGGCGTTTCGGTCGTGCTCGCCGGTGACCGGATCGTCTGGGTGGGCGGCTCCGCCGAGCTCCCGGATATCGGTGGCGCGCGGGTGATCGACGGACGCGGCAAGTACCTCGTCCCGGGGCTGTGGGACATGCACTCCCACGGCGCGGACCTCGAAGAGATCGTCCCGCCCCTGCATCTGGTCCACGGTGTCACCGGTGTCCGCGAGATGTGGGGATACGCCGAGAACCGCGAGACGAAGGGCAAGATCGAACGCGGTGAGCTGCTCGGCCCGCGCATGGTGCTGGCGAGCGGGATCGTCGACGGTCCGGTGACGCTGCTGGCGCCACCGGTTCTCCACGTGTCGACGGCGGCCGAGGCGCGAGCCGTCGTCCGCGCGGAGAAGGCCGCGGGCGCCGAATTCGTCAAGACCTACTCCTACCTCGGCCCGGACGCCCTGCGCGCGCTCGCGGACGAAACCCGCGCGCAGGGCCTCCGGTTCTCCGGGCACTGGCCGTACAAGCTGTCCCACCTCGAGGTGAGCGACCTCGGCCAGCACAGCCTCGAGCATTTCTTCGGGGTGTCCGTCCATTGCTCGTCCCGGCGCGACGAGATCCTCGACCGGTTGACGGCGACGCCCTACGACCCCGAGGCGCCGCGTGCGTTCTTCGACCTGGCGCGGCGGCTGGAGTTCGAATCGGTCACCACGTACGACCGCGGCAGGGCGCGGGCCTACTTCGCCAGGCTGCGGTGCAACGGCACCTGGCATTCGCCGACGCTGACGATCAACCGGGTGGTCACGCAGCCCGCCGGAACCCACCAGCACGACCCGCGGCTGAAATACGTGCCCGCCGACATGCGCGAGAGCTGGGCCAAGGGCATCGAACTGTTCGCGCCCAAGACCCCGGCGGACATCGCCCTGCAGGAGCGCTACTACCAGGAGACGCTGCGGCTGGTCGGCGTCGCCCGCGATGCGGGGGTCGGGCTCATCGGCGGCACCGACTGCCTCAACCCGTACACCTTCCCCGGCAGCGGGCTGCACGAGGAACTGGCCTTCCTGGTCGAGGCCGGGCTTTCACCGGTGCAGGCGCTGAAGACCGTCACGGGCGACGCGGCGAGGTTCCTGGGCAGGGAAGCGACGTCGGGCACGGTGACGGTCGGGAAGGAGGCGGATCTCGTGCTGCTGGACGCGAACCCGGCGACCGACATCCGCAACGTCGCGAAGATCGACACGGTGATCACCCGCGGCCGGGTCCTCGGCAGGGCGGAGCGCCGTCGGATGCTCGACGCCGTCGAGGCCGCCGCGAACCGGCCGACGGCGGCCACGAGCGCCCGGATCCACTCCCTCGCCCGGCGGGGCTGCTGCTGCTGACCTCCCGGGGAGTCAGACGAGCGCGAGGGTGTCCAAAAGCGACACGGCGCGGGCGATGTCCTCGGTGAGCGGCCGGTCTTCGAGGCTGGGGTCGAGCACCGCCGCGGCGGTCTCGTAGGCGTCCCGCGCGGGCAGGGAGACGAGGTCTGCCTTGCGCATCCGCAGCGCCCGGACGGCCGCGACCAGCTCGCACGCCAGCACCTGCTGGTACGCCGAGCCCGCCGCGGTCGCCGCCCGCGCGGCCTGGGTGGAGAAACTCGCGTGGTCCTCGATCCCGCGGGAGACGACGGCGGTGCCCAGCGTCGCCGGCAGCGCGGCCTGCCGCAGTTCGGTGAGCGCGTCGTGCGCGACGTACTCCAGGATCATCACCCCCGAACTGCCCGACGGCCCGGCCGCGAGGAACGGCCGCAGCCCGGTGAACTCCGGCTCCACCAGATCACCGAGCCGGGCCACCGACAGCTCGGCGACCTGGTGGACGGTCGCGCGCACCTGGTCGAGCGCGGTCGAGACGTACGCGGTGTGGAAATGCGCGTGGTGGTAGGCGTCCTGATGCACCGTCGAGATCATCGGGTTTTCGGTGCTGGCGTTGATCTCCACCGCGAGGACGTCGCGCAGGTAGTGGATCGCGTCCAGCGCGGGCCCCTGCACCTGCGGGAAAGCGCGGAGCCCGAACGGGTCCTGGATCCGCCTGCCGGGTTTGGGCGTGCCCTCCATCCCGAGCAGCCGCCGCATCTCCGCCGCGCAGGCGACCTGTCCGGCGTGCGGACGTGCTTCGTGGACGGGAGTCGCGTAGGCCTCCGGGTTCCCGTCGAGCGCGATGTACGTGAGCGCCGCGACGACGTGACTCGCCCGCGTCAGCGTGTCGAGCCGCATCGCCGCGAGGGTCGCTTCGGCCAGCGTCGCGGCGTTGCTGCTCATGAACGCGAGCGCGTCACCGGCCCGCACGGGAACCGGAGGCACACTGCCCGCCAGCCACGGCCGTTCGCCGGTGAGGGCGAGCGCGGTCTCCGCGAGCGGCGCGAGGTCGCCGGTACCGATCGCGCCCAGCCGGTGCACCAGCGGCAGCGCCCCGGTCCGCACGGCGGCGGCCAGCGCCCCGATCAGCTCGGGGCTGAGCCCCGAACGTCCGGCCAGCAGCTGGTTGAGCCGGATGAGCATCATCGCCCTGGTCTGGCCGGGGGACATGACGTCGCCGCTGCCGCCCGCGTGACTGCGCAGCAGCCGCAGCCCGTGATCCGGCGACTCACCCTCGCCGACCGGGTCCTCCTTGTTGGCGCCGACGCCGGTGGTGCGGCCGTAGACGATGCGGCGCGTGCTCAGCTCTTCGGCGAGTTTCCACGCGCTTTCCGCGCCGCGCAGCGCGGCGATCGAGACGTCAATGCCCAGCGGACCCTCGGTGCTCGCGGCGGTCACGACGTCCGCACAGCGCAGGGTCCGGCCGTCCACCCGGATCACGTCGGCCTCCTTTCACGACCGCTCCACTATGGACGCCCTCAGTGCGACGGCGGCTGCCAGGGCGGCCGGTTCCCCCAGTCCCACTTCGGCATGGTCTCGGGAACGGTGACCTCACGGCCGGGCTGCGAGAACATCACTGCGAGCCTGCTGCCCCATTCGACGTACGCGGCGAACGCGGAGCGGAACTCCGGATCGGCGGGCAGCCCGGCCTCGTCCGCGGCGTCGAAGAGCAGGTTCACCCAGCGGCGGCGCTGCTCTTCGGTGATGGCGCGGCCGAGATGCCGCCCGACCATGTGCCGGTGACCGCCGTGGTCGTGGCTGTAGGTCTCCGGGCCGCCGAACACCCAGCGGGCCGGCCCGCGATCAAGAATCTCGCGCAGGCGCTGCGGGAGAAGTTCGGCTCGGAGCTGGTCACCGCCGCGATCACCGCGGACGGCACCGATGGCGGCAAGATCGACGCGGCGGACTACGGCGGCGCCTCGCAGTATTTCGACTGGTACAACGTCATGACCTACGACTACTTCGGTGCCTGGGCCGCGCAGGGCCGACCGCCCCGCATTCCCCGCTGACCGGCTACGAGGGCATCCCGACCGACGGCTTCCACTCCGACGCCGCGATCCAGAAGCTGAAGAGCAAGGGCGTCCCGGCGAACAAACTGTTGCTGGGCATCGGTTTCTACGGCCGCGGCTGGACCGGCGTCACCCAGGAGGCCCCGGGCGGCACCGCGACCGGACCGGCGGCGGGCACCGAGCCGGGCATCCAGGACTACAAGGTCCTGAAGAACACCTGCCCGGCCACCGGCACCGTCGCGGGCACCGCCTATGCGAAATGCGGCAGCGACTGGTGGAGCTACGACACCCCCGCGACCATCGGCGGCAAGGTCACCTACGCCAAGAACCAGGGTCTCGGCGGCGCCTTCTTCTGGGAGCTTTCCGGTGACACCACCGACGGCGAGCTGATCACCGCACTGGCCAAGTAAGCCTCTCCCGGGCGCGCGTGAAGGCCCCCTTTCCTCGGCTGAGCCGAGGGAAGGGGGCCTTCACGCGCTTCTGTCGGTGGTGAGGATTACGGTCACCGCATGGGTTTCGACGGTTTCGGCGAGTACGCCATCGACTTCTACGACGGTCTCGAGGCGGACAACTCCAAGTCCTATTGGGACGCGAACCTCGCCACCTACAAGGCCGACGTCCGCGCCCCGATGGAGGCGCTGCTCGCCGAGCTGGTCCCGGAGTTCGGCGACGGCTTCGGCGAAGGAAAGGTCTTCCGCCCGTACCGCGACGTCCGGTTCGCCAAGGACAAGACGCCGTACAAGACCCACTGCGGCGCGGTGATCGAACAGGGCCGCGGCGGCGGCGCGTACTACGTCGAGGTCGGCCCGGCCGGGCTCCGGGTCGGCGGCGGCTGCTTCCACTTCGAGTCCGATCAGCTCGCCCGCTTCCGCAAGGCCGTCGACACCGAACTGCGCGGCGCCGAACTGGCCAAAATCCTCGCGAAGCTGGAGAAAGCGGGCTGGGAGATCAAGGGCGACAGGCTCAAGTCGAAGCCGCGCGGCTTCCCCGAGGACCATCCCCGCATCGACCTGCTGAAGTACCGCTCCGTGTACGCCGTCCGCGGCTGGGAGCCGGACGACGTCCTGCACGAACGGGGCGCGCTCGACCGGGTGCGCAAGGCGTGGCGGCAGGTGCGCGCGTTCAACGAGTGGGCGCGGGACCGGGTCGGGCCGAGCGAGAAGCCGCGACGATAACCACCGAACCCCGATCGATGGTTGCCACTTCGCCCAGGTGAACTGACACTTTTCTTGAACTTTCGGTATCGGTACAGACGTATCCGCGATGAGGGACTACGCTGTGCGAACGTGAGCCGACGCGCGAAGATCGTTTGTACCCTTGGCCCCGCGACCGCTACGCCGGAGAAGATGCGGCAACTCGTCGACGCCGGGATGGACGTCGCGAGGATGAACTTCAGCCACGGGACGCACAGCGACCACAAGCAGGTCTACGACCTCATCCGCACCGCCGCCGCCGAATCGGGCCGCGCGGTGGGCATCCTCGCCGACCTCCAGGGGCCGAAGATCCGTCTCGGCACCTTCGCGGGCGGGCCGGTCGAGTGGCACAACGGCGACATCGTGCGCATCACCGTCGAGGACGTCGCGGGCACGCACGACCGCGTCTCGACCACCTACAAGGGACTCGCCGACGACGCGAAGCCCGGCGACCGTCTCCTCGTGGACGACGGCAAGGTCGGCCTCGTGGTCACCCACGTCGAGGGCCCGGACGTCGTCTGCGAGGTCACCGAAGGCGGCCCCGTCAGCAACAACAAGGGCGTTTCCCTGCCGGGCATGGACGTCTCCGTGCCGGCGCTGTCCGAAAAGGACATCGAAGACCTCGAGTTCGCGCTCGAACTCGGCGTGGACTTCATCGCGCTCTCGTTCGTCCGCTCGCCCGCCGACATCGACCTGGTCCACCAGGTGATGGACCGCGTCGGCAAGGGACGCCTCCCGGTCGTCGCGAAGATCGAGAAGCCCGAAGCGGTCTACAACCTCGAAGCCATCGTGCTTGCCTTCGACGCGGTGATGATCGCCCGCGGTGACCTCGGCGTGGAACTCCCGCTGGAACAGGTCCCGCTGGTGCAGAAGCGCACCATCCAAATCGCCCGCGAGAACGCGAAGCCGGTCATCGTCGCGACGCAGATGCTCGAGTCGATGATCAACAGCTCCCGCCCGACCCGCGCCGAGGCCTCGGACGTCGCCAACGCGGTGCTCGACGGCGCGGACGCGCTCATGCTCTCGGGTGAGACCAGTGTCGGCCGGTACGCCATCGACGTGGTCAAGACCATGGGCCGGATCATCGAAGCCGTCGAGACCGACTCGCCGGTCGTGCCGCCGCTGTCGCATGTCCCGCGCACCAAGCGCGGTGTCATCTCCTACGCGGCGCGGGACATCGGCGAGCGGCTGAACGCCAAGGCGCTGGTCGCCTTCACCCAGTCCGGTGACACCGTCCGGCGGCTCGCGCGGCTGCACACGCGGCTGCCGCTGCTGGCGTTCACGCCGGAGGAGAGCGTCCGCAGCCAGCTCGCGATGACCTGGGGCACCACGACGCGGATCGTGCCGAAGGTGGGCTCCACCGACCAGATGATCCAACAGGTCGACCACGCGATGCTCGAAATGGGCAAGTACGCCAAGGGTGACCTGGTGGTCATCGTGGCCGGTTCCCCGCCCGGGACCGTCGGCTCGACCAACCTCATCCGGGTGCACCGCCTCGGCGAGGACGACCACGCCTGACGCCGTCTCAGCGAAAGTCCGTGAAGGCCTCCTTCCCTACCGTCAGAGTAGGGAAGGAGGCCTTCACTGCGTCTTGGCCCGAGGTGGTCGTGAGTGGGTTCGCGTGCCTGGATGGACGACACGCGTGATTGGACGGACGACACGCGTGATCAGATGGACGACACGCGTCTCGCCCGGTCAGTCACGCGAGATCGCGACTCTTCGCTCATCGGTAGCGTCCCAGGTGTCCCGAAGGTGGCCTTCGCGACAAACGTCCCGCCTCACCGGGGCCCGGGGCACCCGCACGGCCTAAAGTTCAGGGCATGACTGAGATGGCCAGGGAAGCCGCGGCCGGTTTCGACAACGCCGGTGGGGTGGGCGGGCAGCCCGTGCTCGACCGGCTGGTCGCGCTGCTGGACTTGGAGAAGATCGAGGAGAACATCTTCCGCGGTGTCTCGCCCGCCCATTCGCCGGTGCGGGTGTTCGGCGGACAGGTCGCGGGACAGGCGCTGGTCGCCGCCGGCCGCACGGTCCCCGAGGAGCGGAAGGTCCACTCGCTGCACGCGTACTTCATCCGCGGCGGCGACCCGAGTGTCCCGATCGTCTACGAGGTCGACCGCATCCGCGACGGCCGCTCGTTCACCACCCGCCGTGTCGTGGGCATCCAGCACGGCAAGGCGATCTTCTCCCTGTCCGCCTCGTTCCAGAAGGACGAAGGCGGCATCGAACACTCCGAGACCATGCCGGACGTCCCCGATCCCGAGTCGCTCCCGACGCTGCAGGAGCGGGCCGAGGGGTACTTCATGGGCCATCTCGACCGGCCGCGCCCGATCGACCTGCGTTACGTCAACGAGCCGCCCTGGGTGACCAGGAAGTCGGGCGACCGGCCCGCCAGGAACCAGGTCTGGATGCGGGCCGACGGCAAGCTCCCGGATCAGCAGCTGCTGCACGTCTGCGTGCTGACCTACGCCTCCGACATGACGCTCTTGGATTCGGTCCTCGCGCGCCACGGCGTCTACTGGGATCTCGACAAGGTGCTCGGCGCGAGCCTCGACCACGCGCTCTGGTTCCACCGCCCGTTCCGGGCCGACGAGTGGTTCCTCTACGACAGCGCGTCGCCGACCGCGTCGGGTGCCCGGGGGCTCGCGACCGGCCGGTTCTTCGCCGCGGACGGAACGCATATCGCCACGGTGGTGCAGGAAGGGCTTCTGCGGGTGGTGTGAACGGTGACGTTCCGCATCGGTGTTGTCGTCTTGTCCACCCTTTAGAGGGAATGGCGAAACGCATTAACATCTGGAGCCAGAGCATTACCGAATGGGTGCGGGCATAAAGGGAGGGCCGGAACCGATCGGGGGACGGCTCCGGCCCTGCACCGGGGATGAATCCGGCTTCGATGGGTTTCCTTCCGAAAGCCCATCGGTGCAGCTCGCGGCTCCGCGCCCGTGCCGCGAGCGGATCCGCTGCCGCCGGTGAAGGCGGGCGTACCGCGTTGCACAATGCTCAACCTACAACGGCAATCTGCAAATTGCAGGATGAAAAACCGGCGTGGCGGAAAATGGTCGTGTGACCATCTCACCGAATGTGTCTCGGGCTGGTTAGATGTGCTTTGTGCGGGTTGCTGAACACTGTTCTCCTCGCCGTGTCGCGATCGTTGGTGCTCGGACAGCTTGTGGAGGTGCCGTATGACGAGGGGTCAGGGACCCACCGTGCGCCGCCGTCGGCTGGCGAGCGAGCTGAGGCGGTTGCGCGAGGCGGCGGACCTCACGATCGACGAGGTGAGCGAGAAGCTCGAATGCTCGGCGTCGAAGGTCAGCCGGATCGAGACGGGGCACGTCGGCGTCACCCCGCGCGACGCGCGCGACATGCTCGAGCTGTACGGCATCGCGGGCGACGAACAGGAAGCGCTCGTCCAGCTGGCCAGGGAAGCCCGCAAACGCGGCTGGTGGCACGCGTATAACGAGGTGTTCACCGGCACCTTCGTCGGGCTGGAGGCGGACGCGAGTTCGCTGCGGGCGTTCCAGGCGCTGCTGGTCCCGGGCCTGTTGCAGACCGAGCGGTACGCCAAGGCCGTGATCAGGGCGATGCGGCCCGACGCCGAGGACGCCGAGGTCAGGCGCCGGGTGGCGGCGAGGATGGCGCGGCAGGAACTGCTGACCGATCCCTCGCCCCCGGAGTACTGGGCCGTCATCGACGAAGCGGTCCTGCATCGCGTGGTCGACGGCCCCGAGGTCATGGCGGAGCAGTTGTACCGGATGGTCACGATGGCGGGGAGGGCGAACGTGACCGTCCAGATCGTGCCGTTCGGCGCGGGTGCCCATCCCGGGATGGAAGGTCCGTTCCTCGTCATGGGCTTCCCCGAACTGGCCGACACCGACGTGGTCTACGTCGACAGCACCTCCAGCGGGCTCTACCTGGAGGAACCCCCGGACGTCCGGCGATACGCGTTGATGTTCGACCATCTGCGTGCCGCCGCGTTGAAGCCGGACGATTCGGTCGAGGTGATCGCCGAGGCCGCCGGAAGGTTCGCCGAACAGGCGGCCCTTCCGGAGAAAAGTCCCTGGAAACAAGTAAGGAGTGGGGAGCATGACGCCCAACGATGATCTTTCCCAGGCCCGGTGGTTCAAGAGCAGCCACAGCGGGGGCGGCAACGACTGCGTCGAGGTCGCCTTCACCGGATCCGGTGCCGCGCTGAGGGACTCCAAGGACCCCGAGGGAGGTGCCTTCCGCCTCTCGCCGCAGGCTTGGCGCGGGCTGCTCGGCGCCGTGCGCACGGGTGGCCCCGCTCACGACTAGCGCCGCTGAACTCGACCCCTTACGCCCCCCGAGCAGGGGATGGGCTGGCGTAAGGGGTCGAATCACGTCCGGGTGTAGGTGATCACCCGATGCCGCGAGGCACCCCTCAGGACGAATCTCGTCACTACCGAACAAGGCAGTGAGTTCCTAAGGGGAAAAGATGAACACGAACGACGCTCTGCTCACCGGAGTACTGGCCGAGGTCGAGTACCGCCGCGAAGAGCTCCAGCGAGCGGGCCGCAGCGTATGGGTCGACCGGGCCCGCCGGGCAGGCAAGCGGATCCGCGCGCACCGCGCCGAGGTCCGGGTGCCCGCCCAGGAACGCCGCGAGGCTCGGCAGGCACCCGCCCGTAGCGGCGAGATCACCCGGTAGAGGTCGAGTGCGATGAAGCTCTCGGCGAAAACCCAGGCGAAGTTGTCGGTCCGGTAGGCAAGAATGCACCTCGTGCCCCGTCTTGGCTCCGGAATCCCGATCGTCGCCCGTACACAGGAGATGCGGCAGCTCCGCGCCGCCTTCGCCCGTGCAGAACGGGGCGAGGCCGGCGCGGTGCTGCTCTCCGGTGACGCCGGCGTCGGCAAGACCCGCCTGCTGACCGCGCTCGGCGAGTACTCCGCCGGCACGGGCGCCCTGGTGCTCACCGGGCGCTGTATCGACGTCCATGAGGGCGGTCTTCCTTATCTTCCGTTCGCCGAGGCGCTGGCGCCGCTGGCGACGACGTCCGATCCCGCGGTCACCGCCGCGGTCCGGGCCCGGCCGGCGCTGGGCAGGCTGCTCCCGCAGATGCAGCAGGCGGAGGACTACCCCGCCATCGAAGACGGTCAGCTCACCGCGAGCGAACGGGTGTCGACGCAACGGCTCGGTCCCGAACAGGACCTCGGCCAGCTCCAGCTGTTCGACGCGGTACTGGGGGTGCTGACCGTCATCGCGCAGCGCCGGCCCGTGGTGATCCTGCTGGAGGATCTGCACTGGGCCGACGGTTCCACCCGGAACCTGCTGTCCTTCCTGCTGACGAGGCTGCGCACCCAGCGGTTGCTGGTGGTGGCGAGCTATCGCGAGGAGGACGTCCACCGGCGGCATCCGCTCCGGGCGCTGTTGTCCGAGGTGGTGCGGCTGGGCGCGGTCGAACGCGTCGAGGTCAAGCCGTTCGGCGCCGAGGACGCGCGCGCGTTCGTCGAGGCGCTGGCCGACGAGCCGATCGGCCAGGACCTGATCGCCGACATCGTCTCCCGGTCCGAGGGCAATCCGTTCTTCGTCGAGGAGCTGCTCGCGTCCGCGAAGGACTGCCGCGACCTCCCCGCCGGGCTGGCCGAAGTGCTCCTCGCCAGGGTGGAGCAGCTTTCCCAGATCACGCGCCGGGTGCTGCGGGTGGTCTCGGTCGCGAAGGACGCGGTGGCGCACGCCGCGCTCGCCGAGATCTCCGGAGTGGACGAACTCGAACTCGACGAGGCGCTGCGCGAGGCCGTGCAACACCACGTACTGGTGATCGAGAACGGGTTCTACACCTTCCGTCACGCGCTGCTGCAGGAAGCGGTCTACGGCGACCTGCTGCCGGGGGAGCGGGTGCGCATGCACGCGGCGTACGCGGCACGCATCCGCAACCGGTCGCAGGGCCGCGGCCAGGACGCGCGGCTCGCGCACCACAGCATGGAGAGCAAGGACTTCGTCACCGCGCTGGCCGCGTTGCTGCGCGCGATGGACGAGGCGGAGAAGCTGGGCGCGCCCGGTTCCGCGCTGCGGCACGTCGAGCAGGCACTGTCCATTTGGGACGCCGTGCCCGCGGCGGACCGGCCGTCGGACGTCGACGAGCTCCGCCTCCTGCACGAGGCGTCGTATTTCGCGAGCACGTCGGGGGAGCCGGAGCGCGCGGTCGCCTATTCGCGGTCCGCGACCGAGGCACTCGGCCCGGACACCGGCAACGAGCGGGCCGCCAAGGTCTGGCGACGGCACGCCGAGGCGCTGCTTTCGGTCGACGGCACGCTGGACGAGGTCCTCGAGGCGATCGACAAGGCCTGGAAGCTGGTCGAACACACCGAGGCGAGTTCCGCGCGCGCCTGGGTGCTCGCCACCCGCGCCGGGATCCTGCGGCTGATCGACAGGCACGACGAGGCGCTGCAGTGTGCGCTGGCCGCGGTGGCCGACGCCAGGGCCGTCGGTGCGGGCGGGGCGGAGGCGGCGGCGCTGGTCTCGCTGGGGACGCTGGCCGATTCGGCGGGCGACGTCGAGGAAGCGCGGGAGCGCCTGCGTGAGGCCGAGCGGAAGGCCAGGGATTCCGGCGCGCTCAACGGCGAGCTACGGGCTCTGCACTTCCTCGGGCTGAGCTACGACGACAGGGCCGAGATCCATTCCGCGCTGAAGTACTACGCCAAGGGCATCAAGCGGGCCAAGGAGACCGGCCTGACCTGGAGCTCGTTCGGCATCGAGCTGCGGACCAAACACCTCACGCTGCGGTACGTCAGCGGGGATTGGCCGGAAGACGACGACGCCGGCCGCGCGGGCCGCGGTGTTTCGAGTGTCGTCGCCGGGCGGTTCCTGGGGATCTGGGCACAGTTCGTCGTCGGGAGGGGCCGGTTCGCCGACGCGGACAAAATCCTCCCCAGCCTCCGTCAGCACTGGAGCGCGGACTACTCGATCGCGCTCGCGTCGGGCGACGCCGCGATCCAGCTCGCGTCGTGGCGGGGCGATCACGCCGGGGCGGTGCGTCAGGCGCGTGAGCTGATCGACTGGCTCGAAGAGGTCGAGCCCGCGGTGCTCGGCGGGATCCGGATCAGCGTGCACGGCCTCACGGCGGCCGTCGCCCAGGTCGCCGAAGCACGGATTCGCGGTGATCTGGCGACGGCCGAGGCCGCGGTGGAATCGGGCGAGAAGCTGCTCGCGCACGGCCGCCACTGCGCCGAACACGGCATCCCGCGTTCGGTGTCGCTGGGTCCGGAGGCGCTGGCGTGGCTCGCCCGGCTGGAGGCCCTCGGCGCCTGCCTGCGCGGCGCGGGAGACCCGGCGTCGTGGGCGAAGGCGGTCGAGGCCTTCGGGTACGGCGCGGTGTACGAGCAGGCCATGTGCCGGCTCCAGCACGCGAAATCGCTGCTGGCGTCCGATGGCGACGCCGCGCTCGCCGCGTCGGAGCTGCTGGCCGCGCACGCGGTGGCCGATCGGCTGGGCGCCTGCCCGCTGCGCGAAGCCGTCCGGGAGCTCAGCCACCGGGCGCGTGTCGAGCTGCCCGGGGAGGCCGTGGCTCCGCGTCGCGACGTCGTCGATCCGCTCACCGACCGCGAGCGCGACGTGCTGGAGCGCGTCGCGCTGGGCCGGACCAACCGGCAGGTCGGGGAAGAGCTGTACATCAGCGAGAAGACGGTGAGCGTCCACCTTTCGCGCGTGATGGCGAAACTCGGCGCGAGCCGCCGGGCCGAAGCGGTCGCGATCGCCTACGACCGAGGTCTCCTGGCCGCCCCCACCTCTTCCTAGCCGCGTTTAGTCCTCTGAATGTGGCGGCATGGGTCGCAGGTCCGTGAAGGCCTCCTTGCCTACCCTGAAGGTAGGGAAGGAGGCCTTCACGGACTTACGCGACCGCCCTCCGTGGCCCCACCAACACCACCAGCCCCACAAGTCACAGCGGCGGCGCGTGAAGGACCCCTTCCCTCGGCTCAGCCGAGGAAACTCGACCTTCACACCTTCCCCAAGTACATGAAGCCCCCTTACTTGCGCCTGGCGCAAGTAAGGGGCCTTCATGTACTGCGGCGGCGGTGGCGAGGCGGTCAGCGGCGCGGGAGGCGGCGGAGCACCTTGAGACCGGCGCTCAGTCCTCGCGCCCAGAGCTTCGGCGGGATTCCGCGGCCGGGGCGCAGCGGCATCCCGCGCTGCACCGCGATCGCCTGGGCCTCGGTGTACTTGAGCAGGCCCTCGGAGCCGTTGCGCCGCCCGACGCCGGACTCCTTCATCCCGCCCATCGGCAGCCCGACGGTCCCGAAGGTCGCCGCGAAACCTTCGTTGACGTTGACGGTCCCGGCCCTCAGCCGCGCCGCGACCTCCCAGCCCGCCCGGCCGTTGCGCGACCACACGCTCGCGTTCAGCCCGAACTTCGTGTCGTTGGCGCGCTCGATCGCGTCGGTGACGTCGGTGTAGCCGTAGATCGACACGACCGGCCCGAAGGTCTCCTCGGCGAACAGCTTCACGTCTTCGGTGACGTCGGTGAGCACGGTCGGCTCGTAGAACAGCGGGCCGAGGTCGGGCCGGGCCTTGCCGCCGGTGAGCACCTTCGCGCCCTTGGACCGGGCGTCCTCGACGTGCGCCGACACCGTCGCCAGCTGGGCTTCGGAGGTGAGGGATCCCATCTGCGCCTGGTAGTCCAGGGCGCCGCCGAGCCGCAGCGCGGCGGTCTTGGCGACGAAGGCGCGAGTGAACTCCTCGCGGATCGACTCGTGGACGTAGATGCGCTCGACCGAGACGCACAGCTGCCCGGCCGAGGAGAAGCACGCGGTCACCGCGCCGGTCGCGGTCTTGGTGATGTCCGCGTCAGGCAGCACGATCATCGGGTTCTTGCCGCCGAGTTCGAGTGAGTAGCTCGTCAGGCGCTCGGCCACCTTCGCAGCGAGACCCTTGCCCGTGGGCGTGGATCCGGTGAAGCAGAGATAGTCCGACTCCTCGACGAGCGCGTCGCCGATCCGCGAGCCGCGGCCGAGCACGATCTGCCAGATACCGGCGGGCAGCCCGGCCTCCTCGGCGACTTCCTGCAGCCACAGCGCCGAGAGCGCGGTCTGGTTGTCCGGCTTCTGCACGACGGCGTTCCCCGCCGCGAGCGCGGGCAGGACGTCCATCGCGGTCAGCGCGAGGGGGTAGTTCCACGGCGAGATGATCCCGACGACCCCCTTGGGGTGCCGGATCTCGCCGACCTTCGTCAGCACCGGGATCAGCCCGGCGGCGCGGCGCGGTGACAGGAACTTCGCGCTGTGCTTGCCGTAGTAGGCGGCCACGAGCGCTGTCGCACTGACCTCGTCGAAGGCGTCCATCCGTGCCTTGCCCGCCTCGATCTGCACGAGGTCGAGCGCCTCTTCCTGCCGCTTCAGCACCAGGTCGTGCAGGCGGATCAGGATGCGCTGGCGGTCTTCGACCGGCCGCTCGGCCCACGCGCGCTGAGCCTCCCTCGCCTCGTCGAACACGGCGCGGACGTCGGCGTCGGTGGCTTGGGGCAGCGTCGCGATCGGCTGCCCGGTGAAGGGCGCGCACATCTTGACGGGCGCGGAATCGGCACCGCCCACGACCCGGCGCACGAGCCGTTCCGCCCTCGCCATGGCGGGGGCGCCGGGAACGCCGCCGATGGTGGAGGGTCCTTCGGTGTGCTGGCCCGCACTCGCCGGTGTCGTGCTCGTCATGCCGTCTCCGTTCCATGCCGCGCGGAGCCGGAAGGCGCCACGCAGAGCCCAGGTGTTACCGACGAGTACAGCATACCGCCGGTATGGAGACTGTCCAGTGCTGATATGAATCAGTTTCATGTATTGCCGGGTTGTGGCGGGTTGTCCGGCGACGGGCGCAGGATGTCCTGCTGCTGCAACGCCGATCCCGCGGGCGGCGTCGGGGGTGACGGCGGCTCGTAGGCCTGCGGATACTGCTGCTGAGGGATGCCGGGAACGTAAGGGGCGTAGGTGACCGGGTAAGGGGCCTGTGGGAGCGGCGCCGGTTCACGCCGGTTGGCCACGACCGCCAGCCCGATCGTGAGCAACGCCACGAGACCGCCGGCGAGCAGGATCCAGAATCCGCTCCCCGTCCCATAACGCGAGACGAACCGCCCGGTGTCCTGACCGAAGCTCAGGCTCGCCGAGATGTCCATGCCGAGCATCCAGACACCGATCGCGGTCCCCGCGCCGCCCGCGATCAGCAGTGTCCTCGACGTCGTCGCGGCGGGCGAGCCCGAATTACGCTGGTACGCGGCGAAACCCACCGCGGCCCCGGCGAACAGGGTCAGCGCGGCGGCCGACAGCGGAATGCCGTAGCGGGCGACATGCGTCTTGTCGTAGAACTCTTTTTCCTCAGCCGAAGGTTCGATGTCGAAGGTTCGGGTCCAGCCGGTCTCGGCGAATTTCGACACCGTCTTGCCGTCGGAGACCTGCTCGTACGTCGACTGCGGCAGAAAAGTCGCGATGAGGACCAGAAGGCCGGCGAACACCCCCATCATCGCGGCGAAGAGCCGGGGGAGGCGCACGTCGGACGGCGGCCGGGGGGCGGTGGCGGGCGGTATTGCGCCGAACGGGCCAGTCGGTTGGTACGGCTGCTGCTGCGGCGCGTTCATGATCGACTCCTCCGCTGGTTCTGTTGTCCAGCAAGGAATTCCACCATGGATCGGCCGACGGGATAAGTGCCGGTTGTGCTCTGGTCGAGTGCCTTTCGTGCGTGCTAAGCGGAGGTGTCTTCGTACAGCATCACCGCGACGCGCTTCCATTCGTCGAGCAACTGCCGCCGCCGCTTCGGGTCGCCACCGAGTTCCGCGTCCAGCGCCAGCCCGCGCGTGAGGTTCACGGTCAGCCAGAAGAGGATCTCCGCGCGTTCCTTCGGCAGGTCACCGGCGACCGCGGTGATGTGCTCCAGCGTCGAACGGCCCAGCGCCCTGTCGACCGGGCGGATCGCTTCGCGGAGTTCGGGATCGGTGCGCGCCGCGACCCACAGTTCCGTGGCGGCCGTGGACAGCGTGCCCGAGTAGCCCTCCCACAGCAGGTCGATCGCCGCCGCGACACCCGAGGCGCCGCCGGGGAGCGCGGTGATAGACGTCGCGAGGCGCCCGCGCAACTTCTCCGTCAGATGCTCGACGGCGGCCGCCATGAGTTCGGCCTTCGCGGAGAAGTGATGCTGCACGGCGCCCTTCGAGACCCCGGCGCGGGCGCAGATCTCCTGGACCGAGGTGCGCGCGTAACCGAGGTCGACCAGGCAGTCGATGGTCGCGTCGAGCAGCGCGGTGCGGGTCTGCTCGCGCCGCTCGGCCTGGGTGCGGTGGGTCCTGCCGAGCACACTCATCGGATCCGGCCCCCTTTACGTGCAGCTCGGTACGGATGTACATTCCGCATGGAACTTACATCCTAAGCGTCATGTTTTCCAGGTCCGATCAGGAGGCGTTGGCCGTGCCCTTGCAGATCCAGAAGAGTTCGTGGAGCACGACGGAGCTCGAAGACCTCCGGGACCTCGCCCGGACCTTCTGCCAGAAGGAACTCGTGCCGAACCAGGAACGCTGGGCGGCCGAGAAGAAGGTCGACCGCGAGCTGTGGACGAAGGCGGGCGAGGTCGGCCTGCTGGCCCTGTCCATCCCGGAGGAGTACGGCGGTGGCGGCGGCACGTTCGCCCACGAGGCCGTGCTCTACGAAGAGCAGGCCCGCTCCGGTGACAGCGCATGGGGTGTCACCGTCCACAATGGAATCGTCGCGCACTACATCCTCGAGTACGCGAACGAAGAGCAGAAGAAGGCGTGGCTGCCGAAGTTCGCCTCCGGCGAGATGGTCGGCGCGGTCGCGATGACCGAACCCGGCACCGGCTCGGACCTGCAGAACATCAAGACCCGCGCGGTCCGCGACGGCGACCACTACGTGATCAACGGCGCGAAGACGTTCATCACCAACGGTTTCCACTCCGACCTCGTCGTGGTCGCGGTGAAGACCGACCCGGAGGCCGGCGCGCAGGGTGTCTCGCTGATCGCCGTCGAGACCGACACGCCCGGCTTCAGCCGCGGCCGCGTCCTCGACAAGATCGGGCTCAAGGGGCAGGACACCGCGGAGCTGAACTTCGACGACGTCCGCGTCCCCGTCGCCAACCTCCTCGGCGCCCAGGAAGGTCTCGGCTTCATCCAGCTGATGCAGCAGCTTCCGCAGGAACGGCTGATCATCGCCGTCACCGCGGTCGCCGGGATGGAGGCCGCGATCGACCAGACCATCGCCTACACCAAGGACCGTCAGGCGTTCGGCCGCCCGGTCTACAACTTCCAGAACACGAAGTTCAAGCTCGCCGAGGCCGCGACCGAGGCCGCGGTGTCCCGCGCGTTCCTCGACCAGTGCATCGAGCGGCACCTGCGCAAGGAACTCGACGTGCAGGGCGCGGCGATGGCGAAGCTGTGGACCACCGAACGGGTCAACAAGGTCGTCGACGACTGCCTGCAGCTCTTCGGCGGCTACGGCTACATGACCGAGTACCCGATCGCGCGCGCGTGGGCCGACATCCGGATCTCCCGTATCTTCGGCGGCACCAGCGAGATCATGAAGGAGATCATCTCCCGCACGCTGTAGAGAAACCGTTGGCGTAGGAAGGAAAGACGTGGCGAAAAAGGCCGGCCCGCTCAGCGGGCTCAAGGTCGTCGAACTGGCCGGGCTCGCCCCGGCGCCGTTCGCCTGCACGATCCTCGCCGATCTCGGCGCGGAGGTCGTCCGGATCGACCGGGCGACACCGGGCAACGACGTCATCGGTTTCCCGAACGATCCGCTCGCGCGCGGCAGGCGGTCGATCGGGATCAACACCAAGACCCCCGAAGGGGTCGAACTGGTGCTGAGACTCGCCGACGACGCCGACGTGCTCATCGAGGGTTTCCGTCCCGGTGTCGCCGAGCGGATGGGCATCGGACCGGAACAGGTCCACGCCCGCAATCCTCGGCTGGTCTACGGCCGGATGACCGGCTACGGCCAGGACGGCCCGCTCGCGACCGTCGCCGGGCACGACATCAACTACATCGGCATCTCCGGCGCGCTCGAACCCATCGGGCACGCCGGGCAGCGGCCGGTGGTGCCGCTCAACCTCGTCGGTGACTTCGGTGGCGGCGGCCTGCTGCTCGCGATGGGCGTGCTGGCGGCGCTGTTCGAACGCCAGACGTCCGGTAAGGGACAGGTGGTCGACGCGTCCATGGTGGACGGTGCGGCGCTGCTGACCACCAGCCTGCACGGGCTGCTGGATTCCGGGCTGTGGCCCGGTGGGCGCGGTGAGAACATGCTCGACGGCGGCGCGCCGTTCTACGACACCTACGAGACCGCCGACGGCAAATACGTCGCCATCGGCGCGATCGAGATGCGGTTCTGGGGCGACCTGGTGAAGGTGCTCGGTCTCGACCCCGAGGAGATCCCGGTCCACGTCGACAAGAACGAATGGCCGAAGCTGCGCAAGATCGTCGCCGAAGCCGTCGCGAAGCACACCCGCGACGAGCTGGTCGCGAAGGCCGAAGGCACCGACGCGTGCCTGACGGCGGTGCTCTCCCCGAAGGAGGCGCCGTCGCATCCGCACAACGTCGCGCGCAAGACGTTCGTCGACGTCGGCGGCATGCTGCAGCCCGCGCCGGCGCCGCGTTTCGACCGCACGCCGGCCGAAACGCCGGAACCGCCGCGGCCCAAGGGTGGCGACACCGCCGAGGTCCTCGCCGAACTCGGCGTGGACACCGACGGGATCGAACGGCTCCGGGCCGCGGGCACGATCGCCTAGAGGTGTTCCGGGTCGGGGCCCAGGTCCGATCGCACCACCGAATAGAGGATGTGGTCGCGCCAGGTCCCGTCCCGGAACCCGTAGCCGCGCAGCACACCCTCCCGGGTGAAGCCCGCCTTCGCCAGGGAGCGCTGTTCGGCGACGTTGCCCGCCTCCGTCGACGCCTCGACCCGGTTCATCTGCGTATGCGCGAAGAGATAGCGGACCAGCAGCCGCTGGGCCTCGGTCCCGTAGCCGTGGCCGCGTGCCTCGGGGATGAGCACGAGCCCGGCGTTCCAGCAGTACGACGTCGAGCCCGTCCTGGTCTTGTGCCAGGAGACGAAACCGAGCCGCTGCCCGTCGAGCTCGATCATCAGCATCCCGTTGTCCGCCGCGAGCATGCCGGTCTCGGTCCAGCGGCGGCGCAGGAAGTGCGGGTCGTGCCAGCCGTGCCATTCGAACGAGCCCGCGGCCCGCGGATCGTTCGTCAGTGCTTCCAGCATCGGCAGGTCGTCTTCGTACACCGGTCTGAGCGCGACTCCGGTTTCTGTCATTCTCAGAGGCTAGGCAAGGAAGCGAAGCTTCTCTGTTGAGGGTGGTGGCGGGGGCATGGATGACCTAGGACGGATCGTCCTCGAAACTGCCGTGACGCCCCGCGCCGCCACTGAACCGGCCGGCGCCTTCGACGGCCTCTTCGGCGAGCCCGCCGTCGATCAGCGCGTTCGAGAACTCGGCACGCAGCGCCTCCTCTTCGGTGAGCCCGTACTGGCCGTACGCGGACCTGCGATCCGCGCGCAGACACGCCTGGGGGAACGCGGCCAGTTCGCGCGCCAGCGCTTGCGCGGCCGCCAGTGCCTCGCCGTCCGGCACGACCCGGTTCGCAAGCCCGATCGCGAGCGCCTCGGCGGCGTCGACCGGCCTGCCGGTGAGAATCAGGTCCATCGCCCGCGAATGCCCGATCAGCCGGGGGAGGCGCACCGTGCCGCCGTCGATCAGCGGCACCCCCCACCGGCGGCAGAACACCCCGAACACGGCCGTGCTGTCGGCGACCCGGAGATCGCACCACAGCGCCAGTTCCAGGCCGCCCGCGACGGCGTGCCCGCGGACCGCGGCGACCACCGGCTTCGACAGCGCCATCCGCGTCGGGCCCATCGGCCCGTCACCCGCCGGGCTGAGCGAGTTCGAGCGGCCGGTGCCGACGGCCTTCAGATCGGCTCCGGCGCAGAAGGCGTCACCCGAACCGGTGAGGACGGCGACCGCGGCCTCTTCGTCGGAGTCGAACGCGCGGAACGCGTCCGCCAGTGCGTTCGCGGTCGGCCCGTCCACGGCGTTGCGCGACCCGGGGCGGTTCAGCGTGATCGTCGTCACCGGCCCGTCCCGGTGGACGAGGACGTTTTCGCTCATCGATCGCTCCCTCGAGGAAATCCGGGTGGGCAACAGGGCCCGACTCTCCTTAAAGTGGTGACAAAGTCCGCAGTGCGCGCGGAGTCATCGTCTGGACACTACGGTGTGATGGGATGGAGCCATGTCGCCCGGCTTGAAGAAATTCGTTGTGATCGCCGTCGTCGCGCTCGTGCTCTTCTTTCTGATCAGCAGGCCGACGCAATCCGCCGACGCCGTCCACACCGCGCTCGGCTGGCTCCGGTCCGGTGCCGAAGCCATCGTGACGTTCGTCCGGAGCCTGTTCTCCTGATTCCTCGCGACGATCACCGGCGCCCCTGGTGGCGCCGGTGATCACCGTGCGCAGCCACCAGCGGTTATCACGCAGAGTCACCCGCCGCGGATTTCGGTCGAATGACTCGACCATCCGGGTGGATTGCCCCCGAAAACCCGCTGGTCGACGAATTCGTGCCCTGGAAGCTCTGGCGGAAAAGACCTCCGCGCCCCTACGGTGCTCACATTGCGTGATCGGTTGGTCCTCCAGGCGCCGGAGCGGCCTCCTGGGCGAGGAGTTTCCGCAGGTGCAAGCCCCAGGGCAGCGGAACTTTCAGCCGGGCAAGTAAGTCAGGACTTGTCAGTCGGGGAATCATGAGGAGGCAGGGATGACCGGAGATCCCGGAGTCGATGCGTTGATCCGGCAGTGGGCCGCCGAGCGCGAGCAGACCCCCGAGGAGCAGGAGGCCGACCGCATCGCGTCGGCGTGGCTGGCCGATGTGCCGCGACAGGCTCCCGGAATCCCCGGCCAGCGTCAGCAGTCCGGTCAGGCGCGCTGGGCGCCGGTCGAGGCCGCCGACCCCGGCTACCTCGACGCGATGCGCCGTCGTCTCCCGGAGGTCCCGCAGGACCTGCTCGTCGCTGCCGCCGGCTGGTGGCAGATGGTCGGCGGCGTCGCGGAGGCCGAAGCCTGGTGGGACGCCGGCATCAGCCCGCTCGACCAGCGCGCGCTCGACTACCGCGCGGCCGGGCTCGCCCCGTCCGACCTGAGCCGCCGTCTCGGCCCGATGACCGTTTTGCAGCACCTCCGCCGCGGCAGCGCCCCGGCCTGGTGCGTGGCGCGGCTGGCGAGGCAGCAGAAGTCCGCTTGATGAGAACTTCTCGCACGCGCGGGTGAACCGGCGTGGCAAGGGCGATTTCGGCGACCGCGTAACGCTAACCTGCGCGGGCTCGTTGTTCGAGCATCGGTCGTGATCGCCGCCCACGCTGGAGGACTCGCTTCGTGCGCACCACCCCGGAAAACGACGAGCTCGTCGCCGACCCGGCCACGCCCGCACCGCCACGCCGCGGGGCGGGCGCCGCCGTACTCGGCAGGCTGGTGATCGTGCTGGCCGTGCTCGGCCTCGCCGGTGGCGGAATCTGGCTGGTGACCAAGGCGTCCGCCCCGGTCGCGAGCCCCACGACGATGGAGATCCCCGCCCTGCAGGTCAAGGCGGCGGACGTCAAACCCGGCTCGGTCGCCCCGGTCAACGCCACCCTCGCGGGTGGTGCCACCCAGCAGACCTCGCCACAGCAGGCGCAACCTAAGCCGGGCAAAGATCCGCTGGCTGCCTGGACCGAGCGGGCGGCGCGGGCCACCGGCATCCCGGCCAGGGCGCTGCTCGCCTACGGCAACGCCGAACTGGCGATGCGCCAGATGCAGCCGAACTGCAAGATCTCGTGGGCGACCCTGGCGGGCATCGGCCGGATCGAGTCGAACCACGGCCAGTACGGCGGCGCCGTCCTCGGCCAGGACGGACGGCCGTCGAAGCCGATCATCGGCGTCCCGCTCGACGGATCGCCCGGCGTGAAGGCGATCGGTGACACCGACGGCGGCCAGTTCGACGGCGACACGGCCGTCGACCGCGCGGTCGGCCCCATGCAGTTCATCCCCAGCACCTGGCGCCGGTACGCCGCCGACGGCAACCGCGACGGCGTCGGCGACCCGCAGCAGATCGACGACGCCACGCTGGCGGCGGCGCGGTACCTGTGCGTGAACAACCGGGACATGGCGGCCGCCTCGGGGTGGTGGCAGGGGATCCTGTCGTACAACAACTCGACCGAGTACGCGCAGAAGGTCTTCGGGCTGGCGGATGACTACGCGAAGGCCGTGGCCGCCGCCTCGTGACCCCGCACGTGCGGTAAGGCAGCCGCGGCGCCGCACTCACGTGATCGAAGGCGTAACTCGCGTGCTTGAAGGCGTAACTCGCGTGCTCGAGCGCCGCACACGCGAGTTACGTCTTTGGTCCCGCGAGTTACGCCTGCGGGCCGGTGAACAGGCCGGTCACGGCCGGGTGGAACGCGCCGGATCGGACCGGGACCAAGGTCCCGAGCGCCCAGGTCGGCGACGATTCGCCGCACACCCAGTGCTAGCGTCGATGTGTGTCCGCTTCGCCCGTCATCCTGCGCCGTCTCGGCATCGCCGGCGTCTGCCTGGTGAGCCTGGCGCTGTGCTGCGGGCTCGCGTGGTGGCAGTGGGAGCGGTTCTCCTCGGCGAGCGGGACGTTCCAGAACCTCGGCTACGTCCTGCAGTGGCCGCTGTTCGGGCTGTTCCCCGCCTTCATGTTCTGGCGGATCCGCAAGCTCCGCCGTCAAGCCGCCGAGGCCGACACCCAGGAAACAGTGGCCGAGGCCGCTGTCCCCGAGGTGCCCGCGCCCCGGAGGCGGCCTGCCCCGGCGCCGCCGCCCCCCGAGGACGACGAGCTCGCCGCGTACAACAAGTACCTTCGCGAACTCAACGCCCGCGACAAGTAGTTCCCAGAGAGGTTCGAGACCCTATGACCACCCGAACTGACGACGCCGCCCCGGCCCGCCCGGTCTCGTTGGGCGGACCGCTGATCCGGTTCCGCGTCGCGGCGTACGCCACCGGTGTGGCCCTGCTCGGGCTGGTCGTCGAGATGCTGCTGCAGTACGTCTTCCGCGTGGAACTTCCCCAGTTCGTGAAGATGATCCCCATGGTCCACGGTGGGCTCTACCTGGTCTATCTGCTGCTCGCGGTCGACCTGGCGATCAAGGCCCGTTGGTCGATGAAGGGCACTCTTCTCGTGCTGATCGCCGGCTGCATCCCGTTCTTCTCGTTCGTGATGGAGCGCAAGGTCACGCACAAGGTCCAGGCGGGCGTCAAGCTCTAGGCGCGGCGCCGGAAGGTCAGCGCCACCAGGAAGGACACCGCCGTCACGACGGCCGCGGCGGTGAAGGCCGCGGTCATCCCGGTGACAGTGGTCTCCGCCGGGCTTCCCGACGGGGTCCGCGTCGCCGAGCCGAACACGGTGATCAGGATCGCCAGCCCCAGTGTCGCCCCGGCCTGCTGCAACGTCTGCAGCGCGCCGCCGGCGGCGCCCGCGTCGTCGGTGGGCACGGTCGCCATGATGATCACGCTGAGCGGGGAGAACGCCAGCCCCGCGCCCACGCCCATCAGCACCATCGGCCCGAGCAGATGCGCGAAGTAGCCGCTTTCCGTGGTGAGCGTGGTCAGCCAGACGACTCCGCCGGTCATCAGCGCGGTCCCGGTCAGCGCGAGCGGTTTCGGTCCGAAGCGGGGCAGCAGCTTCGGGATCAGCCTGCTCAGCAGGAACATGCAGACCGCCATCGGCAGGAACGCGAAGCCCGTCTCCAGCGCGGCGAAACCGGCGATGTCCTGCAGGAACTGGGTCAGAAAGAAAAACATGGACATCATCGCCATCGGCCCGAGGAAGAAGTTGACGTAGGCCGCGGCGCGGTCGCGTTCGGCGAACAGGCGCAGCGGGATCAGCGGTTCGCGCACCCTCGTCTCGATCGTGAGGAACGCGGCCAGCAGCGTCAGCCCGGCGGCGAGGGTGCCGAGGGTGATCGTGTCGCCCCAGCCGTGCGAAGCGGCGTGGGTGAAGGCGAACACGAGCGAGCCGACGCCGAGGGTGCCGGTGAACGCGCCGGGAAGGTCCAGCCGGGCGCGCCGTCGTGGAGGATCGGCGACGTACCGGGAAGTGAGCAGCACGATCGCGAGCCCGAACGGGACGTTGATGTACAGCGCCGCGCGCCAGGAGATCCATTCGGTCAGTAGCCCGCCGAGCAGCAGGCCGATCGCGAAACCGCTGCTTGACATAGCCGAGAACAACGCCAGCGCCCGCACTCGTGCCTTGGCCTCGGTGAACGTGCCGGTGATCAGCGCCAGGGTGCTCGGCCCGGCGAGCGCTGCGCCGACGCCCTGCGCGACCCGGGCGGCGATCAGCAGTTCCGCCGAACCGGCGAGGCCGCCGAGCAGGGAGGCGGCGGTGAACACGGCCGTGCCGACGACGAACATCCGACGGCGGCCGAACAGGTCGCCCGCCCGGCCGCCGAGGAGCAGCAGGCCGCCGAAGACCAGGCTGTACGCCGTCATCACCCAGGACAGGCCAGTATCGGTGAAGCCGAGTTCGGACTGGATGCGGGGAAGCGCGACGTTCATCACCGTCGCGTCGAGGATGAGCATGAGCTGGCAGGTCAGGATGAGGGGAAGGACCAGCCGATGCGGAGGTGGCGGGGCCCCGGCCGTTTCCGGCCTTGGCTCGGCACGCAGGGTTCGCTCGGTCAAGGAATACTCCGAAGATGTAACGAGATGAAGCGGAGAGACTCTCCACTTGAGGTCGTGAGCGATGATATGGAGACAGTCTCCGCTTATGCAAGTGAATTCGGAGAACGTCTCCGTTTTCGTCGCTCGAGGAGGTGCAGATGGTCACGGCCGATCCGGCCCGCCCCATGCGCGCGGACGCGCGGCGCAACTACGAGCGCATCGTGGCCGTGGCGAAGGAGGCGTTCACCGCCGACGGCGTGGACGTGCCCGCCGACGACATCGCCAAACGCGCCGGTGTCGGCGCGGGCACGTTGTACCGGCACTTCCCGACGCGAGACAAACTGATCGAGGCCGTCTACCGCGACGAGATCGACGGGCTGGCGCAGCAGGCGTACGACCTGCTCGACGAACTACCGCCGGGTAAGGCGCTCGAGACTTGGCTGGCCACGCACGTCATCTACGTGGTCGAGAAGCACGGGCTCGCGATGACGCTGAAGGCGTCCGTCGACGCCGGTTCCGAAGTCTTCGCCTGGTGCCAGGCACGCCTGCGGGCGGCGGCCGACACGATCGTGAAGGCGGCTCAGGACGAGGGTGTGCTCCGGCCCGACGTCGAGGGCGTCGACATCCTGCGGCTCGGCCACGGGCTGGGTTCGGCCGCGAGCAAGGCCTCGGAGGAAGACACGAAGCGGCTCCTCACGATCGTGCTGGACGGCCTCCGGACGCCATGAACGGCCCGTTCATGGCGCGCGTCAGGAGGGGCAGCGCGTTCGCCGGCCGGGCTGGATCGAGGCCCGCGCCCCGGCCGGCCAGCGACCGACGTCCGCGTTGCGAAAGCCACTTTCGCAACCTTCAACGTTGCGAAAGTGGCTTTCGCAACGTGCCCCGGCCGCGAGACCCGCCGGTCAGGAGCCGATCCCGGTGAGGGACCGCACCTCCATCTCCGCGTGCTTGACCGGATCGGCCTTCGAGCGGCCGACGAAGGTGCCCACGAACCCGCACAGGAACGAGAACGGGATCGACACCAGGCCCGGGTTCTTCAGCGGGAACCAGTGGAAGTCGACGCCGGTGATGATCGAGTCCGCGGCCCCGGACATCACCGGCGAGAAGAACACGAGCACCAGGCTCGCGATCAGGCCGCCGTAGATGCCCCACAGTGTGCCGGTGGTGTTGAAGCGTTTCCAGAACAGCGAGTACAGCAGCGTCGAGAGGTTCGCCGACGCCGCGACGGCGAACGCCAGCGCCACCAGGAACGCGATGTTCTGCCCGTTCGCCAGGATGCCGCCCACGATCGCGAACGCACCGACGGCGACCGCGGTCAGCCGGGCGACCCGGACCTCCGAGGCCGGTTCCGCCTTGCCGTTCTTGAAGATGTTGGCGTAGACGTCGTGCGCGAAGGAGGCGGAAGCGGTGATCGTCAGCCCGGCGACGACGGCGAGAATGGTCGCGAAGGCCACCGCCGAGACGACGCCGAGCAGGACGGTGCCGCCGATGTTCAGCGCGAGCAGCGGCGCCGCCGAGTTCTCCCCGCCGGGCGCGTTCTTGATCGCCTCCGGGCCGACCAGCGCGGCCGCGCCGAAGCCGATGACCAGCGTGCAGAGATAGAAGAGGGTCATGCAGGCGGTCGCCCAGACCACCGAGCGCCGCGCCTCGCGCGAGTTCGGCACCGTGTAGAAGCGCATCAGCACGTGCGGGAGCGCCGCGGCGCCGAGGACCAGCGCCAGGGCCAGCGAGACGAAGTCGAGCTTCGTGACCTCGCTCTTGCCGTACGAACCGCCCGGCTGCAGCAGTTCGTCGCCGAGCGGGCTCTTGTCGGCGGCGGCCGCGAGCAGGTTCGAGAAGCTGAAACCGAACTTGCCGAACAGGAAGACGGTGATCAGCGCACCGGTCAGCAGCAGGATGGTCGCCTTGATGATCTGCACCCATGTGGTGCCCTTCATCCCGCCGACCAGCACGTACAGCACCATGACGACGCCGACGACGCCGATCACCAGCGCCTGGCCGATGCCGCCGTGGATGTCCAGCAGCAGCGCCACCAGCCCGCCGGCGCCCGCCATCTGCGCGAGCATGTAGAAGAAGGAGATCACCAGGGTCGACGTCGCGGCGGCGGCGCGGACCGGGCGCTGCTTCATCCGGAAGCTCAGCACGTCGCCCATGGTGAAACGGCCGGTGTTGCGCAGCAGTTCGGCGATCAGCAGCAGGTCGACCATCCACGCGACGAGGAACCCGATCGAGTACAGGAAGCCGTCGTAGCCGTGGATCGCGATCGCCCCGGCGATACCGAGGAACGACGCCGCCGAGAGGAAGTCACCCGAAAGCGCGATGCCGTTCTGCCGCCCGGTGAAGGCGCTTCCGGCCGCGTAGTAGTCCGAAGTGGAGGAGTTGCGCGTGCTGACGCGGTACACCACGTACAGGGTGATCGCGACGAAGAGCGCGAACACCGCGATGTTCAGCACCGGGTCGTTGTCGGGGATGCTCATCGCTCGCCTGCCTCGACGGCGGCTCGCAGCGCCTCGACCTTGGGGTCGAGCCGTTTGTTCGCGAACTTCAGGTAGGCGATCGTGATCAGGATCGTGCTGGCGAACTGGCCGAGGCCCAGCAGTATGCCGACGTTGACCTCGCCCCACACCTTCCGGCTCATGAAGTCGTGCGCGTAGGCCGCCAGCAGCACGAACGTCATGTACCAGGTGAAGAACAGCAGGCTCATCGGGAACACGAACCGGCGGAAGGTCTTGCGCAGCGCGACGAACTCCTTGCCGTGCTGGATCCGGTCGAAGTCCGGGCCGGTGGCGCGCGGTGGCGGGGGAGCGGGCCGGCGCTCGCGGACGAACAGCGCGGGCATCTGCCCGGTGTCCTCCAGGGCGTTGCTCGCCGCGTAAGGACGCGCGACGTCGGGCATGGGTTCCTCCGGGGGGCTTGCATCCGTGGCGCGGTACGGGGAGCGCACATACTAACTACGGCTTCACCCGGTCTGAATAGGCGACCCCGGTTCCGCGAAGGCGTGAACCGGTATTCGGTTTTACCTCGTATTAGTGTTTCGGGAAATCGTTTCGGCCGGAATGAACCGGCTTTATCACTCGTCATAGTGAGCGGAGTTGTCACGCGCGGTCGTCGCCCGAACGGCCCACTGCGGCAAACGACGGACGATGACCACGCTCTGTCCCTCGTTTTGGTGACAGATCGTAGTTTCGCTACCCGGGCGCGCCGGGTTCCGATACCGTGCCCGCCGTCCCGGACCGGGGAAGATCCCCCGATTCGCCGGGTGCCTCGAAAGAAATCACCATGTCGGGCGACATCGGACCGGCGTGGAGGGCAAGGCCACAACATCGGGCACATATTTGGGCTTGACCCACCCGTTGGGGGCACGGAAAGTAGTTCGACCGGGCGACGTGGCTACCGTACGTAGGCTGATCGGGTGATTGGACACCCTGTGTATCCGCGCAACCCGTAACCGGAATTCCCTCGTTTGTGACGCGCAGGCGGTTTTCCGGGCCCGTGGATCGTTCGGACGCACACTTTTCGCTGGTCAGCCCCCGTGCACTGAACAGAATTGACGGCACCTGGATTGGTGTACGATTCTTTGGCCCGGCTGACCCGCTGTGATCGATTGGCAAAGAAAAGTTGATCTCGACGACCATGCACTTCGCAGGTTGCGACCTGCACGTGCAGGTGCAAGAACTCCCGAGGCGGACCGGGGTACCCAGGGACACTCGGGACACCCGGATCGCCGGCCGGGG
The DNA here is from genome assembly GCF_046548895.1 of Amycolatopsis sp. cmx-4-54. Taxonomy (NCBI): domain Bacteria; kingdom Bacillati; phylum Actinomycetota; class Actinomycetes; order Pseudonocardiales; family Pseudonocardiaceae; genus Amycolatopsis; species Amycolatopsis sp. cmx-4-54. The sequence goes on from NZ_JAEBEJ010000019.1 coordinate 74,046, forward strand.
TCCCTCACGTCGCGATCGATCACGCGGGCAGGCCGGGGCCGAGTTCCCCGCAGGCAGGTACCTCGCGGGAACGGACGCCTCAGACCGTGCCAGGACGCCGGACAGGGAGTCACCTACGTGACCGTTGCAGGAGAAGGCCAAGTGCCTGTCGGGGAGCTGCTGGGACGCACTCCCCGGCGATCTCGGTGGGCCACCGGCTGGCGCACGCTCGTGCGCTGGCGGGACTGGAGCCTGCCGGTGAAGCTGTCGGCCGTGACGCTGGTGCCGATCCTCATCGCGCTCGCACTGGGCATCGCCACCATCGCGGGCCAGGTCAGCCGGTCCGACGGCTACCAGCGGCTGGACCGGCTCGTCGCACTGAGCGGGCAGATCCGCACCCTCGCCGACGGCCTCGGCCGCGAACGCACCCAGTCCGCCGCGGGGCTGACCGCCGGCACCGTCGGCGGGACCCTCGATCTCGCTTCGGCCCGCGCCGACGTCGACACCGCCATCCCTCTCTACGGCGCCGCCGCGTCCCGGGCCGTGGAGAACGAGCCGTCGCTCCGTCAGGCGCGTGAAGCGGCCGCCGCCCAGCTCGACCGGCTGCCCGACATCCGCCAGCGGGCCTCCTCCGGGCAGCTCGACCCCGTCCAGGCGATCGGTGAGTACACCGACGTCACCACCGCGCTGCTCGCCCTCGACACCGCGCTGGCGGCGGGTGCGGGCCAGGACGTCCTCGGCGGTACCCCCACAGCGCTGCACGACCTCGCCGTGATGAAGGAACAGCTGTCGCTGAGCCAGGCTCTGGTCTCCTTCGGCATCGCCCGGTCGAGCCTCGCGCCGAGCGAGCTCGACCAGCTGCGCACCGCCGAACTCCGGCTGGCCGACCGCTTCACCGACTTCCGTGCCGCCGCTTCGGAACAGCAGCGCCGGGAGTTCAGCGCCGCGGTCACCGACCAAGCGATGGAAAACCGCGACAGGCTCGCGAAAACCGCCCTCGGCGAACAGGGAACCCCGTCCGCGCAGGCCTTCCGCTCGTTGTCCGCGCAGGGCTGGACCGACGCCTCGACCGCGGTGATCGGCAAGGTCGGCGAGGTCGCGAACAAATTCGGCGCCGAGACGAGCGCGGTGTCGGCCGAACTGGTCGACGACGCCAGCAGCGGCGCGGGCCTGCTCGCGGTGCTGCTGTTCGGCGCGATGGTGCTCGCCGTCGCGGTCGTCTTCCTCATCACGCGCCAGCTGCTGCGCTCGCTGAAGGTGTTGCGCGCCAGCGCCCTCGACGTCGCCGAGAAGCAGCTGCCGGACGCGGTCCGCAACATCCAGGAGGGGCGTTCGCAGGGCACCGACGTGCGGCCCGTCCCGGTCGGCGGCGACGACGAGATCGGCGAGGTCGCCAGGGCCTTCGACAAGGTGCACCACCAGGCGCTGCGCCTGGCCACCGAGCAGGCCTCGATGCGGACCGGCTACAGCAACGTGTTCGTCAACCTCTCCCGCCGCAGCCAGAGCCTCGTGCAACGGCAGCTGCAGCTGATCGAGCGGCTGGAGCGCGACGAAGAGGACGCGGACCAGCTCGCCACGCTGTTCCAGCTCGACCACCTCGCCACCCGCATGCGCCGCAACAACGAGAACCTGATGGTCCTCTCCGGCGCCGAGCCTGGCAGGCGTTCCGGGCAGCCGGTCTCCGCCACCGACGTCGTGCGCGCGGCGGTCTCCGAGATCGAGCAGTACCAGCGGGTCACCGTGCAGAACCCGCCGCCGGTACGGCTGGTCGGGTACGCGGCCAACGATCTGATGCGCCTGATCGCCGAACTGCTGGACAACGCCACGGCCTTCTCCGCCCCGGAAACCCAGGTGACGGTCGCGACGAGGCTCGTCGAAGACGGCTCGTTCGGCATCGACATCCTCGACAAGGGCATCGGCATGAACGAGGCCGAGGTCGCCGAGGCCAACGCCCGGCTCACCGAGGCGCCCAACGTCGACCTCACCACTTCGCGCCGGATGGGCCTGTTCGTGGTCGGGCGGCTGGCCAGCAGGCACCGCATCGGTGTCTCGCTGCACGGCGGCAAGGACATCGTCGGCGTGCGCGCCACCGTCTCGGTCCCGGCGGATCTCGTGATGGTCCCGCCCGGGGGAGACCCCGGCCCCGCCACCGGCCCGATCACCCAGCGCCTCGCGCCGCTGCCGCCGCAGCAGCCGGGCGGCCTGCCCCGCCGCCGGCGGCCCGCGAACGGCTCGCGCCCCGCGATGCCGAACGTTCCCTCGCAGGGCGGGGAGCGGTGGCCGTCGGCGAACGATCTGGCGGGCCACACCAAACCCGCGGTCAACGGGCACGGGCCCCAGGGGCGGCCGCCGTCTGATCTGGAGATTTCGGGAACGGCGCTGTTCAGCCCGATCCCCCCGGACGAGACGACCCCGCCGCCCGCGCCGGAACCCCGCCGTCCCCAACCGGAACCCGCCGCCGAACCCGAGCCGGTCGCCGAGGAAGCGGAGAAGCCCGCCCCGGCGGAAGACGAGTTGCCCAGCGGCAAGGAACTGTTCGAGGCCAAGAACACCACCGCCGAGACCACCGGGACCACACTGAGTGAATGGTGGAGTCAGGCGGCCACGCCGCCGGCCCCGCCGGCGCCCACCGCGTCCGAGACGACGCCGATCTTCGACGAGATGCTGTCGGCGTGGTTCCGCTCGCCCGCGCCCGCTCCGGAAAAGCCCGCGGCCGAACCCGCGGCCAAGAAGGAGAAGCCGGGGGCGAAGGAACCCGAAGAGAAGAAGACGGCCGAGCCGGTTCCGACCGCCGAGCAGGAGGCCCGTACCTGGGACTTCGCCAGCGACAAGGCCTTCCGCACGGTGCAGGAGGTCTCCCAGAACGCCCCGTCGACGTTCACCGAGGCCGGGTTGCCGCGTCGCCGCAAGGGCGAGCAGCTCCTGCCGGGCAGCGCGGCGTCGTCGGTCCCGGCCGCCGAACCGGCCGCCAAGTCGGAGCTGCCGGTCCGCGACCCGGCGAACGTGCGCGGCAGGCTGAGCAGCTTCCAGCAGGGTGTCAAACGAGGACGCAAGGAGGCGGCGGACAAGGCCACGCCTGCCACCGCCCAGCCCGTCACCACACAGCCCGTCACCGCCCAGCCGCAGGCGAAGCCCGAGAATGGCGCGGCCACCGAGCAGGCAGCGGCGCCCGAGCCGTCGAAGGCTCCCGAGCCCGCGAAGGCGCCTGAGACGGCCGAGCGCCCGGCGGCCCCGCCCGCCGCGCTGCCGAGCAGGAAACCGCAGGCAGCGAGCCCGGAACCGGAACCGGTCGCCGCCGCCGAGCAGACGGACGCCTGGAACTTCGGCTCCGACGAAGGCTGGAAAGCCGCCCAAGCGGTGTCCCAGTCCGTGCCCTCGCGAATGACTTCGGCAGGATTACCCCGGCGCCGCCGCGGGGAGCAACTGCTCCCGGGCAGCGCGGGACCGCCCGCCGGGGCGGTCACCCCCCGACCACAGCGAGACGCGCACGACGTGCGCGGTCGCCTGAGCAGTTTCCAGCAGGGCATCCAGCGCGGACGGCACCACACAGCCCAGGCGACCGAAGCCAACCACGAAACCCTGGAGGGTGAATGACCTCGCCGAACCCGGCCCAGCCCCAGCAGAACCAGTTCGGGTGGCTGGTGAACGACTTCGCCGAGCGGGTACCCGGAGTGGCGCACGCGGTGGTGGTGTCGGCGGACGGCCTCCTGCTCACCGCGTCCAGCAGGCTCCCGCTGGACCGGGCCGACCAGCTGGCCGCCGTCGCGTCCGGCCTGGTCAGCCTGACCCAGGGCGCCGCGCGGTGCTTCGAGGCGGGCGCTGTCAACGAGACCGTCGTCGAGATGGAACTCGGCATCATGGTGCTGATGTCCATCAGCGACGGTTCCTGCCTGGCCATCCTCGCCGCCCCGAACTGCGACATCGGACAGGTCGCCTACGAGATGACGATGCTCGTCGATCGCGTCGGCCAGATCCTCACCCCGGAACTTCGCGCGCAATTGCAGGGCGCCGGTGGGTCGCTGATCGGTGAACCGGTGGGATGATGTCCCGATGAGCACCGGGTCCGGATCCCTCGGCGAACCGCCGGGGACGGGTGAACACCAGCCTCCGCACGCGGGGGCTGCCCATGCTGCCGGTTCACGGGACGACGGCACCTTCGCCGACGTCCTGAACGGCTTCACCCTGGATTCGGGACGTGGTCGTCGGAAGCGCAAGAAGAACAAGCACCCTCAGGATTCCCAGGCGGGCGGAGCACCCGCCGCCGGGGGATCGGCAGTCCCGCAGCCGACCGATCAAGGAGACCGCGTGACCTCACTTGCTTCTCCGCCCGACAGCGGCGCAGGCGCCGTCGGGCCGAGACCAGGTGGTCTTTTCGACCCGGGCCCACCCAGTGGCGAGTTCATCATGCCCGCCGTCTTCGAGCAGGCGCCGTCACCGCTCGAAGAGACGGCGATCGTCCGTCCCTATGCCCTCACCGGGGGACGGACCAAGGCGAACTACGCTCTCGAGCTGGAGACCCTCATCTCCACCAAGGACCACGTCGTCGCGGGTAGCCTCCCCGCGGTCGCCGCGGACCAGATCGAGTGCGTTTCGATCATCGAGGAGTGCCGCACCCCGCGTTCGGTCGCCGAGATCGCGGCGACCCTGCGCGTGCCGCTGGGTGTGGCACGCGTGCTGATCAGCGACGCGGCGGACGCGGGACTGGTCAGCGTGCACAAGACGATTTCGGGCAATGACGGCGCCGAGGCACATCTGGTGTTGATGGAAAGGGTTTTGAGTGGACTCCGTCGGCTTTAAGGCACCGCGGGAAACCGCGCCCCCGACCATGACATCCGCGAAGATCGTCGTGGCGGGTGGCTTCGGTGCGGGTAAGACGACCTTCGTCGGTTCGGTGTCGGAGATCGTCCCGCTCACCACCGAGGCGATGATGACGGACGCCAGTCGGGGGATCGACAACCTCGACCAGACGCCCAACAAATCGACCACCACGGTCGCGATGGACTTCGGCCGGGTCTCCCTGGACGCGGACCTGATCCTCTACCTGTTCGGCACGCCCGGGCAGCAGCGGTTCTGGTTCATGTGGGACGACCTCGTCCGCGGCGCGATCGGCGCCGTGGTGCTGGCCGACACGCGACGGCTGGCCGACTCGTTCGCGCCGATCGACTTCTTCGAGGACCGGGGCCTGCCCTATATCGTCGGGGTGAACACCTTCGACGGCGTCCTCGAGCACGACATCAACGACGTGCGGGAAGCGCTGTCGATCGACCCCAACATCCCGATCGTCCGCTGCGACGCCCGGGAACGGGAGTCGACGAAGCAGACGCTGATCACGCTGGTCGAGTACGCGATGCGGCAGTGGATCGCCTTGCGCGCGAGCAACGCGAGGTGAACCTGATGGCGGCAGCGTAGGGGCTGCCGCCCGGGTTCACCTCACTTCGCTTCGTAGGTCAGCAGTACCGCGCGCCCGTCCATCGTCCGGGTGCCGGTCAGCCGCAGGTCCGTGCGCACTCCGCCCGCGAACACCTGCTTGCCGCCGCCGAGCACCACCGGGTGCACGACGACGTGGAACTCGTCGATCAGACCGTGGTCGGCGACCGCGGTGGCCAGTTCGGCCCCGCCCATCAGCAGCAGATCCTTTCCGGGCCTGCCCTTGAGTTCGGCCACGCGTTCGGCGAGGTCGCCGCCGATCACCTCGGTGTTCCAGTCCGCCTCTTCCAGCGTCCGGGAGAAGACGATCTTCGGCGTCTTCCGCCAGACCGGCGCGTACGCGAGATCGTGCGGGTGATCCGAGATCTCTTCCGCCCGCGGCCAGTAAGACGACATCATGTCCCAGACCCGCCGTCCGTAGACGAGGGTGTCGGCGCGGTCGGTGAGTTCCTGCGAGTGGGCGGACAGTTCCGGGCCCATCGTGGTCCAGTCGAACTCGCCGTTCGGGCCTTCGATGCGGCCGTCGAGCGAGGTGTGGACGGCGTAGACGAGCTTGCGCATGGCTTGATCCCTCCGGTGTTGCGCCCGCCTTCCGGGCGCCGGACACCGAGGGGTCGGAGCGGCCGTGGGGTTCTCGACATGCCCTCCCGCATTAGTCCTCTGGATGCGCCCAGGCGCATCCAGAGGACTTAAATGCCTGGCGGGTCAGTACTCGTCGTGCCGCTTCCACCAGTGCCCGGGGCCGTCGGTCCCGCGGCCTGACTCCTCCCAGTCCTCCTGCCGCCCGAACGGGGTCAGGTCCAGGTATCGCAGCGTCCCCACCAGCTGGTCCCCGCCGCGACCGGTGGTGAAGTACGTCCGGAACACCTCGTCGCCGTCGCGCAGGAAGACGCTGACGCCGAACCCGCCGTCGATGCCGCAGTCCGGGTTGAAGTCACCGACGGTCGAGACCCACGGGACGGTCCAGCCCATCCGCTCCTTGTACCGCTCGATTTCGGGCAGTGTCGCCGGCGCGACCACGTACAGCGTGGTGTCACGGGCGTGCAGGTGGGCGAGGTGACCGATGTTGTCCACGAGCATCGAGCAGCCGGGACAGCCCGCCTTCTGTCCGGGCGCGAGCATGAAGTGGTAGACGATCAGCTGACGCCGCCCCTCGAACAGGTCGAGGAGGGTGACGCGGCCCTGGGGCCCGTCGAATTCGTAGGTGCTGTCGAAGCGGACCATCGGCAGCCGCCGTCGTTCGGCGGCGATCGCGTCCGCGGCCCGGGTGAGCTCCTTTTCCTTGGCCAGCAACGTGTCTCGGGCGATCTGCCATTCGCCCGCCGAGACGACTTCCGGCAGGGTGACGGTCTCAGTCATTTCGTTCGCCTTTCCTCAGTTCCGCGAGGTGCTCTTCCATGCGGTCGAAACCGCCTTCCCAGAAGCGCCGGTATCGCTCGACCCATTCGGAGACGTCGCCGAGCGGGGCGGCCTCCAGCCGGCAGGGCCGCCATTGCGCGGTCCGGCTCCGGCTGATCAAGCCCGCGCGCTCGAGGACCTTGAGATGTTTCGAGATGGCTTGGAGGCTGACCGGAAAGGGTTCGGCCAGCTCGTTGACGCTGGCCTCGCCGGTGGCCAGCCGGGCGAGGATCGCCCGCCGGGTGGGGTCCGCCAATGTGGCGAACGTGGCGCTGAGCTGATCAGTGGTCATCGCTGCTCAATCAATCGGTTGTTTAACCCTCAGGTTGAATATACTGGTGCGAGTCGATCTGTCAAGGAGGAGTGAGAGCGCCATCACGCGAGTGGATGGGTTTAAAACAGTAGGAAGTCCAAGTATTTTGGAGGGATGAGCAGCGACCTGCACCGGCCCGTGAACCCCGTTCGTTTCGTGACGGCGTCGAGCCTCTTCGACGGGCACGACGCGTCCATCAACATCATGCGGCGCATCCTGCAGTCGCAGGGCGCGGAGGTGGTGCACCTCGGGCACAACCGGTCGGTCGACGAGGTCGCCACCGCGGCCATCGCCGAGGACGTCCAGGGCGTGGCCATCAGCGCCTACCAGGGCGGGCACGTCGAGTACTTCAGCTACCTGGTCGAGCTGCTCAACGAACGCGGCGCGGGGCATATCAAGGTGTTCGGCGGGGGCGGCGGGGTCATCGTCCGCGAGGAGATCGACCTGCTGCACTCGCGAGGCGTGGCGCGGATCTTCTCGCCGGAAGACGGCTACGAGATGGGCCTCCCCGGCATGATCAACCTGATGATCAAGGCCTGCGACACGGACCTGTCCGCGCAGTCGCCCGGATCGCTGGACAAACTCCTTTCGGGTGACATCCCGGCGCTGTCCCGCGTCATCACGCAGCTTCAGCGCGAGGCGCTGCCGCAGGACGCGCTCCACAAGATCACCGAGGCCGCCAAGTCGCGGACGGTGCCGGTCCTCGGCATCACCGGAACGGGTGGTTCCGGCAAGTCGTCGCTCACCGACGAACTGATCCGCCGGTTCCGGCTGGACCAGGAGGACAAGCTCCGCATCGCCGTGCTCGCCGTCGACCCGTCGCGCCGCAAGGGCGGGGGAGCGCTGCTCGGCGACCGCATCCGGATGAACTGCCTCGACGGCAGCCCGGTCTACTTCCGTTCGCTCGCCACGCGGACCACCAGCGGCGAGATCCCCACCGGGCTCTCCGAGTCCATCCTCGCCTGCAAGGCCGCCGGGTTCGACCTCGTGATCGTCGAGACGCCCGGTATCGGCCAGGGTGACGCCGGCATCGTCGACTACGTGGACCAGTCGCTGTACGTCATGACGCCGGAGTTCGGCGCGGCGTCGCAGCTGGAGAAGATCGACATGCTCGACTTCGCCGACGCGGTGGCGATCAACAAGTTCGAGCGCCGCGGCGCCGAAGACGCCCGCCGTGACGTCGCCCGTCAGCTCGTGCGCAACCGCGAGGCGTTCAGCTCCTCGCCCGAGGACATGCCGGTCTACGGCACCAGCGCCGCGAAGTTCAACGATGACGGCGTCACCGCGCTCTACCAGCACCTGCGCGACACCCTCGCCGAACGCGGCCTGACCGTCGCGGCCGGTGTGCTCCCGAAGGTCGAGGGCAAGGTGTCCACCGACGCCAGCACGATCATCCCGGCCAACCGGACGCGCTACCTCGCGGAGATCTCGGAGACCGTCCGGAGTTACCACACCAAGACCGAGGAGCAGGTCGCCGCGCTGCGCAAACGCGAGCACCTCGCCGCTGCCAAGGAGGCGCTGGCCGCCGTCGACGCGAGCACCGACGCGCTCGACGGCCTGCTCGCGGCCGCCGAGTCCGATGTGGACGGTGAGTCGGCGAATCTGCTGGCCCGGTTCCAGGAACTCGCCGAGTCCTACCGCGCCGAGGAACTGGTCGTGAAGATCCGCGACAAGGAACTGCGCACCCAGCTCTGGCGTGACACGCTCTCCGGCAACCGGATCCCGCGCGTGGCGCTGCCGCGCTACACCGAATCCGGCGAGCTGCTGTCCTTCCTGCGCCGCGAGCACCTGCCCGGATACTTCCCTTACACCGCCGGGGTTTTCCCGTTCAAGCGCGAGGGAGAGGACCCGGCGCGCATGTTCGCCGGCGAGGGCGACCCGTTCCGGACCAACAAGCGGTTCAAGCTCCTTTCAGCAGACTCCGATGCGAAGCGCCTTTCGACCGCCTTCGACTCGGTGACGCTGTACGGGCACGACCCGCACACCCGCCCGGACATCTACGGAAAGGTCGGCACCTCGGGTGTCTCCATCGCGACGCTGGAGGACATGGAGGTGCTCTACGACGGCTTCGATCTGACTTCGCCGAGCACCTCGGTGTCGATGACGATCAACGGTCCGGCGCCGACCATCCTCGCGTTCTTCCTCAACACCGCGATCGACCAGCGGATGGAGGCGTTCAAGGCCGAGCACGGCCGCGAGCCGTCCGGCACCGAGGCCGCCGAACTGCGCGAATGGGCGCTGCGCAACGTCCGCGGCACCGTGCAGGCGGACATCCTCAAGGAGGACCAGGGGCAGAACACCTGCATCTTCTCCACCGAGTTCAGCCTGCGCATGATGGCCGACATCCAGGAATGGTTCATCGAGCACGGCGTCCGGAACTTCTACTCGGTGTCGATCTCCGGCTATCACATCGCCGAAGCCGGGGCGAACCCGATCTCGCAGCTGGCGTTCACCCTGTCGAACGGTTTCACCTACGTCGAGAGCTACCTCGCCCGCGGGATGGACATCGACGACTTCGCGCCCAACCTGTCGTTCTTCTTCTCCAACGGCATGGACGCCGAGTACTCGGTGCTGGGCCGGGTCGCGCGGCGGATCTGGGCGGTCGCGATGCGGGAACGCTACGGCGCCAACGAACGCTCGCAGAAGCTCAAGTATCACGTGCAGACCTCCGGCCGGTCGCTGCACGCGCAGGAGATGAGCTTCAACGACATCCGCACCACGCTGCAGGCGCTGTGCGCGCTGTACGACAACGCGAACTCCTTGCACACCAACGCTTTCGACGAGGCGATCACCACGCCGTCGGAGAGCTCCGTGCGGCGCGCGATGGCCATCCAGATGATCATCAACAAGGAATGGGGCCTGTCGAAGAACGAGAACCCGTTGCAGGGCTCGTTCATCATCGACGAGCTGACCGAGCTGGTCGAAGAGGCCGTGCTGCTGGAGTTCGACCGGATTTCCGAACGCGGCGGCGTCCTGGGCGCGATGGAGACCGGCTACCAGCGCGGCAAGATCCAGGACGAGTCGATCCTCTACGAACGCCAAAAGCACGACGGCACCCTGCCGATCGTCGGGGTCAACACCTTCCGCAACCCGAACGGCGGCGAGAACGACGTCGAGGTCGAGCTCGCGCGGGCGACCGAGGACGAGAAGCGTTCGCAGCTGGAGCGGCTCGAGGATTTCCAGCGCCGGCACCAGGCCGAGGCGCAGGTCGCGCTCAAGACGCTGCGCGAGGCCGCGACCCGGGGCGGCAACCTGTTCGGTGTCTTGATGGACGCGGCGCGGGTGTGCTCGCTCGGCCAGATCACCGAGGCGTTCTTCGAGGTGGGCGGGCAGTACCGCCGCAACGTCTAGCGGGCGGGAATATCGCGGGGCGTGTCCGGGTAGTTGCTGGACATGGAGATCGGAATCGCCACCTTCATCACCGATGAAGGCATCAGGCCGGACGTCCTCGCCGCAGCCGCCGAAGAGCGCGGGTTCGGCTCGCTCCACATCGCCGAGCATTCGCATATCCCGGTCAGCCGGGAAACGCCGTATCCGGGCGGTGGCGACCTGCCGCGGATCTACTACCGGACCCTGGACCCGTTCGTCGCGCTGACCGCGGCGGCCGGGGCCACGTCGAAGCTGAAGCTGGGGACGGGCGTCGCGTTGCTGCAGCAACGCGACGTCATCCACACGGCGAAAGAGGTCGCTTCGCTCGACCTGGTTTCGCGGGGCCGCTTCGTCTTCGGTGTCGGCGTCGGGTGGAACCGGGAGGAAATGCGCAATCACGGCACGGATCCGCGCACCCGCGGCGCGCTCGTCGACGAGCAGCTCGCGGCACTGAAGGAGATCTGGACGAAGGACGAGGCCGAATTCCACGGCGAGCACGTCGACTTCGATCCGATCTTCGCGTGGCCGAAGCCGGTGCAGAAGCCGCATCCGCCCATCTACATCGGCGGCGCGGGACAGAAGGCGATGGAGCGGATCGCCAAGTACGGCGACGGCTGGCTGCCGCACGCCCACACCCCGCCGGAGGAGCTTCGCCGGGCGCGACAGTGGCTCGCGGACCAGGGTCGAAGCGACATCAGGTTCTCGGCCTTCGGTGCCACTCCGGAAGAGGACGCGTTGGGCAGGCTGGCCGAGGGCGGCGTCGACGAGGCGACGCTCTTCCTGCCGACCGAGCCCGAAGCGGCGACACTGGAACGACTCGACCAGTTCGCGAAGGTCACCGAGAGCTTTCGAAAGGGGCAGCAGGCGTGACTGAGGTTCAAATCGGCTTGGCCGCGGCACTGGAGCAGTTCTCGCCGCGTGAGTCGATCCGGCTGGCGGCGCTGGCCGAACAGCACGGATTCTCCGGCCAGATGGCCGCCGACCACTTCCAGCCGTGGGTCCCTCAACAGGGTGAAGCGTCGTTCGTGTGGAGCGTGCTCGCGTCGTTGGCGGAGAACACCACCGGCGACCTCGGGCCGGGGGTGACCTGCCCGTCGTTCCGGCTGCATCCGTCGATGGTCGCGCAGGCCGCGGCGACGCTGGAGGCGACCTACCCGGGCCGGACCTGGCTCGGCATCGGCTCCGGCGAAGCGCTCAACGAGCACATCATCGGCGGCTACTGGCCCGAGGCCCCCGAGCGCGTGCGGCGGATGTTCGAGGCGCTCGAGGTCATCCGGAAGCTGTTCACCGGCAAGGACGTCAAGCACAGCGGCGAATTCTTCAAGCTGCACACCACCCGGCTGTGGACACTGCCCGACGAGCCGCCGCCGATCTACATCGCGTCGGCGGGCCCGTACACCTCACGCAAGACCGGTGAGCTCGCGGACGGGCTGATCACGCCGGGCGCGTCAATCGAGAAGCTGGCGGGGATCCTCGACAACTTCGGCACCGGCGCGCGGAAAGCCGGCAAGGACCCGGACTCGATGCCGAAGCTGCTGCAGGTGCACCTGTCGTGGGCCGAGGACGACGAGACGGCGTGGGCCAACGCGCTCGACCAGTGGCCCAACGGGGGCATGAAGTTCCCGAAGGCCGACATCCGCTCGCCGTTCGACTTCGCGCAGATGGCGAAACTGGTGCGGCGTGAGGACTTCGAGGGCCGCATGGTCGTCTCGTCCGATCCGGACGTGCACCGCGCGGCGCTGCAGAAGTACGTCGACGCCGGGTTCAACCGGATCTACATCCACAACGTGGGCCGGAACCAGGACGAGTTCATCGAGACCTTCGGGCGGGACGTGCTGCCGAAGCTGACCGCCTGACCCGCCCCAGCGCGTGCTATGAAAGGTCCTTTCCTTGCAGAATTTGCAAGGAAAGGACCTTTCATAGCACGAGAGCGGGGTTGGTCGGGGCCTTTATGCTCCTGGGCGAGGTAATGGCGCCGGTGCCGAAGCCCTCAGGTGCCCACTCCGGAAGCCGCAGCTGCCGGGGCGGGTTGCGAAAGCCACTTTCGCAACCTTCAACGTTGCGAAAGTGGCTTTCGCAACGTCTTAGCCTGGCAGCACGGCGCGGGGCCGAGCTCGTGACTGGCGATTCGGATCGGAACCCGAATCGCCACTCACGAGGACGTCAGACGTTCTTGTCCAGCAGCAGGTGCACCGACAGTTCCAGCCGGTTCGCGACGTCGGCCGCCGACGCGCGCCGCGTCACCCAGGCGACCAGGTTCGCCATCCAGACGTCGGCGATGACGTGGAAGATGTCGCGGTCGGCCTCGGTCGGGTCCTCGATGCCCATGGCCTTGGCGAACATGTTCTCCATCAGCCGCCCCACCTGTTCGACCTCGGCGGCGGCGGTCGTGTCGGCGAACATGAACGCGCGGACCATGGCCTCGGTGAGGTGCGGGTCTCGCTGCATCAGCCGGGTGTTGCGGCCGAGGACGAACATCAGCCGCTCGCTCGGGGTGTCGCCGGGGATGGCCGCGCGGTCGAGTTTCTCCTGCGCGCGTTCGAATTCCCTGGCCAGCCCGGAAACCAGCAGGTGGATCTTCGAGGGGAAGTAGCGATACAACGTGCCGAGCGCGACGTCCGCCTTCTCGGCGACCGCCCGCATCTGGACGGCGTCGTAGCCGCCTTTCGCGGCGAGGGTGAGGGTCGCGTCGATGATGCGGCGCCGCCGGTCGCGTTGTGCCGCGGAGCCGAGTTCCTCGCCGCCCAGCGCGGAGAGACCATTGCCGCTGCGCGCTTTCGCGCTCGTGGGTGCCTTGGCCTTCCCTGGCATCGCCACGTCCCCCTTCGTCGGAACTTGTTCCACTTTCCTCACGTAGCGTACCTAAGCGGACGAACTGTTCAAGACGTGACCCACTGGGCAAGAAACTGTAACACGTTCTACACTCGCGGGTAGGTCCGGCGAGGAGGTCTCACCCGTGTCGATCGCGCTCACCGAAGAACAGGCGGCCCTGGCCGCGTCGATCCGGGCGTGGGCGGCTGCCGCCCGTCCCGTCGACGCCGTCCGAAGTGGCCGGATCACCGAGCCGCCACCAGGGCTGGCTGAACTCGGCCTGTTCGGCGTGGCGATTCCCGAAGACGTCGGCGGGGCCGGCGGGACACTGACCGATCTGGCCGCCGGGCTCGCCGAAGCGGCCGAAGCGCTCGTGCCCGGCCCGATCCTCGGGACCGCCTTGGGCGGCGCGTTGCTCGCGACGGTTCCCCAGGCCGCCAAGGAGATCCTGCCCGATATCGCGGACGGGACGGAACGGCTGGCGGTGGTGCTCGGCGGCGGCTTCCGTATCGCGGATTCGGTGGTCGACGGCAAATCGGGCCCGGCGCTCGACGTTCACCCGTCGGCGTGGACGCTGGTCTCCGACGGCGACGTCTCCGCGCTCATTCCACCCGGAGCGTCCGGAGTGGACATCGAGCCGGGCGAGCCGTTCGACGTCTCACGGCCGGTCGGCCGAATCCGGTGCGCGAAGGTGCGGGCCGAGGCGGTTTTCGAGGCACTGCCAGTGGATTCCTACGCCGCCACACTCGGCGCCGCGGAAGCCGCGGGGATCGCACGATGGTGTCTTCGGACCGCCGTCGAGTACGCGAAGGTGCGGGAACAGTTCGGCCATCCGATCGGGTCGTTCCAGGCGATCAAGCATCTGTGCGCGGAAATGCTGTGCCGGGCCGAAGCGACCGACGCGCTCGCGTGGGACGCGGCGAGAGCGGCCGAGGACCCGGCGCAGCACGCTCTCGCATCGGCGACCGCGGCGGCCTACGCGCTCGACGCGGCCGTGGCCAACGCGAAGGACTGCATTCAGGTCCTCGGCGGTATCGGCTTCACCTGGGAGCATGACGCGCACTTCTATCTGCGGCGCGCCGTGGCGCTGCGGCAGTGGCTGGGCGGTTCCGCCCGCTGGCGTCGTCGTGCCGCCGAACTCGCGCTGCGCGGCGACCGCCGGACATTGAGCGTCGACGTCGGCGAAGACACCGGACTCCGTGACCTGGCAGGCGAAATCGCCGCCTTGCCCGAACCCGCGCGGCGCGGCGCGCTGGCCGATTCGGGACTGCTGGCCCCGCATTGGCCCGCGCCGTACGGCAGGGGCGCCGGCGCGGCCGAGCAACTGCGGATCGACGCCGCCCTCGCCGACGCGGACATCCGCCGTCCCGACCTGGTGATCGGCGCCTGGGCGATCCCGACCCTGCTGGAACACGGCTCGGAGGCGCAGCGCGAACGGTTCGCCGTGCCCACGTTGCGCGGCGAGATCACCTGGTGCCAGTTGTTCAGCGAACCCGAGGCCGGCTCCGATCTCGCGTCGCTTCGCACGACGGCCCGGCGCGCCGACGGCGGGTGGCTGCTGAACGGCCAGAAGGTGTGGACCTCGCTCGCGCGCGAAGCCGATTGGGCGATCTGCCTGGCGCGCACCGATCCGGACGCCCCGAAACACAAGGGGATCACCTACTTCCTCGTCGACATGACCGCGGACGGGATCAGCACGCGCCCGCTGCGCGAGATCACCGGTGACGCCGTCTTCAACGAGGTGTTCCTCGACGACGTCTTCGTCCCGGACGAGATGGTGGTCGGGGAGGTCGACGGCGGCTGGCGGCTGGCGCGGACGACGCTGGCCAACGAGCGCGTGGCCCTCGGGAGCGGGTCCGCGGTGGGGGAGGGCGTCGAGAAACTGCTCGCCACCCTGGGCGAGGACGCCGATCGGGAGCGGCTCGGCGCGCTGATCGCCGACGGCAGCGCGTGTTCGATGCTGGACCTGCGGGCGACACTGCGGCGGCTCGACGGCCAGGATCCCGGCGCCGAGTCGAGTGTGCGCAAACTGCTGGGCGTGCGGCATCGGCAGGCGGTGGCGGAGTTCGCGCTGGAGTCGCTCGGTGAGCGCGCCCTCGTGGACGGTGACCCCGCGCAGCACGAGTTCCTGCTGACGCGGTGCCTCAGCATCGCGGGCGGGACGACGCAGGTGCTGCTGTCGCTGACGGCCGAGCGGTTGCTGGGGCTGCCTCGGTCCTGAAAGTCCCGGTCACGCCCTTTTCGCGTGCCATGAAAGGTCCTTTCCTCGCAAATTTTGCCAGGAAAGGACCTTTCATGGCACCGGCGGCCGAGGGATGTCGGTCCCGTGCTCTAACGTGCGGGTCGTGGAGTTCGGCACAGGAACCCAGGCCATCTTCGTCCCCTCGGATCCCCCGCGGGACGGTGTACTGGCGCTCTGGGGAGACGGCGTAGCGGGTGACACCGCGATCGAACTCGTGCTTCCGGCGGGCAAGGACAACAAGGTCTTCCGGCGCACGAAGGTCGACGCGGCACTCGTCCCGTTGTCACGCGCGATTCCGCGGTTGCTCACCGCGGACGGTGAACTGAGCCCGGCCATCGCCGCGTGGTCGGCCGCCGCCGAAGCCGGGGTGAACCTCATCGCCCGCGGCAGGCTGCTGCCCGCGGCCTCACCCGGTGGGGTGGATTCGTGGCGGGTCGGGCCGCTCGACGTCGCCGACGAGGAGATGCTGCGCGGGCTCGCCGCCGCGCTGCCTCCCGAGGCGCACGCGCTGCCGTTGTCCGGGCTGAAGCGGATCCGGCTGCATTCGCCGGAGTCGCTGATCCGCGCGCTCTGGGACGCCACGGCGGACGTGCTGGTCCGCACGCCCGCCGCGAGTGTCGCGGCGGGCGGTCCGGCGTTCGCCGCGGCCGAGCCGACGCTGGTCGGGCCGGACGGTGCCGCGTGGCTGGCGGAGCTGAGCGCCCGGCAGGCCCAGGGCGCGCATCTCGTCCTGCGTATGGAGGTGCACGAGCCCGAAGACCCCGAGGGAGAGCCCACGTTCGCCGCCGTTCTCGCCGTGCGGAGCGCCGCCGATCCGAGCCTGATCGTCGAGGCGGCGACGCTGTGGGACGCGCCCGAAGCGGTGCTGGAACGGATGGGCGAGCAGGTCGAGACGCAGTTGCTTCTCGGCCTCCGCCGGGGCGCCAGGGCATGGGCGCCGCTCGGCCGCATGCTCCGGTCCGCCGCGCCGACCGGGCTGGTGCTGGAGTACGACGAGGTCGTCGACCTGTTGACCCACGGGGACGCGGCGCTGGGCGGCGCCGGCATCGAGGTGCAGTGGCCGAAGGACCTCTTCGCGGGCGAGCTCAAGGCGAAGGCGAGCGCGACGCAGGTCCCGGGCAGCGTCACCGGGCCGGAGTTCACGCTCAAGAGCCTGCTGCAGTTCCGCTGGCGGCTGAGCCTCGGCGACGAAGACCTCACCGACGCCGAGGTCACGGCGCTCGCGGAGGCGAAGCGGCCGCTGGTGCGGCTGCGAGGAAAATGGGTCAAGGTCGATGCGCGCCTGCTGGCCAAGGTGCGTGCCCACCGCGCGAAGAAGCTGTCCGGAGCCGAGGCGCTGGCAGCGGCGCTCACCGGCGAATTGGAGCTGGACGGCGAAAAGGTCGCGTTCACCGCGCCGTCGGCGGTGACGGGGCTGCTCCAGCGAATCCGGGAAAGCGCCGCGGAACCGATCGAGCAGCCCGCGGATCTGAAGGCCACCCTGCGGCCGTATCAGAAGGCGGGCCTGGCTTGGCTCGCGACGATGACCGGGCTCGGTCTCGGCGCCTGCCTCGCCGACGACATGGGGCTCGGCAAGACGATCCAGCTCATCTCCCTGCACCTGCATCGCCGTCCGCTCGGCGAGGGGCCCACGCTCGTCCTGTGCCCGACGTCGTTGCTCGGCAACTGGGAACGTGAATTCGCCCGGTTCGCGCCGGACATCCCGGTACGCCGGTTCCACGGCGGCGGGCGGCATCTCGACGAGGTCGCGCCGGACGAGGTCGTGCTCGCCACGTACGGCGTCCTCCGCCGGGATCGCGGGACACTGTCCGAAGTGGACTGGGGGATGATCGCCGCCGACGAGGCACAGCACGTCAAGAATCCGCTTTCGGTCACCGCCAAGGAACTGCGGAAGATCCCGGCCGCCGCGAAGGTCGCGCTGACCGGGACGCCGATGGAGAACCGGCTCACCGAACTTTGGTCCATCGTGGACTGGACGACGCCGGGACTGCTCGGCTCGCTGGAAGGTTTCCGCCGCAAGGTCGCCCGCCCGATCGAACGCGACCGTGACGTCGCCGCCACCGAGCGTCTCGCCACGACCGTGCGCCCGTTCCTGTTGCGTCGCAAGAAGACCGACCCGGACATCGCCCCCGAACTGCCGCGCAAGACCGAGACGGACCGGTTCGTCCCGCTCACCGCCGAGCAGACGACGCTGTACGAGGCCGTGGTCCGCGAGAATCTCGCGATGATCCGCGAGCTGGACGGGGTGGCACGGCGCGGGCAGGTGCTCAAACTGCTCACCGAGCTCAAGCAGATCTGCAACCACCCGGCGCAGTACCTCAAGGAACCCGGCGTGCTGCACGGCCGGTCCGGCAAGCTGGCCGCGTTCGAGGAACTGCTCGACGTCATCCTCGACGAGGGCGACAGCGTGCTCGTGTTCAGCCAGTACGTCCAGCTGTGCCGCCTGCTGGAGAAACGCCTGGCCGAACGCGGGCTGCCGACGATGCTGCTGTCCGGGTCGAGCACGCCCAAGGTCCGGGAGGACATGGTCGCCCGGTTCCAGGCGGGCGAGGTGCCGGTGTTCCTGCTCTCGCTCAAGGCGGGCGGGGTCGGGCTCAACCTGACCAAGGCCACCCATGTGATCCACTACGACCGCTGGTGGAACCCGGCGGTCGAGGACCAGGCCACCGACCGCGCGTACCGGATCGGGCAGGACCGGCCGGTCCAGGTGCACCGGCTGATCGCCGAGGGCACGCTCGAGGAGCGCATCGCCAAGGTGCTGGAAACCAAACGCGGGCTGGCGGACGCGGTCATCGGCGCGGGCGAGAACTGGATCACCGAACTGTCCGACGACGAACTCGCCGACCTCGTCCGGCTCGGGGAGCCCTGATGCCCGGCGTGACACGACGGAAACGGCGCACCTTCGGCAACACGTGGTGGGGCGCGGCATGGGTCGAGGCCCTGGAGGAACGCGCCAAACTCGATCCGAACCGGTTGCCGCGCGGGCGGACGTACGCGCGCAAGGGCACGGTCAGCAAGCTCGCGGTCGGCGAGGGCGAGGTGACGGCCTGGGTTCAGGGAAGCCGGGCGGTGCCGTACCGGGTGACCATCCACATGCGGGCGTTCACCGGACCGCAGTGGGAGAGCCTGCTCGGCATGGTCGGCTCTCGGCTCGGGCACGTCGCCGCCCTCCTCGACGGCGAACTGCCCGGTGAGCTGGCCGAGGACGCCCGAGCCGCCGGCGCGGATCTGCTGCCGGGTCCCGGAGATCTGCGCCCGAAATGCTCCTGTCCCGACAGCGCGAACCCGTGCAAGCATGTCGCCGCGGTGTACTACCTGGTCGCGGACGAGGTCGACGCCGATCCGTTCGTCCTGTTCCTGCTGCGCGGCAGGCCGAGGGAGGCCGTGCTCGCGGAACTGAGGTCCCGCCGCGCCCCCGCGAGCGCGCCGGGCAAACGGGTACGTGCCCCCGCCGCGCCCGGGGTGGACCCGAAACGCGCGTACACCCGGCGGATCGCCGCGCTCCCGCCGCGCCCGGCCGTCCCGGGCACGGTCGGGCCGCCCGCGGTCCTCGACCTCGACCCGCCGCACCGCACCGGCTGGAGCGGCGAGATGTTCGTCGAACTGGCGGCCGACGCCGCCGCGAGGGCCTGGGAGCTGCTGGTCATGGGCCCCGAACGCGAGGTGGAGCCGTCGTTCGAGGAAGACCTGGCACGCCGCGCGGCGGCGAGCGACCCGGATGTGGTCGCCGAACTCGCCGAGGCGGCCGGGGTCGCGGTGCGGGAGCTGGCTCTCTGGGCACAGGCCTGGCGTGAGGCGGGCCGGGGCGGGATGGCGGTGGTCCGGGAGGCCTGGCGGCCCGCGCAGGCGCCGCTTGCCCAGGCCAAGGCGGACCTCGCCGAATCGGGGCTGCCGGGGACGCCGAAGACCTGGCGGAACCGGATCACCCAGGGCGACCTGCAACTGCGCTACGGCCGGGACGAACGGTGGTACCGCTTCGTGCGAGACGGCGAGGGCTGGCGGGTCGATGGCCCGTCTTCCGCTCGCCCGACGGACGTGATCTACCCTCCCTGATCCTCGGGCCCGGCCGGCAATGACGGCTGGTGTCCCGAAAGTGGCTTTCGCGACGCCCGGCGGCGAGCGTTGGGGCAACCCGGACCCACGCTGGGCCGCGCCGGTCCCGCCCCAAGCCGCAGGTTGCGAAAGCCACTTTCGCAACCTTCAACGTTGCGAAAGTGGCTTTCGCAACCTCGCACCGCGGCCGGACAACGCCACTCACGGGGTGGTGGAGTGCCGCCGCCAGGTGCGGTAGCTCCACTCCAGGAACCGTTCCACCCCGCGGACGACGTGGGCGCTGCGGATCGAGGGGAAGACGTCGAAGGCGTGCTGCGCGCCGGAGATCTCCGCGTACGCGACCTCACGCCGGGATTTGTCCCGCAGGCGCCGCACGAATTCGCGGGCCTCGCCCACCGGCACCAGCAAGTCGTGGACGCCGTGGATGACGAAGAATGGAGGCGCCTCCTCGGTGATCCGGTCCAGCGGCGACGCCGCGATGTAGTCGTCGAGGAACTGCACCGGATCCCGGTCCGCCTCGAAGACGTGCCGGGCGATCAGCGTTTTCAGCCGGGCCTGGCTGGAGCGCCGTCCGCTGGTCGCGGCGAAGTCGTACACGCCGTAGTGCGGGGCGCACGCCTGGATGCTGGTGTCGGCTTCGGTGAAGCCGGGCTGCAGTGCCGGGTCGTTCGCGGTCAGGGCCAGCAGCGCGGCGAGATGCCCACCCGCGGAACCGCCGGTGACGGCGACGAACGACGGGTCGCCGCCGTAGGACTCGGCGTTGTCCCGGATCCAGGCCAGCGCGCGTTTCACCGCGACGATATGCGCGGGCCAGCGGGCGGCGGGGGACAGCGGATAGTTGATCGCGATACAGATCCAGCCGCGTTTGGCCATGTGCAGCATCAACGGCAGGCCCTGCTGGTCCTTGTTGCCGATCACCCAGGCGCCACCGTGCACCTGCAGCAGGATCGGCGCGCCGGTGACCGGTTCGCGCGGGGCGTAGATATCGAGCAGGAACCGCTTCCCGCCGGGCGCGTAGGCAATGTTGCGGGTCCGGCGGACGTCGGGGTCACGCATGCGGAACGGCATGGCCAGCTGGCCCCACGGGGTCGCGAGGTCGGTCGGGCTCGGCGGGTGCTCGAGTTCGTCGGTGTAGGCCTTGCCGATGCCTTCGGTGAGCGCCGTCTCGATCTCGTCTCGGGCCCGCTGGGACTGCGCGATCAGGGTGCCGAGCCCGGCCGCGGACGCCGCCGCGAGGGCGAGCCCTGCCTTGCTCGATCCGCCCCGGTGCCGGGCGACATGTGCCGCCGCGTCGGCCGCGGTCAGCGCGAGCAGATGCGGCGCGAGCTCCCCGGTGAGCCAGCCCGCGAAGAACGCCGGAATCGCTGTACGCGCACCTCGTGGCGGCTTCAGCGCGTTCGCGGTGAGCGCGAGCTGGAGTGCCTGACGGACGACGAAACTCGGGTGCATGGGCACCGATCCTACCGCCGGGTGACCGCCTAGAACGGGTTGCAAAATTCACTTAAGGTGCTACTTATGCAGAGATTGAGCGGTCTGGACGCGAGTTTCCTCTACCTGGAGACGCCGGCCCAGGTCCTGCACATATGCGGGCTGCTCACGTTGGACGGTTCGACGATGCCCGGTGGCTACGATTTCGACCGCTTCAAGGAGAAACTGGCCGAGCGGGTCGAGCTGATCCCGGCGTTCCGGCGCAAACTGCACAATCCACTCTGGAATCTCGCGCATCCGGTCTGGGTCGAGGACGAGGACTTCGACCTCGAAGCCCATGTTCACCGGATCGGCGTACCCGCTCCCGGTGACCGGCGGGAACTGGCCGAGCTCGCCGCCCACATCGCGGGACAACGGCTGGACCGCACGCAGCCGCTCTGGCAGTTGTACGTCATCGAAGGCCTGGCCGGCGGCGGGATCGCGGTCCTGCTGAAGATGCACCACGCCAGCGTCGACGGGGTCGGCGGCGCCAGCCTGATCAGCTACCTCGCCGGGCTCGAGCCGGACGCCCCGCCGCCGGAGATCGCGAAGGACGAACGGGACAACGCGGGTGTTCCCGGCAGGCGCGCGCTGTTCGGCGCGGGGCTGACGTCGTTCGCGAAACGACCGGTCGAACTGGTGAAGCTGCTGCCCGACCTGTTCGAACTCGTGCCGAGGTGGCTGGGGAAAGCGTTGCAGGGCAAGGGAATGCCGGTCCCGTTCACCGCGCCGCGCACGTCGTTCAACGGGACGATCACCGCGCACCGCAGTGTCGCCTACGCCTCCCTCGCCCTCGACGACGTCAAGCAGGTCAAGGACGCCTTCGGGGTGACCGTCAACGACGTCGTCCTCGCCGTGGTTTCCGGCGCGCTGCGGCAGTTCCTGCGAGACCGAGGCGAGCTGCCGGAGGATCCGCTGGTGGCGACGGTGCCGGTGTCGGTGCACGGCCGGACCGAACGCGAGCACGGCAGCAACAAGGTCTCGGCGTTCTTCGCGTCGCTGCCGACCCATCTCGACGATCCCGCCGCGCGGCTGTTCATGCTCGCGGAATCCAACCGGCTGTCCAAGGACCACCACCACACCATCGACGCGGACATGCTCCAGGACTGGGCGCAGTTCTCGGCGGCGACCATGTTCGGCCTCGCGGTGCGCGCGTATTCCGCGCTGCGCCTGGCCGAACGGCATCCGGTGGTGCACAACCTGGTGGTCTCCAACGTGCCCGGGCCGCCGATGCCGCTGTACCTGCTGGGCTGTCAGGTCACCGGGCTCTACCCGCTCGGCCCGGTGTTCCACGGCGCTGGGCTCAACGTCACCGTGCTGTCCAACGCGGGCAGGGTCGACGTCGGCCTGCTCGGCGCGCGGGAACTCACCGGCGACCTGTGGCCGCTCGCCGACCACTTTCCCGACGCGCTCGCGGAACTGCTCAAAGCCACCTCCTAGATCCTCACCCCTTGCCGTCGCGGCTCCTTCCGGTTAAGACTAGAACAGGTTTCAATATTGTGCCCGTTCGCCCCGGTGAGGAGCCAGTGTGGACTTCCAGTTCGACGAGACGCAGACCGAGGTCACCGCGCTGGCCGCACGCGTCCTCGGCAAGGAGCGCGAGCCCGCGGACACGTGGCGCGCGCTGGCCGACGCCGGTCTGCTGGCGCTGGCGCTGCCCGCCGAGCTCGGCGGTGACGGCCTGGGCGTCGCCGAAGTCGCCTTGGTGCTGACCGAACTCGGGCGCGTCGCCTCGCCGACGCCCGCGCTGGCGTCGCTGGCGTTCGGAGTCCTGCCGGTGACCGCGCTCGGTGGCCCCGATCAGCGCTCGGCGTTGCTCCCGCCGGTCGCCGCGGGCGAAGCCGTGCTCACCGCCGCGCTGCACGAGCCTTCCGCGCCGTTCACCACCCGGCCCGCGACCGTCGCGGAGTCGGCGGGCGACTGGCGCCTGAGTGGCGTCAAGATCGGGGTGCCGTTCGCGGCGGAGGCGACCCGGATCCTGACGCCCGCCTCGCTGCCCGGCGGCACCGGCGTCTTCCTGGTCGATCCCCGCGCGGACGGCGTGACGCTGACGCAGACGGGAACCTCTTCCGGCACGCCGGACTACACGATGACGCTCGATTCGGTGACCATCACCGACGCCGATCTCCTCAACGGGCACGGCCCCGGCGAGTCGATCGCGACACTGCACCGGTTCGCGCTCGCGGGCGCCGTGGCGTTCGGCGACGGGCTGCTCGCCGGCGCGCTCGCGCTGACCACTAAACACGTCGGCGAACGTGAGCAGTTCGGGCGTCCGCTGGCGGCGTTCCAGGCGGTGGCGCAACAGATCGCGGACGTCTACGTCGCCTCGCGGACGGTCCAGGTGGCCGCGCGGTCGGCGGTCTGGCGGCTCGCGGCGGGGCTCGACGCCGAGGCGGAGCTCGACATCGCGGCGTACTGGCTGGCGGAGGAGGCGCCGACGGCGCTGGCCGTCTGCCATCACCTGCACGGCGGGATCGGCGTGGACGAAACGTATCCGCTGCACCGGTTCTCGTCGGCGGTCAAGGATCTGGGACGAACGCTCGGCGGCGCCTCTCATCGGCTGGCCGGACTGGGCGAACTGGTGGCGGGGTGACCGATGCTGATCGAACTGACCGCGGCGCAACACCAACTGCGCTCCGAACTGCGCAAGTACTTCGCCGGGCTCGTGAGTGCCGACGAGCGGCGCGCGATGCTGCGGGAGCGGCACGGCCCGGTGTATCGCGAGATCGTGCGGCGGATGGGCCGCGACGGCTGGCTCGGCGTCGGCTGGCCGGAACAGTACGGTGGCCGGGGGTTCGGTGAGATCGAGCAGCACCTCTTCGTCGACGAGGCCGCCCGCGCCGACGTCCAGCTGCCGTCGGTGACCTTGCAGACCGTCGGGCCCACCTTGCAGGCGTACGGCACCGAGGAGCAGAAATCCCTGTTCCTGCCCAAGATCCTCGCCGGTGAGGTGCATTTCGCCATCGGTTACACCGAGCCCGACGCGGGAACGGACCTCGCCGCGCTGCGCACGACAGCGGTGCGCGAGGGGGACGAGTACGTCGTCAACGGCCAGAAGATCTTCACCACCGGCGGGCACGACGCCGACTACATCTGGCTGGCCGTGCGCACCGCGCCAGACGCGCCGAAGGCGCTGAAACATAAGGGAATCTCGATCCTCATCATGGACACGCGCGATCCTGGCTATTCGTGGACGCCGATCATCACCTGCGACGGCGCCCACCACGTGAACGCCACCTACTACTCGGACGTCCGCGTGCCCGCGAACATGCTGGTGGGCAAGGAGAACGAGGGCTGGCGGCTGATCACCACGCAGCTGAACCACGAACGCGTCATGCTCGGCCCCGCCGGGCGGATCGGCGGTCTCCACGACCGCGTCCGCGACTGGGCGGCATCGAGGAAGGCGCCGGACGGCATGCCCTTGCTTCAGCTGCCCGACGTCCGCGCCGTGCTCGCGGAAACCCTGGCGACCGCCCGGGTCAACGAACTGCTGAACTGGCAGGTCGCGGCGTCGTCGGCGACCGGACCGGTGGCGGTGGCCGACGCGTCGGCCACCAAGATCGTCGGCTCCGAGCGCATCCAGCGGCTGACCAGGAAACTGGAGGAGATCGTGGCGCGACACGGCGATCAGGCCGATGCCGAAACCGCGGAACTGGCGCGGTGGCTGGACGTGGTGGCCAAACGCAATCTGGTGCTGACCTTCGGCGGCGGAGTCAACGAAATCCAGCGCGAGCTGATCGCCACCGCCGGTCTCGGCCTGCCGAGGGTGCCGCGATGAGCATCCAGGAAGCCGCCGAAAGCATCGCCGCGCGCGGGGAATCCGCGCCGAGGGCCGCGCGCGACGCGGTCAACCAGGCGATGGTGAACAACTGGGTCGAAGCCATCGGCGACCGCAATCCGGTGTACGTGGACGAAGAGTTCGCCGCCAAGAGTGTCCACAAGGGACTCGTCGCGCCGCCCGCGATGGCGCAGGTGTGGACGATGGGCGGGCTGCACTGGACGAGGGCGTCGGACGATCCGCTCGGCGCGATGATGGAGGTGCTCGACGAAGCCGGGTTCACCTCGGTCGTCGCGACGAACTCCGAGCAGAACTACTTCCGCTACCTCCGGCACGGCGAGCGGGTCGAAGCGACCGCGAAACTCGAGAGCGTCGTCGGGCCGAAGCGCACCGCGCTGGGTGAAGGCTGGTTCGTGACGACGAAGACCACCTGGTACGTCGGCGACGAGGCCGTCGCGGACATGGTGTTCCGGGTGCTGAAGTTCCGTCCGCCGGGCGCCGAGCCCGCCAAGGCGGCCGCCCCGGTACTGCGGCCGGTGATCAGCAAGGACACCGAGTTCTTCTGGTCGGGGCTGCGTGACGGGGAACTGCGGATCCAGCGGTGGGGCGAGACCCTGCGGCATCCGCCCGGCCCGATGCCGCCGGACGGTGACTTCGACGCGAAGCCGGACTACGTCGTCGCGTGCGGACGGGGCACGGTCTACAGCTACGTGGTGCATCACCATCCGAAGGTGCCCGGCAAGGATCTGCCGTTCGTGGTCGCGCTCGTCGAACTGGAGGAGGGCGTCCGGGTGATGGGCGAGCTGCTCGACGCCGATCCCGAGGCCGTCCACATCGGTCTTCCGGTGCAGGCGGCCTTCGTGAAGGTCGACGAGGAACTGACGTTGCCCGCTTGGAGGGTCGCGCGATGAAGGACTGTTCGGTCGGCACCGAGCTGCCGCCACTGAAGATCGAGGCCACCCCGACGTTCGTGGTGAGCACCGCATTGGCGACCCGTGATTTCCAGGACGTCCACCACGACCGCGACGCCGCCGTTCAGCGCGGCTCGAAGGACATCTTCCTCAACATCCTCACCGACACCGGCCTGGTGCAGCGGTTCGTCACCGACTGGGCGGGACCGGAAGCGTTCGTGCGGTCGATCAAGATCCGGCTCGGCGTGCCCTGCTACGCCTACGACACGCTGACCTTCACCGGACGGGTCACGGAACGGGACGGCGACGACGTGGTGGTCGCGGTGTCCGGTGTGGACAGTCTCGGTGAGCACGTGGTGGGCACCGTGGCGCTGACGCTGGGAGGCGAGTGATGACCCTGTCCGGACGGGCGGCCATCGCCGGGATCGGTGCCACGGAGTTCTCCAAGGATTCCGGGCGCAGCGAGCTGCGGCTGGCGGCGGAAGCGGTATCGAGCGCGTTGAAGGACGCGGGACTCACTCCGTCCGATGTGGACGGTCTGGTGTCGTTCACCATGGACGGCAACAGCGAGATCGCCGTCGCGCGGGAACTGGGCATCCCCGAACTCGAGTTCTTCAGCCGGATCCACTACGGCGGCGGGGCCGCGGCCGCGACCGTGCAGCAGGCCGCGATGGCCGTCGCGACCGGGGTCGCGGACGTCGTCGTCGCGTACCGGGCGTTCAACGAACGGTCCGGGATGCGGTTCGGTCAGGTGTCCTCGGCCGCGGCGGGGCAGGTGAACTCCTCCGGCGTCGACAACGCGTTCCACTACCCGATGGGGATCGCGACCCCGGCCGCGACCGTCGCCATGCTCGCCCGGCGCTACATGCACGAGTACGGCGCGACCAGCGAGGACTTCGGCCGGGTGGCCGTCGTCGACCGTGCTCGCGCGGCGACCAACCCCAAGGCCTGGTTTTACGGCAAGCCGATCACACTCGAAGAGCATCAGGCTTCCCGCTGGGTCGCCGAGCCGTTGCATCTGCTGGACTGCTGTCAGGAGAGCGACGGCGGGGTCGCCCTGGTGGTCGTCAGCGCCGAGCGGGCGCGTGACCTGCCGCACCGGCCCGCCGTGATCGCGGCGGCCGCGCAGGGGAGCGGGCCGGACCAGTACGTGATGACCAGCTACTACCGAGACGATCTCCCGGCACTGCCCGAAATGGGCGTCGTGGGACGGCAGCTGTGGCAGCAGTCCGGGCTGGGGCCCGGCGACATGGACCTCGCCGTGCTGTACGACCACTTCACCCCTTATGTCCTGATGCAGCTGGAAGAACTCGGCTTCTGCGGAAAGGGCGAGGCCAAGGACTTCATCGGCGGCGGGACACTGGAACTCGACGGGAAACTCCCGCTCAACCCGCACGGCGGGCAGCTGGGGGAGGCCTACATCCACGGGATGAACGGGATCGCCGAAGGTGTCCGGCAGCTCCGGGGTGACGCCGTCAACCAGGTCGACGGTGCTTCGCGGGTGCTGGTGACCGCCGGCACCGGTGTCCCCACGAGCGGACTGGTGCTGACGGCGGGCTGAGATCACCTCAATGCCCGATGGTGTACTAGAGCGGTACCTGCCACGGTGAAAGGGTTACCGGCCGGGAGGTGCCATGTCTGGACCAATCGTCGTCGCGTGGGCCCTGACCGCGGTGTTCGCCGCGCTGGTCCTGCCCTGCGTGCTGAGACTCGTCCGGTTGGACTACGGCAGGCAGGGCGCGGCGGTCCGCAACGGCGACCTGGCCGAACTGCTGCTCGTCGTCGCCATGGTCGCGATGCTGTCCCCGGTCGGCGGCCCGATCCCGGCGGCGGGCTGGCAGGCGGTGCTGGCGCTGACCGCGGGCTGGTTCGCCGTCTCGTGGTGGAAGGGGCGGCGGTCCGGGCACGCCTCGTGCGGGCACCACGCCGTCTCCGCCACCGCGATGCTGTTCATGGTGACGTTCATGCCGCACAGTGACGTCACGCACGGTCCGTGGCTGGTGATGTCCGGGCCCGGCGGCACTTCGGCCTTGTGGCTATCGCTGGTCTTCGGTGCCGTGGCGGCGTATTTCGCGGCGGACGCCGTGCGCGCGGGAGTACTCGCGGCGCGGGGCGCCGGGGAGTCCGGTCAGCTGTCGCGGCAGGTGTGCCGGGTGGTCATGGGGCTGGGGATGGGCTACATGCTGCTGGGCGCGGCCGTCTGACGTCCCTGAGTGTGTTGCGAAAGCCACTTTCGCAACACTCGACGTTGCGAAAGTGGCTTTCGCAACGTCGCCGGGGACGAGTGACTCGCTTACGAGGCGGGGATGCGGCGCACGACCCCGGCCTCGGCGGTGCCCGCGTCCGGCAGGCCCTCGGCCGGGTTGTCCGCGGCCCACTTCGCGGCGTTGGCGATGTCCTTGTTCAGCGCGACGATCAGCGCCTCCGACGACGGGTACGCCTCCTGCTCGCGCAGGTGGTGGCCCAGCCAGACGGTCAGCACCTCGCCGTAGAGGTCACCGCCGAAGTCCAGCAGATGCGCCTCGACGAGCCGGTAGCCGTCCGCGCCGTAGTAGGTCGGCCGCCTGCCGACCGAGACCGCCGCCGCGATCCGGGTGCCGTCGGCGCGTTCGGCCCAGCCCGCCCACACTCCGTCGCCGACTTGGCCGTCTTGGTCGCGCAGCGCGATGTTCGCGGTCGGGAAGCCCAGCTCCCTGCCCCGCTGATCGCCCTTCTCCACCTGGCCACGGACCACGAAGTACTCCGCCGTCATGCCGCTCCCGTCCCCTGCCGTCACGAAAGCCATGAATACCATGCCTCGCCGTCCGGGGTCGACCGCCGTTCACGCCGCGGGAGACGTCCACTGTGTACTGAATCACGTGGTGACGAGGCGGTACCCGAGGTCGAGTTCCGTCCGGCCGAGCAGACCGACGTGATGCCGGTGCCAGTGCCCGTCCGCGAGATCGGCGCGCAGCCGCTCGACCGCCGTCGCGACGACGTTCCGGTCCAGCAGCGCCACCCCGGACATCCCCGCGCGCACGCGCTCGGACAGGTAGGCCTCGGGCCTGCGCCAATACGCGCCGAGGAACCCGTCGACGCAGTCCGACGGCACCGGCAGCGGAGTCACCGAAGGCGTCCGCCCGGCCGCGGTGAGTTCCTCGACGACCCGGTCGAGACAGGCCAGCCTGCTTTCGTGTTCGGCGATCTCGGGCAGGTAGTCCCGCACCAGCCAGAACCGCGCGAACACCGCCTGATCCCAGGTCACGATCACCTGGCGGCGGGACACGCGCCGCAGTTCGGCCAGCCCGGCGGTCACGTCCGTCCAGTGGTGCACGGTCAGCACCGCCAAGGCGGCATCGAAGGCGCCGTCGGGGAAGGGCAGTCCTTCCGCGCACGCCTGCACGGCCGGGGCCGCGGTGGACGGACGCTGCGCGATCATCCGCCACGACGGCTCGACGGCCACCACGGCGCGGTCTTCCGGCTCGTAGGAACCGGCTCCGGCCCCGACGTTGACCACCGAGCGCGCGTCGCCGAGAGCGGCGGTGACGGCGGCCGCGATGCGGGGATCCGGGCGTCTCGATCGCGTGTAGTCCCGGCCGAGTTCCGCATACGGGTCCGAGATCAAGGGGCGCACCTGCCCGAGTCTAGCCAGAGCCGCTACCTGCGGGGACGATGATTCAGTCTGTCGTGGTCAAGAAAGTGTCGGAAAGGACCGGTGCCTCGTCCCGGTCCGGTGCCGTGGTGGTGATGACCAGCCCGGCGGGCTCGCGCCAGACGCGGGTCCGCAGCGGTTCGCCGGGGAAGACGACGCCGGCGAACTTGGCCGAGAACGACGCGACGCGGGCGGTGTCGCCGTCGAGGAATTCGTCGGTGACGGCCTTCGCGATGACGCCGTAGGTGCACAGCCCGTGCAGGATCGGCTTGTCGAACCCGGCCGCCGCGGCGAACGCGGGATCGGCGTGCAGGGGGTTGCGGTCCCCGCAGAGCCGGTAGAGCAGCGCCTGCTGCGGCAACGTCGGCGTGTCGATGACCGCGTCCGGCTCCCGCGAC
Organism: Amycolatopsis sp. cmx-4-54; assembly: GCF_046548895.1. Lineage (NCBI taxonomy): Bacteria > Bacillati > Actinomycetota > Actinomycetes > Pseudonocardiales > Pseudonocardiaceae > Amycolatopsis > Amycolatopsis sp. cmx-4-54. The sequence goes on from NZ_JAEBEJ010000019.1 coordinate 103,823, forward strand.
GGCAGTTCGAGGCGGTCGGACGGGCCGCGTTCACCGCCGAATCCCCCTTCGCCACGGGCGAAGAGGCTCGACCGCAACGTCCACAGTGGAGTTCCGTCCGAATCGGTGGCGACCGTCTCGTTCACGATCACGGCCGCCTTGCCCTTGTCGAAGACGTCGACGATCCGGGTGCGCGCCACGGCCTTCCCCGACACCGGGATGGGCCGGTGCGCGATCACCTCCTGCTTGCCGTGCAGCACTTTCCCGAGGTCGACCTCGACACCGGGGAACGAGACAGCGGGCGGCTCGAACACGCGCAGGTTCGCCGCCACGGTGGCGAACGTCGGCAGGACCTGGAGGCCGTCCTCGTAGGTGTAGCGCAGTTCGCGTGGGCTCGTCGGATCCGCGCCCGCGCCCAGCGCCAGGTGGTAGAGCTGCACGTCCGACGCGGTCCAGGCGAAGCTCACCTCGCCGAGGTCGGCGCCGATGGCGACCGAGGGATCGATGGGCACGGGGAACTCCTACTCGTAGGTGACGGTGACCTCGTCGGTCAGCGGCAGGGACTGGCACGCCAGCACGATGCCTTCGGCGATGTCGTCGCCGTCGAGGACCTCGTTGTTCAGCATCTTCACCTCGCCGGAGGCGACTCGGCAGGCGCACGCGCTGCACTGGCCCTCGCGGCACGAGTACGGCGCGTCGAAACCCTTTTCCAGCAACAGGTCCAGCAGTTTCGTCCGGCGCGGCCAGTCGAGCTTCTTCGTCTCCCCGTCGAGGGTGACTTCGACCGACGCCGGCGTCTCGGCCTCTTCGACGGCTACGGGCTCGGCCACCTCGAACGGGTTCCCGCCGAGGGAAAGGAAGCGCTCCAGGTGGATCCGCTTGCGCGGCAGCTCGAGGTCCTTGAGCACGGTGCGCGCGGCGTCCATGAACGGTCCCGGGCCGCAGATGAACGCCTCGTACGCGGTGTACGGCGCCACCAGGGCACGCAGATGCGCTTCCGTCGGCAGTCCTTGCAGGCTCTCCAGCCAGTGCACGACGACCAGCCGGTCCTGGTGCCGGGCGGCGAGATCCGCCAGCTCCCGGGCGAAGATCACCGACCGCTCGTCGCGATTGGCGTACAGCAGTACTGCCTTGCCGGTGCCGTGCTCCAGCGCGGACTTGAGGATCGACATCACCGGCGTGATACCGCTGCCGCCCGCGAGCAGCAGGAAGTCCTCGTCGAGCGACGCGGGACTGAACACCCCGGCCGGCGGCAGGACCTGGACCTCTTGACCGGCCTGGAGGTTGTCGCACAGCCAGTTCGACCCGTAGCCGTCGGCGGTGCGTTTGACGGTGACCTGCACCCGGTCCTCGTGCGGCGCGCTGGAGAGCGAGTAGCAGCGGGCCACCGAGCCGGTCCGTTCGCTCGGCACGCGGACGGTGAGGAACTGCCCTGGGGCGTAAGCGAAAACGGACAAGTGCTCGGCCGGGATCTCGAACACGATCGACCGCGCGTCGGCCGTCTCGGTGATCACTTCGGCCACGGTCACGGTGACGGGACCACTCATTCGGGCACCTCCAGCAGGCCGTCCTTCAACGCGGCGTCGATGCTGTCGCTGAGCTTGCCACAGGTGTCGAGCAACGCCGTCTGCGCGCCGGAAGCCTTCTGCTCGGCGAACACCGGGCAGCTCCGGGACGCGTCGGTCGTCCACTGGATACTGGTGTGCTGCACGCTGTTCTTCTTGACCAGCACACAGGTCCCGCACGCGCGGCAGCTCAGCGGCTGAAGCCCGGCGGTGAGGAACTCGACGGTCTCGGGCTTCACACCCCGGCCTCTTCCGCCTGCTGCCGCGCCAGGTTCTGGGCCACCTCCGCCGCCCAGACCTCGTTGGCGCGGCTGGTGTCCACTTCGAACTCGAAGCGCTGTGTCATGTCCTCGGTGACGTCGGCGGCGTCCACATAGAACTGGTCGTACCAGCGGCGCAGCTGGTAGACCGGCCCATCTTCCTCGCACAGCAACGGGTTGTCGATCCGGGTCTTGTTGCGCCAGATCTCCACGTCCTGCAGGAAGCCGACGCCGATGCCCTTGGCGAACTTCCCGGCGATCTTGTCCGCGTGCTCGTCGGAGACACCCTCGAACTTCTTCACGCTCACGCCCCACTGCAGCACGAACGAGTTCTCGGTGACCGGGTAGTGGCAGTTGATCAGCACGTTCTCGATCTCGAAACCCTGGTACGTGTTGAGCAGCTTGTTGATCATGTACGACGGCCCGAAGTACGACGCCTCCGACCGCAGCAGGTTCTCCTCGCCGCCGTAGTTCGACGCCATTCCCTTGTCCGGACGGCCCTTCGTGTTCAGGTACTGCGTGGCGATATGCCCCTCGAACACGTTCTTGAAGTAGGTCGGGAAGGCGTAGTGGATGTAGAAGAAGTGCGCCATGTCGACCATGTTGTCGATGATCTCACGGCAGTTGGAGCCCTCGATGAGCACCGAGTCCCAGGTCCAGTTGCTCCACTCGCCGGTGAACACGCCCTCGATCCGCGGGATGACGACGTTCTCGGGCGGCGGGTTGCCCTCCGGGTCGTGCCAGACGAACAGCTGCTTGTTCTCCTCCAGCACGGTCCACGACTTCGTCCGCGCCCGCAGCGGAACCCTTTTCGCGTAGGGGATCGAGACGCATTTGCCGTTGCCGTTCCAGCGCCAGTCGTGGAACGGGCAGGCGATCTCGTCGCCCTTGACCTCGCCCTGGGTGAGGTCGCCGCCCATGTGACGGCAGTACCCGTCGAGCACGTTCAGCTTGCCGGACGAATCGGCGAAGACCACCAGTTTCGTCCCGAACGCGGTGATGGCGTGCGGCTTCCCGTCGCGGAACGGCTCGGCCAGGCCGAGACAGTGCCAACCGCGCGCGAACCGCGAAGGGGGCGCGCCCGCGTCGATCTGCCGTACGGATTCCGTCGTCATCGGCTGCCTCCCGCTGGTATTTTCAGGTGGTGAACCCGCGGCCGCGATCGACGTCGCCACGGCGCTGGTCGGCTGAACATGTCACTTTGCGCTCGCCGGGCGCCGTGGCACCGCGATAGCGGGGCCGTCGGCAGGGGCGGGTTCACGCGTATGGTCACCTTTGTCCGATACATTTCAGCTCCGCCTACTGGCGACTGCCGTGATCTTGCTGCGCGAGATGCTCGGCCGCAAGATAGCCGAACACCATCGCCGGGCCGATCGTCGCGCCGGGGCCGGCGTAGGTGCGGCCCATCACCGCCGCGCTCGTGTTGCCCGCCGCGTAAAGTCCGTCGATCACCGACCCGTCCTCGCGCAGGACACGCGCGTGCGGGTCGATCCGCAAACCGCCCTTCGTGCCCAGGTCGCCGGGTACGATCTTCACCGCGTAGTACGGCGCGACGTCCAGTGGGCCCAGACTCGGGTTGGGCTTGTTCCGCGGGTCGCCGTAGTAGTGGTCGTACGCGCTGCGCCCGCGGTGGAAGTCCTCGTCCACGCCGCTCCTGGCGAAGCCGTTGAACCGCTGGACAGTGGCCTCCAGCGCGTCGGCCGGGACCTCGATCCGCTCGGCGAGCTTCGCGATCGTGCTCGCTTTGACCGCGATGCCCGCTTTGAACCAGCGTCCGGGCAGCGGCTGGCGCGGGCCGAGGCCGGTGAACATGTACCGGTTGCGGTTGCGCTGATCGAACACCAGCCAGGTCGGGATGTTCTCGCCAGGGCCGTCCCCTTCGCCGTACATCGCGTGCACGGCCTCGACGTACGGCGCCGATTCGTTGACGAAGCGTTCGCCGCGTGCGTTGACCATGAGGCAGCCCGGCCGCGACCGCTCGGCGAGCGCGAACCACGGGCCGCCGGTCAGCGGAATGGACGGGCCCCACCAGGCGTCGTCCATCAGGTCGACGGCCGCGCCGAGGTTGAGCCCGGCGTCGATGGCGTCGCCGGTGTTGGCCTCGGCTCCGACGGTCCACTCCGTACCGATGGGCGCGCGCTGGTACTTGACTCGCATCTCTTTGTTGCGCTCGAACCCGCCCGCGCCGAGGACGACGCCGAGCCGCGCGCGGATCGTCTTCTCCTCGCCCTCGTGGCGGACGACGACGCCGGTCACGCGGTCGCCTTCGCTCTCCAGGTCCACCAGCGGAGTGTTCAGCCAGACGGGGACATCCGCCCGCCGCAGTCCCTCGCGCAGACCGGCCGCAAGCGCTTGCCCCATGGACAGAAGCCGCTGACGGCGGATCCGGCCCGTGAGCCAGCGTCCGCCGAGGCTCAGCACACGGAGGATGCCGCGCGGATGCCGGGCGAGCAGGCTCAGCCACCGGTAGTCCGCCTGGGTGATCGGGGCGCCGAGCGGGGGAGCGCTGTACGGCGGCTCCAGGTTCGCCAGCTCCGGACCGAGCAGGTTGCCGTCGAGCGCGGCCGGTTCGACCGACCGTCCGCCGGCGCGCCCGCCGGGGGCCTCCGGATGGTAGTCCGAGTAACCGCGGACCCAGCGGAAGCGCAGCGGTGTCTTGTCGCACACGAAGGACAGGACCTCGGGGCCGCGGTCGAGGAAGGCCGACCGGAGTTCGGCGGGGACGACGTCACCGACGATCGCTTCGAGGTATTCGCGCGCCCGCTCCGGGGGCTCGGAGATCCCGGCCGCCCGCAGTGCGTGGTTGCCGGGGATCCAGACGCCGCCGCCGGAGCGCGCCGTCGAACCGCCGAAATGGGCGGCCTTCTCCACGACCAGGACCTCGAATCCCCGGTGGGCTGCGGACAGTGCGGCGGTCATCCCGGCGGCACCACTGCCGACCACGATCACGTCGTACTCCATACGCCCCTCACCTGAAACACGTTGTAGGAAGCATGTAGCAGCATCCGCGCTGCTCCAGTCACCATAGACGAGAACGTGTTCTAGTTCTAGGGTGGGGTCATGGACTCCCTCGTCGCGGATGTGGTGATCGTGGGTTTCGGTGCGGCCGGTGCCTGTGCGGCGATCGAGGCCGCCGACGCCGGTGCCCGGGTGCTCGTGCTGGACCGGTTCTCCGGCGGTGGCGCGAGCGCGGTCAGTGGTGGTGTCGTCTACGCCGGGGGCGGGACGGCGCAGCAGCGGGACGCGGGCGTCGACGACAGTGTCGACGCGATGTACGACTACCTGCGGCTCGAGGTCGGCGACGTCGTCTCGGAGGAGACGCTGCGGCGTTTCTGTGCGGGCAGTACGGAGATGATCTCCTGGCTGGAAGGCAACGGTGTGCCCTTCGAGGGCAGTCTGTGCCCGTACAAGACGTCGTACCCGAGCGACAAGCACTATCTGTACTACTCCGGAAGCGAGGCGGCGGGCGGCTTTCGTGACGCCGCCAAACCCGCGCCGCGCGGACATCGCGTCAAAGGGCCCGGCACCTCGGGGAAACTGCTGATGAAACGACTCATGGAGGCCGTCCGCAGCCGTGGGATCCAGGTGCTGACGCAGACCGCGGCGCGGAATCTGATCGTGGACGCCGACGGGACCGTGACCGGCGTCGTCGTGTCCACCCTGCGGGAAGCGCCCGCCCGTGTCCGGGCTGCGCACCAGCGGCTGTCGGCATATGCCGCGAAACCGGGGATTTACGTGCCGTCGCTGCGGAAGGCGCTGCATCGGCGAGCGGAGCGGATCGAGCGCCGGTACGGCCGTGAGCTGCGGATCTCCGCCTCGCGTGGAGTGGTTCTCGCGGCGGGCGGGTTCATCGCGAACCGCGAGATGGTGCGCGAGCACGCGCCCGCGTATCGCGGCGGGCTGGCGCTCGGGACGTCGGCCGACGACGGATCCGGCATCCGGATGGGGGTCGAGGCGGGCGGGGCCACCGCCGAACTGGGGCGGATCTCGGCCTGGCGGTTCATCACCCCGCCGTCGGCGTTTCTCGGCGGCCTCCTCGTGGACGAGACGGGTGGCCGCATCATCGACGAATCCCGGTACGGGGCGGCCGTCGGCGAACGCATGATCACCGACCACGAAGGACGTGGCTGGCTGCTGGTCGACGACGCCATCGTCCAGGAGGTCCGGCGGGACGCGCGCGGGCAAAGTCAATGGTTCCAAGGACTTCAGGTGCGGTACCTGCTGCGACAGCGCGTTGTCGCCGATTCGCTCGACGAGGTCGCGCGCAAGGCGGGCATCGATCCCGGCGGGCTGGCCGCCAGTGTCGAGGCGGCGCGGTCCGGCGCGGATCCGACGGGCAAACCCGCGGAGTTCGCGCGGCCGCTGGATCGGGCGCCGTACTCGCTGATCGACGTCTCGATCAAGCCGAACTTGGGCTATCCGTGCCCGATGTTGACGCTGGGGGGCCTGGTCGTGGACGAGGAGACCGGCGCGGTGCGTTCCGCCGCCGGCGCCCCGATCCGCGGTCTGTACGCGGCGGGCCGGACCGCGGTGGGAATCTGTTCTAGGTCTTACGTGAGTGGTCTGTCGCTGGCCGACTGCGTGTTTTCCGGGCGGCGTGCCGGACTGCACAGTGCGCTCGACCGGGGATCGGTCGACAAAAACGAGAACGTGTTCTAGTCTTGGACTCGGTTCACCGAGTACGGCGAGAGAGGGAACGCATATGAGCGAGCACGCCGCGCAGGACGTGATCGCGGGGATCCGGGAGCTGCTCCCGGTCCTGCGGGAGCGGGCGCAGGAGGCGGAGGACGCCAGGCGCGTTCCCGAGGAGTCCGTCAAATCCCTGCAGGAGACCGGGTTCTTCAAGCTGCTGCAGCCGAAGACGTTCGGTGGCCTCGAAGCCGACCCGGTGAGTTTCTACACCGCGGTCAAACTCGTCGCGAGCGCGTGCGGGTCCACGGGCTGGGTCGCCTCCATCCTCGGCGTCCACCCGTGGCACCTCGGCCTGTTCGAGGCGCAGGCGCAGCAGGACGTCTGGGGTGACGACAGCGACGTCCGGATCTCCTCGTCGTACGCGCCGATGGGCAAGGCGGACGTCGTCGACGGCGGCTACCGGCTCAGCGGGCGCTGGAGCTTCTCGTCCGGTTGCGACCACGCGACCTGGGTGCTGCTGGGCGGGCCGGTGTTCTCCGGCGGCAAGCCGGTCGACTTCTGCACCTACCTGGTGCCGATCTCCGACTACACGATCGAGGACGTCTGGGACACCGTGGGCCTGCGCGGCACCGGCTCCAACGACATCATCGTGAACGACGTCTTCGTGCCGAAGCATCGCGCGCTCAGCTTCATCGCGACGTCGAAGTGCAAGACGCCCGGACAGGAGATCAACCCCGGGCCGCTGTACAAACTTCCGTACGGTTCGGTGCATCCGAGCACGATCACCGCGCCGATCATCGGGATGGCGCAAGGCGCCTACGACGCGCACGTCGAGTACCAGGGTAAGCGCGTCCGCGCCGCGTACGCCGGTGAACAGTCCAAAGAGGACCCGTTCGCCAAGGTGCGGATCGCCGAGGCGGCGAGCGAGATCGACGCGGCCTGGCTCCAGCTGACGCACAACATCGACGAGCTCTACCAGCTGGCGTGCAAGGGGGAGAAGCTGCCGTTCCCCACGCGGCTGCGGGTGCGCCGGGACCAGGTCCGCGGTACCGAACGCGCGATCTTCGCGATCGACCGGCTTTTCGAGAACTCCGGCGGCCGGGCGTTGAAAACCGGCACTCCCATTCAACGGTTCTGGCGCGACGCCCACGCCGGCCGGGTGCACGCGGCGAACGACGCCGAGCGCGCCTACGTCATGTTCGGAACCGGCGCCTTCGGGCTGCCCGTCGAGAATGCGATGGTCTGATGACCGAAGGCAAGTACGTCACCGTCCAAGATGGACTCAAGCTGCATTACCACGAGGCGGGCGCGGAGCACCAGGAGACGGTGATCCTGCTGCACGGCGGAGGTCCCGGTGCGTCGGCGTGGAGCAACTTCGGTCGCAATCTGCCGGTGTTCGGCAAGAGCTACCGGACACTGGCGATCGACCAGCCCGGGTTCGGCCGGTCGGACAAACCGACCGAGCACCCACAGTACTTCCGCCACAGCGCGGACGCCGTGGTCGGGCTCATGGACGAACTCGGCATCGAGCGGGCGCATTTCGTCGGGAACTCGCTCGGCGGCGGGGCTTCCGTGCGGCTCGCGCTCAACCATCCGAAGCGCGCCGGACGTCTCGTCCTGATGGGACCGGGCGGGCTGAGCGTGAACCTGTTCGCGCCGGATCCCACGGAAGGCATCAAGAACCTCGGCCGGTTCAGCGCTCCGCCGGGCCCGAGCCGCGAGAAACTCGAAGCCTTCCTGCGGATCATGGTGCACGACCAGTCGCTGATCACCGACGAACTGATCGACGAGCGGTTCGCCGCCGCGAGCGCGCCGGAGTCCCTGGCGGCGATGAAGGCGATGGGCAAGTCGTTCGCCCGGCCCGACACCTATGAAGAGGGCATGCTGTGGCGTGAGGCGCATCGCCTGCGTCAGCGGGTGCTGCTCATCTGGGGCCGGGAAGACCGGGTCAATCCGCTCGACGGCGCGCTGCTCGCGCTCAAGACGATCCCGCGTGCCCAGCTGCACGTGTTCGGCGGCTGCGGGCACTGGGCGCAGCTGGAGAAGTTCGACGAGTTCAACCGGCTGGCACTCGACTTCCTGGGAGCCTCCTGATGGGTATCCGATCGCTCGCCTACCTCCGCATCGAAGCCACCGACATGGCCGCGTGGCGCGAATACGGGCTGAAGGTCCTCGGCATGGTCGAGGGCTCCGGCACGCATCCGGAAGCGCTCTACCTGCGCATGGACGATTTCCCGGCGCGGCTCGTGATCTTCCCCGGTGAGCACGACCGGCTCGCCGTGGCGGGCTGGGAGGTCGCCAATGCCGGCGAACTCGACGAGATCCGGGCTTCGCTCGACGCGCACTCGGTGCCGTACAAGGAAGGTACTCCGGATCAGCTGGCCGATCGCCGGGTCGACGGCCTGGTGTCCTTTGAGGACCCATCGGGCAACACGCTCGAAGTGTTCCACGGTGTCGCGTTGCAACACCGGCGCGTGGTAAGCCCGTACGGGCACAAGTTCGTCACCGGTGAGCAGGGACTCGGGCACGTCGTACTGTCCACACACGACGATGACGCTTCGCTGCGCTTCTACCGTGACGTGCTCGGGTTCCGGCTACGGGACTCGATGAAGCTGCCGCCGCAGATGGTCGGCAGGCCCGCGGACGGTGCTCCGGCGTGGCTGCGGTTCTTCGGCTGCAACCCGCGGCACCACAGTCTCGCGTTCCTCCCGATGCCGACACCCAGCGGCATCGTGCACCTCATGGTCGAAGTGGAGAACACCGATGACGTCGGCCTCTGCCTCGACCGGGCCATCCGCCGTAAGGTGCCGATGTCGGCGACCCTCGGGCGGCACGTCAACGATCTGATGCTCTCGTTCTACATGAAGACCCCCGGCGGTTTCGACGTCGAATACGGCTGTGAGGGGCGTCAAGTGGACGACGAGAGCTGGATCGCCCGAGAGAGTACGGCGGTCTCCTTGTGGGGACACGACTTTTCTGTCGGCGCACCTCGAGTATCAGGGCAGTCGTGACCCCGGTGACGGACCTCGGCGCGGATATCGATCCGGCGCGGTTCCGGACGGTGCTCGGGCATTTCTGCACCGGCGTCGCGGTGGTGACCGGGCACGACGGCACGGCGCCGGTGGGCTTCGCGTGCCAGTCGTTCGCGGCGCTTTCGCTGGATCCGCCGCTGGTGCTCTTCTGCCCTGCCAAGAGTTCCCGGACGTGGGCGGTACTCGCCGAGTCCGGCCGGTTCGCCGTCAACGTGCTCGCCGAGGACCAGCAAGAGGTCAGCGCGGTGTTCGGCGCGCGGGGCGCGGACAAGTTCGCGTCGGTCGACTGGACCCCCGCCCCGTCCGGATCCCCTTTGCTGGCCGGGGCTCTGACGTGGATCGACTGCACGCTCGAAGCCGCGCACGAGGCGGGCGACCACTACGTCGTCGTCGGCAGGGTCACCGCGCTCGGGGAACCGTCCGACGATCGGCCATTGCTGTTCCATCGCGGACAGTACACGGTGACCGAACCGGTGACGGACGCGCTCGCCACGCTCATGCCCTGGCCGCGTCCTGACGATTGGCTCTGATCGGCTCGCCGGCGTCGTGCAGGCTGCGCAACGCCAGCGAGTACGACTCGATGAGCCCGGTCTCATGATACGGGACGCCGATCTCGTCGCAATACCGCTGGACGATGGGCCGGGCCCGGCGAAGATGCGGTGACGGCATGCTCGGGAACAGATGGTGCTCGATCTGGTAGTTGAGCCCGCCGAGCGCGACGTCGACGATCCGGCCGCCGCGGACGTTGCGAGACGTGAGCACCTGCTTGCGGAGGAAGTCGAGTTCGGTGTCACCGGACAGGATCGGCATGCCCTTGTGGTTGGGCGCGAAGATCGATCCCATGTAGACGCCCCACAGTGCTTTGTGGACGATGAAGAAGACGAGCGCCTTGCCGGGGGAGAGGACCACGAGCAGGGCGCTGAAGTAGAGCACGAAGTGTGCCATCAGCAAGGCCGCTTCGAGACCGCGCCGCCGGAGGCCCGGCTTCGCGACCGCGCGAATCCCGGAGAAGTGCAGGTTCAGGCCTTCGAGGGTGAGCAACGGGAAGAACAGGAACGCTTGGTAGCGGCCGATGAACCGGGGGAGTCCCTTGCTGGCACGGGCCTGGGCCTTCGACCACACGAGGATGTCCGGATCGACGTCGGGGTCGAGGTCCTCGTGGTTCGGGTTGGCGTGGTGGCGGGTGTGCTTGTCCATCCACCAGCCGTAACTCATGCCGACGCCGAGGTTCCCCGCGATCCGCCCGGCGATCTCGCTCGGACGGCGGGTGCGGAACACCTGCCGGTGCGCGAGATCGTGCGACAGCAACGCGATCTGGCCGAACATCACCGCCTGGAAGACGGCGATCCCCAGTTGCCACCAGGAATCCCCGATCGCGAAGAAGGCGATCCAGCCGGAGACGAAGAGGGTGGCGACCAGGCCGATGCGGAAGACGTAGTAGCCGGGACGGCGGTCGAGGAGGCCCGCTTCGCTGACGCGGCGGGACAGGCGGGCGAAATCGCTGCCTGTGCGGAGGTTTGCGGTCACCGTTGTGAGTCTCGTCGGGGGTGGAGGTGGGGTGAATGCGGTGCGCCGGTGGGTTGGTGCGGGGGTTGGCCCTACCTTGGGGTGAGCGGTCCGTTCTGTGGGTCGCGTCGGCGAGTAGCGAGCGTCCGGCGTCGGAATGCCTTCGCTCAGCGGCGATAGCCCTTTTCGGTTTTTTTGCTCGGTCGCCGCTCCATTCCTGGTGGTCGAACTCATGTTCGAGTATGATCTTGGTTATGACCACATCTTGTGCTTTTAATCCGAAAGCTGCTCGTCTTCTGGATGCCGCATTGGACGAGGAGGTTGTGTTGCGTCGGGCGCAGGGGCGGCAGGTGCGTTCGCTGGCGGGGTTCGCCGGGGTGGGTGGTTCGCGAAGATCGGTGACCGAGGAGGTCGCGTTGGCCTTCTCGGTCTCCCGCAATCAGGCGTATCTGCTGGTCGAAACCTCGTGTGCGCTGGTGGCGCGGTTGCCGAACACGCTGGCCGCGCTGGAGAACGGCGACATCGACCTGTACAAGGCGTCGAAGGTCACCCAGTTGACCCGGGAGGTGTCCGACGAGGTCGCCGCCCAGGTGGACGCCTGGATGGCCACGCGGCTGGCCGGTCGTGACCCCGCCGCGATCCGGAAATCGGTGGATCACGCGGTGCAGAAGTTCGATCCCGACGGCTACCGGGAACGCGCCGTGGCCAAACGCGCGTTACGGCATGTGTCGCTGGAACACGAGGACGAGACCATGTCGAAACTGTCGGGCTGGCTCCCGGCCGAGGTCGCGAGTTCGATTTACGCGTCACTGAGCCAGGCGGCCAAGGCACGCCGCAGGAATGACACGTCCCGGACGCTGGATCAGCACCGGGCCGACATCTTCGCCGAACGGCTGCTGGCCGAGGACGGCCACGGCACACCCCGGGCACACATCCATGTCTATGTCGACGTGCTGACCCTCACCGGCGCCCGGAACGGTCCCGCCGACTTGGCCGGCTACGGGCCCATTCCCGGCTGGCTCGCCCAAGAGATCGCCGCCGACCCCACCTCCACGTGCTCCCGGCTGATCACCGACCCCGCCACCGGACAACTCCTCGAAGCCAGCCCCGGCACCTACCGATCCCCAGCCTCACTCGCCCGCCTGATCAAAGCCCGCGACCGCGAATGCACCCACCCCGGCTGCCACCGCCCCGCCGAGTTCTCCGAAATCGACCACATCACCACCTGGGCACGCAACGGCAACACCGACCACCACAACTGCCACGCCGCCTGCACCATCCACAACCACCTCAAAGAAGAACCCGGCTGGACCACCACCCCCACCGGCAACGGCGGCACGACCATCACCACCCCCACCGGCCACACCTACACCACCACCCCAGAACCACTCCACGACCCACGACCCCAACCCGACGACGACACCCCACCCTTCTAGCGGGCGCAGACACACGCCGTGGAGCCACCCGGGAATACACCGGGCGGTGGCACTGACGCGCGCAGGCTCGTCTGGTCGGGTTTCCCGCGGTGGGCACGGTCTTGCGGTCGCTTGGACGGGTGTCTCGTCGTGGCCCCGGTGCGCCCAGGGCCCGTCTGGTCGGGTCTCCGGCGGTGGGCACGGTGCCGCGGCCGCTCGGACGTGCGCCTCGTGGCGGCACTGGCGCGTCCAGTCCCGCCCGGTCGGCTCCCCGCGGTGGGCACGGTCTTGCGGTCGCTTGGACGGGTGTCTCGTCGTGGCCCCGGTGCGCCCAGGGCCCGCCCGGTCGGGATCTCCGCGGTGGGCATGTCTCGCGGCTGCTCGGACGTGCGCCGCGTCGTGGCACCAGCGCGCGCAGGCTCGTCTGGTCGGGTCCCGCGGTGCGCATGTCTTGCGGCCACTCGGATGCGTGTCTCGTCGTGGCACTGGCGCGCCCAGGGCCAGCCCGGTCGGGTCTGCGCGGTGGGCACGTCCTGCGGCTGCTCGGGATGTGCCCCTCGTCGTGGCCCGGTGCGCCCAAAGCCCCGCCCGGTCGGGACCTCCGCGGTGGGCACGGTCCTGCGGCCACTCGGACGTGCGCCCCAGCGCGCCCCAGAGCCCGCCCGGTCGAGACCCACAGTGGCCACGCCCAGCGCCCACGTCGTCGCACCAGCGCCCAGACCCCGTCCCGCTAGCAACTAAGGGGCAGACAGGCACCCCAGGCGGCGCCCCCCCGCACACCCAGGCCCCGTCCGGGACCATGCGACTCTGAAACCACAGGCTCCACACCAGCCAGCGACCCCACGCCCGCCCCGGAAACCATGCGCGTGAAGGCCCCCTTCCCTTCGCTGAGCCGAGGGAAGGAGTCCTTCACGCGCCACACCGGCGGCGACGATGTGTCCTACCCCTTCGCGGCAGCCTCCCGAGCCGCATCGAAAGGAGCCCGGTCGAAGACGATCCGCAACTCCACGATCTTCCCCTCCCGCACCGTCAGCAGCTCGGCCCCGGGCGCACTCGCCACCGGCAGGGTCGCCGTGTCGTACATCAGCAACGCGGTCGTCTCGTCCCCGAACGCCGAAAGCAGGGTCGAGCCGGTCAGGATCTCGGTGAACGGGCCCATGAACCCGCGAAACGCCTCCGCGCCGGAAAGCGGTCCGCCCGGCGTGTGGCAGACGATGTCGTCGGCGACGTAGGTGATCGCCTTCTCGAAGTCCTTGCCCGTCCACGCGTGGTGGTAGGAGAGCGCGACATCCAAGGCGGGACTGGTCATGGTGGTTCCTTTCGTCGGTCTTCGCCCCGTCAGACACCACCCGCGCCCCGAACGGAACGGTGCGCCGCGAAAATGACACGATCGGCTCATGGGCACGGACGAACGGACGTTTCGCGAGCTCAGCGACACGTACCGGCATGAGCTCCACCTGCACTGTTACCGGATCCTCGGCTCCCTCACCGACGCCGAGGATGCCGTCCAGGAGACGCTCCTCGCCGCTTGGAAGAGCCTCGACGGCTTCGAGGGCCGCTCGTCGCTCCGCACCTGGCTGTACCGCATCGCCACCAACCGCTGCCTCAACGCCCTGAGGGACGCGGGTCGCCGTCGCCCATCCGAACCGGTGCCGCCGTTCGACCCGCCGGAGCCGAGCCGCCGCAGTGAAGTGACCTGGCTACAGCCGTATCCGGACGAACTCCCCGACAGCGAGCCCGGCCCCGAAGCGCGCTACAGCACCAAGGAGGCGATCGAGCTCGCCTTCATCACTGGGCTCCAGCTCCTCCCGCCGAGGCAAGCCGCCGCGCTCGTCCTGCGTGACGTCCTGTGCTTCCCCGCCGTGGAGGTCGCGAGCATGCTCGGCACCACCGAGACGGCGGTCAAAGGCATCCTTCAGCGCGCCCGTGCCTCCCTCGACAAGCATCGAGCCCGCACAGCGCACTGCCCCTCACCGCAGGAACGCGAGCTGACCAGGCGATTCGCCGACGCGTTCACCGCGGGCGACCTCGACGGCGTCCTCAGCCTGCTCACCGATGACGCGTGGCTCGCCATGCCGCCGGCACCGCACGAGTACCACGGCCTCGAAGCGATCGCGGGCTTCCTCCGCGTCACCATGGCCGTTCCCGTGGAGGGTTTCACCATGACCCCGACACGGGCCAACAACCAGCCCGCCTTCGTCTGCCGTCACGGTGAGACACCGGCCGGACTGATGGTCCTCACCCTCGACGGTGACCGTATCCGCGCCATCACCCGGTTCCTGGATCAGAAGTAGCCCGCCAGTCGGTGGCAGAGCATGGCGATGTCGGTGACCGGCGCACCCGCCCACGAAGGACCGTCCATCCACCCGATCTCGTCGGGTGTTCCCTGATGCCGTACGAACACGTGCTGATGGAAATGCGCGACACTCCGCCCGGCGACGGCGGAGAACACGTGTTCCGGAGCCAGTTCCGCGCGCAGGCCCCGGGCCGCGCACCAGGCCGCCCGCGAAACCGCCGAGACCTCGTCCGAGGTCAGCTCGTCCAGCGCCGCCACATGCCGCCGGGTCTCGACGAACAGATAACCGGGGAAGTCGCCGGGCCGGTGCGACACGACGACCGTGCCGCTCGCCCAGACGACCGGTCCCACCAGCGGGCCTTCGCCACGGTGCTTGGCACAGATCGCGCACTCCGCCGGCTCACGATAACGGCGGCCGCACCCGTCCGAGGTGCTCTCCGGGCGAGCCGAACAGGTGCGCCGCGCCATGCGCCCGCTTGAAATAGCGGTGCGCCGGATGCTCCCAGGTGATCGCGATCCCGCCGTGCAACTGGATCATCTCGCCCGCCACCGTCGCCAGCGCCTCCGAGCAGTGCACCTTCGCCACGGCGGCCAGCCTGCTCGACTCCGGAGCCGCGTAAGCCGCCGAGCGCGCGGTCTCCACCAGGACGTGGAGATCCGCCATCCGATGCTTCAACGCCTGGAATCCGCCGATCGGCCTGCCGAACTGATGCCGCTGCTTGCTGTACTCCACCGTCAACTCGAACGCCCGCGCAGCGGCCCCGGCCTGTTCGGCGGCCAGAACGGCGCACGCGACGTCGCGAAGCGCGCCGAGGTCGACCGGGCCGATCAGCCGGGCGGGGACACCGTCGAAACGAACCTTGGCCAGTCGCCGCGTTTCGTCCATCGCCGGAGTCCGCTCTCGTCGCGCATCGGTGACTTCGTACAGGGCACCATCGGCCAGGACCAGCAGGATCTCGGCCTCGTCGCCGTGGAGGACGTAGTGCGCCTCACCCTCCACCGCGGAGTCGACGACGCGGCAGGCAGGCTCACTCCAGGAACCTTCGGCATCGGTCCAGGCCACCGCGCCGACGACACCTTCGGCGAGGCGGGGGAGCAGCCGTTCGCACGCCTCGTCGTTGCCCGTGGCCAGGACGGCGTGCACGGCGAGCACGGCCGAGCCGAGGAAGGGGACGTCGGCGAGGACCCTGCCCAGTTCTTCGGCGACCACCTGCAGCTCCGCCGTCCCGGCGCCGAGCCCGCCGAACCGCTCGGGAACGGCCAACGCCGCCACCCCGATCTGCTCGCACAGTTCCGGCCAGGGATCCGCTTCCCGGTCCAGCAGTTTCCGCACGCTGTCGCGCAGCGCGTCCTGCTCGTCGGTGAACGTCATGACAGCACCCGCTCCCGGTGGAACCGCGGCGTGCCCCAGGCGCCGACCAGCGCGCGGACCCGGGTCAACCGCAGGCCGAGCGCGTGTTCCGCGGTGTACCCGATCGCGCCGTGCACCTGCAGCCCGGTCCGGGCGGCGAGATGCGCGGCGTCGCCGCACGCCACTTTGGCCGCCGAGACGTCGCGCCGGTCCAGCGTGACGGCCGCGCCGAACAGCAGCGGTCCGGCCAGCGCGAGCCCGGTCGCGACATCGGCGAGCAGGTGTTTGACCGCCTGGTACCCGCCGATCTCACGGCCGTACTGCTTGCGTTGCCCGGCGTACGCGACCGACGTGTCGAGCAGCCAGCGTCCCGCGCCGAGGAGTTGCGCCGCGGTGGCGAGGCAACCCAGTTCGAACGCGCGCTCCGCGTCGAGCGCCGTCCCGAGATCGTCCCCGGCCACGGGTGGGAACAACCGGCGCGATCCGTCCACAGAGGACAGAAGTGAGCCGGGAGTGAACGCGCGAAGCCTGCCGTTCTCGACAGAGAGCCGCGCGTCCGCGACGTCGGAATCCAGGGCGTACGGCACATGTGGAGCGAAGGCCACCGACGCCAGCGTCTCACCGGACGCGACCGACGTCAGCAGTTCATCGTCGAGCAGGGAGGGCAGGACGGCCACGGTGTCGGTCCACGGCCCGGGAACGCAGTGGTAGCCGAGTCGTTCGAAGCCGACGGCCAGATCCACCGGCGTCGCGCCGAGACCGTCGAACTTCTCGGGCACCGACAGCGAGGTCACGCCGAGTTCCGCCAGCCGCCGCCAGATCTTGAGACCGGGCCCGTGATCGCCCGACGCCCAAGACCGGTTGGCCGAGTCAGTGTCCACACCGGACAGAAGGTCGTGCAAGCTGCGGGAGAACTGCTCCTGCTCGCCGGAGAGTACGAACCTCATCGAGCCCCCTTCGGCAGGCCGAGCAGCCGTTCGGCGACGATGGACCGCTGGATCTGGTCGGTCCCGCCGTAGATCGGCCCGGCCAGGGAGAACAGCCAGCCGTCGCTCCAGGCGCCCCGCAGTTCGGCGTCCGGGCCGAGGATGTCGAGCGCCGTTTCGTGCAGCGCGACGTCGAGGTGCGACCAGAACAGCTTGTTGACACTCGATTCCGGGCCGAGCTCGGCACCTTCGGAAAGCCGGGTGACCGTGCCCAAGGTGTACAGCTGATAGGCCCGCGCTCCGATCCACGCGTCGGCGACCCGGTCCGTGGTGTGCGCCGGACGCCCGGCGTCGTACCAGAGCGAGACCAGCCGATCGGCCGCGGCGAGGAACCGGCCGGGGCTGCGCAACGACAGGCCGCGTTCGTTGTTCGCGGTCGTCATCGCGACCCGCCAACCCTCGCCGGGCGCGCCGATGACGTCCTCGTCGGGGACGAAGACGTCGTCGAAGAAGATCTCGGCGAACCCCGGCTCGCCGTCCAGCTGGGGGATCGGCCGCACGGTGACGCCCTCGGCCCGCAGGTCCACCATCAGATAGGTGAGTCCCTTGTGCCGCACCGAGTCCGGGTCGCTGCGGAACAGGCCGAACGCGCGATCGGCGAACGTCGCCCGCGAGCTCCACGTCTTCTGCCCGCTGACCCGCCAGCCGCCGTCACAGCGGGCCGCGGTGCTCCGCAGGGCCGCGATGTCGCTGCCCGCCTCGGGTTCCGACCACGCCTGCGCCCAGACCTCTTCGGAGCGCGCCATTTTCGGCAGGATGCGGCGCTGCTGTTCTTCCGTGCCATGGGAGAACAACGTCGGCGCGAGCATGAAGATGCCGTTCTGGTTGACTCGCAACGGCGCACCCGCCGCGTAGTACTCCTCCTCGAACAGCACCCACTCCAGCAGGCTCGCGTCCCGCCCGCCGAACTCGCGCGGCCACGAGACGACGGACCACCGGGCGTCGGCCAGCTTCGCCTCCCACTCGCGGTGCTGCGCGAACCCTTCGGCGGTGTCGAACGACTTCAGCGGCTCGGCGGGAACATTCGCGGCGAGCCAGGCACGGGCTTCGTCGCGGAAGGCGAGTGTCTGCTCATCCAGGTCGAGGTTCATCGTGAACTCGCGTCCCGCATCGAGCGCGCGTCCTGCCCGCCCAGCGAGTCGCCGCCGGAAACCTCGGCGTTGTGCGCGTGCGCGAAGTGGTGCAGCCCGAACACGGAGTCCATTCCGGACCGGAGCCCCATCAGGTCTTCCGCCTGGTTCACGGCCTTCTTGGCGAGCGCGAGCCCCATTCGCGGCATCACCGCGATCTTCTCCGCCAGCGCCATCGTTTCCGCTTCGAGGTCGGCGCGCGGGACGACGCGGTTCAGCATGCCCCATTCCTTGGCCTGCTGCGCCGTGAAGCGCTCACCGGTGAACAGTACCTCCTTGGCCGCGCGCGGACCGAGGACCCAGGGGTGCGCGAAGTACTCGACACCGGGAATCCCCATGCGCACCACGGGATCGGCGAAGAACGCGTCGTCGGAGGCGACGATCATGTCGCATACCCACGCCAGCATCAGCGCGCCCGCGATGCACGCGCCCTGCACACTCGCGATGGTCGGCTTCGGGATTTCGCGCCACCGACGGCACATGCCGAGGTAGACCTCGGATTCGCGGGCGAACCGCTGGTCTCCGCCTTCGGCACCGACATGGTCCCACCACAGGACCGCCTTGCGCTCGAACGAGACGTCCACGTCGCGCTCCGGAGTTCCGATGTCGTGCCCGGCGGAGAAATGCTTCCCGGCGCCGGCCAGCACGATCACCTTGACCTCGGGATCGTCGACGGCGCGGGTGAACGCGGCGTCGAGCGCGTAGGTCATCGCCGAGTTCTGCGCGTTCCGGTACTCCGGCCGGTTCATCGTGACGACGGCCACCGGCCCGCGTCGCTCGTACTCGACGGTCATCCGTTCTCCTCCCGCAACACGCGTTTCAGCACCTTCCCCGACAGATTCCGTGGAAGCTCCGCCACGAACTCGATGTACCGGGGGAGCTTGTAGTTGGCCAGATTGGCTTTGCAGTGCGCCAGGACGTCCGCAGTGGACACTTCGGCGCCGGGGCGAAGGCGGATGTAGGCCTTGCCCGCCTCGCCGTACACCGCGTCCGGAACACCGATCACCGCGGACTCCGCCACGCCGTCCAGCCAGCCGAGCGCCTGCTCGATCTCGGCCGGGTACACGTTGAAACCCTTGCAGACGTACATGTCCTTGATCCGGTCGACGATCCGCAGGTAGCCGCGCTCGTTGAGCACGCCGACGTCGCCGGTGTGCAACCAGCCTTCGGTGTCGATGGCTTCCGCGGTGGCGTCCGGATCGTCGAGGTAGCCGAGCATCACGTTCGGCCCGCGCAGCAGGACCTCGCCGTACTCGCCGAGTTTCACCTCGAAGCCCGCTGTCGCGCGGCCGGAGAAGTGCGCCACCAGGTTCGCGTCGTCTTCGGGGCGGGACATCGTGGCCACCACGGCCTCGGTGAGCCCGTACGCGGTGAGCACCGTGTCGAAACCCAGCTCCGTCCGCATTCGCTCGACCAAGGCGACCGGCACCGTCGCCGCCCCGGTGACGGCGAGCCGGAGGCTGGACAGGTCGTGGTTCCCGCGTTCGGGCGCGTCCAGCAGGACCTGGTAGATCGTCGGCGCGCCGGGGAGCACGGTGATCCGCTCGGCTTCGACGAGGTGCAGAGTTTCCCGGACCTCGAAGGTGCGCTGCGGCAGGATCGTCGCGCCGCGCAGGATGGCCGCGAGGATCCCCGCCTTGTAACCGAAGCTGTGGAAGAACGGGTTGATGACGAGGTAGCGGTCTTCCTCGGTCAGGCCACCGCACTCGCCCCAGGCTTCGGCGACGCTCAGCGCCTGCCGGTGACTGCTCATCGCGCCCTTGCTGCGGCCGGTGGTCCCGGAGGTGAAGAGGATGTCGCTGACGTCGTCCGGTTTCGCGGGACTGACGAAGTCGCTGTCGAGGCCGGTGAGGGCGTCCCACTCCGAGACGCCGTCGAAGGGTACTTCGGCGCCTTCGACGGGGATGCGCAAGACGGTGCCGGGGCGGGAAGAGCCGAGCTCCGCCAGCCGATCCGTGCCGAGGAACGTGCCGGTGATCGCCAGGGCGGAAACCTTCGCGCGCTCGAGGACGTCGATGGTCTCGCGGGCGGTGAAGCGGGTGTTGACCGGGATCAGCGTCGCTCCGGCGTACAGCGCGCCGAGCCCGGCGACGACCCAGTGCCAGGTGTTGGGGGAGCAGATGCCGACTCGTTCGTGGCCCTCGAAGAACCGCGCCGCCTGGCGCACGCGGCGCGCGAGCTCGGCATAGGTGAGCCGGACTTCGCCGTCGACCAGCGCTTCCCGCGCGGCGAAGCGCTCCGCGGCCCTTTCGAGCGCCGCCGGGATGGTTCCTTCAGTCATCGAAGTCTCCCTGTTGTCCGCCAGTCTGCGCGCGTCCGCGATCGTGTCGCCAGGGCTGGCCGGGCGCAAAACCCACTTCTTGGAGGGGCGTGCGCTCTGGTGTCACCTGGGTGCCGCGGAGTCTGAACTCTACCTCCCTAGCAAGTGCTTGGTAGGGTAGCCTACGCAGCAGGCTCTGGTTTGGCTAGAGGAGGCAGGCGTGGCCCAAGACGGTTTCCGTGACCGTGTGTGCACCTGGCTGGCGGACAACCTGCCGCCGGAACTGCGCGGTTTGGGCGGTCCCGGACGGGAGCACGAGGCCTTCGGCGAACGCGTGGAATGGGAGCGGCGGCTCGCCGCGGCCGGCTGGACCTGCGTCGGCTGGCCGGTCGAACACGGCGGCCAGGGCGCGACGCTGGAACAGCAGGTCGTCTTCCACGAGGAGTACGCGCGAGCGGGTGCCCCGGCGAGAGTCAGTCACCTGGCGCAGGAACTCCTCGGCCCGACCCTGATCGCCTTCGGCACGCCGGAGCAGCAAAAGCGGTTCTTGCCGCCGATCGTGGCCGTCGAGGAACTGTGGTGCCAGGGCTATTCCGAACCCGGAGCCGGATCCGACCTCGCCGCCGTGTCGACCACCGCGACCCTCGAAGGCGACGAGTGGGTGCTGAACGGACAGAAGGTGTGGACGTCGCTCGCGCACGTCGCCGACTGGTGTTTCGTGCTGGCCCGCACCGAACCCGGTTCGAAACGCCACAAAGGACTGTCCTATTTGCTCGTTCCGATGCGGCAGCCCGGCGTCGCGGTCCGGCCGATCCAGCAGCTGACCGGGACTTCGGAGTTCAACGAAGTCTTCTTCGACGGTGCCCGCACGGCGAAGGATCTCGTCGTCGGCGAACCCGGCGACGGCTGGCGGGTGGCCATGGGCACGCTCGCGTTCGAGCGCGGCGTCGCGACGCTCGGGCAGCAGGTCGGCTTTCGCCGGGAACTCGAAGAACTCACCAGCATCGCGCCGGACGACCCGGTGATCGCCGAACGGATCGACCGCGCCTGGGTCGGCCTGGAGGTCATGCGGGCGCAGGCGATCCGCACCCTCGGCGACTCGTCGCCCGGCGTGGCGGAAGTGTCCAAACTGGTCTGGGCGAACTGGCACCGCGACCTGGGAGAGCTGGCGATGCTCGTCCGCGGCGCCCGGGGCATGCTCGCGGAAGACGGGCTCGACGCGTGGCAGCGGCTCTTCCTCTTCACTCGCGCCGACACGATTTACGGCGGCTCCAACGAAATCCAGCGCAACGTCATCGCCGAGCGAGTGCTCGGCCTGCCGAGGGAGGTACGACCGTGATCCCGGTGCCGAAGTACCCCGAGGGGGCGAATCTCCTGCGGGACAAGGTGGTCGTGGTGACGGCGGCGGCCGGCACCGGGATCGGTTCCGCGGTGGCGAAACGCGCGCTTGAGGAAGGCGCCCGCGTCGTGATCAGCGACTGGCACGAGCGGCGGCTCGGCGAGAAGGCGGCCGAACTCGGTGACGTCCACGCGATTCCCTGCGACGTCACGCAAGAAGATCAGGTGCGGGCGCTCATCGACGGGGCGGCCGCGCACTACGGCCGGGTCGACGTGTTGATCAACAATGCCGGGCTCGGGGGCACCAAGTCCATTGTGGACATGGGGGACGACGAATGGGCGCGGGTCATCGACGTGACCCTCAACGGCACGTTCCGCGCGACGCGGGCCGCGGTGAACCGGTTCATCGCCCAAGGCGACGGCGGGGTGATCGTCAACAACGCGTCCGTGATCGGGTGGCGCGCGCAGGCCGGGCAGGCGCATTACGCGGCCGCGAAGGCGGGGGTCATGGCGCTCACCCGATGCGCGGCCGTGGACGTCGCCGAACACGGCATCCGGGTCAACGCCGTCGCGCCGAGCCTGGCGATGCATCCGTTCCTGGCCAAGGTGACCAGCGAGGAACTGCTCACCGAACTCACCGCGCGCGAGGTGTCGGGGAGGGCGGCGGAACCCTGGGAAGTGGCGAATGTGATGGTGTTCCTCGCCAGTGAGTACTCGTCGTACCTCACCGGCGAGGTCGTGTCCGTGAGTTCCCAGCATGCGTGAGGTAGTAATGAAAGCCAGTCCAGGGTCCCGCCGCGCCGAACTGCTCGCCCTGGCGGCGAAGCTGTTCGCCGAGCGCGGTTACGTCTCCACCACCGTGCGGGACATCGCGGACGCGGCGGGCATCCTGTCCGGCAGTCTCTACCACCACTTCGACTCGAAGGAGTCGATGGCCGACGAGATCCTCACCGGATTCCTCGATGAACTCTTCGGTGCCTACGCCGAGATCGTCGCGGAAGGGAAAGGCCCGAGGGAAACCCTCGAAGCCGTCGTCGTGGCGTCTTTCGAAACCATCCACCGGCGGCCCGCCGAGGTGGCGATCTACCAGTCCGAGGCGAAGCATCTGATGCAGTTGCCGCGCTTCGACTACCTCAACGACCGCAACACCGAATTCCGCAAGCTGTGGAACGGGATCCTCACCGACGGCATCGCGGCGGGCGTGTTCCGCGAGGACCTCGACGTCGAACTCACCTACCGGTTCATCCGCGACACCGTCTGGGTGGCGGTGCGCTGGTACAACCCCGGCGGCACGCTGAGCGCGGACGACGTCGCGCAGCAGTACCTCGGGATCCTGCTGGACGGCATCGCGACCAAAAGGAGGCGCCGTGGGTGAAGCCTATGTTCTCGACGCGGTTCGGACCCCGGTCGGCAAACGCGGGGGAGCGCTCAGCGGCGTGCATCCCGCCGACCTCGGCGCCCACGTCATCCGGGCCGTCGTCGAACGCGCGGGCGTCGAGGCCGACCTGGTCGACGACGTCATCCTCGGCTGCTGCGACACGCTCGGGCCGCAGTCCGGGAACATCGCACGCACGGCGTGGCTCGCGGCGGGCTTCGGGCACCACGTACCGGGCGTGACGATCGACCGGCAGTGCGGTTCGAGCCAGCAGGCCGTGCACTTCGCCGCGCAGGCGGTGCTGTCCGGCACGATGGATCTCGTCCTCGCCGGCGGCGTGCAGAACATGAGCGCCATCCCGATCAGCGCGGCGATGCTGGCCGGACGCGAGTACGGCTTCGACGATCCCTTCTCCGGTTCGAAGGGCTGGCAGGAGCGGTACGGCAGCGTCGAGGTCTCGCAGTTCCGCAGCGCCGACATGATCGCCGAACACTGGGACCTGACCCGTGAGGCGATGGAGGAGTACGCCTTCCGCAGTCATCAGCGGGCGATCGCGGCCATCGACGAAGGCCGGTTCGCCGCCGAGACCGCACCGTTCGGCGGTGCCGCCCTGGACGAGGGGCCCAGGCGCGACACCAGCAGGGAACGGATGGCCGGGCTGAAACCGCTGAGCGAGGGTTCGCGGATCACCGCGGCCGTGGCCAGCCAGATCTCGGACGGCGCCAGCGCGACGCTCATCGCGTCGGAGAAGTTCGTCGAGGCCCACGGTCTCACCCCGCGCGCCCGGATCCATCACCTTTCCGTGCGGGCGGCCGATCCGGTGTGGATGCTGACCGGGCCCATCCCGGCGACCGCGCACGCGTTGCGGAAGACCGGGCTGAGCATCGACGACATCGACCTGTTCGAGGTGAACGAGGCGTTCGCGAGTGTCGTCCTGGCGTGGATCGAGGAGACGGGCGCCGATCCGGACCGCGTCAACGTCAACGGTGGCGGGATCGCGCTCGGTCATCCCATCGGGGCGACCGGCACGAAACTGTTCGCGACCCTGCTGCACGAACTCGAGCGGCGGGGCGGGCGTTACGGATTGCAGACGATGTGTGAGGGCGGCGGAACGGCGAACGTCACGATCGTCGAGCGTCTCTGACGGTCCATACAATGAGCGCCGCCGCGCTGAACGCCGCACCGAGCAGGCAGACGCCGGTCCAGCCCGCGACGGCGTAGACGGCGGTCGAGCCGATGGCGCCCAGGCCGCTGCCGACCGAGTAGAAGATCATGTACCCGCCGATCAGCCTGCTGCCGGCGTCCGGCCGCAACGGGTAGATCAGGGTCTGGCTCGTGACGTGCACGGCCTGGACGGCGAGGTCGAGCAGGATCGCGCCCGCCGCCAGCGCCCACAGTGACGAGCGGGTGAAACCCAGCGGTATCCAGGAAAGGACGAGCAGGCCCAGCGCCAGGCCGGTCGTCCACCGCGCGCGGCCGCGATCGGCGAGCCGTCCGGCGGGCGCCGCCGCCAGCGCACCCGCGGCCCCGGCCAACCCGAAGGCGCCGATGGCGGTATGCGACAGGCCGTCCTCGCTGAGCGGCAAGGCGACCGAGCTCCACAAGGTGCCGAACGCGGCGAAGATCAGCAGTGCGAGCGTGCCGCGCGTCCGGAAGACGGGCTCCTCGGCGAAAAGCGACCACGTGGAACGCAGCAGCCGCCCATAGCTCGTGGGCTTTCCGCCGGCGGTGGCGGGAAGTACCCGGTACAGCAAGATCGCGATCAGCACGGTGACGGCCGCGGATACGACGTACACCGCGCGCCAGCCGGCGAGATCGGCCAGCGCGCCGGACACCGTGCGCGCGAGCAGGATCCCGAGGACGACGCCGGTCGTCACGAGGCCGACCACGCGTCCGCGTTCGGCAGGCTCCGCCAGCGACGCGGCGAACGCGACCAGGAGTTGCGTGACGACCGCGAGCACGCCCATCGCCGCCATCCCGGCGAACAGCACCACACCGTTCGCGGCGGTCGCGGCGACGAGTTCGGCGATCGCCAGCAGGGCCAGCTGACCGGTGACCAGCCGCCGCCGGTCGAGCAGGTCACCGAGCGGGACCAGCAGGAACAGGCCGAGGCCGTAGCCGAGCTGCGTGAGCGTGACGATGCCGCCGACGGTCGACGTGGCGATGCCGAGTTCGGCGCCCATCGTGACGAGCAACGGCTGGGCGAAGTAGATCGTGGCGACGGCCGTCCCGGCGGCCACGGCGAACAACAGGACGACACCGCGGTGCACTGACCCTCCAGATGGTTTCAAGTTGCTACCATCGGACGGTAGGCCATCACGGTTGTAAGATGCAACCATGGTGAAGCGGACGACGTTCGACGAGGCTTCGTGCCCGGTGGCGCGCTCGGTCGACACGATCGGCGACTGGTGGTCACTCCTGATCGTGCGCGACGCCTTCGACGGCGTCCGCCGCTTCGGGGAGTTCCAGCGCAGCCTCGGCGTCGCGAAGAACATCCTGTCCGCGCGGCTGCGGGCGCTCGTGGGACACGGCGTGCTCGACCTGGTCCAGGCTTCGGACGGGAGCGCCTACAGCGAGTACGTCCTGACGCCGAAGGGGCGGGACCTGTTCCCGGTGATCGTCGCGTTGCGGCAATGGGGGGAGGCGCACTTCTTCGCCGAGGGAGAGCCGCGGTCGGAACTGGTGGACCGCGACGGCGGGCTTCCGTTGCGGGAGCTGGAGATCCGGGCTTCGGACGGGCGTGCCGTCGGACCGGAGGACACTGTGGTGGTGAAGGCACCTGCGTCGTGAGGTTAGGACTGTCCCTGCCACTCGCTAGGTCATGGCGCTGCGGCGGTCCGCTGTGGTGCTGCGGGAGGGTGGTGTTGCGAAAGCCACTTTCGCAACGTTGAAGGTTGCGAAAGTGGCTTTCGCAAC
>NZ_JAEBEJ010000020.1:0-123327 GCF_046548895.1 Amycolatopsis sp. cmx-4-54
TACTCACCCGTTCGCCACTAATCCACCCGAAGGCTTCATCGTTCGACTTGCATGTGTTAAGCACGCCGCCAGCGTTCGTCCTGAGCCAGGATCAAACTCTCCAACAATGTCAAATTTGATCGAGGCATGTTTAATGCTCTCAAAGGAACCCCAAACGAGGTTCAAAAACAATAAGCTCTACTGGCTTAGTTCACTAGCACACTGTTGAGTTCTCAAGCAACACGCTTTGTTTCAAAGCGATATTCACAAGCTTTTGGTCGAGCATACCGAATCCTACGCTGTTAGTCGTAGGGAGTCGGCGGCCGCTCGTGGGCCGACGCTGAACATTACCTGGTCCGGTTCGCGGTGTCAACCCGCTCGGCCCTGGTTCCTTGCCTCGGGGCTTTCGGCCCCGGCGGCCCGGTGTTCCTGGCGACGAAGAGAAGATTACATGCCCCGGAACCCCCTGAAAACAGGGGGGTCACTTAACGACATCGCCGCAGGTCAGCCGGTGTGAACCACCCTCATCCGACGGTCTTCAGGTAGCGAGGCGGTTTGCGGGCGGGCGCGACGCGCTCGAAGTCGGCCGCGTAGGCGAGCACTCGGGCGTCCGTCCACTGCCCCGCCATGAACGAGACCCCCACCGGGAGCTCGCCGACGAACGCGGCCGGCACGGTCACCGCGGGGTAGCCCGAGACCGCGGCCGGCGTCGACGACGGGATCACGTCGTTGTCGCCGGTCTTGCAGTCGGTCTTCCAGGCGGGCGGGTTCGTCGGTGCGGCGATCGCGTCCAGGCGGTACTTCGCGAGGGTTTCGTCGATCGAGCGTTTCGCCAGATCGGTGAGCTCGCGGCGCATGGCCTGGTAGCCGGGATCGGACGGGGCGGGCGCGGCGAGCGCCTGCTCGAAGAGTTCTTGCCCGGCGAAACAGGTCCGCTCCAGCGGGTCGGACCGGTTGTAGTCGATGAGCGCGGCGAGGTCGCGCGGACCTTCCGGGCGCGTGGCCAGGTAGCGATCGATGTCCCGGTGGAACTCGGTGAGCAGCGCCGGGAACTCCAGTTCACCGAGCCTGGCCTGGTACGGCGGCGTTACCTCGACGACCTCGGCACCGGCCTTGACCAGCGAATTCCTGGTCTTCGTCATGACGGCATCGACATCCGGGCCGAGCACGGGCAGGCGCCAGAGGCCGATCCGGGAGCCCTTCAGCACGCCCGGCCGGAGGTGCGCAGCGTAGTCGGTCGGCTGGTTCGGCGGGTACGCGCCGGTGGCGGGGTCGCTCGGGTCGCGGCCCTGCAGCGCGGACAGGGTCAGCGCGACGTCGACGACGTGCCTGGCCATCGGGCCCGCGGTGTCCTGTTCGACCGAGATCGGCACCACGCCGGTGCGGCTGACCAGGCCGAGGCTCGGTTTGTGCCCCACCGTCGCGGTCATCCCTGCCGGGCAGACGATGGAGCCGTCGGTCTCGCTGCCGATCGCGACCTGGGCGAGTGACGCGGCGACACCCGCGGCGGATCCGGCGGACGACCCACACGGGTTGCGGTCGAGCACGTACGGGTTGTTCGTCTGCCCACCGACGCCTGACCACCCGGAAGTAGGTTTGGCGGCGCGGAAGTTCGCCCATTCGGACAGGTTCGCCTTGCCGAGGACCACCGCGCCCGCGTCACGCAGACGGCGGATCAAGGTCGCGTCCTTCGCGGGCTTGCTGCGCAATGCGCGCGAACCCGCCGTCGTCTGTATGGAGCGGGTGTCGACATTGTCCTTCACCAGGACCGGGATGCCGTCCAGCGGCCCGCGCGTCTTGCCGGCGCGACGCCGGACGTCGCTCTCCGCGGCTTGCGCGATCGCGGCCGGATTGACCACGATGACCGCGTTCACCTTCCGGTCGACCTTGTGGATGCGATCGAGATAAGCCGAGGTCAGACCGACCGCGGTCAGTCGTCCGGAGGACATCCGGGCCTGGAGCGCGGGGATGTCGGCGGAGTCGAGATCGAGTGGTTTCCCGGTGGCGGACGCCGCCGGCGCGGCACTCGCCACGATGGTCGCGGCGACCACTGTGACCACTGTCGTCAGAACTCGGAACACCGGTCGCCGCACCATCAGGTCTCCTTCGTCTAGAGAACCGGAAGCAGGGTCCGCAGCTCGTACGGGGTCACCGCGCTGCGGTAGTTATCCCATTCAACACGTTTGTTGCGCAGGAAGAAGTCGTAAACGTGCTCTCCGAGCGCTTCGGGCAGGAGTTCCGATTTTTCCATCTCCGCCAGCGCCTCCCCGAGGTTCTGCGGGAGCTGGGCATATCCGGCCGCGCGGCGCTCGGCGTCCGACAGCTGCCAGATGTTGTCCTCGGCGGGCGGTGGGAGCTCGTAGCCCTTCTCGATGCCCTTGAGACCGGCGGCCAGGATGACCGAGTACGCCAGATAGGGGTTGCACGCGGAGTCGAGCGTGCGGATCTCCACGCGGCGTGACGACGCCTTGCCCGGCGAGTACATCGGGACCCTGACCAGCGCGGAGCGGTTGGCGCGGCCCCACGAAACGGTCGTCGGGGCCTCGCTGCCGCTGATCAGGCGTTTGTAGGAGTTCACCCATTGGTTGGTGACCGCCGAGATCTCCTTCGCGTGGTGCAACAGCCCCGCCACGAAAGCTTTACCCGTCGCCGACAACTCGTACGGGTCTTCGGCGTCGTAGAAGGCGTTGCGGTCACCCTCGAACAGGCTCACGTGGGTGTGCATCCCGGAGCCCGGCTGGTTGGTGAACGGCTTCGGCATGAAGGTCGCGCGGACGCCCTGCGTGAGCGCGACCTCCTTGACGACGTAACGGAAGGTCATCACGTTGTCGGCCATAGTCAGCGCGTCGGCGTACCGGAGGTCGATCTCCTGCTGGCCGGGCGCGCCCTCGTGGTGGCTGAACTCGACCGAGATCCCCATCGCCTCGAGGGTTTCGATGGCGTGACGACGGAAGTGGGTCGCCGTGGCGTGGCTGGCCTGGTCGAAGTAGCCGCCGTTGTCCGCGGGCTCGGGCTCGCTGCCGTCGTCCGGCAGGCTGGCGAGCAGGAAGAACTCGATTTCAGGGTGGACGTAGCAGGTGAAACCCGCTTCGGCCGCCTTCGAGAGCTGCCTGCGCAGGACGTGCCGGGGGTCCGCCCAGGACGGGGAGCCGTCCGGCATCGCGATGTCGCAGAACATGCGCGCCGAGTACGGGCCGCCGTCCGGGGTCTCCCACGGCAGGACCTGGAACGTGGCCGGGTCGGGCTTCGCGACCATGTCGGACTCGTAGACCCGGGCGAATCCTTCGATGGCCGATCCGTCGAAGCCGATCCCCTCACTGAAGGCGCCCTCGAGTTCGGCCGGCGCCACCGCGACGGACTTGAGAAACCCCAGCACATCCGTGAACCAGAGCCTGACGAAACGGATGTCGCGCTCTTCCAAGGTACGGAGCACGAACTCCTGCTGGCGATCCATGGCCGCACCCTAACGAGAACGTGTTAACGACATGTTTCGCGACGCGCCGATCGACCGGAAGTGGTGGATCACCCGACGAGAACCGGTTCGGGTTTGGCCGCCTTGGTGATCGCCAGCGACGCGACCGAGGCGACCACGGCGAGGCTCGCCGCGATGTACCAGGCGAGCGCGTAGCTGCCCGACGAATCGCGGATCGCGCCCGCGCCGAAGGCCGCGAGACCGGCGCCGAGCTGGTGACTGGCGAAGACCCAGCCGAAGACGATCGGCCCGGCGGCGCCGTATTGCCGGACACAGAGCGCGACCGTCGGCGGAACCGTCGCCACCCAGTCGAGGCCGTAGAAGACGATGAACGCCCACATGCTCGGTTCCACCGTTCCGCTCAGCAGTTGGGGGAGCAGCGCGAGCGAAACGCCGCGAAGGGCGTAGTAGACGCCGAGGAGGATCCGCGGATCGACGCGGTCGGTGAGCCAGCCCGAGGCGATCGTGCCGACGACGTCGAAGATCCCGACGAGGGCGAGCAGGCCGGCGGCGGTCGTCTGCGGCATGCCGTGGTCGTGCGCCGCGGGCACGAAGTGGGTACTGACCAGGCCGTTCGTCGTGGCGCCGCAGATCGCGAAGCCGACGGCGAGCAGCCAGAACGTCCTCGTGCGCGCTGCCGAGCCGAGTACCGAGAGCGCGCGGCGGACGGAACCCCCCGTGCGGGTGGCAGGGGCGACTTCGCCGGGCTCCGCGCCGTAAGCGGTCAATCCGACGTCGGACGGGTGATCGCGAACCACCAGGAGAACGACGGGCACGACGGCCAGTGCGGCGATGGCGATGACGAGCGACGCCGTCCGCCAGCCTTCGTCGACGGCGAGGTTCGCCACGATCGGGAGGAAGATCAGTTGGCCGGTGGCGCCCGCCGCGGTGAGGACCCCGGTGACGACGCCGCGGCTGCGGACGAACCAGCGGGCGGCGACCGTCGCGGCGAAACTCATCGCCATCGAGCCGGTGCCGACGCCGACCAGGACGCCCCAGCAGAGGATGAGCTGCCAGCTCGCGTTCATGAACACCGTGCCGCCCGCGCCGATCGCGACGACGAACAACGCCGTCGAGGCGACGCGCCGCATGCCGAAGCGCTCCATGAGAGCCGCGGCGAAGGGCGAGAAGAGGCCGTAGAGGACGAGGTTCACGGAGACAGCCGAGGCGATCGTCGCGCGCGACCAGCCGAACTCGTTGTGAAGCGGGTCGATGAGCACGCCGGGAGCCGCGCGGAAACCGGCGGCGGCGAGCAGGGCGATGAATGCGGCTGCGGCGACGAACCACGCGCGGTGGAGCCGGGTCTCGGATTGCACGGGTACAGCGTCACGGGCGGCGGCGCTCGGCGAAAGCGGCCGGAAGGACACTGTGCGAAAGATTCGGGCCACGCCATAGGCTTCGGTCATGCGCTGCCGTCACCTCGTGCCGGCGCTGCTGCTCACGATCGGGCTCATCGGCGGCTGCGCGGGGTCTCCCCCGCTGCCGCCTGCCCAGGATTACGTGAGCGCGGCGGCCGACTCCCTCGTCTCGTTGCGCAGCGTGCGGTTCACGCTCGGGGTCAACGGCGTCGTCACCGGGCTGCCGGTGCGCGGGCTCGACGGCGACGTCAGCCTCGAGGGTGGGGCGGTCGGTAATGCCGACCTGCAGGATGACTTTGAACGGATGAAGGTCAAGTACCGGCTGTCGGGTTCGGAGATCACGCTCAGCGGACCTCGCGGGGAGCGCGTGATTCCGGCTTCGGAGCCGTACACGCCTGAAGCGATGCTCGGGCCCGAAGGCGGGCTTCGGCGACTGCTGACCGGGGCGACCGAGCTGAAGGGTGAGCGGTGGGAGCGGGTGCAGGACACCGAGTCGTTCCGGATCGCCGCGAAGGTGCCGGCCGCGGTGATCGGCGGGATCGTGCCGGAGATCAAGTCGGACGTGTACGTGAAGCTGTGGATCTCACGGGACGAGCCGCGGCGGCTGGTGCGGGTGTGGCTGCAGGTGCCGCCGACGAGGCCGGAGGAGTTCGCGGTGATGCTGGAACTGGCGTTGACCAGGCATAACGCGGTGGTGGTCGGGGCCGGGCGGTAGCAAAGGTCCCTTGCTCTGTTTTGGCGGGAAATGGCTGGTCAGCGGGGTCGGCGATAGCAAAGGTCCCTTGCTCCCCCGCTAGGAGCAGCGGGTGTCGGGAGCGGGTAGCGCACCGTCGGTCAGGTAGGCGATGCCGGCCTTGTCGACACACTCGTTCCCGTCGAGGAACACCGTGTGCTGCGCTCCCTCGAACGTGAGCAAAGCTCCCTTGAGGTCCTGCGCGAGGTTCACGCCGGACGCGTACGGTGTCGCCGGGTCGTCGGTGGTGGAGATGATCAAGGGCTTCGGCAGGCCGTCGACGTCCGGCTGGTGCACCTCCGAGGTGGCGGACACCGGCCACACCGAGCAGATGTCGAGCTCGCTCATGTCCGGGGTGCCACCGGCGAGGAACGGCGCGCCCTGGAACATTCGCTGGTGGGCGCCTTCGATGACACGCCTGTCGGCGATCCGCGTGCTGTCGACGCAGCGGACCGCGAAATACACGTCGAGGATGCCGGTGTAACGGCCGTCCGTTTCACGGCCGTAGTAGTTGTCGGCGAGCGCGACCAGGGTTTGGCCGCTCCCCCGTTTCAGCTCGGCGAGCCCGTCGTTGAGGAACTTCCATGCGTCCTGCGAGTACAGCGCGGCGCTGGTTCCGGTGATGGCGTCCTCAAACGAGAGCTTGCGGGCCCCCGCGGGCACCGGTTCGGTGATCAGCGGCCGCACCAGATCCTGAAACGCCTTCGTCACCGCGCCCGAGTCGCGGCCGAGCGCGCAGTCCGCGCGGGCGGCGCACCACTTGCCGAATTCGGCGAACGTGTTCTGGAACCCGGCCATCTGCGTGACCAGCGATTCTGCGGTGTCGAGTTCGGGGTCGACCGCGCCGTCGAGGAGCAACGCCCGCACCTTGTCCGGATAGGCCTCGGCATAAGCGGTCCCGATCTGGGTGCCGTACGAGAAGCCCAGGTAGGTGAGCTTCTCGTCGCCGAGGGCCGAGCGCAGGACGTCGAGATCGCGGACGACGTCCCTGGTCCCGATGTTGGCGAGTAGCTCTTTACCGTGCTTCGTGCGCTCGGCGCACTTCGTGGCGTACGCCCTGGCGTCGGTGAGCTGCTTCGCGATCCCGCCGGGTGACGAGTCGCTTTCCGAATCCTCGGCGCGGTCCGCATCGCGTTCGGCGTCGGTGAGGCAGACGAGTTTCGGTTCGCTGGTCCCCACTCCGCGCGGATCGAAGCCGACGATGTCGAAGCGTTCGGCCAGCGCCACCGCGGGCCGGGACTTCGCGATCCGCGCCGCGGCCGAGACGCCCGAGCCACCTGGGCCGCCCGGATTGAGTACGAGGGAACCGATCCGCCTGCCGGTGTTCTTCGTCTTGTGCCGAAGAACTCCGATCGAGATCGTCTCGCCGTCCGGCTTCAGGTAGTCGAGCGGCACGGTGAGCTTCGCGCAGTCGAACGCCTTGTCCGAGAAGGACTCACACGCACCCCACGCCAGCTTCTGCTGAGTGAACTTCTCCAGCGCCTTCGGGTCCGGCGTCGGTGACGCGGTGGTCGTCGGAGACGCCGTCGGCGCGGGTTGCGGCTGCTGCGTCGTGCATGAGGCGGCCAGCACGGCGACGACGAGCACGGCCGGGACGCGGCGAAGGCTCATCTCGCGATCTTCGCAGCGTCCCGGCCGCTCAGGGACCTTCGCGCCGAACTCGTTACTTGGCGGCGCAGCGCGTGCCCTCGTCCGGCAGGGCGCCGTTCACCAGGTAATCGATGCCGATCCGGTCGACGCACGACACGCCCTGGAGGAAGACGGTGTGCTGGTTGCCCTCGAACGTGAGCAAAGCTCCCTTGATCGCTTTCGCGAGGTTGACGCCCGCCTGGTAGGGGGTCGCGGGGTCGTTCGTCGTCGAGATGACCAGCGTCTTCGGCAGCCCTTCGACGTTCGGCTGGTGCGGCTCGGACGTGTTCGGCACCGGCCAGAAGGCGCAGGAGTCACGCGCCGAACCGTCCGGCCTGCCGTCGTCGAGGAACGGCGCCGCCGCCGCGTACCGCTTCTGCGCGTCGAGGATCTTCGCCGGATCGGTGACCCGCGGGTCGTCGACGCAACGGATCGCGACGAACGCGTCCTGCGTCGTCCCGTAGCGGCCGTCGGCACCGCGTTCGTTGTAGAGATCGGCCAGTTTCTCCAGGCCGTCGCCGCGCTGGCGCTTCAGGTCGTTGAGCGCGGTGTTCAGCGGTTCCCAGAGATCTTCCTGGTAGAGGGCCTGTATCACGCCTGTCGTCGCGTCCTCGTACGACAGTTTCCGGCCGTCGCTGACCGGCACCGGGAAGTCGATCAGCGGCCGCACCAGATCCTGGAACGCCTTCGTCACGCCGACGGCGTCACGTCCGAGGGCGCAGTCTTCGCGCGCGGCGCACCAGTTCGAGAACTCCCCGAACGCCTTGCCGAAGCCCTGCCCCTGCGCGACCAGCGACTCCACCGCGTCCTGCTCCGGGTCGACGGCTCCGTCGAGCACCAGGGCGCGGACGTTCGCCGGGAACGCCTCGGCGTAGGCGGATCCGATCCGCGTCCCGTAGGAGTAGCCGAGGTAGCTCAGCTTCGGCTCGCCGAGGACCGAGCGCAGGATGTCCATGTCCTTGACGACGTCACGCGTACCCAAGTTCGCGAGCATCGCGGAGCCGTGCTCGGTCCGCTCAGCGCATTTCGCCGCGAAGTCCTGGGACTCGGCCTCCTGCTTTTTCACCCCCTCGGGTGAACCGTCGGTCTCGCTGTCGTCCGCGCGGTCCGCGTCGCGTTCGGCGTCGGTCAGGCAGCGGACCTGCGGCTGGCTCGCGCCGATCCCGCGCGGGTCGAAACCGACCATGTCGAAGCGTTTTCCCAGCTCGTTCGTCGCCGTCCGGGAAGCGAGACCGGCCGCGGCCTGCATCCCGGAGGCGCCGGGACCGCCGGGATTGACCACGAGCGCGCCAATCCTTTCGTCGGTTTCCAGCGCCTTCCGGCGCAGCAGGCCGAGGGTGATCGAGTCGCCTTCGGGTTTCGCGTAGTCGAGTGGGACGGTCAACCGGGCGCACTGTGCGTCCTTCACCCGAAACGCCGCTTTCGCGTCATCGGATGTCGCGTAGGGTGCACAGTCGGCCCAGGTCAGGCTCTGTCCGTAGAACTTCTCGAGTCCGGCGGGCACCGGTCCGGTCGGAGCGTGCGACTCGGTGGCCGGAGGCGGCGGCTGGGTTCTACCCTCTCCCGACGAGCACGCGGCGACGGTGACCGCGAGCAGGCCGGACAGCGTGATCGCGGCGAATCGACGGGCACGGGACCTGGCGCTGACATGAGTGGACACGGTTGGATCGTGCCATCGGCCGTGGAACTCGGCCGCACCACCACTGCGTTGGTGATACGAGTGCGGACGGCAGAAGAGCAGACGGGAGCACAGGGGTGGCAGCACTGATCAGCCGGGTGGGCAAGAAGCTGCGCCGGATCATCCAGCGGCCGGGCAGCGTCGAGCTGACCCGCTACGAAGCGCTGCTGCCGGCCATCGAGAAGCTCGAGCCCGAGTTGGAAAAGCTTTCCGACGAGGACCTGACAGAGCGGGCCGGCAAGCTTCGGGACGCGGCTTCCTTCGGCAACGACCAGCTGGTCGAGGTCTGCGCGCTCGGTCGCGAGGCCGCGCGGCGGGCGCTCGGCGAGCGTGCCTTCGACGTCCAGCTGCTGGGCACGATGGGCCTGCTCAGCGGGCATATCGTGCAGATGGAGACCGGTGAGGGCAAGACGCTGGCGGGTGCGCTGGCGGGCGCCGGGTACGCCCTGCGCGGGAAGCATGTCCACGTCGTCACGGTGAACGACTACCTCGCCCGCCGTGACGCCGAGTGGATGGGCCCGATCTACGACCTCCTCGGCGTCTCCGTCGGCTGGATCGAGCCCGCGCATTCCCGCGACGAGCGCCGCGAGGCGTACGCGAAGGAGGTCACATACGGCGCTGTCAGCGAGATCGGCTTCGACGTGCTGCGCGACCGCCTGGTGACTCGCGAAGAGGACCTGGTCCAGCGCGAGCCCGAGGTCGCGATCGTCGACGAGGCGGACTCCGTGCTGGTCGACGAGGCCCGCGTGCCGCTGGTGATGGCGGGGTCGATCGACCACACCGACGCCGACGAAGAGGTCGCGAACATCGTCCGGCGGCTGCGGCTCGGGCTGCACTACGAGACCGACGCCGACGGCCGCAACGCCTGGCTGACCAAGGCGGGCGCTTCGGTGGTCGAGAAGGCCCTCGGCGACGACATCAACCTTTACGACGAGACGGGTTCGGACCGGCTGCCCGCGGTGAACGTGGCGCTGCACGCGCACGCGCTGCTCACCCGCGACGTCGACTACCTCGTGCGCGACGGGAAGGTGCAGCTCATCAACGCCGCACGCGGCCGCGTCGCCGAACTGCAGCGCTGGCCCGACGGCCTCCAGGCCGCCGTCGAAGCGAAGGAGCAGGTGAAGGCCACCGACCGCGGCGAGATCCTCGACTCGATCACCGTGCAGGCGCTGCTCGCGCGGTACCCGGAGGTCGCGGGGATGACCGGTACCGCGGTCGCGGTCGCCGAGCAGCTGCGCGAGTTCTACAAGCTCGAGGTCGCGGTCATCCCGCCGAACACGCCGAACATCCGTGAGGACCAGGAGGACCGGATCTTCGGATCGCCGTCGCAGAAGCTGCGCGCGATCGAGGAGGAGATCCGACGGGTGCACGAGACCGGGCGGCCGATCCTCGTCGGCACCCAGGACGTCGCCGAATCCGAAGAGCTGGCCGAGAAACTGGCGAAGGCCGACCTCGAATGCGTCGTGCTCAACGCGCGCAACGACGCCGAGGAAGCCGAGATCATCGCCGACGCCGGCAAGAAGGGCGCGGTCACCGTCTCGACGCAGATGGCGGGCCGGGGCACCGACATCCGGCTGGGCGGCAAGGACGGCGACGGCCGCGACGAGGTCGTCGAACTGGGCGGCCTGCACGTGATCGGCACCGCCCGCTACCCGTCGAGCAGGCTGGACGGCCAGCTGCGCGGCCGGTCCGGACGCCAGGGCGACCCGGGCAGCGCGGTGTTCTTCGCCAGCCTGAACGACGAGCTCGTGCTGTCGAACGCGCCGGACATCCCCGAGGGCATCAGCTCCGACGTGGGCAGCGGCGAGATCGTCGACCCGGCGGCGCTGCGGCAGATCAACCACGCGCAGCGCGTCGCCGAGGGCGTCGACCTGGAGATCCACCGGAACACGTGGCGCTACACGCGGCTGATCGAGCGGCAGCGCGGCGAGCTGCTGGAGCACCGGGACAAGGTGCTGCGGACGGCGCACGCGGCGGAGGTGCTGGAGAAGGCGCACCCGGAGAAGTTCAAGGAGCTTTCGGAGGCCGTCGACGACGAGGCCCGCGTCGAGCAGCTGTGCCGTGAGGTGCTGCTGTTCCACGTCGACCAGCTGTGGTCGGACCACCTGGCGTTCCTGACGGACGTGCGGGAGAGCATCCATCTGCGGGCGCTGGCACGGGAGACGCCGATCGACGAGTTCCACCGCGCGGCGATCCCCGAGTTCCA
Source organism: Amycolatopsis sp. cmx-4-54 (assembly GCF_046548895.1). Taxonomy (NCBI): domain Bacteria; kingdom Bacillati; phylum Actinomycetota; class Actinomycetes; order Pseudonocardiales; family Pseudonocardiaceae; genus Amycolatopsis; species Amycolatopsis sp. cmx-4-54. The sequence continues at coordinate 11,056 of NZ_JAEBEJ010000020.1, forward strand.
CAAGATCATCCCGGAGGCTGCCGAGCGGGCGGCGAAGACGCTCGAGGAAGCCGAGATCACCGAGAACGGGATCGACCTCGGTGACGCCGGCGTGCGGCGGGCGAACACGACGTGGACCTACCTGGTGCACGACAACCCGTTCGATTCCGACTTCGAGCAGACCATCAAAAAGGTGCGGAGCATGATCAAGCGCAAGTAGCGCGCGGGAAGCGGGGGACCTTTGCTCTCGCTTCTCTCAACGTTGAGAGAAGCGAGAGCAAAGGTCCCCCGCTCCCTTTTTCGCCCGGCCGGCCCCCAGGTGGGCGATTCGGCACATCCGGTCGTCCCCTCGGGCGCCGGTGGGTGAGAATGTCGGCATGCCGCAACTGCGCATCGCACTGGCCCAGGTCAACACCACCGTCGGGGACCTCGAAGGCAACGCCGAGCTCACCGTCGAGTGGACTCGCAAAGCCGCCGAAGCAGGCGCCCACATCGTCGTCTTCCCGGAGATGTCCCTCACCGGCTACCCCGTCGAGGACCTCTCCCTCCGCCCGACCTTCGCGTCCGCCTCGAAGCAGATGGTCGAAGCGCTCGCCAAGCGGCTCGAAGACGCCGGATGCGGCGAGGTCCTCACCTACATCGGGTACCTCGATCTGGACGAGACCGGCCCGCGCGACGCGGCGGCCGCGCTGTACCGCGGTGAAGTGGTCGCCCGCCAGTTCAAGCACCACCTGCCCAACTACGGCGTCTTCGACGAGCACCGCTGGTTCAAGCCGGGCCACGATCTCGAGGTCGTCCGCTTCCACGGCGTCGACGTCGGCATGGTCATCTGCGAGGACGTCTGGCAGGACGGTGGCCCGATCTCCGCACTCGGCAAAGCCGGGGTGGACTTGGTGGTCGCGCCCAACGCTTCGCCTTACGAGCGCGCGAAAGACGACATCCGCCTGCCACTGATCGCTCGCCGCGCGGCCGAGGCCGGGGCGCCCCTGGTGTACACGAACCAGGTCGGCGGTCAGGACGACCTCGTCTTCGACGGCGACTCGATCGTGGTCGGGGCGGACGGACGGCTGCTGGCGCGCGCGCCGCAGTTCGTCGAGCACCTGCTCGTCGTCGACACGGAACTCGAGTCGGGCGGGCACACCGCCGAAGGCGAGTTCGAGGGCCTGCGGGTGAAGCGCCGAGTGCTCAGCGAGGAGCGGGTTCCGGCCTACACCCCGCGCACCGAGTCCACGATCAGTGAGCCGCTGTCGGACGAAGCCGAGGTGTGGCACGCCCTGGTCGTCGGCCTGCGCGACTACGTGCACAAGAACGGCTTCTCGTCGGTGACGTTCGGCTTCTCGGGCGGCATCGACTCCGCGGTCGTGGCGGCGCTGGCCGCCGACGCCCTGGGCGGCGACAACGTCTACGGCGTTTCGATGCCTTCGGAGTACTCCTCGGAGCACTCGAAGGGCGACGCCGAAGACCTCGCCCGCCGGATCGGCGCGCACTACCGTGTCGAGCCGATCGCGGACATGGTCAAGGTCTACGTGGAGCAGCTTCAGCTGACCGGCCTCGCCGAGGAGAACATCCAGGCCCGTGTTCGGGGCATGCTGCTGATGGCGCTGTCCAACCAGGACGGTCACCTCGTGCTCGCCACCGGCAACAAGACCGAACTCGCCGTCGGCTACTCGACGATCTACGGCGACGCCGTCGGAGCCTTCGCGCCGATCAAGGACCTGTTCAAGACGCACGTCTGGCACCTGGCCAAGTGGCGCAACGCGGAAGCCGAGAAGAACGGCGAGACCCCGCCGATCCCGGAGAACTCGATCACCAAACCGCCGTCGGCCGAGCTGCGGCCGGGTCAGCTGGACAGCGACTCGCTGCCCGACTACCTGATGCTCGACGACATCCTCGACGACTACATCGAGGGCGACCGCGGTTACGTCGACCTGGTCGACGCGGGTTTCGAACCGGAGACCATCGACCGCGTGGTGCGGATGGTCGACAAGGCCGAATACAAGCGCCGCCAGTACCCGCCGGGCACCAAGATCACGTTCAAGGCGTTCGGACGGGACCGGCGGCTGCCGATGACCAACGGCTGGCGAGAGGGCACTGTCGTGACTCGCTCAGCTCAGCGCGACCTGCTTCCCCGCTGAGTTCGTCAGCACGGCCACCAGGCCGGGCTTCGTGTCACGCCGGACGAGCATGTCCATCCCGAGCGCGCGGACCGCGGATTCGACCGCGACGGGCTCGGGGTGGACGCCGGTGAGCATGAGCAGCGGGATCGACGGGAGCCCCCGCGTCGTCGGATGCGGAGTGCTCCCCCAGTCGATGAGGAAGGGCGCTAGCCCGCCGAGGCCGCCGGCGCCGGTGAGACGCCAGGTCAGCAGTTCGCCGTCGTCGGTGGTTCGCGACATCTCGGACGCTTCGCCGGGGTCGTAGCCACGTTCACGCGCTTCGGCGATCGCCTCGTCGATGCCTTCCACTCGTGCGGCCCAGGTGATCAGGGCGGGAGCGGTCAGCTCGTCGATGCCGAACGGGCGCGGTCCGATGTGCTCGGGTTGATCCGGGTCGGGGCCGACCACTTCGAGATAGGCACCGGCGCCCAGATCGGCCAGGTAGTTGGCCGTGCCGAACCCGACGTGCCTTCCGCCGCGTTCCGGCGTGACGCCGGTCAGCTCGGCGACGCGCGCGACGGCCTCTTCGAGATCCGGCCCGGCGTAGACGAGGTGATCGAGCACGAGGTCGTTCATGTCCATACTCCTACCGCAGCCACGGCTCCAGCGGCACCGCGGCATGGCCGTCGATCCGAAACTGTCGGACCGCTCTCGTACTCTGGGCACATGACGGCACCGGGCTACTGCGTGTTCGGCACCGCGATCGGCGACTGCGGTATCGCGTGGTCCGAACGCGGGATCGTCACGGTCCAGCTCCCCGAGGGCAGTGAAGAGAAGACGAGGGCGCGACTGACCGCGCGCCTTCCCGAAGCGACCGAATCCATGCCGCCGGGCGAGATCCAGCGCGCGATCGACGGGATCGTCTCGTTGATGGACGGCAAACGCACGGATCTCACCGGCATCGGCCTCGACTACGAAGGAGTACCGGACTTCCACCACCGCGTCTACGAGTTCATCCGCACCATCCCCGCGGGCAAGACGCTGACCTATGGCGACATCGCGAACATCCTCGGTTTGCCCGGCGGCGCGCAGGCCGTGGGGCAGGCGATGGGCCGGAACCCGTTCCCGATCATCGTGCCGTGTCACCGCGTACTCGCCGCGGGCGGTAAGGACGGCGGCTTCTCCGCGCGCGGAGGGGTCGCCACCAAGCGCCGGATGCTGGTCATAGAAGGCGCTTTGGCGGACGAACCGACCTTGTTCTAGCTGCTCGGGTTCTAACCGCTTTGGGCCGGGGACCAGGGCTTGAGCCACGGCGTCTCCGGCCAGCCTTCCGCGGCGGCCATCAGCGGGATCGCCGTCGCGCCGTCGATGTGCTCGCGGATGATGTCGGCGTGCCCGGCGTGGCGCGCGGTCTCCTCGATGAGGTGGAGCAGCACCCAGCGGACCGACCACGCGTCGACGTCCTGTGGATACCAGGGCACGCCCTTCGGCACCGGAACCGGCTGGCCGAGGTCGGCGATGCCGGCGATGACGTCCGAAGTACGGCGAGCGACCTCGTCGTAGCGCGCGAGGACGCTTTCGACCGTCTCCTCTGGCGTCATCACGTACCCGGCTTCGTACTCCTTCATCGCTTCGTCCATCGGCTTCGAGGGCTTCTGGAGAAGGATGTCGATCCAGCCGTCTTCTGTGAACGCGGTGTGCTTGATCAGGCCGCCGACGCTCAATGAGCTTCTGGTCGGGACGGCTCTGGCCTGTTCTTCGGTGAGGCCGTGCGCCGCGATCCGCAGAACGTGGCGCTGCTGCTCGAGGTAGGCGAGAAGACCTTCGCGCTCGTCGGCGACCGGGGGAACGTTTCCAGCCATGGCGGCTCCTTCCGTTGGGAAGGGGATCATGGCATCCGATCGCGGCTTCGTGCGGCGATTCGGCGCGGAAGAGAGCAAGGGACCTTTGCTATCACTTCTCTCGACGTTGAGAGAAGTGATAGCAAAGGTCCCTTGCTCCCCCGCTAGCCCTGCGGCCGGACGAACGGGAACAGCACCGTCTGCCTGATCGACGCCCCGGTCAGCATCATCAGCAGCCGGTCGACGCCGATGCCGAGCCCGCCGGTCGGCGGCATGCCGTGTTCGAGCGCGAGCAGGAAGTCCTCATCCAGCTCCATCGCCTCGACGTCCCCGCTCGCCGCGCGCAGCGACTGGGCCTCCAGCCGCCGCCGCTGTTCGAGCGGGTCGGTCAGCTCGGTGTAGGCCGTGCCGACCTCGGAGCCGAACGCGATCAGGTCCCAGCGCTCGGCCAGCCGCGGGTCCACTCGATGCTGCCGGGTCAGCGGCGAGACGTCGGTCGGGTAATCGGTGTAGAACGTCGGCAACACCGTCGCGCCTTCGACCAGGTGCTCGTGCGCCTTCAGCACGAGATCGCCGTGCCCGGCCTCCTCGTTCACCGGCACTCCCGCCGCGCGGCACAGCCGCTGGAGTTCGGCGACGGAGGTGCCCGCGTCGATCGTTTCCCCGAGCGCCGCCGAAACGGCTTCGTGCACCGGGATCACCGGCCAGTCACCGGAGATGTCGTACTCGACGACCTGCCCGTCCGGCCCCGGACGGCGAACGACCTGCGCGCCGTACGCGGCTTCCGCGGCGCACTGCACGAGTTCCCGCGTCAGCGTCCGCATCGTGTTGTAGTCGGCGTACGCCTGGTACGCCTCCAGCATGGTGAATTCGGGGTTGTGCGTCGCGTCGACGCCTTCGTTCCGGAAATTCCGGTTCAGCTCGAAAACCCGCTCGACGCCGGCCACGCACAGCCGTTTCAGGTACAGCTCGGGCGCGATCCGCAGGTACATCCGCATGTCGTAGGCGTTGATGTGCGTGATGAACGGGCGGGCGTTGGCGCCGCCGTGCACCGTCTGCAGCATCGGCGTCTCGACTTCGAGGTAATCGCCCTGGTGCAGCCGTTCCCGCACGGCCCGCACCACGGTCGAGCGCATTCGCAGCATCGCCGTCGAATCCGGGTTCACCGCGAGGTCCAGGTAACGCTGCCGCACCCGCGTCTCGGGATCGGTGAGGCCCTTTCGCTTGTCCGGCAACGGATGCAGGCTCTTCGCCGTGACGGTCCACTCATCGACGAGCACGGAAAGCTCACCGCGGCGCGACGTCACGACCTGCCCGCTCACACCAACGTGGTCGCCTAGATCGACACCGCGCCGCCAGCCGCCGGGATCGAGCACGGAAGCGTCGAGCATCAGCTGGATCTCACCACTGAAGTCCTTCACCCGTGCGAAGCAAAGCCCGCCGAGATTACGCATCGCAAGCACCCGGCCCGCGACTCGAACCCGGTGACCGGTATGGGTATCCGGGCCCAGATCGCCGAACTTCGAGACGACGTCGCCGAGCAGGTCCTCTCGGGCGAAACCGACCGGATAGGGGTCGATCCCGGCTTCCCGCAAGCGATCCAGCTTCGCCATCCGCACCCGGACCTGGTCGGGGCGCCGCACCTGTTTCGGCGCGGGAGTGGCCGCGTTCGCTTCGATGCGGTGGACCTCGGCGACGAATTCGTCGGTGACGGTCTCCAGTTTCAGTGCTCGCCCCGACCGTCCTGTCGGGACGAATCCTTCGAGCGCGCCGGCGACGATGCCGACCCGCGGCAGCCGTCGAGCCGAGGAGTAGCACAGGAAACGCGGCTCCCAGTCGGGGCCGTACTTGGCGTTGGACCGGTAGAGCGATTCCAGCTGGAAGAAGCGCGACGCCATGCTGAGGACGCCGCGCCAGGCGCGCAGCACCGGGCCCGCGCCGATCCGCTCCCCCTCGGAGAAGACCGCGCGAAACATCGCGAAGTTCAGCGAAATCCGTTGTGCGCCAAGGTGTGAGCTCGCCGCGACGACCTCCGCGACCATGTATTCGTTGAGCCCGTTTTCGGCGTCGCGGTCGCGCCGCATCAGGTCGAGGGACAGCCCGCGGCGGCCCCACGGCACGAACGACAGCATGCCGCGAAGCTCGCCCTTGGCGTCGTACGCCTCCACCATCACGCTGCGGCCGTCGCTCGGATCACCGAGCCTGCCGAGCGCCATCGAGAACCCGCGCTCGGTTTCCGCTCCGCGCCACTGCTGTGCCTGCAGCAGGAGCTTGGCCATCTCCTCGGCCGGAATTTCGCTGTGACGGCGGACTTTCGTGGTGTATCCGGCCCGTTCGATCCGTTTGACGGCTTGGCGGACCGAGCGCCGTTCCGGCCCGGCGAGGCTGAAGTCACGGACGTCGAGGACGGCTTCGTCACCTATTTCCAGCGCGCGCAGGCCCGCGTCGGCGTAGACCTTCGCGCCACGTTCACTCGCGCCGAGCACGCCGGGCGTCCAGCCGTAGGTGCGCGCTTCGTTCAGCCAGGCCCGGACCGCGTCGGGCCAGGCGTCGGGATCCCCGATCGGGTCCGCGCTCGCGACGCTGGTGCCCGCGAGCACACGGTAGGCCACGGCGGCACGGCCGTTGGGCGAGAAGAGGACGCTCTTCTCGCGCCTGGTGGCGAAATAACCCAAAGAGTCGTCTTCGCCGTGTTCGGCAAGAAGGCGACGTACGCTCAGTTCTTCCTCGTCCGTCCTCAAGCGACGGCTACGCACTCCGCGGAAGAGCGTGTACAACGCGGCCGTCGCGACGGCCGTCGCGCTGAGGTCGAGCACGAGGTCGAGCCAGGCAGGCCCTTCACCGATGCCGACCCGGCGAAGCTGGACGTTCTCACCGGTCGTGTGGTTGACGACCCAGGCGAAGCGCGCCCAAGTGTCGGCGAGACGCCCCGGGAAGGCTTCGCTCAAGCCCCAGCCGACGAGGATGACCGCGGCCAGGCCACCGAACAGGACGGTGAGCCCGTCACGCCACGCGCCGGGCGCGAGCCGGGCCGGGAACGCCGGACGCAGAATCCACAGGAACGCGATCATGCCGAGGGAGATCAGGTCGGCGATCGCCAGCACCCACACCTGATGCGGGATGTGTCGGACCTGCCACGGGCCGAGTTTCAGCAGCTCGGGCCACCACAGCAGGGCGGCCTGGAAGGCCAGCGTCACCGCCAGTCCGCCGACCTGGAACAGCAGCAGTGTGTAAAGCGCGGCTCGTTTGCGACGGCGGAGCGCGGCGCCGAGGACGACGAGCAGCAGGACGATCACGAGACTCGCGTTCGTCGGGATGCTCAGTGCCGAGAAGGCGATGTCACCCGTCCTGAGCACCGGCCCCTTCACACCGCCGGCGAGCAGGAGGATCACCGAGAACACGGCCGCGAACTGGACGAGGGTGGCGACGATTCCGCCTGCCCTCGCCTTCCACGGCGCGACTCGGCTCACTGGGTTTGCCATTCTGGTCCTTCGCGGTACACACAGGAGATCGACAGCTGCACTTACTTGACGTCACACAACCCCGTGTGGTTGTCAACGATCATCATCCTCTGGTCTGAATTTCCTCATTCGCGGGTGTGACGGCGCTGTGTGAAGCTGGTCGCAGGGCCTTGGGACGGTCATATCGGCATGTCACGCTTGGCCTGTTCAGCTCCACGACCCGGGGACCTCTCCGAGGCCTCGAGGGAAGGACGGTCGACAAGGATGTCTGCCACCGAAAAGGATTCCGGCGAGCTCGCGGCTCCGTACGGGACCGGCGCGGCACCCCAGGCCACATCGGGGAAGAAGGTCCGCGTACATCACCTTCGTGACATGAAAGAGCGCGGCGAAACCTGGCCGATGCTCACCGCCTACGACATGTACACCGCCGCGCTGTTCGACGAAGTGGGCATTCCCGTGCTGCTCGTGGGGGATTCGGCGGCGAACAACGTCTTCGGCTACGACACTTCGCTTCCGGTGACCGTGGACGAACTACTCCCGTTGGTCCGGGCGGTGACCCGATCGGTGAAGCGGGCGCTGGTCGTGGCCGATCTGCCGTTCGGCTCGTATCAGCTCTCACCGCAGCAGGCACTGGAAACCTCGGTGCGGTTCATGAAGGAAGGCCGCGCGCACGCGGTGAAACTCGAAGGCGGACGGAAATTCGCTCCGCATGTCGAGGCACTGACTTCGGCCGGCGTCCCCGTAATGGGACATATCGGATTCACACCGCAGAGTGAACACAATCTGGGCGGCTACCGAGTCCAGGGACGCGGCGAAGCGGCCGAAGCGCTGCTCGCCGACGCGCTCGCCCTGGAGGAGGCAGGCGCCTTCGCGGTCGTCATGGAGATGGTGCCCGCCGAAGCCGCGAAGCGGATCACGCACGAACTGAAGATCCCGACCGTCGGCATCGGCGCCGGGCCCGACTGCGACGCGCAGGTGCTCGTCTGGCAGGACATGGCCGGGCTTCGACGCGGCAGGACCCCTCGCTTCGTGAAGAAGTACGCCGATCTCGCCGGCGTGCTGGCCGGGGCCGCGAAGGCGTTCGCGGAGGACGTCCGGCGAGGCGAGTTCCCGGCTCCGGAGCACTCGTTCCACGACTGAGTCGCCTCTGACCTGCAAAAAGAGAGCAAGGGACCTTTGCTACCACTCCCGCCGGAGAGCGCGGCAGCAAAGGTCCCTTGCTCCCCCGCGGGGCACTGCGTGGGCTTCTGGTCACCCAACGCACCAAGATCCACACGGTCACCACGCGGCGTAGGAGGTGTGTGGAAATAGGGACACTCAACGTCTCTATTTCCACACACCCCCGCCCGCCGGGGAGCGCGGTAGCAAAGGTCCCTTGCTCTCTTTCCGCAGGTCCGCGCAGGGCGACCCTCCTTTAGTTGTTCACATACGTGAACTTCAATCATGTCCTTGACGCGCGTTCGTAAAGAGGCTTAACGTCTAGGCCGTCGCCGCCACGACCGAGCTTCGATCCCTCGACGAGGAGGACCACGGATGCGTGTTCGTGAGCGGGTTCTGACCCTTGCGACCGGCGCCGCTTTGCTGTCCACGCTGGCGGCGTATCCAGCTCAGGCCGCGACGGTCCGCGTAGGGACTTCGGAGCAGCTAACGGCGGCGCTCGCTTCGGTCACTCCGGGCACCGTCATCGAACTGGCGGCCAGCACGACCTTCACGGGCAACTTCAAGGCGGCGAAGAGCGGCACGTCCAGCAGCCGTATCACCCTGAAGGGTCCCCGAAGCGCGGTCATCAAGGCCTCGGCCGGGCGCACGCTGGAACTGACGGGCAGCTACTGGAACCTGACCGGCTTCACCCTCACCGGTGGCCAGAAGGGCTTGATGGCGACGGGCGTCAAGAACACCGTCGTCGACGGCATCAAGGTCACCGGCGTCGGCCACGAGGGCATCCATTTCCAGTACACGAGCACCGACAACGTCGTGAAGAACTCCGAGGTGACCGACACCGGCCGCGAGTACGCGGGTTACGGCGAAGGCATCTACTTCGGTTCCGCGAAGGGCAACTGGCCCGGCGGCACGGCCGACCGGAGCGACCGCAACAAGGCGCTGAACAACAAGATCGGCCCGGACGTGCGAGCCGAATCGATCGACATCAAGGAAGGCACCACCGGCGGCGAACTGCGCGGCAACGTCTTCGACGGGGCCGGACAGAGCGGCGAGCACTTCGCCGACAGCTGGGTGGACATGAAGGGCAACAACTACGTGGTCGCGGACAACCGGGGCAGCAAGGTCTTCGTGCACGACGCGACCTACGGCGGCTTCGAGGTGCATGTCCAGCTCGACGGCTGGGGCCGCGGCAACACCTTCTCCGGCAACACCGCGGACGTGCGGTCCCCTTACGCCTACGGCTTCTATCTCGTGAAGGCCGCGACGGGGAACAAGGTCTGCGCGAGCAACAAGGTGACCGGTGCCGGGAAGGGATTCGCGAACGTGACCGCCACGGCGGGCTGCTGACGCGACCGAAGACCGGGGGCCCGCTCAGCCCGGCGGCGGGGGCGGGCCCCCACCCTTCGGACACTCGCCGATTCGGGCAGAGTGTCCTTATGGATGACCTGTACCCGCCGATCCACGTGCGCGCCGAGGGCATGCTCGACGTCGGCGACGGGCACCGGATCTACTGCCAGGAAGCCGGGAACCCGGACGGCAAACCCGTGGTCGTCCTGCACGGAGGCCCTGGGAGCGGCATCTCCTCCATGGCGCGGCGGCATTTCGACCCCGAGGCCTACCGGATCATCCTGTTCGACCAGCGCGGCGCCGGCCGCAGCACCCCGCAGATCGGCACGCCGGACGTCGACCTGTCGGTCAACACCCTCTGGCACCTCGTCTCGGACATGGAAAAGCTGCGCGAACGGCTGAATCTCGACCAGTGGCAGCTCTTCGGCGGCTCGTGGGGCGTGACCCTCGCCCTCGCCTACGCCGAAACCCACCCGAGTCGCGTCAGCGAGATCATCCTGCGCGGCGTCTTCACCGTCCGCCGCGGCGAACTCGACTGGATCTACAACGGCGGCGCCGCGAACCTCTTCCCCCGTGAGTGGGAGGACTTCCTCGCCCCGATCCCCGAAGACCGTCGCGACGACCCTCTGTCGGCCTACCGCGAACTCGTCTATCACCCCGATCGGGCGATCCGGGAACGCGCGGCCATCGCCTGGAGCACCTGGGAAGGCGCGATCGTCTGCCTGCGCCCGGATCCGGCCTTCCACAACCAGTACGCGTCGCCGGAGTTCGCGGTCACGTTCGCCCGGCTGGCACTGCACTACTTCTGCCACGGAGCGTGGCTTGAGGAAGGGCAGCTGATCCGGGAAGCCGGGAAGCTGACCGGGATCCCTGGCGTGATCGTGCAGGGACGGTACGACGCGGTGTGCCCGCCGACGACGGCTTACGAGCTGCACCGGGCTTGGCCGGACTCGAAACTGGAGCTGGTGGAAGCGGCCGGGCACGCGGTGACGGATCCGGGGATGCTGGCGGCACTCAAGGCCGCGACGGATTCCTTTCGCTAGGAGCGGCTACAACCGGCCACCCGAGGTCGTGTCGCCGGAAAGCCGTTGCGCCAGATAGACCGGCACCGTCGAAGCCAGGATCAGCACCGCCGCCACGACGTTGACGATCGGGGCCTGGTTCGGCCGGAACAGGTTGTTCAGGATCCAGATCGGCAGGGTCTCCAGTCCCGTCCCGAGGGTGAACGTCGTGACGATGATTTCGTCGAACGACAGGGCGAACGCCAGCAGGCCTCCTGCCAGGAGGGCCGAGCGCAGCATCGGGAAGGTCACCAGCCGGAACGTCGTGAGCCCGTCGGCGCCGAGGTCCATCGACGCCTCTTCGAGGTTGCCGCCCATGCGCCGCAGGCGCGCGACGACGTTGTTGAAGACCACCACGATGCAGAACGTCGCGTGCGCGACGATCGCGGTGAACAGGCCGAGGTCGATGCCGAGGATCGTGCGGAAGGCGTTGTTCAGCGCGATACCGGTGACGATACCGGGCAGCGCGATCGGCAGGATGACCAGCAGCGACACCTGGTTGCGGCCGAAGAAGCGGTACTTCTGCAGCGCGAAAGCCGCCATTGTGCCGAGTACCAAAGCGATCGCGGTCGCGGCGAGTCCTGCTCGGACACTCGTCCACAGTGCGTTCAGCGCGCCCTGGTTCTCCGCGGCCCGCCCCCACCATTCGAGCGTGAAGCTCGACGGCGGCCAGCCGAAGGTGGTGTCCGCGTTGAACGAATTGAGCAGGACCACCAGCAGCGGGAAGTAGATCACCGCGAGGCCGAGCACCAGCGCCGCGAGCAGAAGGTATTTGGTCGTCCGGGAAAGGCGCATCGCGCGCTCCTACAGGTTGTCCAGCGCGCCCGTGCGGCGCACGGCGGCAAGGTAGGCGAGCATGATCACCACGGGTACGGTCGCGACGGTCGCCGCGAACGGCAGGTTGTTGGCCGCGCCGATGTTGTCGTAGACGGCGTTGCCGAGCATCTGCGACGTGCCGCCGACGATCTTCACCGCGACGTAGTCGTCCAGCGACAACGAAAACGTGAAGATCGAGCCGGCGACGACGGCCGGGAAGGTCACCGGCAGCACCACCGAGCGGAACGTCCGGAACGGCCGGGCGCCGCTTCGATGTCAGCGTCGGCGAAGACCACTACGGGCGCTTTACCGCCGAGCTCCAGGTGTACGCGCTTCACGTCCTTCGCGGCCGAAGCGGCGACCTCGATCCCGGCCCGCACGGAGCCGGTGATGGACACCATCGCGGGGATCTCGTGCTCGACGAGCGCCCGTCCGGTGTCGCGGTCGCCGCAGATCACGTTGAGCACGCCGGGCGGCAGGAATCCGGCGCAGATCTCGGCGAAGAGCAGGGTCGACGCGGGCGTTGTGTCGGCCGGTTTGAGCACCACGGTGTTCCCGGCGGCGAGCGCGGGGGCGATCTTCCAGACCGCCATGAGGAGCGGATAGTTCCACGGCGTAACCTGCGCGCACACGCCGATCGGCTCTCGGCGGACGAAAGAGGTATGCCCTTCCATGTATTCGCCCGCCGACCGTCCTTCGAGGACACGCGCGGCCCCCGCGAAGAACCGCAACTGGTCGACGATCATCGGCAGTTCTTCGGTCGCGGTGAGCGCGATCGGCTTGCCGGTGTTCGCCGATTCGACGAGCACGATCTCTTCCGCGCGCGCTTCGACGGCGTCGGCGATCTTCAGCAGGGCGAGCTGGCGCTGCGCGGGCGTGGTCTCGCGCCAGGTTTCGAAGGCGGCGGCCGCGACCTTGAGCGCGCGGTCGACGTCTTCGGGGCCGGCGACGGCCGCGGTTCGGTACGGGCGGCCGGTGACGGGATCGACGACGTCGGCGACCTGGCCCGACGCGGATCCGGTGTACTCACCGCCGATGAAGTGCTTCAACTGCTGCACGAGAGCTCCTGGCTACTGGGCCTGGGGGCGTGAGGCGATAGCAAAGGTCCCTTGCTCCCTTGTGGGGCGGCGCGGGAGCTAAAACATATAAGTCCAGATGTTAAATGACAAGACGATGGGGCAAGATTGGTTCCATCGGGTAGCGGTACGGGCGAAGGGCCACCATGCGTAAGGGGATGTCGCACAGCGCGCGGTCAGCGATGTTCGCGCCGCTCGACCAGATCGGCCGGGCGGAAGCGGTCACCGCGCGGCTGGTCGACGCCATCACGCTCGGGCTGCTGGCCGACTCGGAGCAGCTGCCGAGCGAAGCCGAGCTTGCCGCCCAGTTCGGCGTATCCACCGTGACGGTCCGCGAAGCGCTCGTGGCCTTGCGGCAGCAGGGCCTTGTCGAGACGCGACGCGGCCGAGGCGGCGGAAGCTTCGTGAAGACGCCTGCTAACCCTTCGGCCGCTTCGTGGCGAGAGCGCCTTCGCACGGTTTCGCTGTCCGAGCTTCGCGACGTCGGCGATCACTACCTCGCCATCGCGGGCGCCGCGGCCAAACTCGCCGCCGAGCGGAGTTCGCCCGAGGACATCGAGCGGCTCGAATTGGCGACCGAAGACATCCGCACGGCCACCGGCGCGGAGGCGTCGCGTGCCGAGCGTCAGTTCCATCTCGAAGTCGCCGCGGCCGCCCAATCGCCGCGACTGACCAGGGAAGAAGTGCAGCTGCAGAGCGAACGAGGCGGATTGCTGTGGCTGCCGCTCGAGCCGCACGGCACCCGCGAGAACGCCTACGCCGAACACCGCGCGATCGCCGCCGCCATCGCGCAGGGAGACGGCGAGCTGGCCAGAAAGCTCACCGAGGAGCACATCCTCGAAGCGATAGACCGGCTGGCGGACGTGCATTTAGACCTTCTGGCCCCTTAAGCTGCGGCATCCGCGCATCCGAGGTGAGCATCGTGAACGACACACCGTCCGCCGGTTCCGAGGTCGTCGAACAGGTATCCACCCTGGTCGAGGACGTCTTCGGCCGGCTGAAGCCGCTACTGGCCGGCGCCGAGGGGCTCCTGGCCGCCTCCACCGATGCCACCGCCGAAGACCTGACCCGCCTCCGGCCGCAGGTCTTCGACGTCCTCGGCGGCCTGGTCGTCGGCGCCGGGTTCATCAGCGCGCCGAACGCGCTGGCCGATCAGGAATTCGGCTTCGAATGGTGGACCGAAACCGGTGAGGCAGAGCCGGCGCGACTGGTCATCAGCCTCGATCCGGCCGGCGAGAACTTCCTGGACTACACCCGGCAGTCGTGGTTCACCGTCCCGCGTGACACCGGCCGCCGCCATATCAACGGCCCGTACGTCGACTACCTCTGCACCGACGAGTACACGCTGACCTTCTCCGTCCCCGTCCAGCGCGATGGGACTTTCGCGGGGGTCGTCGGCGCGGACATCTACGTGGGTGAGGTCGAGCGCCTGCTGGCACCGAAACTGCGTGCGCTCGGCGGCCGCGCGGCGCTGGTCAACGCACAGGGCCGGGTGATCGTGTCGAACAACGCGCGCCAGGCGACCGGTTCTCTGGTGCGCGACGTCGACGTCCCGGCCTGGTGGTCCGCCGGCGCGGAGCCGGTCACGACGGAGACCGGCACGCAGCTGCGACGCTGCGGAGACTCGCCGATCGCCCTGGTCAGGTCCGAGCGCTGACCTGCAGCGCGAGCCAGAATTCGGCGCGCACCCCGGGAGAATCGAGATCACGGCCGGTCAGTTCGGCAACCTTGCGCATGCGGTTGCGCAAGGTGTGCCGGTGGACGCCGAGCCGCGCGGACGCCAGATCCCAATGACCGTGGTGTTCGAGCCAGCAGGACAGTGAGGCGACCAGTTCGCCACGGCCGGTCTTGTCATGGCCCCGCAGCGGCGCCAGCAGACTGTCCGAAAACGCTTGCGCCGCTTGGGAATCGACCATCTCCAGGAAGCCGCGCCCGGCGTGCTCCGCGAACCGGACCAACGGGGACCGTTCGGCCTTCGCCGCTTCCGCCGCCTGTTTCGCCTGTCGGAGCCCGGCCGGGAAATCCACTGTGGACACCGGATCGGACAGACCGGCGTGCAGCCCGCCGATCCGGGAAGCTTGCCGGGCGACCGCCTCCACATCACCGAACGCGATCATGAACGCCCCCGACTCCCCGAAGAACGCCTTGTCTCCGGCCACTTCGGCGTCGAGCGCGTCGGCGAGCGAGCGGCGCGCATTCGCGGGGCCTGCGACGGCCAGCACGGACCACGGCGCTTCCGGGACACCGCCCCAGAGCGACTTCATCGTCCGTGTGGCGAGTTCGGCGTGCCCCGCGGCGAGCAGGTCGCACAGTCCTGACCTCAGCCGCCGCACGGCGTCCACGTGCTCACGGTTCTGTTCCAGCGCAAGGGAAAGCAAGGACACGGCGGTGTTGACGATGTGCTGCCCCGCGGCATCGAGCGGCTCGCAGGTGCCGACGGCGAGCACACCGCGCGCACGGGTGTCGAGCGTCTGCAGGACGACCTCGTACTCCCCCGCCACCGTCACGAGCGTGCCCGCCCGCAGCCGCGCGAAGTCATCCTGGATTTCGTCGGCGAAGGGTCTCGCGGAAGGCGAAGCCTCAGTGACCGCACCGGACGAGTCGAGCAGGAGCACCCAGCCGTCGACCAGTTTCGCGAGTTTGCGCACCACGCCACCGGGGCCGCCTTTGCCGACGGCCGTCCTGGTCAGTTCCTGCTGCCCCTTGCCGGTGCGCACGAGCGAGGCGTACTCGTCGGCGGCGACCGCGCGCGAGACCGCTCGCGTGATCGCGATGAACGGCGTCTTCCTCGGCACTTCGAGCACCGGGAGCCCGACCTCTTCCGCGGTGTCCACAAGAGACCGCGGAATGCTCTCGTGACTGAGGCCGACGCCGAAGCCGAGCCCCGCCACGCCGGCGTCGACGAGCCGCCGGACGTACCCGGGCGACGTGGTCTCATCGAGGGTGAGGCCGGTGGTCAGCAGCAGTTCGCCGCCTTCGAGGAAGGCCTGCGGATCGGTCAATTCGGTGGGGTGGACCCAGCCGATCGCGCGGTCGAGCCCCGCCTCGGCCGCGCGCACCCGCAGGCCGAGCGGACGTTCGGCCACGAGGGCGGCGAGGGTCAGTGCCATGTTGTCCAACTCTACGCCTCGATATCGACAAGATGTCGAGCTGACGCGGACCGAGCGGGCTCCCATTCTGGAGGGCGACCCCGTCCCTCGCGTCCGCAGGAGTCTGGCCGTGACCGTCACCACCGAAACCCAGCGCAGGCTGCGCACCGAGATCCCCGGCCCCGCCTCGCGCGCCCTGCAGGAGCGACGTGCCGCCGTCGTCGCCGCGGGCGTGAGTTCGGTGCTGCCCGTCTACGTCACCTCGGCCGAGGGTGGCCTGCTCACCGACGCCGACGGCAATGTCCTGATCGACTTCGGTTCCGGCATCGCGGTGACCAACGTCGGCCACGCCGCGCCCGCCGTCGTGGACCGCGTCCGTGAGCAGGTGGAGCGGTTCACGCACACGTGTTTCATGGTCACGCCGTACGAGGGGTACGTCGAGGTGTGCGAAGCACTCGACAAGCTGACACCGGGCACCCACGAGAAGCGTTCGGTGCTGTTCAACTCCGGCGCCGAAGCCGTCGAGAACGCGGTGAAAATCGCTCGCGCCGCGACCGGGCGCCAGGCCGTCGTCGTCTTCGACCACGCCTACCACGGCCGCACCAACCTGACGATGGCGCTGACCGCGAAGTCCATCCCCTACAAGCACGGTTTCGGCCCGTTCGCGCCCGAGGTCTACCGCGTACCCGGCTCGTACCCGTACCGCGACGGGCTGTCCGGTTCCGAAGCGGCGCGGATCGCCATCGACCGCATCGAGAAGCAGATCGGTGGTGACCAGGTCGCGGCCGTCGTGCTGGAGCCGGTGCAGGGTGAGGGCGGCTTCATCGAACCCGCTCCCGGTTTCCTGCCCGCGCTTTCGGCCTGGTGCACCGAAAACGGTGTCGTGTTCGTCGCCGACGAGGTGCAGACCGGCTTCTGCCGCACCGGCGAGTGGTTCGCGTCCACGCACGAAGACGTCGTTCCCGACCTGATCGCCACCGCCAAGGGCATCGCGGGCGGACTGCCGCTCGCCGCCGTCACCGGCCGCGCGGAGCTGCTCGACGCCGTCCCGCCGGGCGGGCTCGGCGGAACCTACGGCGGTAACCCGATCGCGTGCGCCGCGGCGCTCGGCTCGATCGAGATCATGCGCCAGGAGAACCTCGCGGCGTCGGCGAAGCGTATCGAGAACACGGTGCTCCCGCGGCTGCGCGCGCTGGCCGAGGAGACCGGCGTGATCGGTGACGTCCGCGGCCGCGGCGCGATGCTGGCCGCCGAGTTCGTGCAGCCGGGCACCACCGAACCCGACGCCGACCTGACCAAACGCGTCGCGCAGGCCTGCCACCAGGCCGGCGTCGTCGTCCTCACCTGCGGCACCTACGGCAACGTCGTCCGCCTGCTGCCGCCGCTGTCCCTGTCCACCGAACTGCTCGACGAGGGCCTTTCGGTCCTGGAGCACGCTGTCCGTACGGAGGCCGTCAAGTGAGCACTTTTCCTTTCTGGGTAGCCGGAAAGCCGGTCACCAGCGACGAGACCGTCGTCGTCCGTCACTCCTTCGACGGAAGCGAGGCGGGCACGCACCACGTTCCGTCCACTTCGGACATCGAGACCGCCGTGCAGGCGGCGCACGATGTCTCCGACGAGTTCGCGACGCTGCCCGCGCATGTCCGGGCGGGCGCGTTGGACCACGTGTCCCGAGTTTTGGGTGAGCGGTCCGAAGAGCTGGCTCAGTTGATCACCGCCGAGTCGGGCAAGCCGCTGAAGTGGGCGCGCGGCGAGGTCGGGCGTGCGGCGTCGACGTTCCGCTGGGCCGCCGAGGAGGCTCGCCGGTTCTCCGGTGACCTGCAGCGCCTCGACACCGACCCGGGCGGCACCGGACGGCTCGCGCTGGTCCGCCGCGTGCCGAAGGGCCCGGTGCTGGGCATCACGCCGTTCAACTTCCCGCTGAACCTGGTGGCGCACAAGGTCGCGCCGGCGATCGCGGCCGGCGCGCCGATCGTGCTCAAGCCCGCGCCCGCGACACCGCTGACCGCGTTGCTGCTCGGCGAGATCCTCGCCGAGACCGATCTGCCCGCCGGGAGCTGGTCGATCCTCCCGGTGAGCAACGAGGAATCGGCTCGCCTGGTCTCGGATCCGCGGCTGCCGGTGGTGTCGTTCACCGGGTCGGTGCCGGTGGGCTGGGGTATCCGGGACAGCGTGCCGCGCAAGCACGTCGCGCTCGAACTCGGCGGCAACGCGGCGGTGCTCGTCTGTCCTGATTGGACGGATCTGGACTTCGCGGCGCAGCGGATCGCGACGTTCGCCATGTACCAGGCGGGTCAGTCGTGCATCTCGGTGCAGCGCGTCTACGCGCACGCCGACGTCTACGACGAGCTCCGGGCGAAGGTGCTGGAGCAGGTGCGCGCGCTCGGGACCGGCAACCCGCGGACGGACGGCGTGGACGTCGGGCCGCTGATCAACACCGACGCCGCTTCCCGGGTGGAATCGTGGATCACGGCGGCGGTCGAGGCGGGCGGCGAGCTGCTGACCGGCGGGAAGCGCGACGGCGCGACCGTCGAGCCGACGGTGCTCGCGAACGTGCCGGAGGACGCGTCGGTGATGGCCGACGAGGTTTTCGGACCGGTCGTGTCGATCACGCGCGTGGACTCGGTGGAGGACGGGGTGCGCCGGATCAACGACTCGCGCTTCGGCCTGCAGGCGGGAGTGTTCACGCGCGACCTGCCGACGGCGTTCGACGTGTCCGCGAAGCTGCGCGTCGGCGGTGTGCTCGTCGGCGACGTGCCGAGCTTCCGCGCCGACCAGATGCCCTACGGCGGCGTGAAGGACTCCGGCGTCGGCCGCGAGGGCCCGGCGTCGGCGATGGCGGACTTCACCGAGGAACGCGTCACCGTCCTGACCGGTCTCACCCTCTGACGACCCGCGTTTCGTCCTCTGGATGCGTTACTACCGCATTCAGAGGACGAAATGCGTGAGGTGGGCGTGGGCTTCGACGAGCGAAGGGCCGTACCAGGTCAGGTAGCGCCCGGATACCAGGACGTGCTTCGCGCCGGGGAACGCTTCGGGGCCGTCGTCCTCGGTGAACTCGTACGGCTCGTCGGGCAGTATGAGCAGGTTCGCGTCTCCGGCCGCGAAGCGCGCTTGGAGCTCGTCGAGCTTCGGACGCGGGTAGCGCTCTTCGTGGTCCGCGTAGACGTTGCCGATTCCGACGCGATGCAGGACATCGCCGCCGAAGGTGTCCCTGCCGAGCACGACCCACGGCTTCCGCCAGACCGGCACGACCGCGCGGAACCGCTCCGGCAGGGTCTCCCGCCAGATCTCTTCGGCCTCGACCAGCCAATCCGGCTCGGCGAGGTCGTAAGCCTGCGTCAGGATTCGCCGGATCGAGGCGAGCGCGCCGGGCACGGTCGCCGACGCCTCCATCACCCAGACCGGAATCCCGTTGGCACGCAACCGTTCCACGTCCTCCGGCCGGTTCTCCTCGGAGTTGGCCAGCACCAGATCCGGTTCGAGTTCCAGCACTTTGTCCACGTTCGGGTACTTCGAACCGCCCACCCGCGGGACGTCCAGATCGGCCGGATGGGTGCAGTAGTCCGTGGCCCCCGCGAGCCTTCCCGGCGCGCTCACCTCGACGGCCTCGGTCAGCGACGGCACGAGCGAAACCACCCGCGACGCCGGTTCGCGCAGCGGGACCACTTCACCGAGATCGTCGATCATGCCCGCTCGAACGACAGTTTCCGCTTGTCGACGTCCACCGCCGTCAGCCGGACGCGGATCCGCTCGCCTTCCGGCGGCTTCTCGCCCGCGCATTTGCCCATCACCGGCGGATTCTCGATCAGGATCTCCGACTTGGCGTCGTCGGCCCGCAGCACGATCGCGTCGAACTCCTCGCCGATGTGCTCGGCCATGACCCACGCCTCGACCTGATCGATGCAGGCACGTTCGACCTTCGCCGCCAGCGTGTCGGACGCGGTCATCTGCTCCGGCACCTCCGAAAGCGCCGCGCGAACCCACTCGGGTACTTCGCGGCCCGCGCTCACGGCGAGACAGATCTCGGTGGCGAACCGGTCGACCAGCCGCCGGATCGGCGCGGTGACGTGGGCGTAGGCACCGCCGATCCCGGCGTGCGTGGTCAAGGCGGGCAGTTCGCCGTCGAACGCGGTGTACCCGGCGCCACGCAAAAGCCTGGTGGTGTCGGCGAAAAGCGCCATGGACGCGGGCTGACCGGGATCGAGCGCGGCCAGGAACTCCGACACGCTCTTGCCCTCGGGCCAGTCGATGTTCAGCGCCTGCGCGGACCGGCGCAGCCAATCGACCGCTTCGGCGTCGGGCTGGGGCAGCGTGCGCAGGACACCGATCCCGGCGCCGATCATGATCTTGGCCGCGGCCATGCCGGTGAGCAGCGAGATCTCGGCGTTCCACGCGTCGACGTCGTTGCGCGGCCGCTGGATCAGCGCCCAGCCGCCGTCGGGATCGCCGCTGATCTCCTGCTCCGGCAGCTGCAGCTCCACCGCTCCGCGCCGGATCGCGAGCTCGCGGCGCAGACGGCCCAGCTCCGGCAACGCGGCGACCGAGGGATGCGGATCGCCCGCGTCGATCGCCGCCTGGACCGTCTCGTAGTCGAACTGTTCGGTGGACCGGACCAGCGCCCGGCGGACGTTGGTCGCCGTCGGCTCGCCGCCCGCGTCGACATCGATGGTCCACAGCACAGCGGGCCGGGTCTCCCCCGGCAGCAGGCTCGCCGCGCCCTCGGACAACACCGGCGGGTGAAGCGGGACGTTGCCGTCGGGCAAGTAGAGCGTCTGCCCGCGGCGGCGCGCCTCCTTGTCGAGCGCGCCACCCGGCGGGATGAACGCGGCCAGGTCGGCGATCGCGTAGTGGACGCGGAACCCGCCGCCCTCGACGCGCTCGACCAGCACCGCCTGGTCGAGGTCCTTGGCGCCGGGCGGATCGATGGTGACGAAGGGCAGGCCGGTGGCGTCCTCGCGTTCCCCCGCCGACTCGAGCGGATCGACGACCGCCGCCTCCGCCTCGGCGAGCACGTCGGGCCCGAACGACTCCGGCAGCGAGAACTCGGCTCGAAGGTGACCGAAGTCCCCTCCCGCCGCGTGTGTCCTGATCACGAGTGGAGGCACCACTTAACCCTATCCCGATCCGGCGCCGTTGATCGCCCGTTCGGGTGCGGGCCGGTCGGGTGTACGTTACGAGCCGAAATGAAAACCGATACCCTTTTCACAACGACAGGAAGGGCCGTGGCGTGAAGATCGCGTTCGTCGGGAAGGGCGGCAGCGGGAAGACCACGCTGGCGTCGCTGTTCACCGCGTACCTGGCCGGCGGCGGGAAACCGGTTCTGGCGATCGACGCGGACATCAACCAGCACCTCGCCGTCGCGCTCGGCGCGAGCGAGGAAGAGGCCATCGCGTGGCCGACGCTGGGCGACCACATGGGCCTGATCAAGGAGTACCTGCGCGGCGACAACCCGCGGATCGCGGACGCCGCCTCGATGATCAAGACGACCCCGCCGGGGCGCGGGTCGCGGCTGGTCCGGCCGTTCGAGGACAACCCGATCTTCCAGGCCTGCTTCCGCGAGTTCGGCGGCGTGCGGCTCGGCGTCACCGGGCAGTTCGACGAGGACGACCTCGGCGTCGCCTGCTACCACTCGAAGATCGGCGCGGCGGAGCTGCTGCTGAACCACATGATCGACGACGCGGGCGAGTACGTGGTCATGGACATGACCGCCGGCGCCGACGCGTTCGCGTCCGGACTGTTCACGCGGTTCGACGTGACGTTCCTGGTGTGCGAACCGACCGTGCGCAGCGTCGGGGTGTACCGGCAGTACGCCGACTACGCGCGGGACTTCGGGGTGCGGCTGGTCGTCGTGGGGAACAAGGTCACCGAGGACGAGGACATCGAGTTCCTGCGCGAAGAGGTCGGCGACGCCCTGCTGGGCTGGATGGAGAACTCGCGGCACGTCCGCGCCGCCGAACGCGGCCGCGCGCGCCCGATCGGCGAACTCGAGGCGCACAACCTCGCGACGCTGGGCTCGATGCTCGCGACCGTCGACGGCGAACAGCGCGACTGGGCGCGCTACCAGCGCCAAGGCGTCGAGTTCCACCTCCGCAACGCGCGGGCGTGGGGCAGCGGGCGGGCCGGGGAGGACCTCACGGCCCAGGTGGACCCGGAGTTCGTGCTCGGACCGGCGTTGGCGCGGCAGGACGCCTGAGCCCGTTGCGAAAGGTTGCGAAAGCCACTTTCGCAACGTTGAAGGTTGCGAAAGTGGCTTTCGCAACCTCGGCGGAGGCGAAGCGGGCGGCCGGTTTCGCGTGACTGGATGGACGACACGTGTGATCAGACGGACGACACGCGTGACTGGATAGACGACACGCGAAACCGCCATCCGGGCACCAGCGCGGACCACTCGCTAGCGATCAGTCGCCGTTCCACTTGGCGTCTTCGGCGTCGGCCTGCCTGGTGCGTTCCTTGGCGATCTCCAGGGCACGCCTGGCCGTCGCCTCGTCCGGGTACGGGCCGAGGAGGTCGACGCTCCGGCCTCGTTCCAGGTGCTCGACCTGGTTCGTCTTGGTGTTGAAGTACCAGCCCTGATCCGGGTTCGGGTCGCTCGACATACGTCAAGACTGACATCACCCGGACGTCCTGTCATCACTTGCGATAGCGGTAGGGGATCTCCGTGGGATCGCCGGTGGGACCGAACTCGCCGCCCTCGGGCGGGTCGACCTTGGAGCTTTCCGGCACGTTCTCGCCGAGTTCGTCGAACCAGCCGCGGTGCATCGGGATCCCGCGCGGCGGGGTCGGCGGTTCGGGCGCGACGGGGCCACCTCGTGGCGGCGAAACGGGTGACATCGGCTGCGGCGAAGGACCGGCCGGGGGCATCGCGGACGGCGGCGGAGTCGTGACCGGCGGCTCCGGCTCGGCCTGCGATGGCGCGGCGGCGGCCGGGGGTTCCGGAGTGGCAGGAGGCGCGCTCACCGGCGGAGGCGGCGGCGTCTGATTCACCGGCGGGGGTTGTGTCCGGGTGGGCTGGGGCAGCGGAGGCGGCGACTGGGACGCGGGTGCCTGCGGTGCGGGTGCCTGAGACGCGGCCTGAGACGCGGGCGCCTGCGAAGCGGGTGCCTGAGACGCAGCGGCCTGGGACGCAGGCGGCTGCGGGACTGGTGCCTGAGACGCAGCGGCCTGGGACGCAGGCGGCGGCGCGGGCGCCTGGGCCGCGGCTTGCGGCGCGCCGGCCTGCGGGGCTTGCGACTGGGCCGCGGGTCCCTGAGACACGCCAGCCGGAGGTCCGGCTGACTGAGGCGCCGGTGTCTGCGGGGCGGGCGCCTGAGGAGCAGGAGCCCCCTGATTGCCCGGCAACGGCGGCCCTGAAGGCATGACCGTGCGCCACACGGGCGCGGGCCCGATGTTCATCGGCGCCGGGGCGCGTGGCGGCTGGCCGGTCACGGGCGGCGTGGCCTGCGAAGGCGCCGGAGGTGCCTGCCGCTGCGACGGTTTCGGGATCGGGTCGAGGCACGAGACGAGCACCGTGGTGTTCGCCGGGTCTTCGATCTTCCGGCCGCTGCGCTCGCGGTAGACCATCTCGCCCTCGGTGTCCATCTCGACCAGGTAGCCGGCCTCCGCCAGCTGCTCCTCGTCGAGATCGACGAGCTTTTCGTAGCGCGACGGGACGACCCGGTAGATCGGCCAGGCGAGCCGGGCGTTCTCCTGGTGGAACTGGGCGAGCAGGGCGGCCATCTGCTGCTGCCAGGGCAGCGACATCCCCTCGGCCAGCGAACGCGGCAACACGACGTAACCGGGATCGACGCCCGGCCAGCCCTGGTTCAGCTGGTCGGCGAGCGGGGTGCTCGACGCCGGCCGCGCCGCCTGCCGCGCGGGCTGGACGGTACCGAAAAGATCGCGGGGATCGACCTCCGGGCCGCCTCCCGCCGCGGGCTTGCCTCGCCTTCCGAATTTCCGTGCCACGTTCTTCATCCTCTGCCAGTGTGCGGCCGCGTGCCGGTGGACAGGCCGCCACTTCGGGTGAATCCGATGGTGCCGCGATCGCGGCACCACGCGCTCACCATGCTAAACGCCAGGACGGACCGCCTGCGCGACCACTTCGGCCTCGTCGAAGGAGAAGTCGCGGATGTGCACCGGCACCCCGGTCTGCTGCGCTTCGACGATCTTGCCGTCGCCCAGGTACATCATCACGTGGTGGATGGTCGCCGGGTTCGACGGCACGGTGGCGAGGAACAGCAGGTCACCCGGCTGCGCCTGCCGCACCGGCAGCATCGCGCCGCCCTTGTACTGGTCACGCGAAACCCGCGGAATGATGATCCCGGCCGACTCGTAGGCCCGCAGCATCAGCCCGGAACAGTCGTAGCTGTTCGGTCCCGTGGCGCCCCAGACGTACGGCTTTCCCTGCTCGGCGAGGGCGAACTTGATGGCCTGCGCGGCGGCCTGGCTCGGCGGCACCACGCTGCCGACGCTCGTGCCGCAGCCGACGACGTCGACGATCTGGCCCTCGTTTTCGACGAGGAGCGCCGCCATCGGCTCCCAGTTGTGGTACCGGTCGGGGAAACCGGACCGCTCGACGCGCTGGGCGGCGTCACCGGGCCGCATGTTCTCCCAGTTCGGGACCGCGAGGAGGACGTCGTAGAACTTGTTGACCTGGTACGGCGGGTCGGTCACCTGGGCGACGGTGCCCCAGCCCATCGACGGCCGCATCTGGAAGATGCCGAGCGAGTCGCGGTCGCCGTAGGTCAGGTTCCGCAGCTTGGACTCGGTCATCCCGGCCTGGATCGCCACCTGCCACGCGCGCGGGGACAGCGTCCGCTGCTTGCCGATCGAGATGATCAGCGCGACGATCCCCTTCTGTTCTTCGTCCAGCTTGTTGATGTCCGAAGCACCGCGATCGGTCTGTCCCGGCAGGGTCGGCCCGATCGAGGCGTCGCAGGAGGTCTTGACGACCCCGCCCGACTGCGCCTCGACATGGTCGGTCACCACCTTGGTGACCGTGCTCGTGGTGACCACCGCGGCGAAGACCGCGGCGATCAGCACTCCGACGATGAGCCCGATCTTCATCGGGTCAGCCCGCTTGGGTGAACTTGGTGACCCGCCATCCCGGGTTCGTCTTGACGACGGTGACCCGGACCTTGGGCCCGTCCGTCGGGACGTCGACCTCCATCGATCCGGTGAGCGAGGAAACGACCTGCGGATCCCCGGTCACCCTGGTGGCCTTGATGTTCGCGGGTTCCACCGTCGTGAGTTCCCCGGCGAGGTACTCGTCGGTGGTGTACGGCCGCAATCCGTCCAGCCACTGCTCGGTCGTCGTACCGTCGGGATGATTCGCCCATGCCGTCACCCAATTCTTGGCGACCCGGACACCGTCCTGGTCAGGTGGCGCGGAAGACGGCGGAGGCTGGGTGGTGAGCCTCGGCGGCAACGTCGACGTCACGGTCACCGGCGCGGCGACGCCGGGGCGTGAGGTGGCTGTCGCCGAAGAACCCGGCCCGCTGGCCGTCTGTCCCGGTTTTCCGATGGCCTTCGGCAGCAGGATGCCCAGCGCGGTGAGCAGCACCGCGAGGATCACCAGCGTGCCGACGAGGTGGCGGGGCGAGCGCAACGGCCAGCCCCACAGTCTGCGGTAGACGGCGGTGCGCCCGCGGTTGGTCCGGATCGGCATCGGTCACCGGCCCACTGCGCGGTCTGTGTCCCGGACTTCCTCGCGGACCTCGAGCCCGCGCGACGGCCGGTACAGCACGAAGACCGGCTTGCCCGCGACGACTTCGGGGTCGACGCGGCGAGGGCGCGGTGTCGAAGGCCCCGCTTGCACCGGCACGGCACCCGAGTAGTCCGGAGTGGTGTAACCGCCGCCCGCGGAGTTCATCCGCGAGGGCACCACGACCGGTTCCGGTTCGTCGCTCCAGCGCCGGTCGGCGACCGGTGAGGTGTCGACCCGGCGGCTCGGCACCTGGATCGGGCTCCGCCCGCCGGAAGTGAACATCGAGTCGCCGGGAGTGCCCGCGGACGGGTTGTACTGGCCGAACACGGGAACGCCTCCGCCACCACCGGAGGGCAGCGCGGGCATCCCGCCGCCACCGCCGACGGCACCCGGCCACGGCGCTCCCGACCAGGCCGCCGCGGGGCGGATCGCGCCGGAACCGTTGTCGAGCCGCTGAGAGCTGGCGAAGATCGTCGCCTCCGGCCGGAACCGCCCACCACCGACCGTCGCGCCCACCGGACCGCGCAGGTCGCCGTCGACGACGTCGTCGGTGTCGCGGACGTTCTGCCAGAACGCGTCCTGCGGGGTCGGCTCGTTGTTCTTCTTGCGGAAGCGGGAGAAGAGCCCGCCGCGCGGTGAAGGCATCGCGCCGCCGACCATGCCGACGGACATCTCGACCATCTGCCACAGCCGCCGCACGGGACGGCCGATCATGAACAGCAGGACGGTGATGATGGCGGCCAGCACCATCTTCGTCAGCAGGGACAGCGAGTTCCCGGCGGTGAAGATCGCCTCCAGCAGGAGGGTGTGCACGCCGGCCAGCACCGAGAGCACCATCAGGTTGAACGCGACCGCGCCGACCACCTTCAGGATGCGCTGCATGATCTGGGGCTGGAGCAGCGCGATCAGGCCGATCAACGGGGCCGTCAGGACGAAGATCCTGATCAGCACCTGCGCGAGCAGCACCGTGGCCTTGGCCAGCAGCTGGAACAGCGAGTAGAAGATGCCCTGGCCGAGTGAAAGGAAACCGGCGCCGACGCGGCTGCCGTCCTCACCCGTGAAGTACCCGGTCGCCGGGCCGAGTTTGGTGGAGATGTCCTTGAACGCCGCCTTCTTGGAGTCGACCAGCGCGGCGTCGGCGTCCCCGCCCTGCTGGATCTGACCCCAGGTGAAGGCACGCGCGTCGAGGAGAGCAGGGCCGTACTGGATCGCCTGCGGCGAGTCCGGGCTGCCGAATTCGCCGCGGAGCCAGTTGTCGTAGACGACCCGGCAATGCAGCTCGGTCGGGACACGGTCCCAAGGCTGGCGCGCGGCCACGGCCTCAGGAGTCGCCTGACACGGCTGCGGCGCGGGCGGCTGCGGCTGGGACGGCGGCGGCGTCTTAGCCTCCTCGATGAAACCGGCCTGGATATTGGTCGTGGTCTGCACGATCGCGTTGTCGATCGGATCGAGGAATCTCAGCAGTGCCAACGAGGACGCGGCCAGCCAGACCGCGGCGAGCCCGTACAGCGCCCGTTTGCTGACCGCCGCGAGATCGCCGCGCCAGATGTTGCGGAACAACATGATCGACATGATCAGCGCGGCCAGCCCGAACAGCTGCGCGTAGATGTTGTTGTAGACCTTTTCGGCCCCGGCCTTGACGGCGTTGTACAGCGGGCTGAGCAGGCTGCCCTGCAACACGGTGTAGTGCAGCGAGTTGGTGGCACCGACGATGTTCTTGCCGATGTTGAACAGCTGGTTACCCGCCCAGGTGTCGATCGTCGAGTTGGGCGAGGTGATGCCCGCGAGCGGGCCGCAGTCGGTTTCGAAGGTGTCCCAGACGTGTCCGGCGTACCCGTAGACGTTGTACGGGCTGCCGCCTTCACCACGAGCGGTGGCGGGCGGGTCGAGCGCGCCGACCATGCCCGCGCCCGGCCGTTCCGGGTTCGGTGCCTCACCACAGGCCGCCGCCGACGCCGCCGGAGCGGTCGCCACGGCCTGAAGACCCAGGATCACCATGACGACGAACATCGTCGCGCGGCGGCTGGGTCTGGTCTTGCCCGGCCGCGGCCCCTCTTTGAGACGGCGGCGCAGCGCGTGCCAGCCGGCGGCGATCGCGAGCACGAACGCCAGGGTGAGCACCGTGTTCATGCGGCGTCCCTGCCGGTGCCGCCCTTGCCGGCGCGCGCGTGCTCCCCTTGGCTCCCGTTCCCGTTATGTCCATTTTGGACGGCGCCTTGCACTTCTCCGGTTTCGGCCGCCAACGGGTCCGGGGCGCCGAGCATCTGTTCGTCGGTGAGACCGACCTCCAGTTCGGCCGCGAGTTCGAGATCCTCTTCGAGCTCGAAGTCGTCCTCCTCCTCCGGCGGCGAAGCCACGAACTGCTTCTCCTCCGGGACCGCGAGCTCGTTGCCCGGCCTGGACGGTTTGGCGTCGGGCGAACCCGGCGTGGTGTCCATGACCCGGCGCAGGTGCTCCAGGTGCGGGCCGGAGAAGTCGACGCGGATCCGCTCCACGCCGCCGGCGCCGTCACCGAAGATGAACTGGCGGGGCTCGACGTCGCGCTGGAGATCGCGGGACGAGCCGGGGCGGCGGCCGAGCGCCGCGACGACCTGTTCGTAGCCGACGCCGACCGGGACCTTCAGCAGGCGCAGCGCGTCCGCCTGAGCGTCGTCGTCGTCGAGACGCCCGACGAACACCGAGTCCAGCAGCGCCACGAAACCCTGGATCTTCAGGAAGTCCGCGGGGATCTGCGAGGACAGCAGCACCCGGACGTTCCACTTTCGCGAGTCACGGGCGAAGCGGTTCATCAGCACGCGACCGGTCGGGACCTCGGAGAGGAAGAACGCCTCGTCGATCCAGACGCCCTTGCGCAGTTCCTTCGGCTTTTCGTACACCGACCGCTGCGTCAGCCACGCGGCGAGGTTCAGCATCTCGACGCCGAGGGATTCCGCGTCCGTCCAGTACTCGCGCGGGACGCCGTCCTTGGGCAGGGTCAGCCCCGCCATGGTCAGCACGGTCATCCGGTCGTCGCGGGTCTCGGCGTACGGGTCCGCGTCGGTCTCCGGGATGAGCAACGCCATCCGCTCACGCATCTCGTCGAGGAAGTCCGCGACGACGACGGCGTGCTCGTGGTGCTCGCTGGAGTCCCGGCGCAGCGCGTCGATGACCTGGCCTGGATCGGCTTCGAACCGGCCACCGACCGCGCGGACGGCACGCAGCAGCACGATCCGGGTCTGCGCCATCCGCGAGACCTCGTACGGCAGGACACCGCTGAGGACGTCGAGCACGAGACGGCGGCGAGTCGCGCCCGCGAGGGCCTTCTCCCGCCGCCACGACCGCTCGGGGTCGTCCTCGTCCATGAAGTGCTCGAGCTGCGGCTCGGCGACCACGCGGTACGGGTTGAGGATGCCGGGCTGCGCGTTGAGCAGGTTGATGTTCCGCGCGTACGGCCGCATTTCGGGCAGATCGCACAGGCGCGACAGCGGGCCCGACGGGTCGAGGATCGTCCAGTGCGCGCCCGCGCGGAGCGTCTTGTAGACGATGCCGCCGCCGAGGAACGACTTACCGCCACCGAGGCCGGCGACCATCGCCGTCAGACCGGAACCGTCGCGGATCTCCTGCGCCATCCACGGGTCCCACGCCACCGGGCGCCGGGTCGCGGTCACGGTCTCGCCGAGCAGGATGCCGCGGCGGTCGCCCACCTCGGCCGTCGCGGTCGGCACGGACGACGCCGCCCACACGACCGAACCTCGGCGCATGTACGCCGCCGAAGCCAGCGGCTCGCCGGGGATGAACTCCCTGGCCAGCGCGTACTGGGCCTCGGGATGCTCGACGGCGATCTTCGGCTTGTAGAGGTCGAGAAGCTGCTGGGCGAGGCGCAACGCGTCCCGCTCCGTCGGCCCGGACACCGCCAGCCGCCACCACGACCGGACCCGGGTGGCCAGCGCGGTGAAGCCCGACGTCATCTCGTCGTCGATCTCCAGCACCCGGCCCGCCTGGCGCGCCAGCGACTGCGGCGGCTCCAGTTCGTGCTCGTCGGTGTAGTGCTTGACCTGCGAGCGGACCTTGTTCATCTGGCGTTGGAGCTCCCCCGCCACTTCCTCGGGGCGCCGGACGTAGATCCGTGCGGACACCTCGACCGCGGCGGGCAGCCGGTCCGCGTGCTGGATCCACGGGTCGTCGACCTCGGGGATCTGGAGGCCGTGCATCTGGCCGACGGTGAGGACGGCGAGATGCCGCGAAACCCCGGCGTTCGACCCCGTGCGGCCGCGGACGGTCACCGTCGGCGCGTACGGCTCGGCGTGGAAATCCGCCGCGTCGGTGAAGCTGGCCAGGTCCTCGGGCTCCCAGGCGGCGCCGGGGACCGCGGGCATGTTGCGCGGCGCGGGCAGGCCCAGCGAGCACGAACGGTGCATCAGCCAGGACATCTCCTCGGCGTGCACCGGACGGCCTTCGAGCCCGGCGGAGCCGATCACCTGGTCGAGGTGCTCGACCTCGGAGTCGAGCGCGGCCAGCTCGGCGTCGACGGCCTCCGGCAGGATCTTGCGCAGCACCGGGGCGGCGCTCTCGACCGCGCGGTCGATCATCCGCCTGGTCTGCACCTGGACGCCGAGGTAGACCTCTTTTTCGGCCATCGAGCGGCCCATCAGCTGCTGCTGCTCGCCGATCAGGTAGTCGTCGAAGGACAGCGCGCCCTGGACGTCCTGAGGACGGCCGACGGCGTTGTGCACGTGGGCCTCGGCCCACATGCGGATCGGGTACGGCCGGTTGGTCACGCGCAGATGCAGCCAGCGGCCCTGCAGCTCCGCGTACTGCCCGGCGATGGCCGCGACCAGGTCGCGGCGTTGCGAGTCCGACCGGAACGACCAGCGCTGCGGTGCGAGCCGGTACCAGGCGTAGACCTCATAACCGGTGCGTAACAGGTGCCCGTCGATGCTTCGCGCCGCGATCGACGGGGTATAGGACGGTATGGCCGCCTCGCCGGGCAACCGCCTCCCCTTGCCGGCCTTCTTGGGTTGCGCGGAGCGGACCTGCTGGGGCGGGTGCCAGGCCCCTTGCTGCAGATCTCGATCACGTTTTCCTCGGCTTCCGCCGCGACCGAACAACGACTACCTCCCGGCCCGAGCCGCGGGGCGGCTCCGACGCGCTCGTGGTGTTCCCTGAGCTCCGGCGCCGCCGCCGTAGCCGTGGTGCTGGTACTGCCGTCTCCTGCGGTGCTTCGGTAGCGGGCGGCTCGCCCGTACCCGGACGCGGGAGGCGCTGGCCGCGCCGCCTGTGCCCGTGGTCCGTTCTCTGGGTGTGTTGAGCTCTTTCGCCGCCATCGCGGCCACGGCGCCCAGCGGACGTTCGTGGCTGATCTTGGCCGTGATCAATCTGGTGATCACAATTGTGGCGACGAAGGCCCAGGCGGTCGAGAAGAACCCGAAGCTCCAGCCCGCCCACCGTTCGACGGTGAGCACGAGCAGGAAGACCGGGATACCGACGAGCCACGCGACGTAGCGGGCTCTCCAGGGAAAAGTCGCTTTCGGCGGGCCGAGCCACACGGCATCGACCCGGTAGACCTCGTCATCGGTGCGGATACGCAACGCGAGCCCTCAGCCTGTGAAGAGGCCGGCGATCCACTGGCCCACGTTGACTCCGGCGCCACTCACCGCGAGGCCGATGATCGCCAGCGCGATCACGACACCGGCGAGTCGGCGCATGACACCCGCGTTGTCCCCTTTGCCACCGCCCAGCCACAGCAGGAGAAGGGCGACGGCCAGCAGCACCAGGGGAATGATGTTGTCGATCAGCCAGGTGCGGACGTTGCCGGTGCCGAGCTCTCCGCCCTGGGCCAGCGTGTCGAGGGTGGTCATGGTCATCATCGCATTACTCCCGGTGCGCGGAGAGGGGGTTCGCGCGGTTCTGGCTCGGTGGTGCTTCGAACATCATGGCGTCACGAGGCGTAGTGGTCAAAGCGCGCTCTGTAGATGTCGTTTTGTCTACAGTTCACAGAGCGAGGCACAGCACCACGACCATCCTCGGTCTCCATCATCGTTGCAAGGGTCGTCAGGATTAACCCCGGCCACCCGTATTTCGCAGTGTGCTGACGGACTCACTCGCTTGCGAGTCATCTGCTCACTGTGAGTACGGGTCGGCCGCGGAGATTTCGGCCTCGACCAGTGTGACATGACTCGTTCGGTGGCTTCTCCCGAGTCCGCCGGGTGAACACGCATTCGACAAAAATCATGAGTGCCGATCAAACGAAAGTCACACTTCCGTTACCCAAAGCGAAAACGGAGCGGCCATTTTCGCTACATAGCGTGATTATCGGCCCGTAGCGAACACATTCGCGGGAAAAGCGCCCGCTTCGAGAGCCTGGCGACTCAAAGGTCCGCACAGCTCGTGAAGCCGTTTCGTCTTCTCCTCGCCGAGGTGCTCCCAGGGCCCCGTCGACGCCGCGTTCGTGACGTCTTCGAGCCGTTCGCGAAGATCGTTCCCGGCCTCGGTCAGGCCCCCTTGGTCATCCAGGGTGCCCTTCTCGCGGAGGCGGGCGGCCGCGCTGTCCCACTGCTCGTCGCTCCAGCCGCGGGACGCCTTGGCCGCGGCGGGCAGGAACCCCTTGCCGGTGGCGGTGTGCGTGACGAGGGCGTCGAGCCCGTCGACGCCATGGGCGACGAGCGCGGCGATGTGGGCGTCGCCGCGATGCTCGCGCAGAAGGGTGATGGCGTGCCAAAGGACGAGATGCGGCTCGCTCGGCCAGTCGAGGCCCGCGTGCCCGGCGTACAGCGGACGGCCGTCGACCTGGCAGCCGCCGGTCGCCTCACGGGCGAGCTCCGCCGCTTCGGCGACCTCCTCGGAACCGAGCGTCTCCTTGCCGAGCAACCGGGTCAGCGTCGCGTCGACGGCTTCGAAGCGGGCCTCGATGATTTTTTCGGGCGTGGCCAGCGTCCACGCGCGCGGGATGTGGCGGGCGACGAGTTCGGGGTTGAAGTTGTAGAACGTCGCCGCGACCACGCCCGGCCCCACCGCGCCCATCGGCGCCGCGCGGCCCGCGAAATACGTCATGCGCCCCGGCCGGAGACCCGCGCCGGTGAGCGCGGCTTCCGTCTCGGGAGCGAAGTAGGTAAGGGAATGCAGTACATCGAACGTTCCGCGGAACCGTCCCGTGACCCGACTCGCTTCACCCATGCGCGCACCTTACCGGCAGGTAAGTACCGGGCGCAGGTTTCGCCGTCGAATGGAGCAAGGGACCTTTGCTACCGCTTGGGCCGCGTGGGGGGGTTCGAGACAACCAGGCCCGCCGGCGCCCACGACCGCCTCGGCGCCGGAGGGAGCAAGGGACCTTTGCTACCGCTTGGGCGACTGACCTGCGAAAAGAGAGCAAGGGGCCTTTGCTACCGCTGGAGGGCGAGGGTGTGTGGAAATAGGGACGTTGAGTGTCCCTAATTCCACACACCCCCTACTCCGCGTGATGACCGCGTGGATTCGGCTGCATTGGGTGACCGTGTGGATTTCGGGACATCTGACGTCCCAAAACCCACACAGTCACCACCACCCACGGCCCCGAATGGAGCAAGGGACCTTTGCTACCACCGGCGAGCCGAGGGCGGAACCGAAGCCGTTCGGCTACGTCATACTCCTGAAGCCGGATCACCACAGCGCACGGGGAGCGACGATGTCCGCCCAGATGGAACAACTGATCGCCCAGTTCGAGAATTTCCAGGCCAAGGTGCGCCAGGCCGAGACGCGTTTCGCCGAGGTCGGCGACATGCAGGAGCGGATCGCGCAGGTCGAGACCACCGTGACCTCCCCGTCCGGCGAGGTCACCGTCGTCGCCGGGGCGGGCGGGACCGTCACCGATCTCCGGCTCAGCGCGGGCGCCATGCGCCTCGAAGCGGGCCACCTGTCCTCGGTGATCATGAGCACCCTGCAGAAGGCCGTCGCCGGCGCCGCCCGGCAGCAGGCCGGGATCGTGGACGACACGTTCGGTCAGGCGTTCGGCCTCAACACGTCGGAACAGGTTCGCGAGGCACAGGCCGAGGCGTTCGGAACCGCCGAGGAAGAGCCCGCGTCACAGCAGCAGCAACCGCAGCAGCCGCCATCCCGGCCGGCGCGCCGCCCCGCCCCGCGGGACGACGACGACTACTTCGACGACGGCTCCTTCCTCCGCCGCAGCTGACCGAACCGACCGAGGGACTCCCACGATGTCAAAGGGAATCGAGACGAATATCGCGGCGATCGCCGCGTACGCCCAGCAGCTCCCCTATTACGAGCAGGAAGCGGAGAAGTTCGGCGCCAAGATCGACGCCGCCGACGTGACCGACGAGGCGTGGGGCGTCGTCGGCATCTGGGCCAAACAGGGCTACACCGACCGGCTCGGCGAACTCCGTTCGCTGATGAACGACATGAAGGACGGCGTCGACGGGTTCATCGCCAAGCTGAACAAGGCCGCCGAGATGTACCGGGGCATCGAGGAAGCCGGGAAGGTCGAGTTCGGCAAGCACGAGGCGACCATCGACCAGACGCTCGGAAAGCAGGGGTCATGACCGAGGACAAGTCGAGTATCGCCGACGGGCTGAACGTCCAGGCTTACGACGAGAGCATGAGCGCGAACCTCGATCGCGCGATGGGACACGTCCCCGTGGCGGGCACGATCTACAAGTCGGGCAAGTCGATCGCCGGGCACGCCCAGCAGGCGGCCCAGGCGGACGACCCGGCCGAACTGGCGTCCGCGGGTGCCGCGCTGGTCGGTGACGGGGCGGCGTTCGTCGGCGCGGCCGCCGCGGACATGGTCACCTTCGCCATGGACCCGATCGGCTGGCTGGTCAGCCACGGGCTGAACATGCTGCTCGAGCTGGTCCAGCCGCTGCAGGACGCGTTGCACCAGGTCACCGGCGACGGCCCGGCCATCGGACACGCGTCGGAGAACTTCGTGACCCTCGCGAACGGCTTCGTCGCTCTCGCCGAGGACTTCGAGAAGACCGGTGACGCGGCGCTCGCCGAGTGGGTGGACGACGCGGGCAACGCGGCGAAGGAAGCGCTGGGCGACTTCTCCTCCGGTATCCGCGGCATCGGCTCGGCCGCCGGATCGGTGGCCGAAGTGCTGCAGATGTGGTCGATGGTCATGGTGGTCATCGAGGAGCTGATCAAGGGGATCATCACCGAGCTGATCTCCTGGCTGATCACCATCTGGTTGCCCGCGCTGGCCGCGTCGGTGATCAGCTTCGGCAGTTCGGTCGCCGCCGCGATGACCGCGTCCATCGCCAAGGCCGCCAGCGTGCTGCAGAAGGTCACCAAGTATCTCGGCAAGTTCGGCAAGCTGCTCGACACCTTCATCGAGTACCTCGCGAAATACTCGACCAAGGTCGTGGAAGCGACGAGGAAGTTCCGGATCGGGACCTTCGCCGGTGAATCGAAGTTCTCGCTGAACGTCCTGGAGAACACCGCCGGGGTCGCGCTGACCCCGAGCAACCGGGCGCTCACCACGATGTTCGGTACCGCGGTCGGCGCGCGCCCGCTGGTGTCCGGCGCGGCCGTCAAGGGCGGCATCGGAGCCGCGAAGGGCGCGTACACCGAGGGCAAGGAAGCAGTCACGCCGGAGGGGGAGAACGAGCCGTGGTTCAACAAGAGCGAGATCGGTGGGGACAAGAGTCCGGAGGAGACCCGCGGGAACCTCGACATCTGAACGAGTCCCGGCAGCGGGCGGCGGACAAGATCTTCGCGCACCAGGACCGTATGGAGGACAAGGCGGAGAAGGCCCAGGTCCGTCCCGGCTTCCGTGAACGGGTCGAGGAACTGATGGCCGGGCAGTGGCACGAGCCGGTCCTCGTGCTGCGGCTGGGCGACACCGACCTGGGTTTCGACGTGCCCGGCAGGCGTCTGGACGGCACGGTCAAGGGCAAGCGGCTCGTCCGGCGATTCTTCTGGAACGGGTTCCGCGGCATCGGCGGCGCGGCGGTCTACGTCTTCGCGCTGCTGAACGGCGCGGGCAGCGGCGGCGGCAAGGGCGGCCACCCGTTCCAGCGGGAGATCCGCGTGAAGGGCCCGGCGAACGCGCTGGTGCTCGACCTGACGGACCGGCTTCGCAAGGCGAGCGGCCCCTGGCTGGTGTGCTCGCCGTCCGCGATCGCGGTGGTGGACACCGGCTCGACCTACCGGGACCCGGCCGACGCGCCGCCGCCGGAAATCCTCTGGCAGGCCAGGAAACCGCAAGCGCCCGAGATCGACTTCCGCAAACGCGTCATCACCTGGCCGGACGGCTCGAGTTTCGCGTTCAGCCTGCATGGCCGCGCCGAGGAACGGCATCTGCGCGACCGTTTCGAGTTCCCGGACACGATCCACTGGACGGGGCGGCCTGACGGCAACGCGCCGAGGTAGCTCGCTCGGCTCCACAGCGCTCAGAAGTAGTACGGACGAGCCGGCGTGTAAGCCGGATCCTGTCCTCGCCCCGCCTTGCGGCCGGGCGAGTGGCGGCCATCCATCTAGGCCCGCCGTCGCCGACGGGCTCGAGCGGCCTACCCGCAGGCTCGGGCGGGCAGCCCTCGATCGCCTGCGCAGGAGCCTCGCGGCTCCCTCTTGACCTTGCTCCGGGTGGGGTTTACCTAGCCGTCCTGGTCACCCAGGACGCTGGTGGTCTCTTACACCACCGTTTCACCCTTACCTCCGCCCGCGAAGCGAACGGAGGCGGTCTGTTTTCTGTGGCACTGTCCCGCGGGTCGCCCCGGGTTGCCGTTAACAACCACCCTGCCCTGTGGAGTCCGGACTTTCCTCGAACCGGTTTCCCGGCTCGCGGCCGCCCCGCCGACTCGTCCGTCGGCGAATCCTACTGCACGGGTCCGGGCAGGCAGTTCAGGTTGCGCCACCCGTCGGGTCGGACGACGAACCACACGTGGTCCGTGCCCTGCCCGGTCCATGCGCCGGGCCGCGCGTTGGCGAATTTGTAGAGCGGCCGGCCCGCCAGGGTCACCTGTTCGGCGCCTTCCGGACGCGTGATGGTGTCGATGAGAGCCGGCGCGATGCCGGTCACCGATGGCGTGCCGCTGGTCGTGACGGGCGTCCACACGATGGCGCAGTCGCCGAGGCACGCCGAGCGGGCCTTGTGCGGGTCGTCGCGTTCATACCGGAAGAGGACGGCGCCGGTCTCGTCGAGGACGGCCTGCCCCATCCGGGTCAGGTGGACGGCGGTGAGCCGCGTGCCGGACGGCACGTCCGCCGGGGTGCCGGGCCGCGGGCCGGGGAGGGCTTCGGTGACCGGCGCCCGAGCCGTCCGCGACGCGGGTTCAGCCGCCTGCCACCACATCGCGGCCCCCACGACGAGCGCCGCGATGACGACGAGCATGGTCAACCGCGATCGGCGCATCGGGCGTCTCCGTTTCTCCCGGGTGGCTGACGGGGTTCTGCTCCGCGATCTTGTTGGTCCAGTGGAGGACGGCGGTCGGGCTGTCGAGGCCGACGACGCCGACCAGACGCCCCTTGCGGACGAAACCGGTGACGGGCCGTTCACCACCGACGGGGGAAGCGAGCGCGACGGTGTCGGTGCCGAGCTTCGGGATGCCGCCCGCCTGGATCCGCATACCGTGCTGTTCGGACCAGAATCGCGGCACCGGCGCGAACGGGCGCGCGGTCTGCGGGCCGTCGAGCAGGTTCTCCGCGGCCGCCCGGCCCATCTCGACGGCGTTGAGCCAGTGCTCGACCCGTCGCGGTGTCTCGTCGAAACGCAGGTTCGGCCACTGCGCGACGTCGCCGGCGGCGACGATGTTGTTCATCCCGAGCACATGACAGGTCGGCGAACAGACGACGCCGTCGTCGAGCGGCAGCTTCGAGCCGCGCAGCCACGAGATCGACGGCACGGTCCCGACGGCCACGACGACACACGAGACGTCCAGGATCCAGCCGTCGGACGAGCGCAACCGCAGGCCGTTCGCCGTGGTCTGCCAGCTGTCGACGGACGCGCCCAGCGCCAGCCGCACGCCCCGCGACCGGTGCAGCGCCGACAGCTTCTGGCCGATGTGCTTGCCGACGGCCTCGCCGAGCAGGTGCGCCGACCGGCCGATGATGGTGACCTCCCGGCCGATCTCGCGCAGGCTCGCGGCGACCTCGCAGCCGATGAAGCCGCTGCCCAGCACCGCGACGGGCCCGTGGTCGGCGGCGAGGTTGTCGCGCAGTTCCGCGGCGTCGGCCAGTGTCCGGACGACGACCACCCGCGGATGTCCGTGCGGCACACCGGAAAGCCGCCGCGGTTCGACACCGCTGGCGATGACGAGCCCGTCGTAGGGCAGTTCCTCCGCGCCGGGCAGATGGACGATCTGGCGACCCGGCTGCAGCTCGGTCACCGGGGTGTTGAACCGCCATTCGGCGTCGATCTCGCCGGGCCGGGCGAGGAGCATTTCCGCCGGATGGGTGGCGCCGGTCAGCAGTTGCTTGGACAGCGCCGGCCGGTGGTACGGCAGCTCCGGCTCGTTGCCGACGATCACCAGTTCGCCGTCGAACCGCAGTTCCCGCAACCGTTCCGCGCAGCGCAGCCCGGCAAGCCCGCCGCCGACCACGACGATCCGTTCGCTCATCGTCCAGCCTCCTGCAGACGGCTCAGCCGGATCGCACGCATCGGACAGGCTCTCGCCGCGGCCTGGGCCAGCGGTACCTGTTTGGCGCCGGGTTTCCGGAGGTAGCGCAGCTGGCCGTCGCCCTGCAGCTGGAAGACCTGCGGCGCTTCGGCCTGGCAGATGGCGTAGCGGTGGCATTTCTTGTCGTCGACGGAGATCCGGACCGGTTCGGCCCGGCCGGTCCCGCCTTCGAGCAGCCCCAGCCGGGCCAGCGCCCACGGCGGGAGCACCCGGAGCACGGTGAGCACGACGGCGGGGGTGAGCACGGTGATCCCGCCGAGCCAGACCGTCGCGAGGTTCCCGTTCGCGGCCGCGCCGAGCCAGGAGTGGATCGCCAGCAGACCGACCGCGAAGTAGCCGGCCTGATGGAACCGCTGCCCGCGGCGATCGGTCACGCCACGGCGTACCGCGGCGGTGACGGAGACGGCGATGAACAGTTCCAGCCCGACGACCCCCGCCGCGTGCCGCGCGAACCCGCCGCCCGCGAACGGGAGCAGCAGCGCGAGCACACCGA
This sequence comes from Amycolatopsis sp. cmx-4-54, assembly GCF_046548895.1. Classification (NCBI taxonomy): domain Bacteria; kingdom Bacillati; phylum Actinomycetota; class Actinomycetes; order Pseudonocardiales; family Pseudonocardiaceae; genus Amycolatopsis; species Amycolatopsis sp. cmx-4-54. The sequence goes on from NZ_JAEBEJ010000020.1 coordinate 49,751, forward strand.
ACGAGCCGTCGTCGAGGAACAGATAGGACAGTCCGTGGACGGCACCGGTGGCGAGGCTGAACGTCGCGAACACGACGTGACCTCCGCGCAACGCCTCGTGACCGGTGACGCGCCTGATCCAGCCGGTGGCGCTCAGCACGCCCCACACCAGCGTCAGGCACATCGTCAGGTAGGCGAACCGGCCGGAGAACGCGGCGATTTCCCGCACCCCGCTGTCGTGCGGCGACGAGGGCGGGATCACCGCCAGGAGTGAGGCCGTCATGCTCGCCTGCCCTGCGCGCCGAGAACCCGGAGGAGCCCGAAGGTCGCTCCACCGGCGATTCCCACCATGAGCATGCCGAGCGCGAGGTCACCGCCGTCGAGTTCGTTGCCACCCGCCGAAACGACCATCAGCGAGGTGGTCTCGGCGAGGCCCGTGCTTTCGAGCAGGGTCATATGCCGCATGACGGTGTCGACGGCGGCCTGGGCGAACGAGCGCATCTCGTCGTCGCGGGTGGCGGCGCGGACGTGGGAGGCGAGACCGAAGATGCTCCCGTGCGCGGCGCGGGCGCGGTTGACGTAGAGCCGGTCGAAGTCGGCACCGGCGGCGCCGGTGATCTCGCCGGCCCAGGAGCGCTGATCTTCGGTGGGCTCGGTGGGCAGTTCGACGCGGACCTTCGAAGCGAGTGCGCGCGCCTGCGCGTCGAGGCGGTCGTGGTCGTCGGCGAGTTCGCGCCCGACCTCGCGAACCCGCTGCGCGCTCCCGCGCTGTTCCGCCTGACGGCTCACCGGGCCTTCCCACAAACTCCCTTGGCGTACTCGCACGAGGAGCTCCCGATCATGGGAGTCGATTTCCGCGAAAGCGTCGGCGGGCGTTCCCATCCAAATCACCATGCAGCCGATCACCACTCCAAGAAGCCGATAGATCATTTCACCCGTCCCCGTCCTCGAAGTGCCTCACTGGGAGTACGGCGAACCGGAGCGGCCGGTTCGATCTCTGCCCGCGCAGCCAGTGTGATGTGCATCACACAACACATTTAGAACCGTTTCCGGTCGGCATACGTACCGGACGACTAACGGTAAACAGAGCACTACTGCACATGGCCCACGGCGATAGTCTGCGCTACGGTGTACGAACCTGTGAAATCCTCCACCGCTGGGGAGGTCGCGAACTTCATGGAAGCAGTGGGCAGAGAATGCGGGCTCGGCGGCGACCCTCGCTCGAGCGAGCTTTCCGACGAGCTGATTGCGTTGCTGTACAAGGAGTTCCGGGCAACCCTGTTCAATCAGGTGATGTATCTGACCGGCCATGATCACCAATGGACGGAGGACGTCGTCCAGGAAACACTGATTCGCGCCTGGCAGCATTCCGACACGTTGAACCGGGAGCCGGGAATGCTGCGCGGCTGGCTGCTCACGGTCGCTAAGCGGATCGTGATCGACGGCTGGAGAAACCGGCGCGCGCGTCCGCAGGAGGTGGAGCTGGACAGTTCCGAAAACGCCGAAATAGCGGATCAGACCGAGCAGTCACTGTCCGCACTCGTCATTTCCGAAGCGCTACGCTATCTGGACGGCAAATATCAGGCCGTCATCTACGAGACGTATCTGACCGGACATACGGTCCGGGAGGCGGCGGTGATATTGGGAATCCCGGAGGGAACGGTCAAATCACGGCTGTACGCGGCCATGAAGACATTGCGACGGTCGTTAGGAGAGCTGGGTTCGCGATGAGGAAGCGAAAGGTGAAACACACCGATGTGGCGGCCTACGTACTCGGTGTGCTCGACCAAGCCGAGGCTCACGCCTTCGAAACACATTTGAAGGGCTGCGTGCGCTGTGGCCGCCAGGTCGCGGAATTCGCTTCGGTGGAAGACGCGCTGGCCAAGGCCGACCTGCGCTACCTGTCCCCCGCCGCTCCACCGCGGTGCGGGCGGCTGTCGCTGATCGCGGCCAACCTCGTGGTGGTCTTCCTGGCGTGCGTCGTCGCGGCCTTGATGTCGTCACAACGGTCGTCCCGGCGCGTCTCGTCGGATGCGGGCATCTCGACCCCTGCTCCCCTCGATGACCAGCGATTACTCCCGATACCGCTCACGTTCGAGTAGTCTGCCGCAACCCCGACACGAAGGTCTCTACGGTGCATACCGAAGTAAATCCCGAGAGCCCCTTCGGCGGGCCTTCGGTACCGAAGCACCGCGCCGCCGGGCTGCTGGGCCGCGACAGCGAACTCGACACGATCACCGGGCTGCTCCAGGCCGCCCTGAACGGCCGGGCCGTCAGCGCCGTGGTGGTCGGAGAGTTCGGCATCGGCAAGTCGGCGGTGCTCACCGCGGCCGGTGAGCTCGCGGTAGCGGCCGGGTTCACCGTCGCGATCGCCACCGCCTCCCGGCTGGAGACGCATCTGAGCGGCGGTGTCGGCCGCCAGCTGATCGAGGGGCTCGCCCACGCGCCCGCCGTCCCCGGCTCACCGCGGCCTCGCACGCCGCATGTGACCGAAATCCTGCCGGATCATCCTCCCCGGACCGAACACGAACAGACCGAGGCACTCGACGCCTTTTTCCACGCCGTCCGGGGCGCCGCCGAACAGGGGCCGGTCTTCCTCGGCATCGACAACATCCACCTCGCCGACCCGTGGTCGATGCGCTGTCTCGCCTACATCCGCCATCGCGTCGAGCACCTGCCCGTGCTGGTCGTGCTGACCTCGGTGATCGGCCATCTGCAGACCGGCGAGGTCGCGCTGCTGGAGATGTCCGGCTGCACTCCGGCGACGATCCTGTTGCGCGGGCTCGGTACCCGGCACGTCGCCGAGTTCCTTCGTGTCCCTCCCGGGCGGTTCGCCGAGGAATGCCGCGAGGTCACCGGCGGCAATCCGTTCCTGCTCGGCGCACTGGCGCGCCGTCTGGTCCCGGGAATGGAGCTGGACACCGCGGGTTCGGCGATGATCGGCGAGGTGCTGCGGGTCCGCATGCACGAGTACACCGCCGCGCCGAAGATGCTCGAAGCCGTCGCGATCCTCGGCGAGGACGCGAGCTTCGACCTGCTGGCCCGGCTCGCCGGGGTCGACGAGAGCACCGCGATGGAAGCCATCGACACGATGGTGCGCGTGCACCTGCTGACCAACAGCCACCGGCCGGCGCTGACGTACCGGTTCGTCCGCAACTCGGTGCTCGCCGACATGCCGCTCACCACGAGGGCGGTCACCCAGGCCAGGGCGGCCCGGCTCCTGCACGACGCGGGCGCCGCGCCGGAGCGGGTCGGCGCGCATCTCCTGGAGGCGACCGCGATCAGGATCCCGTGGGCGGTCGACGTCCTGCGGCTGGCCGCGCGGCATTCCGTGGTCGAGGGCGACCCGGAGCTCTCCGTCCGGTTCCTGTCGCGGGCGCTGGAGGAACGGCTCAGCGAACGCAAGCGGATGGCGATCCTGCTGCAGCTCGCGCACGCGGAATTCCATTGCGACCCGGATTCGGCGCCGGCCAGGGTGCGCGAGGCAGTCGACCACATCGACGACCGCGAAACCGCGGCCTTCGTCGCGACGGCCATGATCCTTTCGCTGTGCTGCGGCCCGGACGCGCGGCTGGCGATCAACTCCGCGGGCCAGTTCGCCGCCCGGCTCGACGCGGGCGGGCCCGACGCCGTCTGGCCGCTGCTGTGCATGACCTATCTCGCCGAGGCGGGCAGCAGGCTCGGGCCGCCGCCGGACTTCCGCGATTTCGAGCGCCAGTGGGCGCCGCTGAACGATCCCGCCGCACAGCAGAGCCGGTCGGGGTTGCTCGCGCTCGACACGGTGCGAAGCGGGAAGTCCTCGGCGAACGCCGTCCGGCATTTCGAGGAGGCGTTGTCCGGCGAGCAGCCCGAACTGTTCGAACAGCCCTACTTCTTCACGCTCGCGACGGCCGCGCTCGCCGACGAGCCCGCGCTCACCGACAAACTCTGCCAGGTACTCGACACGAAACGCCTGCCTTGGGACTTCCACGTGCCGAAGGGCGCTCTGGCCACCCTCGCCCGCGGGATAGCCCTGCAGGCGGGCGGCGATCTGGTGCGGGCGAGCGTCCATTACGAATCGCTGGTGCGGCAGTTCGACGAACGCGGCGCCACCAGCCGATGCCCGATCGCGGTGCTGTGCGCGGCGCGGCTGATCGAGGTCTCGGTCGACCTCGGCCGCCACGAGGTCGCGAACACGCTGCTGGGCAGAATCGATTTCGCGGCCACACAAGCACTTTTCACGCACAATTACCTGCTCTACGCCCGCGGCAGGCTCCGCGCGGCCACCGGTGAACCCGAGCTCGGCTACGAAGACCTGCGCGGCTGCGGCCGCCGTCTCGAACACCACGGCATGCGCTTCCCCGGCTTCGCCCCGTGGCGCGCGCACGCCGCCCGCACCGCGCTGGCGCTCGGCCGCACCGACGCGGCCGCCCGGCTCGCCGAGGAAGACCTCGACGCCGCCGGACGCTGGGGATCGCCGAGAATCCTCGGCGGCGCGCTGACCACCGCCGGTCTCGTCCGCGACGACGGCCTCGGTGAGGAGGCCGAACGCCTGTTGACCAAGGCGGTCGACGTACTCGGCGAATCGACCGCGAAACTGGCGCTGGCCGAGGCGCTGACCGAACTCGGCGTGTTCCAGGCCCGGCGCGGGCAGGCCGAGAAGGCGATCGGCACGCTGCGGATGGCCACGCAGTCGAGCAAGCACTGCGGGGCGCGGCCGCTCGCGAGACGGGCCGCCGAGGCGCTGCGGGACGCGCGCACGAGCCTCACGACGGCGAAGGACAACGAACACGGCCTCACCAAACAGGAGTACCGCGTCGCGCTGATGGCGTCACAGGGTCTGACCAACCGGGAGATCGCCGAAGCGCTGCACCTGACCCGCCGCACCGTCGAACTCCATCTGTCCGGCGCCTACCGGAAGCTGGGGATCACCGGCCGCCCCGAACTCACCTCCGCACTCCGCGTTTAGTCCTCTGAATGCGGTGGTCGCGCGAGGCAAGTACCGCATCCAGAGGACGAAATGCGGGGAGTCAGGGCAGGTAGACCGTCTGGCCCGGGTGCATGGTCGGGCCGCAGTCCTTGAGCGGACCGCCGAAACGCGCCTTCTCGACGTCCGGCATGGTCTTCACGGCGTACTCCTGGACGGCCTTCAGCTTCTCGGGGCTGGAGACGGCGTCCTTGCGCACGAAGTCCCCGTTGCGCGGTCCGCTGCCCGGGTACACGAAGATCGGCTCGTAATCGCGGTCGATCCGGGGGTCGACGGTGATGCCGTTGCCCGCGGCCCACGGGCCCCACGAGTGGATGAAGGTCGGCTTGACCTTCTCGAACACGTAGTCGCGCAGCCCCGGCAGGTCGCCGTTCTTGAGGAAGTCCGCGACGTCCGCCTCGACCAGCCCGGCCATGTCGACCAGGTGCAGGCGGCTGGTCATCGACGAGCCGCCGAGGTCGGGTAGCAGCAGCGACGCCTGCTGGAGGCCGAGGATGTCGGCCATGGTGTTGAAGCCGCGGCCGAAGCGGTCGGCGATGAGGCACGCGGGCACCGTCGGGACCTCTTGGAACTTCTTCGACGCCGACGCGAAGCCCATCCCGGACGGGATCGCGGCCGCGACCAGCACGAGTACCACGACGGTCCGCAGCACCGCCCGCGAGCGGCGCAGCAGTTCACCGGCGGCCAGGGTTCCCGCCAGCACGGCGAGGATCCAGATCGGGGTCGCGAACCGGTGCTGGCCCATCCAGTCCGGGACCATCACGCCGTACGCGATGATGCCCAGCGCCAGCGGCACCAGCAGCGCGATCAGCGCGCGCCGCCATTCCGCCCGGACCAGCGCGAAACCGATGGTCAGCGCCAGCAGCATCGTCCCGGCGACACCGGCGTAGCCGACCAGCTCGAACGGCTGCTTCAGCGCCGAAAGCCCGGGCAGGCCCTGTCCCTTCGCGATGGACGGGTTCGCCAGCAGCCTGCCGAACTCCGCGATCCGCCAGGCGAGGTACGCCCCGAACGGGATCGCGAACGCGACCACCGACACCACGATCAGCTTGACGCTCTGGCCAAGGAGCGGCTTCCGCAGCTGGAACAGGACGACGAGCGGGTACGCGCCGCCGTAGATCAGGCCTTCGGGGCGGGTCAGCGCGGCGAACGCGACCAGCACGCCGGACCAGACGGCGACCTTCGCGGTGAGCACGGTGTCCTTGCGCACGGCCACGAACAGCAGGGCGGCGAGCCAGGCGACGGCCATCCCGAACAGGGAGTTCTCCAGGCCGGAGATCGTCCAGATGACGAACGACGGGATCGCGGCCAGCGTCAGTCCGACGACCAGCGTCGCCAGCCAGGCGAAGCGCGCGAAGATCTGCTTCGCCACGATGTGGCACGCGGCCAGCGTCCCGGCGGTGAACAGGAGCCCCAGCAGCTTCGGGAACAGGACGTAGTCGGGAACGCCGAACAGCATGCCGCTGTCGAAGACGCCGACGAGCTTGCCGAGCACCAGCGCCACCAGCCACGTGGAGTTCGACCAGCCCTCGACCGACGGCTGCCCTTGCTGCAGCACCGGCCCGAGCCCGTCGGCGAAGCTGCGCGCGTAGGAGAAGGTGATGGCCGCGTCGTCGACGATCCAGTGGCCGTAGAGGGTGGCGTGCCAGGCGACAGCCGCGACCCCGGCGAGCACCGCGAGGTACGGAGCGATGCGGGCGGCCAGGCCACGCCGGGCCGGCGTCTCCGCCGGGTCGGGCACGTCTTTTTCGGAAGCTTCGCTGAGTGCGCTCGCCGTCATGTCCCCGTCTTTGCCTTTTCGCTCACGTGCCGTCGCCGAAACTGTAGCCAATACCCCATCGGCCGCCTGCGACACGTCATATCCAGGCGTGATCCGCGCCACACCTTCCGATCAGGAAAGATGCGAGATGTCGTTCACCAGCCGGACCGACGCGTTGCCGTCCGGGTAGAACTCGACGATCGACAGCGAAGCCAGGTCCAGATGCAGGCGGAACAGCAGCGACGGCCCGGCGTCCAGGCCCATCCGCAGCAGCGCCTTGATCGGCGTGACATGGCTGACCAGCACGAGCGTCCGGCCGCCGTACTTCGCGATCAGCTCGTCGCGGGCCTTGCGGACCCGGCGGTGGACACCGTCGAAGCTCTCCCCGCCCGGCGCCGTGATCGAGGTGTCGGAAAGCCAGCTGGTCTGGAATTCGGGGTCGCGGTCCATCGCCTCTTTGAAGGTGAGGCCTTCCCAGTCGCCGAAATCGGTCTCGATCAGCCCCGGGTGGGTCTCGACCCGGCCGCCGAGCGCGTCCGCGATCGCCTGCGCGGTCTGCTGGGTGCGGATCAGCGGTGAGGCGATGATCGGCGCGGCCTCGCCGTCGACGATCAGGCCCTCCATCGCGCCGAGGCGTTTCGCGGCGGCGGCCGCCTGCTGTTTGCCGTGCTCGGTGAGCGGCACGTCGCCGCGGCCGGAGTAGCGTTTCTCGACCGACATCGCCGTCTGGCCGTGCCGCACGAGGAGCAGCTTGGTCGGTGTCCCGGTCGCGCCGGTCCAGCCGACCGGACTGACCCTGTCCTGCTTCACGGTCTTCGGGACGTCTGGTTTCTTCGCGGTCCCGGCGTCCATCGCCTCGTTCGCGAGCCCGTCCGCGTGGGAGTTCTCCGCGCGCGGGATCCACTCGTAGCGCACTCGCGAGAACCGCGCCGCCAGCTCCTTGGCCTCGGCGTTCAGCGGCTGCATCGACGGGTGCTTGACCTTCCAGCGCCCGGACATCTGCTCCACCACGAGCTTCGAGTCCATCCGGACGTCCACTGTGGACGCTCCGAGCTCGGCGGCCGCGGCGAGCCCGGCGATCAGGCCGGAGTACTCGGCGACGTTGTTGGTCGCGATGCCGACGTACGCCTTGCGCTCGGCGAGCACCTCGCCGGTGGCCGCGTCCTTGACGACCGCGCCGTAGCCGGCGGGGCCGGGGTTGCCCCGCGAACCGCCGTCGGCCTCGACGAGCACGTGGTCGGTCACAGGCCGGACTCCAGCGTGCGCACCAGGATGGCGCCGCAGTTCTCGCACTGGATGACGTTGTCCTCGGGAGCCGCCTTGATCTCGGCGATCTCGCGGCGGTCGATGTCGAGCTGGCAGGCGCCGCAACGGCGGGCCCGCAGCAGCGCCGCGCCGATGCCCTTCTGCGCCCGGACCCGCTCGTAGAGCTTCATCAGGTCTTCCGGGAACCGCGGCAGGAGCTTGGCGCGGTCTTCGTCGCGGCGTGCCTGCGTTGTGTCGAAATCGGCGAAGTGCTCGTCGCGCCGGCGGATGGCTTCGGCGACCTCGTTCTCGGCCTTCGCGACCTCGGCGCTGGTGCGCTGGGCGTCGAGCTCGAGCGCCTCGCGGCGCTCCATCAGTTCGAGCAGGTCGTCCTCGAGGGCGGACTGGCGCCGGGTGAGACTGTTCAGCTCGTGCTCGATGTCGGCCATCTGCTTCGCCGCGACCGAACCGGATTCGAGGAGCTTGCGGTCGCGGTCGCCGCGGGCGCGCACCGACTCGATCTCCTTCTCCTGACGGGCGATCTCGCGGTCGAGGTCGGACGCCGCGGTCTGGACCGAGACCAGCGCGTCACGTCGTTCGCGCACCGTCTTCTCGCCCGCGTCGATCTCGGCGATCTCCGGCAGGGTGCGGCGACGGTGGGCGGTACGCGAGAGTTCCGCGTCCACCTTCGCGAGTTCGAGCAGCTGGCGCTGGACGGCGGGGTCGGCCTTCACGGTGCTCCTTGGATTGTCAGTGCTCGGTTCGGGTGGCCCGTAGCGTCCACGGGTCGGTGCACCTCGTGGAGACGTGAACGTCGACGTTACCCGCAAACGCGGTACGGACGACGGCCGAGGCTTGCTCGCACCACGGCCATTCGCTCGCCCAGTGCGTGACGCCGACCAGGGCGGGGACTTCGGCGATCTCGGCGAGATGCTCGCCGGCGGGATGGTGCCGGAGATCGGCGGTGACGTACGCGTCGACGCCGGCGGCGGTGGCCCGCTTGAGATAGCTGTCGCCGGAACCGCCGGAGACGGCGACGCGGCGGATCGGGCGGTCCGGGTCGCCGGCGCCGTAGACGCCGGGTTCGGTGCGCGGCAAGGCGTTCGCGACGCGTTCGACGAAGACGGAAAACGGTTCGGGCGCGGGCAGTTCACCGATGCGCCCGATACCGGTGACGCCGTCTTCGCGCGGATCGAGCGGGCCGAGGACGGTCAGGCCGATGGCGTCGGCGAGCGCGTCGGAGACGCCGGGCGACGCGGAATCGGCGTTGGTGTGCGCGCAGTAGAGCGCGACTCCCGCGCGGATCAGGCGGTGCACGAGGCGTCCCTTGGTGCTGTCGGCCGGGACGCCGTGGACGCCGCGCAGCAGCAGCGGATGGTGCGCGACGATCAGCCGCGCGCCGCCGTCGATCGCCTCGTCGACGGTCTCGTCGACCGGGTCGACACAGAACAGGACCTTGTCCACGTTCTCGGCCGGGTCGCCGCAGACGAGTCCGACGGCGTCCCACGATTCGGCGAGTTCGGGCGGGTACGCCTGTTCCAAGGCGGCGATGACTTCGGCTAGCGCGGGCACCCGGGGATTTTCGCATGTAGCGTTCCCGGGCATGCGACTTCGGGTGCTCTGTGCCGCTTCGCTGCTTCTCGTGGTGCTCCCCGCTCCGGCGTCGGCATCAGGGGGACTCTGGAAACTGACCGACCTGGCCGCGCAGCGCGTGCAGATCGCCGACAAGGTCGCGGCCGCGAAGTTCGGCACGCCGTCGCCGATCGACGATCCGGTGCGCGAACAGCAGATCCTCGACTCGGTGGCCGCGAAGGCGCCCGGCCTCGGTCTCGACGCGGCCGGTGCGGTGCGGTTCTTCCGCGACCAGATCGAGGCGAACAAGGTCGTGCAGCGCGGCCTGTACGCGCGGTGGACCGAGCACCCCGGCACGCGGCCGCCCGGACGGCCCGATCTGGGGACCGAGGTGCGGCCGGTGATCGACCGGCTCAACGCCGGCCTGCTCGCCGAACTCGCGGAGACGCGGGACGCGCGGGCACGGCGGTCGTGCGACGTGCGGCTCGCGGTCACGGTGCGGCTGACCGACGCGCGGCGGGGGCTGGACCGGCTGCACTCGGAGGCGCTCACGGAGTCCGTCGGGTCGGCCTGTGCACGGCCCTGACCTGCGGAAAGGGAGCAAGGGACCTTTGCTACCACTTGGGCCGGCCCTGCCCGTGCCGCGTGTTGCGAAAGCCACTTTCGCAACGTTGAAGGTTGCGAAAGTGGCTTTCGCAACGTCGCGGCGGACAGCACCCGAGGCGCTGACCTGCGGAAAGGGAGCAAGGGACCTTTGCTACCACTTGGGCCGGCCAGTGGCTTTCGCAACACGCGGCACGGGCAGGGTTTCGCAACGCGCGGCGGACGCCACCCGGGTCGCTGACCTGCCGAAAGAGAGCAAGGGACCTTTGCTACCGCCCCCGGCTCAGTCCAGCGCCTTCGCGTCCTTGTTGATCGCCCAGCGGCCGGCCGCGCGCACCGCGCGACCCGTCCACAGCATCACCCGGTAGGCCTTCGTCGCCTGATCGGGCACGTCGGGCCGGACGACCTGGTACGGCGCGACGGACGCGCTCGACCGGAGGTGCAACGGCATCCTGGACATCGCCTCTTTCGGCGATCTCGCCTGGACGAAGTGGTGCTCCGACAGGATCCGCCCGACCTCGTAGGGGTGCGGAAGCTTGACGGTGATGCGATACCAGCGAAGCCCGGTTGCCGGGGACTCGACGCTGGGTGTTGGTGCGCTCATACGCGACCTTCCTGCGTGTTTCTCTCCCAGGAGGTCTACTCCCGCTTCGTCCCGGCTTTCCACCTTCGCGCGCCCGGTAGCCGTTCGGAGCCGGTGAGCGGTCGATCTCCGGCGGCCATCACACTGATCGGGTGCTGCACATCGTCTTCGTCTGTTCCGGCAACATCTGCCGCTCCCCGATGGCCGAGCTCGTCTTCCGCGCGAAGGCCGAGGAGGCGGGACTCGATCACCTCGTCCAGGTGTCCAGCGCAGGAACCGGCGGCTGGCACGTCGGCGAGGCCGCCGACAAGCGGGCCCGCGCGAAACTGGCCGAACACGGTTACCCGACCGGGCACGTCGCGGCCGAGGTCGACCGCGGGCATCTGGCCGCAGACCTGCTGCTCGTGGCGGACGAGAGTCACCTGTCATTCCTTCGGCGCAAGGTGTCGGACCCGGCGAAGGTCCGTCTGCTGCGCGAGTTCGATCCGTCCGCGCCCGAAGGCGCCGAGGTCCCGGACCCGTACTACGGCGAGGACGACGGTTTCGAGGACGTCCTCGGCATGATCGAGCGGGCCGTTCCCGCCCTGCTCGACTGGGTGCGCGCACACGCCTGAGGCCGACCGCTTACCGTGGTGGGGTGCGGTTGAAGTTCCTGCTGAAGCCCGGGTGGCTGGCGTTGACGTTGGTGGTGTTCACCTTCGCCATCACCTGCTTCACCCTGCTGGCGCCATGGCAGTTCTCCCGCAACACCGAGCGCGAGCACCAGAACGCGGCGCTGCGGGAGTCGTTCTCCGGGCAGCCGCGGTCGCTGGACCAGCTGCTTCCCGACGGAGCCGCTCCTGATCAGCGCACCGAATGGCATCTGGTCGCGATGAAGGGAACGTATCTGCCCGAGGGCGAGGTCGTGGCCCGTCTGCGCTCCGTACAGGGCGAAGCGGCCTTCGAGGTCCTGACGCCGTTCCGGACCGTCGAGGGCACGGTCGTGCTGGTGGACCGCGGGTACGTCCGGCTCGACGACAAGTCGCGCGCGCTTCCCTTCGCCCCGCCTCCCACCGGAACGGTCGACATCGTCATGCGGGCCCGTCACGACGAGAGGGACGGGAAGAACCGCGACGCCTTCGCCGACGAGTCGACCGGCGGGAAGCTGCAGAGCTACGTCGTCGATTCCCAGGTCGTCGCGCGGGCCGCGAAGCTGGACATCCGGCCGGGCTACTTCCAGCTCGACGTGAACCAGCCCGGTGTGCTGGGCGCGCTGCCGCTGCCGCAGACCGACGCCGGGCCGTTCTTCTCCTACGCGCTCCAGTGGATCGCGTTCGGGGCGATGGCGTTGATGGGCTGGCTGTACTTCACCGTCCGCGAGCTGAAGCCGGGCGGTGCGCTGGCCCCGGAACGGCCGCACCGCCGCAAGAGTGTCGCGGAGATGCTGGCCGAGGACGAACGCTCCGAAATGGCCACCTGATCTGACGCGAAAATGGCCCTTCTATAGGTCCATTCCGCGTGTTCCCCTTCGATCATGCTGATTCACCCGTGGGACGCCGCCCACGACGACGCCGAATGGCAGGCCTGGCTCTCCGCACATGACTTCGGCCAGCTGATCGCCGGGGGCGCGGGCCGTGACCTGCCGATCGTCAACCCGGTGCACTTCGTCTACGACGGCGACCGAACGGTCCTGCTGCACCTCGCACGCCCCAACCCGGTCTGGCCGTTGCTGGAGGAACACCCGCGCGCGCTGCTCTCGGTGACCGACGACCACACCTACATCCACTCCGCCTGGAACACCCCGGCCGACCCGCCGCACGGCGTCCCGACGTCGTACTACGCGTCCGTCCAGCTCGAATGCGACGCCCGGCTGATCGACGACGCCGCGGAGAAGGCCGCACTCCTCGACCGGCAGCTCGCGCACTTCGAACCCGGCTCGGGCCGGTTGGGGGTGAGCGCCACCGAGGCGCCGGACAAGCGGGTCCTTCCCGGCATCCGCGGCGTCGAGCTGACCGTCACCGGGGTGCGGGCGAAGTTCAAGTTCGGCGGGAACAAGCAGCCCGGCGACCGGTCACGGATCGACGCGGAGCTCGCGCGGCGCGACGGCCCGATGGACGCACGGGCGCGGGCACAGCTGGCGCGGCGGGAGCGGTAGCAAAGGTCCCTTGCTCTCTTTCCCCAGGTCAGCGCCCCAAGCGATAGCAAAGGTCCCTTGCTCCCCTGCAAGGCACTGTGTGGATTTCTGGTCATCTGACGTCCCAAAATCCACACAGTCGGTACGCACCGCTACACCGAGTACAGGGTGTGTGGAAATAGGGACACTCAACGTCCCTATTTCCACACACCCTCCCGCGGCAGCAAAGGTCCCTTGCTCACTTTCCGCAGGTCAGCGCCCCAAGTGGTAGCAAAGGTCCCTTGCTCCCCCGGCGCCCTAAAACTCAGCGCCGCCGAAGCCCGACGAGACCCGCCAGCACCACCGAGCTGAGCGCGCCCAGCCACCCGACCACCCGCGAGAGTTCCACGGCCCGCGTCACATGCCCGGCGTCCGGGTTGCGGCCGATGCCGAGCACCGGCAGTTCCTCGACGCCGTGCGGATACACCGTCCGCCCGCCGACCCGGATCTCCAGCGCCCCGGCGAAAGCGGCCTCGACGCGGCCCGCGTTCGGGCTCGGGTGCGCGATGGTGTCCCGCCGCCACGCCCGCCACGCGCCGCCGGCCGAGCCGCCGACGACCGGGGCCGCGAGCACGGTCAGCCCGGCGGCGACCCGCGTGGGTAGGAGATGGACGACTTCGTCCAGCCGGGCGACGAGCCACCGGTACCGCTCGGGGCGCCCGCGCCCGATGCCGCGCAGCAGGCTGATCACACGCGAGCCGAGCAGGCCGGGGACACCGGCCAGCGCTCCCCACACCAGCGGCGCGATGACGACGTCTGCGGTGTTCTCGGCGAGTGTCTCCACCGAAGCGCGCGAGAGGCCGATGACGCCGAGGTCGTCGGCGACCCGGGGGTCCAGTGTGGACAGTGTGCCGCGCGCGGTCTCGAGTTCACCCTCTTCGAGGTCCCTGGCCAGCGACGTGCCGTGCGCGGCCAGGCCGGCGGCACCGAGGACGGCCCAGGTGGTCACCGCGGTCGTGGTCGCCTGCAGGACGGGTCTGCGCCGTCCGGCACGTTCGGCGAGCACGCCCGCCAGCACGGCGGAGCCCGCGAGGCCACCGGTCCACAGGATTCCGGCCACCGGGTGCTTCGACCGGACTTTCGCGTCCACCGCCGAAGCCGCCCTGGCGAACGCCGTCACCGGACGCCGCGACCGAGGGTCTCCGATCGCCCCGTCCGCGGCCACCCCCAACACCAAGCCGATCGCGCGCGCCGCGCTCACCGTCGCCCCCCGCATGCAGTATCACTCGAAGACCTGCAGAGGCTACTCGAAGATCATCCGTCCAGAAGGACGGCCATCTCGTCACGCGCCTGGATGACGATGTCCCGCATCGCGCGTTCGGCCCGGTCAGGGTCACCGGCGTCGACGGCCGCGGCGACCTCGACGTGCAGGGCGACGGCCTCGGGTTGGGGCTCCTCCGGCATCAGCCCGTGCCCGGTGCGCCCGGCGAGCACCGCGGCGACGACCGCCGAAAGCTGCGCGAACATCGGGTTTCGCGACGCGGACAGCAGCAGATCGTGGAAGGCGACGTCGTGCCCCAGGAAGGTTTCGAGGTCCCGCCGGTGCGCCGTCTCCTCCAGCCTCTTCGCCAAGGCCCGGAGACGGCCGCCTTCTTCCGGTGTCGCCCGCAGCGCGGCGTACCGGGCGGCGCACGGTTCCACACCGGACCGCAGTTCGGTCAGAGTGCGCAGCGCGGTCTTCCGCTCGGCTCCGTCGAGTTGCCAGCGGAGCAGTCTCGGGTCGTAATGGTTCCAGTCACGCGGCTCGCGCACGATCACCCCGACCCGGCGCTTGCTGCTGGTCAGGCACATCGTTTCGAGGACGCGCACCACCTCGCGCGCCACCGTGCGGGACGCGCCGAACCGCTCCTGGAGCTCCTCCGAGCGCAGGACGGAGCCCGGCGGGAGTTCCCCGTTCGCGATCGCGGAGCCGAGCGCGTCGAGCATTTCGGCATGCCTGTCGTTGCCCACCAGGCGACTGTAACGTTCTGATTCGATTAAGTAGTACTTGATGTTGCTTAAGTAGTACTTTTGAGCTGTACTCGTCCCGGCTACAACGACGTGGGAGGTACGGATGACCGTCATCGTGGTGATGGGCGTTTCCGGCTCGGGCAAGACGACCGTGGGCACGGCACTCGCCGAACGCCTCGGCGTCGACTACGCCGAAGCGGACACGTTCCATCCGAAGGCGAACATCGACAAGATGAGCTCCGGCCACCCGCTGAACGACGAAGACCGGCGACCCTGGCTCGAAGCCATCGCCGCTTGGATCTCCGACCACCAGTCCTCCGGCGGCGTCGTGACGTCCTCCGCGCTCAAGTACCGCTACCGCGACATCCTGCGCAGCGGCGGCGACGTCTGGTTCCTGCATCTGCACGGCGACCGCGAACTGCTCGCGAGCCGGATGAAGACCCGCTCGGGGCATTTCATGCCAGTGTCCCTTTTGGACTCCCAGCTCGCCGACCTCGAACCTTTGCAGCCGGACGAATTCGGCCTCGTCGCCGACATCGCGAAGAAGCCGGAAGAGATCACCGACACCGCCCTTTCCGCTTTCGAGGACCGCCGATGACCACCACTCTCGCCGCCGCCTGGACCGGACACGACACCCGTCTCATCGGCGCGACGGTGCTGGCCATCGCCGTGATCGTCGTCCTGATCACCAAGGCGAAGCAGCATCCGTTCCTGGCCCTGATCCTCGGCTCCGGCGTGCTCGGGCTCGTCGGGGGCATGCCGGCGGACAAGCTGATCAAGAGCTTCAGTTCCGGCGTCGGTTCCACGGTCGCCTCGGTCGGCGTGCTGATCGCGCTCGGCGCGATGCTCGGCAAACTGCTCGCCGACTCCGGCGGCGCGGATCAGATCGTCGACACCATCCTTCGCCGCGCGGGCGACCGCACCCTGCCGTGGGCGATGGCGCTGGTCGCCGCGCTGATCGGGCTGCCGATGTTCTTCGAGATCGGCCTGGTCATGCTGATCCCGGTGATCCTGCTGGTCGCCAAGCGCACCGGGAAACCGCTGCTGATGCTGGGCATCCCCGCGCTCGCCGGGCTTTCGGTACTGCACGGTCTCGTCCCGCCGCACCCCGGACCGCTCGCCGCCGCGGGCGCGCTGAACGCCAACGTCGGCCTCACCCTGGCCTTCGGCCTGCTCGTCGCGATCCCGACGGTGATCATCGCCGGGCCGCTGTTCGGCAAGCTGGCCGCGAAGATGGTCCCGGATGCCGTCGCGCCGGAGCGGCTCGTCCCGGAATCGTCCTCTTCGGACGGCCGGCGGCCCGGCTTCCTCGCGACGCTGTCCACGGTGCTGCTGCCGGTCGTGCTGATGATGGGCAAGGCGCTCGCGGACATCCTGCTGGAGAAGGAGAACCACGTCCGCCGCGTGCTCGACTTCATCGGCGACCCGCTGGTGGCGCTGCTCGCCGCGGTCCTGCTCGGCATGCTCACCCTCGGCAAGTCCGCGGGCTTCACTCGCGACAAGCTGTCGTCCACGGTGGCGGATTCGCTGCCGCCGATCGCCGGCATCCTGCTCATCGTCGGCGCGGGTGGCGGCTTCAAGCAGACCCTCGTCGACGCCGGCGTCGGCAACGTCATCACCGGCCTCGCCACCGGCGCGAACCTGTCGCCACTGCTGCTCGGCTGGCTGGTCGCGGTCGCGATCCGGCTCGCCACCGGCTCCGCGACGGTCGCGACCGTGTCGGCCGCCGGCATCGTCGCCCCGCTCGCCGCGACCATGGACCCGTCGCACGGCGCGCTGCTGGTGCTCGCGATCGGCGCCGGTTCACTGTTCTTCTCCCACGTCAACGACGCCGGGTTCTGGCTGGTCAAGGAGTACTTCGGACTTTCGGTCGGGCAGACGCTGAAGAGCTGGTCGATCATGGAGACGGTCATCTCGGTGGTCGCGATCGCACTGATCCTGCCGTTGGGCGCCTTGCTCTAGCCAAGACTTGACACGTGACCTTTTGGTCACCTATTCTTTCGACGTGCCCGACGACGACCTGGTTTTCAAGGCTCTGGCGGATCCGACTCGCCGGTTCCTGCTCGACCAGCTGTTCGCGCGTGACGGCCGCACGCTGACCGAGCTTGAGTCCGAAGTGGACATGAGCCGGTTCGGCGTGATGAAGCATTTGAAACTGCTGGAAGAAGCCGGACTTGTCGTCACGCGCAAGGAGGGCCGGGAGAAGAGGCACTTCCTCAACCCGGTGCCGATCCGGCAGATCCACGACAGGTGGATCGACAAGTTCACCGAGCGGCACGTGACCGCGCTGCTCGACCTCAAAGCCGAACTCGAAGCCGCCGAACTCGAAAACGAGGAACCATCATGACCGACACCCAGGTTTACCGCGTCTACATCAAGGCCACCCCGGAGAAGATCTGGGACGCCATCACGAAGCCCGAATGGACGCGGAAGTACGGCTACACCGGACTCGTCGACTACGACCTGCGGCCGGGTGGCAAGCACGCCACCCATCCCACGCCGGAGTACGTCGAGGCGGGGTTCACGACCGACCTGGTCGACGGCGAGGTCCTCGAGGTCGATCCACCGCGCAAGCTGGTCATCACCTGGAAGCTGCTGATGGACCCGTCCTTCGACAAGGAGCCGTACACCAAGCTCACCTACGAGATCGAAGAGACGAAGACCGCGGGCACCCGGCTGACCGTCACCCACGACGTCACCGACGCGCCCACGACGGCCGCCCTGGTCAACGGTTCGCAGGAGGACTTCAACGCCGGGCCGGGCGAGAACGCCGGTGGTGGCTGGCCGTGGATCCTGTCGGACCTCAAGACGCTGCTGGAGACGGACGAGCCGCTCGTCCCCGCCGCTTCCTGAGCCGATAGGCGCGTGAAGGCCCCCTTCCCTCGACTGAGCCGAGGGAAGGGGGCCTTCACGCACGTTCAGACCCGCTTGGTGGCGGCCTTCAGCGCGGCCTTGGCGGTGCCGGAAGCACCGATGGTGTCCAGCGCGAACAACGCCGCGCCGACTACCGGGGCCACGTCGACCACCTGGATCGAAGCCTGCGGCGCCACCTTCAGGCACCGCCGCTCGATCTCCGCGATCACCTGCTCGCCGACGCCGGTCAGCACTCCCCCGCCGAGGATCACCTCCGGTGCCTCTTCGGTGAGTTCTAGCCGCCGCAGGATGACCGAGACCAGCAAGGCGACCTCTTCGACGAACCGGTCGACCACGTCCTGCGCCACCTCGTCGCCGCCCGCCGCGACGGCGAACAGCAGCGGGCACAGGCCGTGGATCGCGTCGGAGTGCAGCTCCTCGAAGTGCAAGCGCTGCACCACTTCCAGCACCGAAGACGCCTTGAAGTGCGCGGTGACGGCGGCTTGCAGAGCCGTGCCCGGACCCCGACCGTCTTCGGCACGGACGGCCCACCACAGTGCTTCCTCGCCCAGCCGGTAGCCGCCGCCCCAGTCGCCGGAGATCTTGCCCAGCGCGGGAAACCGGTGTTCACGGCCATCCGCGCTGACGCCGGCGCCGTTGATCCCGGCGCCGCACACCACCGCCACCCCGGTCCCGTCGGAGCTGCCCGCACGCAGCAGCGCGAGCGTGTCGTTGCCGACGATCAGCGTGTCGCTCCAGCCGCGCGCGGCCAGCGCGGCGTCCAGGATCGCTTCCTCACGCGGGAAATCCAGCCCCGCGAGATAGGCCGACGTATGTGTCGCGAAAGGACGTTCGTCGGGAAGCCCTGCCCCGCGAAGAGCTTCCAGGACCAGCTTCTCCAGCGCCTGGACGCTGCCGTCGACCCCGATGTTCTGCGGGGACGCGCCCGGTCCTCGCGACTGTCCGAGCACCCGTCCGTCGTGCGAGACGATCAGGACGTCGGTCTTGCTGTTGCCGCCGTCGATCGCGACGACGACGTCCCGAGAGCCGGCCGTCATGCCCCCGCCCACGGCAGGAACTCACGGTTGGTCCGCACCAGCGTGTCGGCGAGCTGATCGGCCTTGGTGTACTGGCCGACCAGCGGATGCGCGAGCAACGCGTCGGCCACCCGGTCGCGGCCGCCCTTGATCGCGGCGTCCAGCGCGAGGTGCTCGTACGCGGTCACCCCGGCGATGAGCCCGGCGAACCGCTGCTCCACCGGCGGCTGCGCGATCGGGCGCGGCCCGTTACCGTCCACAAGGGACGGAACCTCGATGACGGCGTCGTCCGGCAGGAAGTCGAAGGTGCCTTCGTTGCGGACGTTGACGACGTGCTCCTCCGCGGGCCCGCCCGAGGTGAGCGCGTGCACGAGCTGCACCGCGGCCTCGGAATAGTAGGCACCGCCCCGCTTTTCCAGCTGCTCCGGTTTGGTCATCACCTCCGGGTCGAGG
Organism: Amycolatopsis sp. cmx-4-54; assembly: GCF_046548895.1. Classification (NCBI taxonomy): domain Bacteria; kingdom Bacillati; phylum Actinomycetota; class Actinomycetes; order Pseudonocardiales; family Pseudonocardiaceae; genus Amycolatopsis; species Amycolatopsis sp. cmx-4-54. The sequence continues at coordinate 68,903 of NZ_JAEBEJ010000020.1, forward strand.
TACACCTTGAGCAGTTCCTCCTCGACGTCGCTGACGACGTCCGCGCGCGGCCGCTCGGTGCGCTGCTTCGCGACCTGCTCGTCGTGCCCGTAGTAGTACTTCAGGTAGTACGACGGCACGACGTTCATCCGCCGCATCCATTCGACCGGCGCGGTGACGTGTTCGCCGAGGAATTCCGCGTGCTCCGCCAGCAGTTCCGGCAGCCGGTCCTCGCCGTCGACGAGCACCTTCCGTTCCCAGCTCAGGTGGTTCAGTCCGGTGTGGACGAGTTTGACCTCGTCGACCCCGGCACCGAGCAGATGCGCGAACGTGCGCTGGAGGTGGATCGCGACGTTGCACAGTCCGACGGCACGGTGGCCCTCGTTCAGCAGCGCGCGGGTGACGATGCCGACCGGGTTCGTGAAGTTCACGATCCAGGTGTCGTCACCGGCGACTTTCCGAACCCTGTCAGCGATGTCGAGCACCACCGGCACCGTGCGCAGCGCCTTCGCGAGTCCGCCCGCGCCCGTGGTCTCCTGCCCGACACAGCCGCAGGCGTGCGGGAAGGTCTCGTCCCCGCGCCGCGCTCGCTGTCCGCCGACCCGCAGCTGGATCAGCACCGCCGACGCGCCGTCGACGCCTTCTTCGAGACTCGCGGTGGTGCGGACCCGCGCCGGATGCCCGGCGTGGCTCAGCAAACGATTGCTGAAGTCCCCGACCGCCTCCACCCGGTACGCGTCCGGATCGATCAGCACGATCTCGTCGACGTCCAAAGTGGACCGCCGTCCGGCGATCCCGTCGATCAGCTCGGGCGTGTACGTGGACCCACCACCGACGACTGCCAGTTTCATCCCTTGACCCCTGTGAATGTGATGCCCTTGACGAAGGACTTCTGCGCGAACACGAACAACACGATCACCGGCAGCATGATCAGCGCGGTGGCCGCCATGGTGAGGTTCCATTCCACGTGGTGCATCCCGCGGAACGACGCGATCGCCAGCGAAAGCGGCCAGCTGTCCCTGGTCTCACCCGTGTAGAGCAGCGGACCGAAATAGTCGTTCCAGGTGAACAGGAAGCAGAACATCGCGGTGGCCGCGATCCCCGGCTTCGCCATCGGGATCAGCACCTTGACCATCGCCTTGAATTCGGTGCAGCCATCGATCTTCGCCGCTTCGAGGTAGTCCTTCGGAATGGTGAGGAAGAACTGCCGCAGCAGGAAGATGGAGAACGCGTCGAAGAAGAAGTACGGCGCGATCAACGGGATCAGCGTCCCGGTGAACCCGAGCCGCACCCACAGGTCGTACAACGGCACGACGGTGACCTGCGGGGGCAGCATCATCGCGGCGACGGTCAGCATGAAGAACAGGTTCTGCCCGCGGAACTTCAGCTTCGAAAGCGCGTACGCCGCCGGGATCGCCGAAACGAGCGCCCCGAGGGTGGCCAGCGTCGAATACAGCATGCTGTTGCCGAAGTACCGCAGCAGCGGCGCCTTTTCGAACACCTCGATGAAGTTCTCGAAATGCCATTCCGTCGGCCAGAAGTTCGACGAAAGCGCCTGATCGCTGGACATCACCGCGGTGAGGAACACGAACAGGATGGGCAGCATGAAGATCACGCCCATCGCGATGCCCACACTGTGCGTCGCGATCCAGTGCAGCTTCTTGTCCCACTTGCGCCGCATCCGCACCTTCGGCGGTTCGGACGCCGGGGCGGCGTGCCGCGGTTCTGCGAGTGTCGTCATCCGCCCACTCCGCTCATGCGGGACACCCGCACCCGGTCGGGGCCATGAACAGGCCGTCGCGAGAATATGATCATGCCCCCTCCTCCTGATGCTGGGACTTGCGCAGTTGCCGCACGAGAATCCAAGTGAACCCCGCCGAAACGATGAACAACAGGACCGCCATCGCGGCCGCGTAACCCATGTTGAAGTACCGGAAACCCTGGACGTACAGCCAAACCGGATAGGTCAGCGTGGAGTTCTGTGGCGCACCGATGAACTTCGTGTTGCCCGCGACGTCGGCCGCGCCCGCCGCGGCCGATCCCGCGACGATCGCCTGCGTGAAGAACTGCAACGCGAAGATGATCGAGTTGACGATGCCGAACAGCAGCACCGGCGAGATCGACGGCAGCGTGACATGCCAGAACCGGCGGACCGGCCCGGCGCCGTCGAGCTGAGCGGCCTCGTACTGCTCCTGCGGCACGTCGAGCAGCGCCGCCAGGATGATGATCATCAGCTCGCCCGAACCCCACATCACCAGCAGGGTCAGCGCGGGCTTCGACATCGCCGGGTCGTTGAACCACAGCCCGCCGTCGATGCCGACGAACTCCAGGAAAGCGTTGACCGGGCCGTATTCCGGGTTGAACAGGAACACGAAGGCCAGGGTCGCCGCCGCCGGCGGGGCCAGCGAAGGCAGGTAGCACAGCGTCCGGACCAGGCCGACGCCCGACTTCAGCCGGGAGATGACCGACGCGACGCCGAGCGCGAACACCACCCGGCAGACGGTCAGGACGATCACCAACCACAGCGTGTTGTACGCGGCCGTGCCGACCAGCGGCTCGCTGGTGAACATCCGGACGTAGTTGTCGAAGCCGATGAACTCCGGCGCGTTGATCAGGTCGTACCGGGTGAACGAGTAGTACACCGTGGCGATCAGCGGGTAACCGAAGAAGATCAGGAAACCCAGCATCGCCGGGGCGATGAAATAGAAGACGGTGCGACGGCGGCGCGCCGTGTTCCCCTTCCGCGTCCGGGTGGACGCGGAAGGGGAGGCGACCGCCCTGGAATCCAGGGTCGAAGTCATGCGATCAGCCGCCGGCGCGCTTCTGGGCCAGCTCGTCGTTGATCTGAGCGTCGACCTGCTTCAGACCCGCGACCATGTCCGGGACGTTGCCCGCCTGCCACTTCTCGGCGAAGTCGTTGACCGCCTTGAGGTGCGCGTCGCCGATCGGGGTCGACGGGTTCGGCGTCAGCTTGCCGCCGTTGTACAGGTCGAGGAACGTCTTGAACTCCGGCGTGACCTCGAGCTTCGGGTCGGTCAGCGCGGCCTTGGTGCTCGGGACGTTCTTCAGGCCGTTCGACAGCTCGACCAGCGTCGACGTGTCGAGGGTGACCTGCTTGATCAGTTCCCAGGCCGCGCCGGGGTTCTTGGCGCCCTTGGGGATCGCGATGATCGTGCCCGTGGTGAACGCGCCGCCGTAGCGGTCGGGCTTGCTGTCGAGCACCGGCGGGGCCGCCGTGCCGAACTTGAGCTGCGGCGCCTGGTCCTTGATGAACGCGGTGCGGTACTCGCCGTCGATCATCATCGCGAGCTTGCCGCGCTGGAAACCGTGGTCCGCCGAGTACTCCTCGCCGAGACCGGCCTTGAACTGCTCGACCTTGGCGTGGCCGCCGTAGAAGTCCACCAGCTGCTTCTGGAAGTCGAACATCGCCTTCCACTCGGGGCTGTCGGCGAGATGCGACTGACCGTCGGGGCCGATGTAGGTGGCGCCGAAGTTCGGGGCCCAGTACTGCGCCATGTTGGCGTAGAACGGCATCGACGGCAGGAAACCGGCGACCTTGATGGAGCCGTCCGCGTTGAACTCGGTCAGCTTCTTGGTGGCCTCGAACAGTTCCGAGGTCGTCTTCGGCGGCGACGTGACGCCCTTCGCCGCGAACATGTCCTTGTTGTAGTAGAAGCCGTAGACGTCGGCGAGCAACGGCATGGCGCAGCGCTTGCCCTGGAACTCGGTGTAGCTGCGGACCGCGTCGGGGATCTGCGTCAGGTCGATCTTGTCGCGGTCGATGTAGGGCTTGAGATCCTGGAAACTGCCCGTGGAGCACCACGCGCCGAGGTTGTCGGTGAAGAACGAGATCGCCACGTCCGGCGGGTTGCCACCGCGGATGGACTGGGTGATCTTGTCGTCGTCCTGCTGGCCTTCGTGCTTGATCTCGATGTTCGGGAACTTCGCCTTGAGCTTGTTGAGCCCGGCGGTGACCACGTTGTACTCGCGGTCGGTGAACTTGCTGTAGACGGTCAGCGTGAGCTTCGCGTCCGCGGCGGGAACGGCCGCCGCGTCGCCCGCCCCACCGTTCGGGCCGCTTGCGGCGCCCGAACAAGCGGACACCAGTGCGGCGACGGTGACCGCGCCGAGCACTATCGAGCCGCGCCAACGGCGGCCACTTCTCCGAACCTGGGTCGTGGAACTCATGACCCTCCTCCTAGTTGGTTGGGGCGGGAGACGGTGGTTCTGTTCGTGAATCCGGGATAGCCACGATCGGATTTGGCTCTCCCGCCCCGGACCGTCTCGGCCCGAGGAGCGAAGGGGTGTTGACGCCGAAGACGTCACGGCGGACGGTGGCGAGCGCCGATTGAAGCGCGCCCGCGCGGACCGCGTTGCCCTGCACCGAAGCGACCCCGACGGGGGTGCGGGGCAGGACCAGTTCGTGCAGCCTTTTCGCGACCAGCGCGGCGAATTCGTCGCCGCCGGCTCGGCTGGTGTCGCCGGAAAGGAGCACGAGTTCGGGGTCGACCACCGCGATCAGGCCTGCCGCTCCACCCGCGACACGGCGGGCTAGGTCGTCGAGGAAAGCTTCGTTGTGGCTTTCGCGCGCCTTGGCGACGGCGTCCGCGCCGGTTTCGGCCACGATGCCGTGCGCGGCGGCCAGCTCGACGACGGCCGGAGAAGCGACGAGATCACCGAAACGATCTCCCGCGCGAGGCTTGTCCTTCAGGGTGGCGACGGAAACCGGATCGGGCACGCGCATCCAGTCGATCTCGCCGCCACCGCCGGTCGCCCCGCGCAACAGCCTGCGGCCGACCACCACGGCGCCGCCGACGCCGTCGCTGAGCCAGATCATCACGAAGTCGTCGAGCCCGACGGCCTGGCCGACCGTCATCTCCACGATCGCGACGAGGTTGACGTCGTTCTCGATGGTGACCTCGACGCCGAGCTCGCGGCTGAGCCTTCCCGGCACGTCGAACCCGAGCCAGCCGGGGATGTGGGGCGCCGAGGAGAGCAAGCCGGTGCGGGGATCGAAGGCGCCCTGCGCACCGATGACGACGTGGCGGAGATCGGTGGCGGCGAGGCCGGCGCTGTTCGCGACGCTGGTGAGCGCCGCGCCGAAGGTGCCGACGACGTCCGCGCCCTCGTGGACCGGCAGCGGGACCTGGTACTCGGCGAGCACCGCGCCCGCGACGTCGGCGACCACGAAGTCGGCCTGTTGCGGCGTCAGGTCCACGGCCGCGACGTAGGCGACGGCGCCGTCGACCTGCCAGAGCTGCGCCCTCGGGCCGCGGCCCCCGCCGCGGACGCCCGCCTTGGCGACGATGCCGTCCTGTTCGAGCCGGGTGAGCAGCTGCGCCGTCGCGGGCTTGGACAGGCCGATGGCGACCTCGAGCTCGGCACGCGTCAGAGGGCCGTCCTCGAGGAGGACCTCGATGGCCGCGCGATCGTTGATCTCGCGCAGCATTCGCGGACTACCGGCTCGCACTGGGGCTTGCTCCCGACTTCGTTAGGAAACTTTACAGACGGTTTCCGGGGGACTGTAGTGAGCCGAGCCACAGCCGTCAACGGTGCGGGGAAACGGGGAGGTAACGCTTGGCGTGTTCCGCACAGCGGGTACGCGTACCGGTGCGGTGAGTGGCCGCGATGGGTCGTCGCCCTGCGGCCACCTGCGCGTTTCGTGCGACCAATTGGACGACACGCGTGATCCGACGGACGACACGCGTGATTGGACGGACGACTCGGACGTCAGCCGCGTGTCGTCCGTCCAGTCACGCGCGTCGTCCATCCAGTCACGCGAAACCGCCATCGGAGCCGCACGGTCGTCATCACCCTCGACGAGGCGGAGGACTTCAACCGGCTCGTGCTCACGGTCGACGATCCCGCCGCGACCGTCACCGCCGTCAACAACGCGACCGCGTGACGGTTTATTGGTGCCAGCGCGTGAAGGCCCCCTTCCCTCGGCTGAGCCGAGGGAAGGGGGCCTTCACGTGCTACCACTCGCTAGCGAGTGGTAGCAAAGGTCCCTTGCTCCCGCGACATGGGGAACCAGGAGTCAGACGCCGGCCCACGCCGCCAGCATCACGCGCGCGATCGACGAATTCCCCGGCAGCACCAGCTGCCGCGTCCCGCCGGCGATCGGCGTCGGCACGGCGCCCGCGTTCCGCAGCTGACTGTTCGCGAAGGCGGCCCGCACCTCGGCGCGCGAAACCCAGAACGCCTCTTCGATCTCGCCCTCCGCCGGCACCAGCGGAGCGGAGATGTCGGCCCGAGCGGTGAAGCCGAGCATGATCGACCGCGGGAACGGCCACGGCTGGCTGCCGAGATAACGCACATCGCGCACCTCGACGCCGACCTCTTCGCGGATCTCCCGCTCGACACATCCTTCGAGCGACTCGCCCGCCTCCACGAAACCGGCGAGGATCGAGTACCGGTCCGACGGCCAGATCGGCTGCCGCGCCAGCAGGACGTGCTCCCCGTTGACGCCGGCGTCATCGTGCACGAGGCAGATCACCGCCGGGTCGGTGCGCGGGTACTCCTCGCGGCCGCAGCCGCCGCACTTGCTGGCCCAGCCCAGCTGGATCAGCTCGGTCGGGCTGCCGCAGCGCGTGCAGAACTTCGCCTGCCGCCGCCAGGCCTGCAGCGCCTGCGCGGTGGTGAACAGCCCGGCCGACGCGTCGTCGAGCAGGTCGCCGTAGCCGCGCAGGTCGACCCAGATCTCGCCGTCGCGGCGCTGGACCTGTTCGACGACGCCCCAGCTGCCCGCCATTTCGACGGTCTCGGTCTCCCCGGCGGGGCGGCCGGGCATCGACCAGTAGTCGGTGCCCTGCCACTCCCCCAGGAAGACCGCGTCGGCGGGCGGCTCGGTGCCGAAGTCCTGCGACTTGCGGGTCGCGAGCGTGCCGGAACCCTCCGCCACCGGGGTGCGCGCGTGCTCGTCGAGCAGCACGATCCGGGCGTTGGGCCAGCGCTCGGCGAGCCTGTCCGGGTTGGTGCGCAAGGATTCCTGACGGTCCGCGGTGGAGCGCGAAAGCGTCGGGAGCGCCCCCAACCCGAACGGTGTCTCCATCAGGAGGGCTCCCCGACGGTCACGTCCCCCAGCGCCGTCAGCTTCGGCGCGAGGACGTCGGCGTCGCCGACGACGACCCCGGTGAACCGCTTGGGCGCGAAGAACTCCAGCGCCGCGTTCGCCACTTCTTCGGCGGTGACCGCGGCGAGACGCTCCGGATGCCCGGCGAGCCATTCGACGCCCAGCCCCGTCGCGGCGAGCGCGGACAGCTGCGCGGCCAGGCCGCCTTGCGACGACGCCGCCGTGACCAGCGAACCGATCGCGTACTGCCGCACCGACTCGACCTCGTCGGCGGTCGGCGGCACGAGACCGAGCCTGGCCAGCTCGTACCGCGTCTCCATGAGCGCGGCGGCGGTCGCGTCGGTCGCGGTGTCCGCGTCGACGTTCACCACGGCGGTCTGGTCGGTGAATTCGAACCCGGAGTGCGCGCTGTAGGTGTAACCCTTGTCCTCACGGATGTTCTCGACCAGCCGCGACGAGAAGTACCCGCCGTACACGAGGTTCGCCAGCTGCAGCGCCGGGTACCGCGGGTCCGTGCGCGACACGCTCTGCGCGGACAGCCGGATCTGCGACTGCACGGCACCGGCCCGCGGCACCAGCAGGACGTTGCCGCCGGTGAGGTCGGGCAGCACGGGCAGGCGGACGGCGGAGCGGTCCGATGCCCAGCCGCCGAACGCCTTCTCCAGATCGCCGATGACGGTCTCCGGGTCGATGTCGCCGACGATCACCAGCACGGATCCTCGCGGCAGCACCGAAGCCTGGTGCAGCGCCCGAACCTGTTCTGGCGTCACGACAGCGACATCTTCGGCCTGCGGGACCTCGCGCACGGCCGGGTGGTCGCCGTAGCGGTGCTTCTGCAGCGCCTCACGGGCGATCGTCCTCGGCTGCGTGCGAGAGACGGCGATCCGCTCGATGAGCCGCTCGCGTTCCCGCTCGACCTCGGCGTCCGCGTACGACGCGCCGGTGAGCGCGTCGGCGAGGACGTCGAGCATCGTCGGCAGGCCGTCGGCCAGCGAAGTACCGGTGATGATCAGGCGCTCCGGGTCGACGCCGGACGCGAGGTCGCCGCCGATCAGCGCCAGGTCGGCGTCGATCTCGATGCGGTCGCGGCGGGCGGTGCCGGTCAGCAGGGTTTCGGCCAGCACCTCGGCGGTGGCCGGGTGCAGCTTGTCGTCACCGGCGAACGGGATCCAGACGCGCAGCTCGACCAGCGGCACGGTGGGCTTGCGGACGGCGAGCACCCGCAGCCCGTTGCTCAGCTTCGTGTCCACATGGGACAGATCGGCGGCGGCGCGCTGTGTTCCCAGCGAAGGGACCGGACGCGGCCCGGTGGCCGTGCGGCCGATCTCCTCGGCGGTGCGGTGCGGTGCGCTCACTGCTCGGTACCTTCCTGGTCTGAAGATCCACTACCCGGGCGGACGACGAGCACGGCGCGCGAATCCGGCCGCAGCGCCTTCGCCGCCGCCGAAACGGCCTCTCCGGTGATCGCCGAGATCTTCTCGGCGAGCCGGTACACCAGCGAAGCGTCGCCGTACAGCAGCTCGAAAGAGCCGAGCGCGAGCGTCCTGGACACCAGCTTGTCGTGCTCGGAGTGCAGGCTCGCGGCCCAGCGCGCGGTGACCTTCTTGATCTCCTGGTCTCCCGGCGGCGTGGCCGCCAGCTTCTCCAGTTCCTCGTCCAGCGCGGTGAGGACCTGGTCGGTGCTCACGTCCGGCGGGTGGATCGCGGTGATGGTGAACGTGTCCGGGTCGCGGGCCTCGAACGGCCCGAACAGCCCGGCGCCCGCGCCGATGTCGACGACCAGCGGCTCGCGGTGCACCAGGCGCTGCTGCAGCCGGGAGCCGTCGCCGTCGGTCAGCACGCCGGCGAGCACGAGGTTCGCCAGGTAGCCGTCGAGGTCGTTGATCGGATCCGGCATGCGGTAGCCGACGCCCACCGCGGGCAGCGGGGCGTGCGGGTCCACCTGCTCGCCTCGCAGCTCACCCGCGGGGGCGGGCTCGGCGAACGACGGACGCTCGGGCGCGGGCCGGTGCGGCACGTCGCCGAAATGCTTCTCGATCAGCTCGCGGGCCTGCTCGACGGTGAAGTCACCGGCGACGGTCAGCACCGCGTTCGCGGGCGAGTAGTAGGTGTCGAAGAAGGCCGCGCAGTCGTCCAGGGTGGCCTGTTCGAGATCCTCGAAACCGCCGTAACCGTTGTGCGCGTTGGGGAACGTGGAGTACAGCACCGGCGGGAGGGTGATCCACGGGAACCCGCCGTACGGCCGGTTCAGCACGTTGAGGCGGATCTCCTCCTTGACCACGTCGATCTGGTTGGCCAGGTTCTCCTGCGTCAGCTTCGGCGCCCGCATCCTGTCCGCTTCGAGGAACAGGGCGCGCTCGAGTGCCGCGGCGGGGAGGACCTCGAAGTAGTCCGTGTAGTCCGGGTGGGTGGAGCCGTTGAAGCTGCCACCACTCGACTGGACGTACCGGAAGTGCGCGAGCTTCTCCAGGCTCTCGCTCCCCTGGAACATCAAATGCTCGAAGAGGTGCGCGAAACCGGTGCGCCCTTCGGGCTCGGAACGGAAGCCCACGTCATAGTGGACGCTGACACCCACCACCGGAGCGGTCGCGTCGGGCGCGAGCACCACGCGCAGACCGTTGTCGAGGGTGAATCGGACAAGCTCGGGATCGGCCATGCGCACCACCCTACGGGCTACTCAGGCCTCCAGGCGACGACCCTGTCGGGTCGCGGCGAAGGTTCCCACTAGCGCGGCCGTGAAGTCGCTCACCCGCCCGATCGGGACTTCATCGCCATCTTCCTTGCCGTACCAGTAGATCTTGGGCGGTCCCTTGAGCGCGGCGAATCCGTCGACCCACTGTTCTTGTTCGCCGAGAGCGAGCGCGTACGGCAGCGCCCGGGAAAGGAGCACCTCGCGTTCGAGCTTCGGGACTGCCGTCGCCTCGGTCGCCAGCAGCGCGTCACGGACGCCGAGCAGGCGGCGGTGCAGCACGACGCCGGCGCCGGTGCGCACCGGTAGCCACCGGGCGGCGACGGCGAGTACCGCACCCGCGGCGATGACGATCAGCCCGAGCTGTGCGTAGCCGACGGTCAGGGCCAGCAGGACGGTGAGGAACAGACCGTAGAAGCAGATCCGCAGGCCGACGGGGGTCAGCCTGCCGGGCAGCCGCGAGTACCAGCGGCGTTCGACCACGCTGTCGTCCAGCGCGGCCCGCACGGTCTCGATCCCGATCTGCGCCGACTGGATCTCCGACAGCAGCACGGACTCGCGTTCGCCGGGCAGCAGCGCGTCGAAGACGGCGCGTTCGTAAGCGGTCAGCTGGTCGTCCGGCGGATTGCGGCGGACGAGCCGCCAGCGGGTCAGCTCGCCGGGCTCCTCGCTCACCCAGAGGTAGTTCCGGACGGCGAGGTCGACGACCGTCGCGGCCAGATCGACGGCGTCGGCGCGACCCGTGAGCACGGTCCCGACCTGGCCGGGCAACACACCGTCGGGTGACGAGAACGCTTTCCCGGTGAGCAGCCGGACCGGGAGCGCGTCGCCAGGGTGCTCGTCCCGCCTCCGCAGCAGGACCAACGCCACCGCGGCCGCGACCAGCGCGAGCGCGAAGCCGAACCAGGCCCACCCGACCGGAGCGGTGAGCACGAACGCTCCGGCGAAGGTCTTCGACGGCTCCAGGCGCGCGTTCGCCGGGACGGTCCCGCCGGGCAGTTCGACCGAGATCTCCATCCGCTGCCCGGCGGCCAGGTTCTGCTGGCTGAACCTGGTCAGCCCGGAATGCGCGATCTGGGCGGCGCCGCAGCGCGCGCGAGACCCCTCGGGCCCGGCGTGACAGGTGACCGCGTTCGGAACGGACGGTGCGGCGAAACTGGCTCGCACGAGTTCGAGCCGGGAGTCCCAGCCGCCCGCGAGCTGCCAGCTCACCCGGGTCAGGCCGTCGGCCTCGGCGACCGCACCGTCCACTGTGTACCGGACGACCGAGGTTCCGCCCTTGAGCTTGACGGTCAACTCGGTGTCGGTCAGCTCGGCGTTGCCCGCGCCCTCGATGACGACGTCACGGATGCCGATGATCCGGTCACGGTCGTGCGGGGCCGCGGTGCGGAGCGGGATCCGGCGGGTCATCGTCGCCTCGCTCGGCACGGACACCGCCTCGACGACCGAGAGCGCGCCGTCGCGTTCCACCTTGAGCGAGATCTCCGCGCTGTTCGGCAGCGAGGGCAGCTGCGGTTCGCCTTGTGCCCCCGCCGGTGCCGCCCCCAGCACCAGCAAGGCGAGCACCGCCAACACCACGCATTTCGTCCTCTGAACGCGGTACTTGCGCGTGCAACTACCGCATTCAGAGGACGAAATGCGCGTGTTCACGTCAGGCGGGGACCGGTTCGGGGCGGATGGAGCGCAGGTGCCCGGATTCGGCGAGCAGACCGTCCAAAGCGGACAGGAACGACGGCAGGTGCGCGGCGAACCGGCGCAGGTCCCGATCGCCTTCGAGGCCGCCGAACCAGTACAGCCCGGCCGAACCGTCCGCCGACGGGTCGAGCCCTTCGAACGTCCGGAGCCAGCGCTCGACGTCACCGAGCACGATGGCGTACGGCAGCGACCGCGAGAACACCATTTCCCGGTCCCCCACCGGCAGGTCGGCGACCTTGACGGTGTGCAGGTACTCGAGCAGCCCGCGCACCTGGCCGACCAGACGCCTGCCGCGCGAGGTCCGCGGCGGCACCCACGAAGCGCCCAGCAGCGCGGCGACTCCCGCGAGCACGGCCGCGACGCCGAGCAGCGCGTGCCCGGCGGTGAACGTCAAGACGGCGGTGCCCACGAGGCCGAGCGCGATCAGGCCGATGCCCGCCCACGTGAGTTTGCTCTTGCCCTGATCCGGGCGGCGCGAGAACCAGCCCCGGCGCACCACGTCGGCGTACATCGCCTCGCCCGCGACACGGAGATCGACGGTGCCGCGGCCGCGAAGTTCCGACAGCAGCACGGAATCGGTGCCCTCGGGCAGGATCGCGGTGTAGATCTCGCGTTCGAAGGCGGCGAGGTGCTCGTCCGGCGCGTTGCGGCGCGCGATCTGCCAGTCGACCGTGCCCGCGCCGCGGACCTCGGCGATCCACAGGTAGTTGCGGACCGCGAGGTCGACCACCGTGCCGCTGACGTCCACGACGTCGACCGTCTCGTCGACGACCGTGCCGACCTGTCCCGGCAGGACACCGTCGGGCGAGGCGAACGAGACCCGATCGCCTTCTCGCATGAGGACGTCGACCGGGCCCGTGCCCGCGGTCAGCGCGCCCTTGTCGCGACGGCGCAACAGCCAGATGGCGAGCGCGCCGAGCACCAGGATGAGTGCCAACGCCCCGAAACCGAGGCCGGCGAGGGTGGTGAGGGCGAACGCGCCGCCGACCGTGGCGATCTGCTCGAACCGCGCGTTCGCGGGTACCGTGCCCGCCGGCAGCTGGACGGCGATGTCGACCCGTTCTCCCGCCGGGAGTTTGTCCTGCTCGATGCGGACGACGCCGCTGTGGTCGGTCTCCGCGAGCGAACACTGCCTGTCCGAACCGAGCGGCCCGGCGAAACAGTCCACTGTGGGCGTTTCACGCGTCGGCGCGCTGAACGAAGCGGAAACCCGGGATAACTCGCCGTCCCAGCCGCTCGCCACCTGCCAGCGGACCTGCTGCGCGCCGTCGACGTCCGCGACCGCACCGTCCACTTTGTACTTGAGGGTGGCCGCGCCACCGTCGAAGGTCGCGACCAGCTGCTCGCCGTTCGACTCCGTTCTTCCCGCGCCCTCGACCGAGACGTCGCGGACGGCGTACACGCGGTCCTGCTCCTCACCGGCGGGAACCTTCAAGGGAATCCGGCGGACGAGGTGCTGTCCACCCGGGACGGTGACCTGCTCGGTGATCGACACCGAACCGTCGCGTTCCACCTTCACCGCGACCTTCGCGGCCGCGCCGCCCGGCGGCTGGAGCAGCCCGAGCTCACCGCGCGCGCCGATCGGCGGCGGCTTCGGCAACTGTGGCGCGTTCGTCAACGAAGGGCCCGCCGCGGGCGCCTCCGGAACGTTCGTATCCGACGGCGGGGCCATCAAGGCCGAGCTCGCCGCGACGGCCACGACCGCCGTCCCCCATTTCGTCAACACAGCCACACACTCTAGGGCAGCCGATCTATGCTGACCGCCGAAACGCCGGATCCGCCACCTGGGCGAACGGCGTTGCCGAACGCATGGGGGATCCACTCGATGAACCAGCAGCCGCCCGGCCCGCCTGATCCGCGGCGCCGGCCGACTCCGCCACCGACGCCACCGCGACCACCGCGGCCGCCGCAGGGTGGCCGTCCGCTCCCGCCGCCGGGCGCGCGTCCGCTGCCGCCGCGCGGTCGCCCGCCGATGCCTCCGCCGAACCGGCCGGGTCCCGTCCCGCCCGGTCGTCCCCGGCCGCCGGTTTCGCCGCCGCCGTTCCGGCCGGGTCCGCCGAGCGGCGGCATACCGCTGCCCCCGCCGGGCGCGGCCCCGCTGCCGCCGCCGCAGATCGGCGCGCCGGTCCCGTTCCGGCCCGGCGCCGTCGGCCCGCCGCGGCTTCCGTACGGTCCCCGTTTCGCGCAGCCCGCGTTCGCGCCCTACGGGGGATACCAGGCCAAGAAGTCGAACGGCGGGGTCATCGCGGCGGTCGCGATCGTGGCCTTGATGGCGTTGATGGGCGGCCTGCTCATGGTGGTCACGATCGCCAACGGCGGCTCGAACCACGTCGCGGACGTCGGATACTCGAGCTATCCGACGACCTCCTCTTCGGACTACACGACGACCACCACGGCCAGCGACACGTCGACCACGAGCACCCGTTCGCGCGATTCGACCGCCTCACGCGAGACTTCGACGGGCTCGACGCGCGAGACGTCGGCAAGCCGCGCGCCGTCCGGCCCGCGGCCGCACCTGAAGCTGGCGGACAACCCGCTGTGGCTCGATTCCCAGGTCGGCCTGCCGAACCAGCCGTGCAACCTCGCGCGCTGGGCGAACAACCCGGACGCGGCGGCGGCCTTCTTCGACAGCGCGCGGCCCTGTCTGGACAGCGTCTGGCAGCAGGTCATGAACTACACGAAACTGCCGTTCCGGGTCCCGACCGTGAAGTACCCCTCCGGCAAGAACTGGTCGAGCCCCTGCGGTGACGCCAGCAACGGTTCGGTCGCGGCGTTCTACTGCTCGCAGAACGAGACGCTTTACATGCCGTACGAAGGCCTCCAGGTCCCGCAGTACGGCAACCGGCCGGGGGTCTATCTGGCCCTTTTCGCCCATGAGTACGCGCACCACATCCAGGCGCTTTCCGGTATTTCGGAGGCCTATTGGTCCGCACGCTACGAAGCGGGCACCGACTCGGCGGCGGGTCTGGAGATGTCGCGGCGCAACGAGCTTTCGGCGCAGTGTCTTTCCGGGACGTTCCTGGGTTCGACGGTGGGCCGCGGTGGCTCGGTCGATCAGGCGATGTACCGGGACGCCTGGGGTTCGCAGGACCGCGGCGACCACAACGGCGGCCCGCGCGACCACGGCTCCGACGCGCACGCGATCTCGTGGTGGCAGCACGGCGCGCAGAAGAACCGGATGTTCCAGTGCAACACCTGGTCGGCGAAGTCGGCCGACGTTTCCTGAGAAGTCCGTGAAGGCCTCCTTGAGGGACTCTGGGTCCCTCAAGGAGCCCTTCACGGACTTGGGGCGGTGACGTTTCGGCCCACGTGAAGGCTTCGCGAGGCCATTTCACGATGAGCGCGGGTCAGCCCGGCGGCGCGAAGGGGTTCTCGGGAACCGGCGCTGAGGGAGCTTCCGGCTGGGCGACCGGAGCGGCCTGCCCAGGCTGGACGGCCGCCTGCGGATACGCCTGCCCAGGCGCGGCCGGATGTCCCGGCGCGGCAGGCACCGGCGCGGGCCCGTACTGGACCGCCGGTTGCAGCTTCGCCTGATCCCGCAGCCGTCGCTCGGCCAGCACGGCCGACAGATACGCCCAGGACGGCACCCCCGGCGGCACCGGCGCCCCGATCGCGGCCGCGACCTGCTGTGCGAGCCCGTATCCGAGCGCTTCGACAGCTTCGGGACGAAGCTCGCTCGTCCGGCTCAGGTATTGCCGGACGGCCAGCGCGAGGTCGTTCGAGAGCCGGGTCAGGTCCAGCTGCGAGGCCCAGTGCGCCAGCTGCGGCGGCATCCCGACGTACGGCGTCCTGGCGGCGGGCATGCGTTCCCGGATCACCAGCGTGCCGGCGAGATAGTCGCCGACGCGGCGGCCGTTGGGCGACAGCAGCGACGTGACCACCGCCACGACGCCGAGCATCCCCAGCGCCCAGAAGTCGATGAAGAACCCGGCGAGCCCGCGGACCAGCGCGTGCCGGAACCGCACCGGGCCGCCGTCGGTGCGCACCACCCGCAGGCCGAGCGCCATCTTCCCGAGGGTGCGGCCGCGGGTCAGCGTCTCGAAGGTCACCGGGTAGCCGACCATGATCAGCACGACGGTCACCAGGAAGAGGGTCAGTGCCAGCGCTTCGTCACCGAACGCGGCGACCTGGCTCAGCACGAGCATCGCGACGACCAGTGCGATGAGCTGGAGGGCGACGTCGAGCATCATGGCGAGCCCGCGGCTGGCCAGTTTCGCCGCGCGGACGTCCAGGACGACGGCCTCGCCGGTGACGAGTTCGGACTCTTGTTCCACCGGGCAAGCGTAGTGACGAATAGGCTGGGCCACCAAGGACGATCGCCGGGAGGGCTCCGAGTTGGACGTGGACGTGTTCGTCGCCGCGCATCAGGCCGAATGGAACCGGCTGCGTGACCTCGTCGGCCGCGCCGGGAAACTCAGCGGCCAGGACGCCGACGAGCTGGTGACGCTGTACCAGCGCGTCGCGACGCATCTTTCGATCATCCGCTCGGTCGCGCCCGATCCCGTGCTCGTCGCGCAGTTGTCCGGCCTGGTCGCGAAGGCCCGCTCGGCCGTCACCGGTTCGCACAGTCCCGCCTGGCGCGAGATTGGCCTCTTCTTCACCCAGCGGTTCCCGGCGGCGCTGTACCTGAGCCGGCGCTGGTGGCTGGCGTCGGCGGCGGCGTCGATCGCGGTGATGGCGATCGCGGCGGTGTGGATCGCCGGTGACCCGCAGGTGCTCGCGTCGCTGGCCTCGCCGGAGGAGTTCAGGGACCTGACGGCGCCGGGCGGGAAGTACGAGACGTACTACTCGTCCGATCCGGCGGGTTCCTTCGCCGCGCGCGTCTGGACCAACAACGCGTGGGTCGCCGCGACCTGCCTGTTCCTCGGTGTGGTGCTGGGTGTCCCGGTGATCTACGCGCTCTGGGCCAACTCGCTGAACCTCGCGATCGGCGCGGCGCTGATGTCCTCGGCCGGGCGCCTCGACGTGTTCTTCGGCCTGATCCTGCCGCACGGCCTGCTGGAGCTGACCGCGGTGTTCGTCGCCGCCGGGACGGGGCTGAAGCTCGGCTGGACGGTCATCGACCCGGGCCGCCGTTCCCGGACGGCGGCGCTCGGTGAGCAGGGGCGCTCGGTCGTGGTGATGGCGCTGGGGCTGACCGTGGTACTGCTGATCTCCGGTGTGATCGAGGGTTTCGTGACCCCGTCGGGCCTGCCGACCTGGGCTCGGATCGGCATTGGAGTAATCGCGGAGGTCGCGTTCTTACTTTACGTGTTCGTCGTCGGGCGCAAGGCCGCGAAAGCGGGCGAAGTGGGTGATGTCGACTGGCGATACGCTGGAGATTCTCGACCGGAAGCGGGCTGACCTGGTTAGCTCCTTTCATGGGGAGAAATCGGTTACGCGGCTTCGCGATCGTCGTCCTGTCCGTACTCGCCTCGACGCTCCTCGTCGGCGCCTCCCAGGCGCAGACCGGATCCGCGCCGTCGGGCAAACAGAACTGGGTGGTGAGTGTCGGCGGATTCCGGACCGACGCCGACCGCAACTACGTCCGCCTCGGCTACCTCGTGTTCAACCCGGCCGACAACACCGTCGCGCACAACTTCTGGACCTGGAACCAGGCGGACTTCCCCGTCCCGGTCAACAGCGGCGACGTCTACTACTGCGGCGACTGGGCGCCGGGGTCCAATCCCCGCAACAACTGCCCGATCAAGACCGCGCCCGGCTTTACCGGTGAACCGAACGGCCACTTCACCGGCACCTACGCCGAGACCTCCGGGCAAGTGGCCATCACCTGGACGAAGAGCACCGTCAACGGCACCACGACGACCGTGAACCTCGCGGAGAAGTGGGCGGTTTCGGAACCACGGCCGGGCCTCGGCCGGATGCGACTGGTGAGCGACGACTACTCGATCACCAGTGGCATCGCCTACGGCAGCAACGCCTCCCTCGCGCAGACCAGCAAGGCCCCGATGAGCTCGGTCCGCGCGACCCAGCGGTCGTACCTGCTCGAAGGGCAGGGCGTGAACCGCCGCGCGATCACCGACTGGACCAGGGGCGGCAGTGGCGCGCTCGGAGTCGGTCCGGGATGGAACAACTGCGACGACGGCTCGTGCCTCGGGTTCGTGCAGTACGACTCCGGGTGCGACCCGTCCTCCTGCTGCCCCGCCGGCCCCGGCCACGCGGCGTGCGCGCAGAAGATCATCGACACCGGCGACAGGCGGTTCTACTACCTGAGCGATGCCTTCGGCGGACGGCGCAACAGTTACGAGTTCTGGTGCGAATGCCTGTCCTACAACGGTTGCTACCTCGGCAACAGCCACGTGCGGCCGCTCCTGCAGGTGATCGACGACGCGGGCGCGTTCCAGGGCTGGGTCGGCGCCGAGGTCAGCCCCGACCGGAGCGGCTCACGGGATCCGTTGGGCGAGTACTACTCGAGTTTCGCTCTGGTGGCTTAGTTTCGCGGACGTTGTGAAAGCCACTTTCGCAACCTTCAACGTTGCGAAAGTGGCTTTCACAACACGCCGCCCCTTTGCCTCACCCCAAAGAATCAGCACTCGAGTTCCGCCGGCACAAGGGCGCCCCGGACAGCAGCATGGGGATCACCGCGAAGAACAGCACGCGAACCGCCCGGGACACCCGTCGCCAACCGGCACCACTCCGTCGGGTTCAGCCCGACATCACAGTCGTCCGGCCGCCTTCAGCGCGAGATACCGGTCCGCCAGCCGCGGCGGCAGGTCCTCGGGCACCGCGTCGACGACCTCGACGCCGTGCCGCGCCAGCCGCGCGGTGACCTGGCGCCGTTCGGCCAGCACCCGCTCGGCCGCGGCCGCGTCGTAGACGGCTTCCGCGTCGCCGCGGCCCGCCGCCATCTCGGCGACCCGCGGGTCCGCCACCGAAGCGATCATCAGCTGGTGCCGCGAGGTCAGTTTCGACAACACCGGGAACAGGCCTTCTTCCAGCGGTGCCGCGTCCAGCCCGGTCAGCAGGACGACCAGCGCGCGCCGCCGGGTCCGCCGCAGCACCTCCGCGACCATTCCCCGCGCGTCGGTCTCGACCAGCGACGATTCGAGCGGCGCCATCGCGTTCACCAAGGCGGGCAACAACTCCGTCGATCCCTGGACGGCGGCGTGGACCTGCCGGTCGTAGGCGATGAGGTCGACCCGGTCGCCCGCCCGCGCGGCGAGCACGGCCAGCAGCAGGGCCGCGTCCATCGCCGCGTCGAGCCGGGGCGCGTCCCCGACCCGGCCCGCCGAAACGCGGCCGGTGTCGAGCACCAGCACCACGCGCCGGTCGCGTTCGGGGCGCCAGGTACGCACCATGACGTCGGACGCGCGCGCCGAAGCCCGCCAGTCGATCGACCGGACGTCGTCGCCGATCACGTACTCGCGCAGGGAGTCGAATTCCGTGCCCTGGCCCCGGATCAGCACCGCGTTGCGGCCGTCGAGCTGCTGCAGCCGCGCGAGCCGGGAAGGCAGATGCTTGCGGCTGTGGAACGGCGGCAGCACCCGCACGGTCCACGGCACGTCGTGCGAACCCTGCCGCGCGGCGAGCCCCAGCGGCCCGGTGGACCGGACGGTCACCCTGGCCGCGATCCGGTCACCGCGCCGGGTCGGCAAGAGCCGCGTGGTCACGACGCGGCGTTCTCCCGGGGGCAACGTCAGCCGGTGCCGGTCGTCCGCGCCGGCGCTGGGCGGCCACGCGTCCCGGAGCCACGCGCGCACCGGGCGGCCGGTGGGATTTGCCACGGTGAGCGTGACCTCGCACTCCTCCCCCAGCCGCACCGACGTCGCGCCGGACCGCGCGAAATTCAGCTTGCGCACACTCCCGGCGAGCAGGACATCCAGCACCACCAACAGAAGCAGCACCGCGGCGGCAAGCCCGATCCCGGCCCATGAGGGCAGCAGGAAACCGACCACCGGCGCCGCGAGGAGCGCCAGCAGCCCGAGCCGCCCGGTGACGGCCATCAGCGCGGAACGGGCACGGACGCGAGGACCCGGTCCAGCACGCCGTCGGCGGTCGCGCCTTCGAGTTCGGCCTCGGGCCGCAGGTCGAGCCGGTGCCGCAAAGCCGGGCGTGCCAAGGCTTTGACGTCGTCCGGGGTGGCGTAGTCGCGGCCCGCGAGCCACGCCCACGCCCGGGTCGCGGCGAGCAACGCGGTCGCGCCACGCGGGGAGACGCCGAGCCGCACGGACGGCAGCGACCGCGTCGCCCGGCAGACGTCCACGATGTAGGCGAGCACCTCGGGGCGCACGGTGACCCCGGCGACCGCGCGCCGCGCGGCGTCGAGCTGGGTGATCCCGGCGACCGGCGTGACTCCCGCCGCGGTCAGGTCGCGCGGGTCGAAACCCTGCGCGTGCCGGGAAAGAATGCCGAATTCGTCCTCACGGGACGGCATCGGCATGGTCAGCTTCAGCAGGAACCGGTCCAGCTGTGCCTCGGGCAGCGGATACGTGCCCTCGTATTCGACCGGATTCTGCGTCGCGATGACGATGAACGGGTCGGGCAGCGGCCGCGTCTTGCCGTCGCTGGAGACCTGACGCTCCTCCATCGCCTCCAGCAGCGAAGACTGGGTCTTCGGCGGGGTGCGATTGATCTCGTCGGCCAGCAACAGGTTCGTGAACACCGGGCCCTCGCGGAACGAGAACTCGCCGCTGTGCGCGTCGTACACGATCGAACCGGTGATGTCGCCCGGCATGAGGTCCGGGGTGAACTGCACCCGGGTCGTCTCCAGGTCCAGCGCGGCCGCCAACGCCCGCACCAGGAGCGTCTTCGCCACTCCGGGAACGCCTTCGAGCAGCACATGCCCCCGGCACAGCAACGCGATGATGAGCCCGGTGACGGCCGCGTCGTTCCCCACCACGGCCTTCCCGACCTCGGCACGCAGCGCGATCAGCGCCGCCCGCGCGCCGGCCGCGGCGTCCATATTGGACTGTTCGGTACTCAAGACCGCTCCACCTCTCGTTCCACGACATCGAGTCCGTCCGCCAGCCGCACGAGCGCGGCAGTGTCCGACACGTCCCCGGGCGGGTCCCCGTACAACAGCGCGCCGATCTCCGCGGGCGCCCGGCCGGTCCGCGCGGCGACGGACTCCACCAGCGCGGCCGGTTCGGCGTCGCGGGTGAGCCCCAGCAACGGCCGGAGCCGCGCGCGGGCCGCCTCCCGCAGGGTTTCCCCGGCGTGCGCGGCGGCTTTCGCCTTGCGATACAACCTCGCCCGCCCTTCGGTGGCTTCCGCCGCGCGGACCACGACCGGGATCGGCTCGGTCACCACCGGCCCCAGCCGCCGGGAACGCCACAGCGCCAGCAGCACCACCGCGACCCCGGCCTGCAACGCCGCGTACGACCAGCCCGCCGGGATCAGTTCGGACAGCGGCTTCCGCTCGGTCTCCAGCGACGGATCGGCGGCCGTCGGCAGGTACCAGACCAGCCGCTCGTGCTTGCCGAGCAGCCGCATCGCCAGCGCCGCGTTGCCCTCGTCGGCCAGCCAGTCGTTGGTCAGCGGGGTGGGGGTGCCGAGTACGGTCACCGTCCCTTGTGGACCGGGGACCTCGAGATACGAGCCGCCGTAACATTCCTGCGCCCTCGGCTGCGTGGCCGAATACTTCAGGCCGCCCATCGTCGCGTTCCCCGCCGCGACGGGATCCTTCGCCTCGCAGTCGGGCGCGCGGGTCTCGGTCTCGGCCTGGCCGTTCACCCGCACGCCGGGAAGGAATTCTTCGACCGTGCCGGGGCTCGGCTGCACCAGTACGACGTGCTCGGCTGTCTGCCTGATCTCCGTGAAGGCGCGCTTGGGCACGTACTCGGGCTGAGTGATCAAGACCGTCGCGCCCCTCGCGACCCCCTTGGCCTCGGCGGCGGTGCGCACGACCGGGATCTTGACGCCTTCCCGTTCCAGCAAGGTCGCCAGCGCGCGGCTTCCGGTGGGCTCGTACGAACCCGGTTCGAGCGCGCCGGTGGTCTGGTCGCCCCGCAGCAGGACGAGCAGCGTCCCGGTCAGCACGATCAGGAGCACGACGGCGAGCGGGAGCCGCACCCCGCGCCAGATCCGGCGGGCGTCGGGCGAAACCGAGGTCATCCGGCCGCCAAGGCGACGGGCCGGGTACGACGGCAGCTTTCGTCCAATTCGGACAGTGAGCGGTAGCCTGCCTCCGTGGCGGGGATCCCGCCGTAGTGGACGTCGTCGAACAACCGGGCGCCCGCGCGCAAAGGAGCGGCGACGTCGGGAAGCAGCCGTCCGGCTTCGAGGGCGGCCTCGTCGGCGGTCCGCCCGGACTTCTCGTCCAGCAGCGCCCGCTCCTCCAAGGACCGCACCAGGGCACGGAACCGCTCACGGACGGCGTCGTCGAAGTCGCCCCGCGACGCGGCCTCCTCGGCCGCCTTGCGATGTTCGCCGGACGCCTTGCGCTGCCCGGCGAACACGGCCCGCCCGCTCTTCGCCGCCGTCGCCAGTGGACCGGACTTCAGCCGGACCACCACGACGACCACGATCAGCACGACGACCAGCAGCACCACGGCGAAGATCCCGCCGGGCACCGCGCTGTCGATCGTTTCGAGGAAACGCAACAGCTTTTCGACCACCCAGTTGAACGCTTCGGACAGCCAACTCGGTCTCGCGGCCTCATACGCCTCGCCCGAAAGCTCCTCGGCGGCGCGCAGCCGGGCGGTGTCCCGGTCGATGTCGACCGGGACCTCGGTGAGGAAGCGCGTCACCATGCCTGCGGCGGAGGCGGCGTCGCGATCCCGGCCGCGCGGGCCAGCTCGATGTCCATGCCCTCGCGGCGCATCCGCTGATCGATGTAGAGGATCACGGTGACCAGCGCGGTGAA
The DNA here is from genome assembly GCF_046548895.1 of Amycolatopsis sp. cmx-4-54. Classification (NCBI taxonomy): domain Bacteria; kingdom Bacillati; phylum Actinomycetota; class Actinomycetes; order Pseudonocardiales; family Pseudonocardiaceae; genus Amycolatopsis; species Amycolatopsis sp. cmx-4-54. Next base: position 91,142 of record NZ_JAEBEJ010000020.1, read on the forward strand.
CGGGCCGACGATCGTCTGCGCGATCACCGTGCCCACCGACTGCAGGATCAGGTCACCGGTCGACGGGATGTACATCTGGTCCAGATCGCCGAAAATCGACAGGAAGGCGCTGAAACTAAACGGGATCGTGATGATGGAAGCCAGGAACGACGAGATCACGGTGGCCAGCAGCAGGATGCCGAAGACCCGCCAGAACATCCCCGACACCAGCTTCACCGACCGGCGGAACGCCTCCATCACCGTGCCGCGTTCGAGGATGAACGCCGGACTGGCCAGCGCCCAGAAGGTGTAGGGGATGATCGCGGGCAGCAGGCAGAAGATCGCGGCGACCATGATCGCCAGCGTGTAGAGCACGGTCAGGCCGAGCAGCGGAAGCAGCCGCGGCGTCGCCTCACGCAGCGCTTCCTTGAACGTGACCGGCTTGCCCAGCACGGCCCTGCCCATCAGCACGGTGAGGAATCCGGTGAGGATCGTCGTCCCGAGCAAGGTGGCGACCAGGCTGATCGACGACGACGCCAGCGTCCCGCCGAGGACGCCGAACAGCTGGTTCATCAGTTCCTGATCGGTGGCCGCCGGGCCGAGATCGCGCATCCGTTCGAGGTCGGCGGTCGTGTCGACCAGCAGCAACCCGACCAGATTGATGGCCGCGGTGAGCACGGCGGTGACCGCGGCGGCGCCGAACACCATCCGCCAGTACTTGCGCATGGCGGTGACCGCGCCGTCGAGGATGTCGGTCAGGTTCAGCGGACGCAGCGGAATGACGCCGGGCCTGCCGAGGCCGACCTTCCAGTTCGCGTACTGCTGCTGAGGCGGCTGGTACGACGGCAGCGGGGAAGGCGGCGGCGTCGCCCCGGACGGGGACTGCCACTGCTGCTCCGGCGCCGGTGAAGGCGGTACTTCCCCCCGCGGTGGTGTCGGTGTGTCCGCCTGCGACGGTGCTGGTTCCCCCACCTGCGACAGTGTTGGTTCCCCCACCTGCGACAGTGTTGGTTCCCCCGCCTGCGGCTTCGGCGTCTCGGTGCCTCCAGGCCCGGACGGTCCGCCGGTCTCCGTCATGCGACAGCCCCTTACCCGTTCACGTTGCTTGCGCCCACTCTTCCAGAGGGTCCGACACCCGGCCAGAGCTGGGGGGACGACACCGATGGGTGACCGCTCGCCTCACGCTGGATACCCTCTGCAGCCGAGCTGTGGGTGGGGACACCGTTAGCTCGTTATGCTGAACATCGGGCCGGGTACCCCCGGTTCGCCCCTAGAACCACCGGGACCGACTTGATGACGCAACCGCCCCACGGCCAGTGGCCGCCACGCGGCGCCGTCCAGCCACCGCCGGTGCACGGCCAGCACCCTGCCCAGTGGCACGGAGCGCCGCAGCACTTCCCGCCTCCGCCGCCACGCCGGTCCGTGGGCGCGATCATCGGTATCTGCCTCGGCGCGGTCGCCGTTCTGGTCCTCGGCCTGGTGGCGATCGTTTCACTCAATCGTGACGGCTCCGATCACGTAGCGAACGCGGGCTACAGCACTCTCCCGGCCACGTCGTCGCGCGCGGAACTGCCGCCGAGCGGGTCTTCGTCGCCGTCATCCTCGACGAACCCGTTCCCGACGTCACCGTCCAGGGCACCGTCCTCGCCGAGCGGGCCGCAGAAGATCCTGAAGCTCGCCGACCACCCGATCCTCCAGGACCCCAACGCCGGCCTGCGGAACCGCGTCTGCACGCTGCCGCAGTGGCAGAGCAGCCAGCAGGCCGCCGAGGCGTTCTTCACGGCGGCGGGCAAATGCCTCGACAACGCCTGGGGCCCGTTCCTCGACGCCTACGACCTGCCGTTCACCCCGCCCGCACTGCACTTCCCGACCGGGGCCAGCTTCGAGACCGAATGCGGCACGATCCAGGTGGGCATCGCGACGGCGGCGTACTACTGCGAAAACAACCTCTACGTGCCGTTCCGCGGTCTTCAGACCGACCAGTACGGCAACAACCCCGGCGTCTACCTCGCCCTTTTCGCGCACGAGTACGGGCACCACGTGCAGGAGGTCGCCGGCCTGATGGACGCGGCCTGGCAGAAGATCTACGACGCGGGCCAGAACAGCCCTTCCGGGCTGGAGATGTCGCGGCGCAAGGAACTCCAGGCACAGTGCTTCTCCGGGATGTTCCTCGGCGCGCACGTCGACCAGGGCGGCACGGTCAGCCGGGACATGTACAACAAGGCCTGGAACGACCAGGAGACCCGCGGCGACAACACCTCGCGCAGCCAGGACCACGGGACGAACGCGCACTACGCGTCCTGGTGGCGGGCGGGTGCGAGCAACAACCGCATCGCCGACTGCAACACCTTCTCGGCCCCTGCCAGCGCCGTTTCCTGACTGTTTCGCGCGTGAGTTTCAAGCCAGGACGCCGACCGTGTGGATTTTGGGACGTTGGATGACCAGAAATCCACACAGTTCCCGCGTGACCGGTCCGGTCACGACGGGGTGTGCGGAAATCGAGACGTTGAACGTCTCTATGTCCACACACCCCTCACTCGCGCGCCCACCGACCACGTCGAGTAGCCGCTTGGGTCAGGCCGTCACCGGCACACGCGGCCCACGCAACACCAAGAAGACGTACATTCCGCCCGCGAAGCAGCTGAACACCAACAGCGCCAGCCCGAGCGGCCGCCGCGCGTCGCTCGCTCCCACCGTCGCGTCGGCCGCGTGCACCGCGACCGAGTCCCCCGAAGCACCGTCCGGGACGACGACCTCGAGGCGCTCGCCCTTGCCGTGACCGCAGCCGTTGAGCGAGCCCTCCATCGGCTTGCCGCCGAATTCGAACTTGACCTTCTCGGTCGAGCCACCGCCCGCGCAGGGTGCGGGCTCGACGACCTCCGCCCGCACCTTCGTCCCCTGGGCCTCGTTCGCGATGCCGAACAGGCCCGGCCCGGCGAACCAGGCCAGGAAGATCACCAGCAGGCCGGCACCGGCCGCCACGGCCAGGGAGTTCCACCCCGGGGTGAGCCCTCTGGCGGGGTCCGATCGCTTGCGCACGAACGCCATGCTCCCAGAACCTCGCGGCAAAACACAGGAACCCGGGCAGGTGACGCCAGCGGCAGACCAGGAGCCCGCTTGTCCAGCGCGGGTGGTAGCAAAGGTCCCCCGCTACCGCTCGATCGTCTCCGCGGAGGTCACCTTCCGGATGTACAGCAGTTTGTCCCCCGGCTCGATCGCGTCCGCCTGCGGGGCGTCGACGCGGTACAGGACGCCGTCGCGGACGACACCCAGCACGATATCCGGCAGATGCCGCGGCGAACCGCCCTCTTCGGACGGCTCCACCGGGCGTTCGGCGATCGCGAGGCCGGACTCGGGGGTGAGCAGGTCCTCGACCATGTCGACCACCAGCGGCGTCGACGTCGCCATGCCGAGCAGGCGTCCGGCGGTCTCGCTCGACACCACGACCTGGTTCGCGCCCGACTGCTTGAGCAGGTGGACGTTCTCCGCCTCCCGCACCGACGCCACGATATGCGACTTCGGCGCCAGCTCACGGGCGGTCAGCGTGACCAGGACGGCGGTGTCGTCCCGGTTCGGGGCGACGACGACGGCCTTGGCCCGCTGCACGCCGGCGACCCGCAGCACGTCGGCGCGGGTGGCCGAGCCGTGCACGGTCACCAGGCCGAGTGACGTGGCCGCTTCGAGGGCCTGCTGGTCGGTGTCGACGACGACGATGTGATCGGGTTCGACGTTCTCGTCCCCGAGCAGCGCGTTGACCGCCGACCGGCCCTTCGTGCCGAATCCGACGACGACCGTGTGGTCACGCACTTTCGTCCTCCACTTTTGGATCTTGAAAGCCTGGCGGGAGCGCTCGGTGAGCACTTCGAGGGTGGTACCGACCAGGACGATGAGGAAGAGCACCCGCAGCGGCGTGATCACCAGCACGTTCACCAGCCGCGCGGACGGTGTCGCGGGTGCGATGTCACCGTACCCCGTGGTCGACAGCGACACGGTCGCGTAATAGAGGCTGTCGAGGAAGGAGAGCCCGTCGCCGTTGGCGTCGCGGTAGCCGTCTCGGTCGAGGTAGACGATCAGAACGGTCGCGAGCAGGGCGAGCATCGCGCCGATGATCCGTTTGGAGATGGCCCGCAGCGGGCTGACCGTCAGCTCCGGCATCCGGATCACGCCGACGAGCTCGTGGTCCGGGCGGTCGCTCAGCCGGACCGGGAAACGCTTGAGAACCCTCATGCACAGGCTCCGGCCTGGTCCGCGTCACTCACGGTCGCGAGGATAGCCGAAGATCCGCGCCTTGAGCGCGGTATGCGAAGCTCAGGGCATGTCTTCGGATTCCAAGCCGTCTCAGCGGCCCGCGTATTTCCTCGCCGGCGTGCTCGGCGCGGCCGGTGTGCTGCACTTCGTCCAGCCGAAGCCCTTCGACGCCATCATCCCGAAGCAGCTTCCCGGCTCCCCCCGCGCGTGGACCTACGGCTCCGGTGTGGCCGAGCTGGGCGTCGCCGCGGCGGTGGCCAACCCGAAGACGCGACGTCTGGGCGGGCTCGCGGCCGCGCTGCTGTTCGTCGTGGTCCTGCCGGGGAACGTGAAGATGGCCCTCGACGCCGACCGTCGCAAGGCACCGAAGCACTGGCGGGCAGCCTTCTGGGCCCGCGTGCCCCTGCAAATCCCCTTGGTGACCTGGGCCCTCAAGGTGCGCGACCGCGCCTGACACCCCCCGCATTTCGTCCTCTGAATGCGGTAGTCGCACGCACAAGGACCGCATTCAGAGGACGAAATGCTAGATCGTCGGGACGCTCCGCAGGAGTTGCCGCAGGCCTTCGGCGTCCAGCAGGTCCGCCGGGCGGACGGTCTTGTCGTGTTTCACGTAGTGGAACGCCGCCCGCACCTTTTCCACCGGCACCTTCTTGAGCGCCGCCCACGCCAGCCGGTACGCCGCCAGCTGCACGGCCAGCGGTTCGAGCCGGTCCTTGTCCGGCACCGCGCCGGTCTTCCAGTCGACGACGGTCCAGCCGCCGTCCGCGTCGCCGAACACGGCGTCCATCCGCCCGCGCACCGTGACGCCCACGACGTCCGCCGAGAACGGGACCTCGACGGCGTGCGGCACCCGATGCGCCCACTCGCTCTTCTCGAACGCGGTCCGCAACGCCTCCAGCTCGGAATCGGGCGCCTCGTCGACGTCCGCCGCACCCGGCAGATCGTGGATCTCCAGCAGTTGCTCGCCACCGAACCGCTGCTCCAGCCACCCGTGGAACGCCGTCCCCCGGCGCGCGTAAGTGTTGGGGCGCACGGGAAGCGGCCGCCGCAGCCGGTTGGCCAGCGCGGCGGGATCGGCCGACAGTTCGACCAGTTGGCTCACCGAAAGATGCGGCGGAAGGACGACCTGCTGCACGCGATCCCGCGCCCGCGCGCGCTCCTCCAGCAGCACCTTGGTGTCGGAGATCCAGCTGTCCGGATCGTCTTCTTCCTCTTCCTCGGCGTGTTCGGCCTCTTCCATCGCACCGAGCACCAGATCGACGCCGCCTGCGACGCCTTCGCGCCGCGGCCACAGCGGATCGACCGGCCACCGCGCCCGGCGGGAGTCGGCGACCAGCGGATTCTCGTCGGTTTCCGGCTCCTCGGCCCAGTGCTCGATCCGGCCGACGGAGTTCGCCCGCATCACCTCGCCGATTTCGAGCAGGAACTCCGATGGCCCCTTCGGCCGCGCGCTGCTCTCGTTCCACCAATGACCGGAGATCAGCATCGTGTGCTCCGAGCGGGTCAGCGCGACGTAGCAGAGCCGTCGCTCCTCGTCCGCCTCGCGCGCGATGAAGCCTTCTTCGTGCAGCTCCAGTGCTTCCTGCACTTCCTTGCGGTCGGCGCCGTCGGGAATCCGCAGCTCCGGCAAGTCCTCGGAGTCACCGCGTAGCGCGGCGGGCAGCGAGGTCGACGTCCGCAGCCACGACGACGAACGGCGCCGCCCCGGGAAGACCTCCTTGACCAGATGCGGAATCGCGACGATGCGCCATTCCAGCCCCTTGGCCGAATGCACGGTCAGCACCTGGACCCGATCCGGGACCACCTCCACCTCGCCCGGGGTGAGCCCGTCCTCCGCATGCGCGGCCGTATTCAGGTAGTCCACAAAGGACAAGAGGGTGGCCGTCGGCGACGTCTCGGCGAAATCCGTGACGACGTCGGCGAAAGCGTCCAGATGCGCTCGCCCGGCCGGGCCGGGACGGGCCAGCGACTCGACATCGAGCAGCATGGTGCGCTCCACGTCGGCGACCAGCTCGGGCAGCGACTGGTCCAGCCGCCGTCGCAACGCCGACAGCTCGGCGCCGATCTTCCGGATCCGCCGGTAGCCCTCGGTCGAATACCGTTCCGGCGTCCCGGGATCGTCGATGGCGTCGGCGAGCCCTGCCTGCTCGACCCGTTCGGTCACCAGCACCGGTTCGTCCACATCGGACTTTTCCGCAGGTGGCACCGGTGAGGACAGTTCGCCCGCGCGGCGCCACAACGCCGCGAGGTCGGCCGCCGCGATCCGCCAGCGCGCCCCGGTGAGCAACCGCGCCGCCGCACTGCCGGCGAGCGGGTCCGCGAGTACGCGCAACGTGCTGACCAGGTCCGCGACCTCGGGTTCGTCGAGGAGGCCGCCGAGACCGACGACCTCCACCGGCAGCCCGCGGGCCCGCATTTCCGCCGCGATCGGCGCCATGTCGGCGCGACGGCGCACCAGCACCGCGGCCGTCGGCGGTTTTCCGGTCTCCTCCAGGGTTTCGAACCAGCGCTTCGCCACCGCGCCGGCCACCCACTCGCGTTCGGCGCGGACGTCCGGCAGCAGCGCGGCCGCGATATCGGCCGAGCCCGCGCCTTCCAGCGCGCGCAGCCGGGCGACACCGAGACCGCGTTCCCGCAACGGTTCCGAGATCGCGTTCGCGAGTTCGAGCACCTCGGGCGGGTTGCGGAAACTGGTCAGCAGCCCGAACTCCCAGGCCGGGACGAGCCGTTCGCCGTTGTCACGCGGGAAGTCCGTGGTGAACCGGGGCAGGTTCGCCGCGCTCGCGCCGCGCCAGCCGTAGATGGCCTGTGCCGGGTCGCCCACCGCGGTCACCGGCATCGGCGGATGCTCGACGCCGCCGAACAACGACCGCAGCAGGATCCGCTGTGCGTGCCCGGTGTCCTGGTACTCGTCGAGCAGGACGGCACCGTAGCGATCCCGCTCCCCCACGACGACCGCCGGATAACTGCTGGCGAGCTGCGCCGCGAGCGACATCTGGTCGGCGAAGTCGAGCGCGCCCTCGGCTCGCTTCCGCGCGTGGTACGCCTCGACCAGCGGCAGGAGCGCGAGCCGGAACCGTTGCGCGGCCATGACTTCGGCCAGTTTCTGCGGCAACGACGCGCGCTGCCCCTTCGCGCGCGGCGCGTTCTCGATGACCTCGCACAGCCACGACGTGTACTCCGCGAGCCGCTCGGTCTCGACCAGATGCTCGCCGAGTTCCCCGGCCAGCGCCAGCAGGTGCGCGGTCACCGTGGACGGGACCCGGTCGGTGTCCAGATCATTGTCCCAAGTGGACACCACGCGATGCGAGAACTGCCACGAAGACGTCTCCGAAAGCAACCGGACCCCGGGCTGGACGGGCAGCCGCAGACCGTGCTCGGACAACAGCCGCCCGGCGTACGCGTGATAGGTCAGCACCGTCGGTTCGCCCGAGGTCACCGTCGTGCGCAGGTCGCCGGTCGGGTCGATCTTGTCGAGCAGCCCCGACCCGACCAGGCGGCGCAACCGGGTGCGGACCCGCTCACCGAGCTGGCGGGCGGCCTTGCGGGTGAAGGTCAGGCCGAGCACGCGTTCCGGCGGGACGAAGCTGTTGGCCACCAGCCACACCACCCGCGCGGCCATCGTCTCGGTCTTGCCCGCGCCCGCCCCCGCGACGACCAGCGACGGCTCGATCGGCGCGGCGATCACCTCGGCCTGTTCGTCGGTCGGCCTGTGCAGGCCGAGCGCGCGCGCGATCTCGCCCGGCTCGACCTGGCGGCGCTGGAGTTCGGAGATCACGGGCCGGTCACCTGCCTGCCCTCAGGCCGCAGCGGGCAGCAACCCCTTGCCGGGCAACGATCACAGTCCGGGTTCTCGGTGACGCCGTATTCCGGTCCCGCGGCGGAGCCGGCCGCCGAGCGCACCAGCTCCAGCCACTGCTTGCCGCCGTCCTCGTCCAGCGGCGCCTGTTCGCGCTGGGTGGATCCGGTCTTGTTGTTGGACTTCGCGACGTAGACCAGCCGCGCGCCACCGGGTTTCGAACCGCCCTCGACCGCGCCGAGCAGCACGGCGAGCTGGTACGCGGCGAGCTGCGGATGCTGTTCGGCGTCGGCGGCGGAGATCGGGACCTTGCCGGTCTTGATGTCGATGACGACCGGACGGCCGTCCTTATCCATCTCCACGCGGTCGACGCGGCCGCGCAGGAGCACGCGGACGTCGTCGGTGTCGCTGTCGCCCACGGGCAGCTCGACTTCGATGTCCTGCTCGACCCCGGCTTCGATCAGCTCCTTGCGGCTGGATTCCAGCCAGGTGATGAAGTTCCGCAGCATCTGCTCGACCCGCGACCGCTCCCGGCGCGAGAACCAGGGCGCTCCCGCGTCGACCCGCACCCACGCTTCGTCGAGGGCCGCGCGGATCTGCTCGTCGCTGCTGCCGCCCGCGACCGCCTGCGCGAGTCCGTGCACCAGGGTCCCCGTGACGGCCGCGAGTTGCGCCGGGTCACTGCCGCCGTGGCGTTCGATCAGCCAGCGCAGCGGGCATTTGACCAGGACCTCCACAGTGGACGGTGAAATCCGGATGAGATCGCCCGGACCGTGCACGGGTTCGCCGGTGGAGGGTTCCAGCAACCCGTACCAGGTGCCCGGATGCGCGCCCGGCACCCCGGCGGCGGCCAGTTTGGCGAGCTGACGCGCCGCCCGTTGCCGCCGTTCCGGCTCGCTCGCTTCGTCGCAGACGACCTCGCGCAGTTCCCCGACGAGTTCGGCGAGCACCAGCGAGCGTCCCGCCGGCTTCATCCGCGAGTCGAGCCCGCCGTCGTCCGCGCCGTTCTCCTCCAGGTCGTCGATGAACCGCGAGGGCTGCTCGTCCTCCCCCGCGACCGCGCTGACCAGCAACGTCTTCCGCGCGCGGCTCGCGGCGAGATAGAACAGCCGCCGCTCCTCGGCGAGGATCGGCGCGGTGGCGGACACCTTTTCGTCGTCGACACCGGACATGAGGTCGACCAGCCGCTCGACGCCGAGCACGGAACCGCGCAGCCGCAGATCCGGCCAGCTGCCCTCCTGGACGCCGGCGATGGCCACGACCGTCCACTCGCGACCGGCGGACGCGTGTGCCGTGAGCAGCGAGACGCCATCGCTCTTCATCGCCGCGGGGGCCAGTGTGTCACCGGCGATGTTCTGTGAGGACAGGTAATCCGCGAACGAGGCGACACTCGCCTTCGGCAATCTGTCGACATAGCGACCGGCCGCGTCGAAGAGCGCGACGATGGCGTCGAGGTCGCGATCCGCCTGCGAGCCGAGCGAACCACCACGGTCGACCATACGCAGCAGGCGCTCCTCGAGACCGCTCGCCTGCCAGAGATCCCACAGCACCTGCTCGACGCCGTCCCCGCGCACGACGGCCTGATGCGCGGCGTGCAGCAGGCCACCGATCCGGCGCATCGGCAGCGCCTCGGCCTCGGCGAGACCGGTGAGGACGTCGTTGGCACGTAAGGCTTCCACCAGCAGTTCGTCGCTCGACCGCTGTCCGCCACCCGCGAGCTCCAACCGGCGCAAGCCGCGACGCAGCCTGCGCAGAGCGAGCGGATCCGCGCCGCCCAGGGGCGAAGACAGCAACATCTCCGCGAGGTCGACGTCGAGCAACTCCGGATCCGCGGCGAGCCGCAGCATCGCCAGCAGAGGACGAACTGCGGGCTGCTTCGCGAGCGGCAGTTCCTCGGTGGCCGAACCGATGGGCACCCCGGCTGCCCGCAGAGCACGTTGCAGGACAAGGAAAGTCCGGGCAGGCGAGCGGACGAGCACCGCCATCTCCGACCACGGCACGCCGTCGACGAGATGCGCGCGGCGGAGCTGATCAGCGATCCAGCTCGCCTCGGCGGCCGGGGTCGGCATCAGCCGGACCCGGACGGCGCCACCCTCGGCGTCCGGCGCGTCGACGAGTTTGCGCTGCGGCGACGAACCGGGCAGCACGGAGCCGAGTTTCGTGACGGCCGTGCGGATCACCGGGGCGAGCCGGTGCGCGGTGGTGAGCAGGACCGTGCGCTCGCCGTCCTCGTCCGCGTCGGCGAACAGGCTGGGATCCGCGCCACGGAAGGAGAACACGGACTGATCGGGATCGCCCGCGACGACGAACTCGTCGGCCGCGTGCCCGATGAGCCGGATGAGCTGCGTCTGCAACGGGTCGAGATGCTGTGCGTCGTCGACGAAGAGATGCCGGACGCGGCGCTGCTCGCGTTCCCGCAGTTCGGGATCGTCCTCCAGCGCGAGCAGCGCGGAAGTGACCAGCTCGGCGGCGTCCAGCGCGGGAGCGCTCGCGACGCCGAGCGCGTTGCCGCCCGCGCCCTGCAGCAGCGTGACCTCTTCGTACTGGCTCCAGAAACGTGCGGCCGCGATCCACTCCTCGCGGCCGCGGCGCCTGCCGAGCTCGACCAGATCCTCCGGGCCGAGGCCGCGTTCGGCGGCGCGGAGCAGGAGGTCTCGCAGTTCCTCGGCGAATCCGGGCACGCCCAACGCGGGCCGCAGCTGCTCCGGCCAGTCGAGTGCGCCCTCTTCGAGGTCGCCGGCGAGCAGGTCACGGACGACGACGTCCTGTTCCGCTCCGGCCAGGAGGCGGGGCGGCGGCAGATCGTCGGCCTGCGCCTCCATCCGCAACAGTGCGTACGCGTACGAGTGCACCGTGCGCACGAGCGGCTCACGGATCGTGCGCGGCAGCGGATCCTCCTCCGGGTCGGTGGTGAGCCGGTGGGTGATGTCGGCGCGCAGGACTTCGGCCGCCTTGCGGGAAGTGGTGAGGATGAGCACGCTCTCCGGGTTCGCGCCCTCCGCGATGCGCCGCGCCGCCGCCGACGCCAGCAGTGCCGTCTTGCCCGTGCCCGGCCCGCCGAGGACCCGGCGGAAGCCGTCCGGGGCGGCCAGCAGGCGGCGGGCGCCGGAATCCCACTGGAAGGACGGCGTGCCGGTGACCGGCGTGCGGACCAGCCGCGCGTCGGTTCCTGCCGCTGTTCGCCGCCCGTTCACGCCCACGATGGAACCACGCCCCGCCGACACAACCTCGCAGCGGCACGGCAAAGTGGTCCCATGGATGACGAACTGCACGAGCGGGTGCGCGAGGTCATCGCGAGCGTGCCCGCCGGCTCGGTCGCGACTTATGGGGATATAGCGTCGGTTTCGGGGGCGCCGTCGCCGCGGCTGGTGGGCCGGATCCTCGGTGAGGACGGCCACGATCTGCCTTGGCACCGCATTCTGCGGGCCGACGGGACACCGGCTCCGCATCTTCTCGACGAACAGCTGCAACGGCTGCGCACGGAGGGCGTCATCCCCGACGGCCAGCGCGTCGACCTGCGGAAATACCGGTGGCGACGTGATCCCGACGACGACGCTGGTCCCGGCGCTCTCTTTTAGGTTAGCCTCGCCTAATGAGCTACATCGAGGCGAAGGTGACCGGTGTCCGGCGGCTCACCCCGCATATGAGCCGGGTGACCTTCTCGGGGGCGTCACTGGTGGACCAGGCGCCCGACCAGTACCTGAAGGTGTTCTTCCCGCAGCCCGGCCAGGCGGAGCCCGTGCTGCCCGCTCCGCTGAGCGGCGACGAAGTCCTGTCCTGGTACCGGACCTACCTCGCAATGCCAGACGACGTCCGGCCGCCGATGCGCACCTACACCGTGCGCGCGCTGCGACCGTCGGTGCAGGAGATGGACATCGACTTCGTGCTGCACGGCGACGAAGGCCCGGCCTCCGCATGGGCCTCGCGCGCCACGGAGGGCGATCGGGTCGCCTTCCTGGGACCGCACGGGCTCTACGACGTGCCCCCGGACACGAGCTGGCAGCTGCTCGTCGGCGACGAGACCGCGATCCCGGCGATCGGCGCGATCGTCGAAGCGCTGCCCACCGGAACGCGAGCGGTGGTCTACGTCGAGATCAGTGCTCGCGAAGACCGGCAGGCCTTCGAAACGCAGGGAACGGTGGAGCTGCACTGGGTGGTGCGGAACTCCGGTCCCGTCGGCGACGCGGTGCTCGAAGCCGTGAGGAAGGCGGAGCTGCCGGGCGGGACGCCCTACGCGTGGATCTCCGGCGAAGCGAACATGGTGAAGCTGGTGCGGCGGCACCTCGTGCGGGAGCGCGGGGTCGACAAGCGGGCGATCTGCTTCACGGGGTACTGGCGGCAAGGGGTGAGCGAAGAGGCCGCCGGCCGCGAAGCGATGCGGCAGGCGGAGGCCGGGGAGGCTCCTTCGCCCGATGAGGACTGAGGGGTTTGCGTAATCCACGCGCTAGTAGCCCCCTGAACTGCGGAAAGGGAGCAAGGGACCTTTGCTACCACGGGCCCGGCGAGTTGAGGGGTGTCTGGAAGTAGGGACGTTGAGCGTCCCTACTTCCAACCGCGTAGTGGCGCGTATTGACCGTGTGGGTTTTGGGACGTCAGATGTCCCGAAACCCACACAGTCACCACGCCGACCTGCGAAAAGGGAGCAAGGGACCTTTGCTACCACGGCCCTCGGGGTGTGTGGAAATAGGGACGTTGAGTGTCCCTATCTCCACACACCCCACACTCCGCGTAGCGACACCTACCGACCGTGTGAATTTCGGGACGTCAGATGTCCCGAAACCCACACAGTCACCACGCCGACCTGCGAAAAGGGAGCAAGGGACCTTTGCTACCACGGCCCCGGCGAGTTGAGGGGTGTGTGGAAATAGGGACGTTGAGTGTCCCCATTTCCACACACCCCACACTCCGCGTAGCGGCGCCTACCGACCGTGTGGATTTCGGGACGTCAGATGTCCCGAAACCCACACAGTCACCACGCCGACCTGCGAAAAGGGAGCAAGGGACCTTTGCTACCACTTACGTAGGCATGCTAACCAAACGAGAGCAAAGGTCCCTTGCTCCCTTCGCGCCCGGAAGTCCGTGAAGGCCCCCTTACCTACCCTCAAGGTAGTGAAGGAGGCCTTCACGGACACGGAGCCACCGGAAGCTCAGTGCGGTACCCAAAGTGTCACCCGGGTCCCCCGCCCCGGATGCGAATCGATCGTCCCCCGCCCGCCGACCTCCGCCAGCCGCGCCATGATCGACTGGCTGATCCCGAAGCCCGGCGGCCGGTCCAGCATGCTGAAGCCGGTCCCCTGATCCCGCGCGATGACCGCGATGCCGCCTTCGCTTTCCTCGACGCGAAGCACGACCTGCTTCGTCCCGGCGTGCTTCACGGTGTTTCGCAGGGCTTCGCGGACAGCGTCACGAATGGCGGTCCGGCGCGCGTGCGAGAGTCGGTAGTCCTCTTCGGTCTCGGCGGCGACGAGCTGGGTGCGGAGGCCGTCTCGCGCCATTTCGGTGGCGACCTCGGCGAGGTCCGCCGTGAGGCCGCGGGCCGACGGCGCATCGGGGCCGACCAGTTCGCGGCGCAGTTCGGCGGCCTGCGCCCGCGCGGTGGCGCGCATTTCCGCGAGCCGTTCCGCGGGCACGGAATCGTCGTCCGGCGCTTCCAGCCCCATCGCCTCCAAGGTCTGGAGCACGGAGTCGTGCATGACCCGCTGGGTCCGCAGGCGTTCGGCGCGCTGCCCCCGGCGCATCCCGATTCCCAGCGCGAATCGGGTCCCGACGCCGAGCAGGATCAGGATCCCCGCCGTGGTCACCATCGCCACGACGAGCGCGATCATGCACCCCACCGACCGGCTCACCGCGAGCGGATGGTCGATCGGCAGCCCACCGGCCCAGGTCAGGAAGGCCCGGAACGGCACGGCCGCGATCACCAGCAAGAGCGTCGCGGGCAGCCCGAACGACAGCGTCCACAGCGCCACCGTCCCGACCATCCACGTCCAGGCGACGTCGACGGCGAACGGCTGGATGTCGGCGGGCGCCGTGGTGGCCACGATCGTCGTGAGCACCACACCCACAGCGAGATCCGCGTACATCAGCCGCCCGGACGTCTTCGCCCGGATCCCGCGGCCGCGCACCACCCACCAGACCGCGAGGACGTTGAGCAGCATCCCGACGATCGTCGTGCTCAGGACGGGGATGATCCCCGCCGACCCGTTCGAGACGAGGAAACCGATGTACACCTTCGGGAACGCGGCCACGCGGTAGAAGATCGGGCCGAGCGCGGAGTAGCGGATCGCGCGCATCAACAGCGTGTCCGCGGAATCTTCCCGATAGCGCCAATCGGGAACGGAATCGGGGTCGGGTGCTTCGTCGGCGGGGCTCGCGCCCAAGACCGAAGAGCCCTTTCGCAACATCGCGCGCACGAACGTGACCGATGGAGACTCGGACATCCGCCGCCCTCCCGTGCGTCCGGTGTGTCGAGCCTGGCAAAGCGGCTTACCCGCGTCAAGACGGCCGAATGCGCAGCTCGGCGACGAGAAGTTTGACCAACGCGCCGAGCCGCTGACGTTCGGGCTGGACGGTCGGTACCCCGGCGGCTTCCAGGGGCGCCGCGGTCACCGGTCCGACGCACGCGCACAACACCGGACCTCGTAGTGCGGCAAGGAGTTCCTCGCGCCGCGACCCCGCCAGCGTCAGCAGGTTCGCGGCCGCCGGAGCGGAAGTGAAGGCCAACGCGTGCACGCGTCCGGAAAGCACGCTTTCGACGAGTTCGTGCACAGGTGTGACGTCGGCGGGCGAAAGCCAGCGATACGGCTGCGCCTGGACGACGTCCGCGCCCGCGTCCCGCAGCGACCCGGTCAGTTCGGGCAGCAAGGTGCCGTGCAACTGGACGGCGACCCGTGCGCCGCGAACCCCGGCGTCGCGCAAGCCTTCGAACAGTTCCGCGTTGCTCTCTTCGGGCGCGGAGAATTCCTCACGCAGCCCCTCTCCGCGCACCGCGCCCGCCGCTTTCGGCCCCCGCACGAAAATCCGTGACGCGGCCAGCCGCTCCAGCAACGGTTCGCGCAGCCCCCAGCCTTCGGCCGCCGAAACCCAGCCGCGGAACCCGGCGCCGGTGGTGACCGCGGTGAAGCCGACCGGCCCGGCCAGCACCGCGTCGGTCGCCGCCCGTAGTTCGGTGTCGTCGGGCAGCGGGACGATCCGGATGGTGGGCGCGTGCAGCACGGTCGCGCCGTGCCGCGTCAGCGCGCCGATGAAGTCGTCGGCCCGCCGCTCCGCGGTGATCCCGATCGTGATTCCGTCCAGGTCAGCCATAACGCGCGCCCATCTTCCTGATCTCCTCCGCCAGCCGCTCGCGCAGTTCCGGCGGTGCGAGCACTTCGAGGTTGCCGCCGAACCGCAGTAGTTCACCGACCGCCGGTTCTCCGGGTTCCACGGGCAGTTCCATCGTCAGCCAGCCGTGTTCGTCCGGCTCGGCGTCCGCTTCCCGCAACGCCCTCGCTCCGACGGCCCCGAGATAGAACGGCAACAGTATGCGGGCGAGCTCGTTCAACCGGACCATCGCCACTCGCGGATACATCCGCTTTTCGAACTGCTCCGACCATTCCTGCCAGTAGCGCGCGAGGTCGAAGCCGGACGGCCGCTCGAAGATTTCACCGAGGTCTTCGAGCTCTTCGATCCGGGAGACCCGATAGGTCCGGTCGGTCCCGTCGCATCGCGCCGCGAGATACCAGTTCCCGGCCTTGAGAATCAGGCCAAGCGGATCGAGGACGCGATCGACCTTCCGCTGTCCCCAGCGTTCGTACCGGACCTTGACCCGCCGCGCGTGCCAGACCGCGTCGGCCAGTTCGGACAGCCGCGGCAGGCTTTCGATCCCGCGATGCCAGCCGGGCACGTCCAGATAGAACCGTTCGGAGATCTTGCTCGCCCCGGCACGCAACTCCGCGGGCATGGCCGCGTGCAGTTTGAGCTGCGCGGCGGCGAGGACCGTGCCCAGCCCGAGCTCGCTGGCCGCGCCCGGCAGGCCCGCCAGCGAAAGCGATTGCGCCTCTTCCTCGGTCAACCCGGTCAGCCTCGTGCGATAGCCGTCGACCAGCTGATATCCGCCCGTACGCCCGCGATCGGCGTACACCGGGACGCCGGCCGCGGAAAGCGCCTCGACGTCGCGGTAGACCGTCCGGACCGACACCTCCAGCTCGGTCGCCAGCTCCTCGGCCGTCATCCGGCCGCGATTCTGCAGCAGGAGGAGGACCGACAGGAGTCTGCTCGCGCGCATGAATCCAGTATCCCCGAAAACCTGACACATTCTGACAGGTTTGGCTGACAGGGTGAATCCATGAACAAGTTCGCGGTGAAGAATTGGGAAGAAGCCATCGTCAGTGGCGCCGACGGCGGCCCGCGAGTGGCCTACGCGCACGCAACGTTCGACTACCACGGGCTGATCGAAGGCGAGTCGATCCTCGACTACCTGCTGTACTACTCGGGTGAGGGTTTCGACGGCGACGGCACGACGGCGCCGGGCTTCGAACGGATCGAAGGCAGCGTGGACGGGCGCAAGGGAAGCTTCGTGATCAAGCACGAAACCGGGTTCGACGCGAAGGGCATCTCGTCGAAGTTCGCGGTCGTCGAGGGCTCCGGAACGGGTGAACTCGCCGGAATCACCGGCACCGGTACCACGACCGGGGCGCTCGGTGAGCCGACGATGTCGTACACGTTCGCGTTTTCGCTGTAGGGAGGACCGGTGCTCGAGGTCGATCGCGAGCAGGTGCTGGCATACCGGATCGCGGCGCACGGACTGCATCGCGAGGAGAAGGATCCGGCCGCGGCGGCCGTGCTCGACCTCGGGCTGCAGGATTCCGTGCGGGACACCGCCTTGCTGGGCCTCGCCGCCCGGATCGACGGCGACATCACGCACGAGGTCTGGGACGACGAACGGTTCGTGCTCGCGTGGACCCATCGCGGCGCGCCGCATTTCCACCGGCGCGCGGAACTGGACGCGATCCGGGCGGCGCTCGTGCCGCTCGACGAGAAGGACGCGATGGCGCGGATCCTCTGGCAGCGCAAGCAGGTCGAGGACGCGGGCAGGTCCGCGACGGACGCGCTGTTCACCGCGGCGAGGGCGATTCGCGAGGTCGTCACCGGTGTGCAGACCAAGGGCACGGTGAGCGGCGCCGTCACGAAACTGATCCCCGACGGCTTGTCGTACGCCTGTCGCGGCTGCGGTGTCGTGCACATCTACGAGCAGTTGATGCGGGTCGCGTCGATCCACGCCGGGGTCCGGCTGGAAACGGGCGCGACGCCGGCGACGTTGGCGCCACTGGAAGGGCGCGGCCGCCTCAAGGCGTCGCCGAACATCGAGGCGGCCACGCGTGTGGTCGAGGGTTACCTGCGGATCAACGGTCCGGCCGCCCCTGGCGACGCCGCCGCGTACGTCGGGACGACCCGCACCGGCGTCGACGCGATGTGGCCGGACGGCCTGGCCGAGGTCCGCGTCGACGGCAAGAAGGCGTTCCTGCCGGAAGACCGGTTGGCACTGCTGGAGAATCCGCCGGAGCCGGACGTGGTGCGCCTGCTGCCGCCGCTCGACCCGTTCGTCCAGGCGCGCGACCGCGCCTTGCTGGTGCCGGACAAGGCCCGGCAGAAGGAGGTCTGGAAGATCCTCGGCAGCCCCGGCGCGCTGCTGGCCGGCGGCGAGATCGCCGGCGTGTGGCGGGCCAAGGCGAGCGGGAAGAAGCGGCTCGACTTCACCGTCACCCCGTTCGACGCCCTCCGCCCGGCCGTGCGGAAGGCGGCCGAAGCGGAGGCGGCCCGCGTCGCCGCTGCCCGGGGGTTCTCCGACCACCGCGTCACCTTCTCCTGACCGCGCGGCAAGCCGCACGAGCCGGAACTCTCGCTAGCCGACGGGCTTCCATGGCCACAGAGTCCCGCGAACTTGTCCATGAACTCGACTTGCCCGCGGGGGACAAGTTGCGATGTTGGGCAAGTTTTGACGACGACAGCGATGTCCATCCGGACCATCGCCGACAAGGGGCCCGGCAAAGTTCTGGCGGCGAGAGCGGGCCGTAACGCCGCTTGCGCGCTTTTGACTGTCCATAAGGGACACCGATCGAGATACCGGCGTCCGATTTGAGCGCTTTGTGCGGCTTTGTGACCAGGTCGTGAGCGGCAAGGAGCGTTCCAACCTCCATTATCACTCACGACCCCACGCGAAACTGTACACATCGGACATTCATCCACCATAGAATGTCCCTTGTGGACATTCAGGCCGCACCACCACTCATCACCGGACAGCCGACGATCTTCTAGAACACCTGGGTTGAAGGGGTCTGTCCCCGCATGCGAAGCGGCTAAAGTTCCCTTCACTCGGCCGGGAAGTCACGGGTCGACGGCCAGGCGGTAGCCGCGTTTCACGACCGTCTGGACGAGTTTCGGTGACCCCAAAGAGCTCCGCAGGCGTCCGATGGCGGTCTCGACGGCGTGTTCCTCGCCGCCGTCGGGCAAGGCGGAGATCAGCTCACGCCGGGAGAACACCCGCCCCGGTGACTCCGCCAGTGCCCGCAGCAGGGCCATCGGCGCGGGCGCCACGTCGCACCACTGGCCGTCGACCAACGCCGCCTGACCCCGCAGTTCGATGCTCCGCCCGCCCGCGGTCAGCCGCGGCGAACGGGCTTCGAGCGCGTCGGACACCGTCCGCGCCAACGCCCCGATCCGCGACCGCGACGGCTGGACCGCCGGGATCCCGAGCGCGGCCAACGGCGCCGCCGTGATCGGTCCGACACAGGCCGCCACGACGCGCTTTTCCAGTGCCCGAACGATTCCAGGCAGCCGTCCGGTCCGTTTCGCGACCGCCAGCATGGACGCCACCGCAGGCGCGCTGGTGAACGGCAGGGCGTCCACCGAACCGTCGAGAACACCGTCGAGCAGCCGGTCCAGCGGGCCGGGATCGGCCGGGCCGACCCAGCGATACACCGGAACCTCGATCACTTCAGCGCCCGAGGAGCGCAGACTGTCCACAAAGTACGGAAGCGGCTCGCCGTGCAGTTGCACCGCGATCCGCTGACCGTCCACACCGGAATCGAGCAGATGCCGCAGCACCTCGGCGTTGCTCTCCGAGGCGGGCGAGTAGTCCTCAGAGAGCCCTGCGGCGCGGATCGCGCCCTTCGCCTTCGGGCCGCGCGCCAGCAGCGACGACTTCCCGAGCCGGTCGAGCAGCTCCTCCCCCAGCCCCCAGCCTTCGGCCGCCTCCACCCAGCCACGGAAGCCGATCCCGGTCGTCGCGACGACGGCGTCGACCCGATCCTCCAGCAGACGCTGAGTGGCCGCCCGCAGTTCGGTGTCGTCGGCGAGCGGCACGATCCGGATGGCCGGGCCGTAGCGCACGGTCGCACCCTTACGCACGAACAGCGCGCCGAGCTCGTCAGCCCGCCGCGCCGCCGTGATCCCGATGACGAATCCCGCCAGGGGAAGGACTTCTGTCACGGTGAGAATTCCACCTCCACGACACCCTCGGTCACCCGCACCGGATAGGCCGCGACCGAGACTCCTTCGGCGTCCAGGCACGAGCCGGTCCGCAGGTCGAAGCGCTCCTTGTAAACCGGCGAAGCCACCACGGGGACGCCGCCCGCGTCGCCGACGATGCCTCGCGACAGCACCGCCGCGCCGCTGATCGGATCCACATTGGACAGTGTGTACCACCGGTCGCCGGGCAACCGGAAGATCGCCACCTGCGTCCCGCCTTCGAGCAGGGCCGCGACACCGGACCATTCGGGGACGGCACCGGCCGCGCAGACGGCGGTCCAGGTGCGCTCGATCGAGGTCGTCACTGTTTCACCTCCGGAATACCCAGCAGCACGGGCACCTTCTGGTCGCGTTCGGTGCGGAACGAGATCGTCGGATCCGGCGTGCCCGGCGCGTTGACGAACGAGCTGAACTTCGCCAGCTTCTCCGGGTCTTCCAGCACGCCACGCCACTCG
Organism: Amycolatopsis sp. cmx-4-54; assembly: GCF_046548895.1. Taxonomy (NCBI): domain Bacteria; kingdom Bacillati; phylum Actinomycetota; class Actinomycetes; order Pseudonocardiales; family Pseudonocardiaceae; genus Amycolatopsis; species Amycolatopsis sp. cmx-4-54. The sequence goes on from NZ_JAEBEJ010000020.1 coordinate 111,128, forward strand.
TCGGCGTAGTCACCGACGTGTTTGGCCATCGCCGCGTCGAGATCCTCGCAGATGCCGAGCTTGTCGTCGACGATCACCGCGCGCAGGTGATCGAGCCCACCCTCCATCTCCTCAACCCACGGCGCGGTGCGCTGCAGGCGGTCGGCCGTGCGGACGTAGAACATCAGGAACCGGTCGATCGTCCGGATCAGCGTCTCCGTGTCCACTTCGGACACCAGCAGGTCCGCGTGCCGCGGGGTCGCGCCGCCATTGCCGCCGACGTAGAGATTCCAGCCCTTGTCGGTGGCGATGATGCCGAAGTCCTTGCTCCGCGCCTCGGCGCATTCCCGCGCACAGCCCGAAACGGCGGACTTCAGCTTGTGCGGCGAACGCAGGCCTCGGTAGCGCAACTCCAGCTCGATCGCGAGCCCGACGCTGTCCTGCACGCCGTAGCGGCACCACGTCGAACCGACGCACGACTTCACCGTGCGCAACGACTTCCCGTACGCGTGGCCCGACTCGAACCCGGCGTCGACGAGCCGCCGCCAGATCAACGGGAGCTGTTCGACGGTGGCGCCGAACAGGTCGATCCGCTGTCCGCCGGTGATCTTGGTGTACAGCCCGAAATCCATCGCCACCTGCGCGATCACCATGAGCTTCTCCGGCGTGATCTCACCGCCGGGGATCCGCGGGACCACCGAGTAGGTCCCGTTGCGCTGCAGGTTCGCGAGGAACTTGTCGTTGGTGTCCTGCAACGTCGCCTGCTCGCCGGCGAGGATGTGCCCGTTGCCCAGCGTGGCCAGGATGGACGCGATCGCCGGTTTGCAGATCGCGCAACCGGTTCCGGTGCCGTAGCGGTCGATCATCTCGCTGAACGTGGTGATCCGGGTGGCCTGGAGGATCTGGAACAGCTCCGCGCGCGACTGCGGGAAGTGCTCGCACAGCGCCTTCGACTGCTCGACACCGCACGCCGTCAGCAGCTTGCCCAGCAGCGGGACACACGATCCGCAGGCCGTGCCCGCCCTTGTGCAGCCCTTGATCTTGGCGACCGAATCGCAACCCTCTTCGGTGATCGCGTGCGTGATCGCGCCCTTGGAAACCGCGTTGCAGGAACAGATCTGTGCGGCGTCGGGCAGCGCGTCGACGCCGACCGCAGCCCCGCCACCGGCCGGGGCGAGGATCGCGCCCGGTTCGGCGGGCAGCGGCCTGCCGACCATGGCGCGCAGCGTGTTGAACTCGCTCGCGTCGCCCACCAGCACCCCGCCGAGCAACGTCTTCGAGTCGTCGGACACGACGAGTTTCTTGTACGTCCCGGCGACGGCGTCGTTGAACGCGACCTCCAGCGCGCCCTCGGTCGCCGCGTGCGCGTCGCCGAAGCTGGCGACGTCGACGCCCATGAGCTTGAGCTTCGTCGACATGTCCGGCTCGGGGAAGGTGCCCTCGCCGCCGGTCAGCCGCGCCGCGACGATCTCCGCCATCGCGTATCCGGGCGCCACGATGCCGTACACCCTGCCGTCCACGGCCGCGCATTCCCCGATCGCGAACACGGCGGGGTCGGACGTCCGGCAGGCGTCGTCGACCAGGATCCCGCCCCGCGCGCCGACCTCCAGACCGGACGACCGGGCGAGGTCGTCCCGCGGCCGGATACCGGCGGAGAACACGACCAGATCGACGTCGAGTTCCGTGCCGTTGCCGAGCTTCGCGAGGTAGCGTTCGCCGTCCGGCTCGATGGCGTCGGTCGACGTTCCCGTGTGGACGGTCACGTCGAGGTCGGTGATCAGCCGCCGGAGCAGGCCGCCACCGCCCTCGTCGACCTGCAGCGGCATCAGGCGCGGCGCCATCTCGACCACATGCGGCGAGAGACCCATGTCCCGCAACGCCTTCGCGGCTTCGAGACCGAGCAGCCCGCCACCGATGACGACCGCCGAACGACGTCCACGGCCGGGGCGCTGAGCGGCTTCGCGAATGGCATCGAGGTCTTCGATCGTCCGGTACACAAAGCAGCCAGGGAGATCGTGCCCCGGCACCGGCGGAACGAACGGCCGCGAACCGGTCGCGAGCACGAGCGCGTCGTACGGCTGCTCGTATCCGGCCTCGGTGACGACGGTCTTGCGCTCCCGGTCCACCGAAACCACCGCGTCGCCGAGCCGCAGCTCGACCAGCGGATCGTCCGCGTAGTCCGCGCCTTCCAGAGCGAGCGCCGCGGGATCCCAGGTGTCCACATAGGACGTCAGGGCGACCCGGTCGTACGCGGGCCGCGCCTCCTCGGCGAGCACCACGACCTGCCACTCGCCGGCCTTGTCCTCCGCGCGCACCGCTTCCACGAGCCGGTGCGCGACCATGCCATGTCCCGCGACGACGAGTTTCCGCATCAGACCTCCGCCCCGGCGAGCGCCAGACCTCGCGTGCTCGCCACTTCCGACTGCTGTTTGCGCAGGTACACCGCCCAAGTGACGGCGAAGCACAGGCCGTAGAAGACGAGGAAGGCGACGAAGGCCGGCACCCCGCTCTTCGTGTCCGCGAACGACTGGCGGAAGGCCAGGTTGATGAAGAGCCCGCCGAGCGCGCCGATCGCTCCGGCCAAGCCGATCAAGGCGCCGGAAAGCTTGCGCGCCTTGAGCATCTCCAGCGTCTCGTCCGCGCCCTCGCTGATCGCGACCTTCGCCTTGGCGCGGAAGATCGCCGGGATCATCTTGTACGTCGAGCCGTTGCCGATACCGGTGAGCACGAACAGCACGATGAACGCGACGGTGAACAGTGCCAGCGAGTTCGACGTCGACGCGAGGATCAGCACCACGGTCGCCGCGGCCATGCCGACGAACGTCACGAAGGTGATCTTGCCGCCGCCGATGCGGTCGGCCAGCCAGCCTCCCGTCGGCCGCGAGAACGAACCGAGCAGCGGGCCGAGGAACGTCACCGCGGCCGCCTGCAACGGCGTGCGGCCGAACTGGTTCTGCAGCACCAGGCCGAACGCGAAGCTGTAGCCGATGAACGAACCGAACGTGCCGACGTAGAGGAACGACATCACCCAGGTGTGCGGATCCTTGACGACCTCGCGCATCGCCTTGGTGTCGCCCTTCATCGAGGCGAGGTTGTCCATGAAGAAGTACGCGCAGGTCGCGGCGACCACGATCAGCGGGATGTAGATGTAGAGGACCACCCGCGGCGCGGTCGCGCCGATGGTGCCGATGACCAGCAGGCCGATCAGCTGGATCGCCGCCACGCCGAGGTTCCCGCCGCCCGCGTTGAGCCCGAGCGCCCAGCCCTTGTGCTTCTCGGGGTAGAACGCGTTGATGTTGGTCATCGACGACGCGAAGTTCCCGCCGCCGACCCCGCCGAGCGCGGCGATCAGCAGGAACGTGCCGAGCGAGGTGCCCGGCTCCATCGCGATCGCCGCCAGGATCGTCGGCGCCAGCAGCAGCAACGCGCTGACGATCGTCCAGTTCCGGCCGCCGAACCGCGCCACCGCGAAGGTGTACAGCGGCCGCATCAACGCACCGATCAGTGTCGGTGTCGAGACCAGCAGGAACTTGTCGGCGGCCGAGAAACCGTACTGCGGGCCCATGAACAGGACCATGACCGACCACAGTGTCCAGACCGAGAAGCCGATGTGCTCGGCGAGGACGGAGAACCAGAGGTTCCGCCGGGCGATCTTCTTCCCGGTCTCCTCCCAGAACTGCTCGTTCTCCGGATCCCAGTGCTCGATCCAGCGCTTTCCACGAGCGTGCATGAGGTCCTCCTTGGTGGATGCGTTCGGGTTCACTGGGCGGCCAGCCATTTCGCGACCCCGCCGACGGCGTCCTTGCAGCCGCCGCAGCCGGTCGTCGCGCGGGTCGCCCCGGCGAGGGCGGGGACGTCGGTGGCGCCACCGCGCCACGCTTCGACGAGCCGCCCCTTGGTCACCGCGTTGCAGCGGCAGATGACCGCCGACGCGGGCAGATCGGCCGGGCTCGCCGCGGACGGCGCCCCGGGCGGCAGTGAGCGTCCTAAAAGGACTGCCAGCCGGTCTTCCGGTACCGGGGTGCCCCGGTCGTAGATTTGGGTGATCGTCGCGGCCGCGTCGGGCAGACCGAGCAGGATCGCGCCGGCCACCCGGTTTTCGCGGACGACGAGCTTGCCGTAGCGGCAGCCCGCCGGGTCGCTGAAGGTGAGCACTTCGGCGGTCGGGTCGTCCGCGCCGGTCATCGTCTCGCCGAGCGCGGTGAGGTCGATGCCGCGGGCCTTGAGCCGCGTCACCGCCTGGGTACCGCGATAGCGCGACGCGGATTTCGTACCGGTGACCAGATCCGCGACGACGGCGGCCTGTTCCCACGCGGGTTGCACGAGCCCGCCGAACGCGCCCGGATGCTTCGCGCAGTCGCCGATCGCGTGGATCCGGCCGTCGCTGGTGCGCAGCAGATCGTCGACGACGATGCCGCCCTCGACGGTCAGCCCGGCGTCCACGGCCAGTTTCGTCTCGGGCCGGACGCCGGTGGAGACGACGATGAGGTCGGCGGGGACGTGCGTGCCGTCGTCGAGTTTGAGCCCGTCGCCGCTGACGTAACGCGCGGCCCCGACGCCGAGCCGGAAGGCGACGCCGAGTTCTTCGAGCTTCCTGGTCAGCACGCGCGCGGATTCCGCGTCGAGCTGGCGTTCCATGATGTGCGGCATCGGATGCACGACGGTGACGAGGTTTCCGCGTCCGGCGAGGCCTCGCGCGGCTTCCAGACCGAGCAGTCCGCCGCCGAGGACGGCCACCGGCGCACCCAGTTTGGCGGCGTCGAGGATGCGGGCGCAGTCGTCGAGGGTGCGGAACGCGACGACGTCCGGGCCGGGTTCGAGCCCTTCGACCGGCGGCATCCACGGGTTCGCGCCGGTGGCGAGCACGAGCGCGTCGTAGTCCACAGTGGATCCGTCGTCGAGCTGGATCCGCCGCGCGGCACGGTTGATCGACGTCGCGGTGACACCCCGGCGCAGATCGGTCCCGGTGCGGGACGGCCACTCGTCATCGTGGAGCCGGACCACCTCCGGCCGCATCGTCCCGGCGACCACCGACGACAGGAGCACCCGGTTGTAGGCGGTGTGCGTCTCCGCGCCGACGACGGTGAGCCGGACGCGTTCGCCATCGGGATCGCGGCGGCGGATGTCGTCCGCGAGCCGCGCGCCCGCCATCCCGTATCCGGCGATGACCACCGACCGGGGGCTCACGCGACGGCCTCGGCCGGGGCGAGCGCGACCGCGCACACCTTGAACTCGGGCATCCGGCTCGTCGGGTCGAGCACCGGATTGGTCAGCAGGTTCGCCCTTCCCGCACCGGGGAAGTGGAACGGCAGGAAGACGAGGTCGGGGCGCAGCGACGCCACACAGCGAACCCGCGCGACGGTCTCCCCGCGCCGGGAGCGCACGACGGCGAGGTCGCCCTCGGCCAGTCCCGCCCTCGCGGCGGTGTCGGGATGAACTTCCACGAAGGCCTCCGCTACGACGTCGTTCAACTCCTTGACCAGCCGGGTCTGTGCCCCGGACTGGTAGTGCTGCAGGACCCGGCCCGTGGTGGCCTGCAAGGGGAATTCGGCGTCGGGCAGCTCGGCCGGGCCGACGTGGTCCACCGGGACGAACCGCGCGCGGCCGTCCGGGTGGGCGAAGGAGTCGAGGAACATCCGGGGCGTGCCGGGATGTGATTCCGCCGGGACGGGCCAGTAGAGGGCCTCGCCGTCCCGGAGCCGGTCGTAGGTGATGCCCGAGTAGTCGGCGACACCGCCCTTGGACGCCCGGCGAAGCTCGGTGAAGACGGTCTCGGCGTCCGTCGGGAACCGGCCGTCGGGCTGGCCGAACCGGCGGGCGAGTTCGGAAAGCACGTAAAGATCGGTCTTCGCGCCGGAAGGCGGGTCGATCGCTTTGCGGCGCAGGAGGATCCGGCCTTCGAGGTTGGTCATCGTCCCGTCTTCCTCGGCCCATTGGGTGACCGGCAGGACGACGTCGGCCATCGCGGCCGTCTCCGACAGGACGAGATCCGAGACCACCAGGAAGTCCAAAGAGGACACTTTGTCCTGGATGTTCCCCGCGCCGGGCGCGGAAACGACGAGGTTGCTGCCGAACACCATCAGCGCGCTCGGCCCGTCTTCGGTGCCGAGCGCCTCCAGCAGCTCGACGGCCGAACGGCCCGGCCCCGGCAGGGATTCCGGCGGCACTCCCCAGACCCCGGCGACGTACTCGCGGGCCGCCGGGTCGTCGATCTTGCGGTAGCCGGGCAGTTGGTCGGCTTTCTGCCCGTGCTCACGTCCGCCTTGGCCGTTGCCCTGCCCGGTCAGGCAACCGAATCCGGAACCCCGGCGTCCCGGCAGGCCGAGCGCGAGCGCGAGGTTGATCCAGGAGTTGACCATCGCGGTGCCGTTGGCGTGCTGTTCGGTGCCGCGAGCGGTGAGGACGTAGGCGTTGCGGGCCGCGGCGAGCTTGGCGGCGACGCGACGCTGATCCGCCGCGGAGACGCCGGTGATCTGCTCGACCCGCTCCGGCCACCAGGCCGCGACCGAACGCCACAGCTCCTCGAAGCCGTTCGTTCGCGCGTCCACATAGGACTGGTCGAGCAGGCCGTCGGCGACGACGGCGTGCAGAATGCCCTGCGCCAGCGCGAGATCGGTGCCCGGCGCGGGCTGCAGGTGCAGCCCGGCCAGCTCGGCGGTCGGCGTCCGGCGCGGGTCGATGACGATCAGGTCCGCGCCGCGCAGATGCTGGGTGAACGGCGGCATCGTCTCGGCCGGGTTCGCGCCGACGAGCAGCACCGCGTCGGCGTCGGCGAGATCCGTGACCGGGAACGGCATGCCGCGGTCGGCGCCGAACGCCTTGATCCCGGCGGCCGCCGCCGACGACATGCAGAACCGGCCGTTGTAGTCGATCTGCGAGGTGCCCAGCGCGACCCGGGCGAACTTTCCCAGCAGATAGGCCTTCTCGTTGGTCAGCCCGCCGCCGCCGAAGACGGCGACCGAATCGGCGCCCTTGGCGGCGCGGATCTCGGTGAGCCGCTCGGCGACGAGGTCGAGGGCCTGCGGCCAGGTCGCGGGCCGGAGTTCGCCGTCGATCCTGATCAGCGGCGTCGTCAGGCGGGAAGGCGAGGTGAGGAGTTCCCCCGACGCCCAGCCCTTCTGGCACAGGCCGCCGGCGTTGACCGGGAAGTCGCGCGGGGCGACCCGGGCGCCGTCGAGGCTCATCCCGCACTGCAGGGCGCAGTACGGGCAGTGCGTGTCCACCGCGGTCACGGTGGGGGCGGCGAGCGGCACGGGCACCTCCTCCAGGCGTCGATAGCGCTTGAAGGTAGGTAGGCCGTGTTACCTGGAAACTCCCGAATGTTTCAGGCGTTTGACATTGCCCGCCGCCGATGGACGTCACACCGTGAGGTCACGGGGGCGAGGAAAGGACCCTTCCGCAGCTATACACTCGATGTATAGAACGTGTGTATAGTCGCTCGCATGTCCATCGGGAACACGCTGCTCGGCCTGCTCGAAGCCGGTCCGAAGCACGGCTACGACCTCAAACAGCTCTACGACAAGCAGTTCCGGCAAGACCGTCCGCTGCACTACGGGCAGGTCTACTCGACGCTGAACCGGCTCCTGAAGAACGGCCTGGTCGAGGAGAACGGCGTCGAGGCTGGTGGCGGCCCGGACCGGAAGCGGTACGCGATCACCGAGGCGGGCGTCACCAATGTCGAGGAATGGCTGAAAAGCCCGGAGAACCCTTCGGTCTTCCTGCAGAACACGCTCTACACCAAGGTCGTGCTCGCCCTGCTGTCCGGCCGCGGCGCGCAGGATCTGCTCGACGTCCAGCGGAGTTCCCATCTGCGCGCCATGCGCGAGCTCACCGCCCGCAAGACCGACGGCGACCTCGCCGACCAGCTGATCTGCGACCACGCGCTCTTCCACCTGGAAGCGGATCTGCGGTGGCTGGAGCTCACCGCCGCCCGCCTCGACGACCTCGCGCGCCAGCTGACGCGCTGATCTGGGGACCACACAGTGGAAACACCGTTGTTACACGGGCTCGGCCTGCACAAGGCCTTCGGCCCGAATCAGGCGCTCGCCGAGGCGGGGCTGACGCTCGAAGCCGGCGAGATCGTCGCGATCATGGGCCCCTCCGGCTCCGGGAAGTCGACGCTGCTGCACTGCCTGTCCGGAATCGTGCGGCCGGACGCGGGTCAGGTGCTGTTCCGCGGGCGTGACCTCGCGAGCATGTCCGACACCGAACGCAGCGCCTTGCGCCGCACCGAATTCGGCTTCGTCTTCCAATTCGGGCAGCTCGTCCCGGAGCTGTCCTGCCTGGAGAACGTCGCGCTGCCGCTGCGTCTTGGCGGCATGAAGCGCCGCCCCGCCGAGCGGATCGCGCGGGACTGGCTCGACCGGCTGGCGGTCGGTGACACCGACGACAGCACACCAGGCCAGGTTTCGGGCGGGCAGAGCCAGCGGGTCGCCATGGCCAGGGCGCTGGTCACCGAGCCGTCGGTGGTCTTCGCCGACGAACCGACCGGCGCGCTGGACACGCTCAGCGGCGAGCTGGTCATGCGCCTGCTGTCCGAGACGGCGAAACAGACGGACGCCGCCGTCGTCCTGGTCACCCACGAACCGCGGGTGGCCGCCTACTCCGACCGGGAGGTCATCGTGCGAGACGGCAGGACCCGCGAACCGGTGGTCACCCGATGACCGGGCGCGAAGACCTGATGCTCGGGTTCCGGCTGGCCGTCGGGGGCGGCCGGGGCTCGATCGTCAGGCTCGTCCTGAGCACGATAGGCATCGGGCTCGCGGTCGCGGTCCTCCTGATCGGCGCCTCCGCGGGCACCGTCAAGGAGAACCGCGACCAGCGGGCATACGCCGCTTCCCCGCGGAGCGAACCGATCCCGGGTGTCGCACCGCTGAACTACCACGCGACGACGACCGACTTCCGCGGTCAGCCGATCTCGCTCGTGCACCTCCGGGCCACCGGGCCGAACTCGCCGATCCCGCCGGGGCTGGACCGGCTGCCCGCGCCGGGCGAGGTCTTCCTTTCACCGAAGCTCGACGAACTCGTCGCGGCCGACACCAGCGGCCTGTTGCGGCCCCGTCTGCCCGGCGAACCGGTCGGGATCATCGACGCGGAAGCGGTGCTCAACCCGAATGATCTCGTCGTCTACGCCGGCACGGACAATCCGCGGAACGATTTCCCGGCCTATGCGTTCGGTTCTCCTTCCGGCTACGAAACGCCATTCGAACGGGGAATCCTGTCGCTGCTGCTGGTCGGCCTCTTCGTCCTGCTCACGCCGGTGTTCATCTTCGTCGGGACCGTCTCCCGGCTCGGCGGTGCGGCCCGTGACCGGCGGCTCGCCGCGCTGCGGCTGGCGGGTTCGTCCCTCAAGCAGCTGCGCCGGATCACCGCGGCGGAATCCGTCGTGGGCGCCGTGGCCGGGCTGATCGCCGGTGCCGCGACGTTCCTGCTCTTCCGCGGCGCGGTGGCGGACTTCCAGGTGTTCCGGTTCGGGGTGTACCCGAAGGATCTGACGCCGTCGTGGCCGCTGGTGGTGCTGATCGTGCTCGTGGTTCCCGCCCTGACCGTGGCGGCGGCTTGGGCCGCCCAGCGGCATACGATCGTCGAACCGCTCGGAGTCGTCCGCGAAACCGTGCCGCCGAAGCGGCGGTTGTGGTGGCGGCTGCTGCCGATCGTCGTCGGAATCGCCTTGACAGCCCCGGATTTCGACGTCGCGAGCGAACTCGGCCGCATGGCGCTGATCATCGGCGCCGTCCTGCTGATGTTCGGGATACCCCTGGTGCTGCCGTGGCTGCTGGAGCGCGTCGTCGCCCGGATCAAGGGTGGGCCGCCGTCGTTCCAGCTCGCGATCCGCCGTCTGCGCAACGACAGCGGAACCCCGGCCCGGGTGGTCGCGGGTCTCTGCGTGGTGATCGCCGGGGTGATCGCGCTGCAGAGCCTGTTGGCGGGCCAGCTGACGCTGGCGGCCGGTTACCAGGTGAGGACCGATGACCGGACCACGGTCCATGTCGATGGTTCGGTGGCCGACCAGGCGATCGCCGCGGTCCGCGCGGTACCCGGCGCGGCCGATTTCCAGGCCATGCGCTCGATGCTCGCCGACACGAACCGCGTGGACGGCGCGCTCGCCTCGTTCGCCATCGCCGACTGCGCCACCATCGAAGCGACCACCGACGCGACCGGCTGCCGCGACGGGGACGTGTTCGCCGATCCAGCCTCTCTCCACAAAGGACAGTCGGTGAAGCTCACCGACAACGACAAACGCGAGCTGCCCTGGACCGTTCCCGCCACACCTCGGCCGCTCGGCCTGAAGCCGTCGGCGCTCGCCGAGCAGATCCGGCCACAGGTGCTGGCGACGCCTGCCGCGATGGCAGGCGTCGACCTGGCCGCCGCGCCCGTCATCGTGAGCCTGCGTGGGACGACCGGGGATCCGGACTTCGTCGAACTGGTGCGGAACTCGGTGGCGCCGTACAGCGGACAGGTCGCCGTCGCGTCCGCCAACGAAAAGCGGGCCTCCGACGAGGCCCGGATGTCCGACGACGTGCGGAACATCCTGTTCGGCGGCGCGTTGTGCGTCCTGCTCCTGGCCGGGGTGAGCCTGCTGGTGCTCGCCCAGGAACAGGTCCGGGAACGACGCCGGGCGCTCGGGGCGCTGTCCGCCACCGGCGTGCCGGTGCGGGTGATCCTCCGGTCCCTGTTGTGGCAGAACGGGATTCCGCTGCTGCTGGGCATCGTGGTCGCGACGGTGACCGGGATCGCCGTCGCCGCGCTGGGCAGGCGGCTGTTCTGGGAGGGGTTGTACGTCGACTGGTCCGCGGTCGGGCTGCTCGCCGCGGCGGCGATCGCGATGGTGCTGCTGGTGACGGTGTCGACGGTGCCGTCCGTGCGCGCGGCGGCGAGGACGGAGAACCTGCGCACCGAGTGACCTACAGCACGGCGCTCACGTCCCGGGCGGCGGCACGGAGTCCGTCGTGCGCCGCCCGGGTCGACCGCGGATCGAGGGCGTTGGCGGCGAGGCGGAAGAGGACCGCCCGCAGGAGAAGCTGGGGCCATTCGGGCAGATGGGCCCAGCGTTCGAGGAGATCGATGGTGGCGCCGCCCCAGGCCAGCGCGTCGACCGCGACGATCGCGGCGCCCCATTCGCCCGGCCGGTAGTACGGCACGAAATCGACGATGCCGGGGGCCGCGTCGCCGTCGAAGAGCACGCCGGCGAGAAGCTCCCCGTGGACGACCTGATCCGGCAGTTTGACCGGTCTTCGCGAACCGGCCAGCACCTCGAACCAGCGGCCGCCCTTGTTCTCGTCGAGGGGCGTTTCCGCCTCGCCCCAGGCGAGTTTGTCGGCCAGCGCCTCGATATCGGTGCGCCGTCCCAGGAAATCCGGCCGCGACAGCCCGGCCGTCGCGCGATGCAGTTTGACCGCCGCGTGCACGACCTCGTCGTACCGGTGCTCCGCCGTACCGGACACGAACCGGTTCGCCGACCAGCCGCCGACGATCCATCGGCCGTCGCTGGACCGGACGGGCTTCGCGACCCGCAGCCCCGGCTCGTCGACGGCTTCCAGCGCCCGGGCCGTCCACAGGGTCCGCGACTTGTCGACGACGGGTTTGAGCACGAGATCGTTGTAGCGCCAGGCGGTGGTGCCGGGCAGCGGTTCCGCGTCACCGGTACGTCCGCCGAACGCCGAACAGACGTGTTCCGGAGGGCTCTCAAGCGTGGCACGCACGGCTCGGGACGTTACCCGGTCTTCCGCGTCACGACCGAGAAGACGCGCTGGTCTTGAGTAGCGATACTCAAGACAAGATCGCTTCTGACCTGCCATTCTTCGACCGCCGTGGCGGGGGCGCGGGGTTCGCGACGTTCGTGCGGGCGATCTTCGTGGGCCGGTCCGTCGGCTGCTGACGCTCAGGGGAGCAAGGGACCTTTGCTACCGCCCCGGTACCTGAAGGACCCCTTGAGGGACCCAGAGTCCGTGAAGGCCTCCTTCACTCCCTTGAGGGTAGGTAAGGAGGCCTTCACGGCCCCGGCGAGTTGGGGGGTGTGTGGAAATAGGGACGTTGAGTGTCCCTACTTCCACACACCCCACACTCCGCGTAGCGACACCTACCGACCGTGTGGATTTCGGGACGTCAGATGTCCCGAAACCCACACAGTCACCACGCCGACCTGCGAAAAGGGAGCAAGGGACCTTTGCTACCACGGCCCCGGCGAGTTGAGGGGTGTGTGGAAATAGGGACGTTGAGTG
>NZ_JAEBEJ010000021.1:0-100280 GCF_046548895.1 Amycolatopsis sp. cmx-4-54
TCGACGACATCGGTGGCGAGCCCTCTCAGGACCGCAAGGAGATCACCTCCGGGCACTGACCCGGGAGACACGCGTGAAGGCCCCCTTCCCTCGGCTGAGCCGAGGGAAGGGGGCCTTCACGCGCTTCCGGGACCATCGGACGGTGGAAATTCACGCGACAGGCGCTACGGTAGTGGTACAGACCATTCACCCGAGGGAGTCCCATGCGTGCCACCGGATTCGCCGTCGTCTGTACCGCTCTCCTGCTGCTGGGCGGGTGTTCCGGCGAAGAGAAACCGGCGGCACAGCCGGTGAACGACGCGGCGCAGCTGGCTTCGGCCGCCGCCGCGGGCACGCAGAAGGCCCGCTCGTCCAAGATCGCGCTCGAGACCACCGCCGACGACGGCCGCAAGGTCGTGGTCACCAGTTCAGGGCTCTACGAGGGGCCGAACAGCAAGTTCTCCATGGTCGCCGAGATCGCCGGTGAGAAACGGGACCTGATCTTCGCCGACGGCGTCCTCTACTACCACCTGTCGGACACCCAGGTCCAGGAATTCAAGACCGACAAGGAATGGGTCAAGATCACCGCCGACGGCAAGGACGCGCTCTCCGCGGCCAACGGCGCGTTGCTGACGAACGTCGTCGAGACGATGGATCCGACCCGGACGATCGACCGGATCGCGAAATCGGGCAAGGTCACCAAATCCGGCCAGGCCGACGTGAACGGCACGGCTGCCACGCACTACGTCCTCGATCTCGGCGGTGCCCCCGCCGAGGTGTGGCTGGACGCCGAGCAACGCCCGGTGCAGGTCACCATGGGCAAGGCGACGGTCAAGTACGAAAGCTGGGCTTCCGACGTGGTGATCATCGCGCCGCCGCCCGAAGCAGTCGGCGACAGCCGCTGACCCGTCCCCCGAACGGGGTGCGGACCGCGGTTGTGTTTCGCTTGGGTACCCGCCTTTGAAAGCAGGTCCTCATGCGGAAAACGGCCCTGTCCACCGTCGTGCTCGTACTCGGCGCGCTGCTCGGCGCGTGCGACAGCGGAGCCGTGGCGTTCGCCGATGCCCGCGCACTCGCCGACGGAGCCACGTCCGCCATGGACGGAAAGGCCGCGAAGTTCGTCACCGAGGTCACCGCGGGCACGATGCGATCGAAGAGCCAGGGAGAGGCGAAGGTCGCGGGGACGGGCACCGCGCTGGCCATGACCACGGACTTCCTCGGCGAGCCTCTCGAACTCCGCCTCGTCGACAAGATCGTCTTCGCCAAGGTCCCGGACGCCGCCCGTGAGGAGGTCCCCGGCGGGAAGCCGTGGGTGAAGGTCTCCCCCGACGGCGCGGACCCGTTTTCGCAGGTCGCCGGCGGCAGTATCGACCAGCTGACGAAGCAGAACGATCCTGGCCGCACGCTCGACCAGGTGCGGAAGGCCGGCACCCTCGTCGAATCCGGGCACACCGAACTCGACGGGGTCCCCGCCGAGCGCTACCGGCTGGACGTCGACATGGCCGCGCTGGGCGGTGATCTTCCCGCCGGGTTGTCGGCCGAGGCCGTCGGGGAACTACAGGGGAAACTCGGGAAGATCCCCATGGAGATCTGGCTCGACGACGCACACCGGCCGGTGCGGATCGTGCTCGACCTCGCGCCGGTTCTCGCCGCATCGGGTGTCCCGGACAGCGCGATGGCCCGGATCGTCACGCGCTACAGCGAATGGGGCACGCAGGCCGACATCCAGGCGCCGCCGCCGGAGGAGATCGGGGAGATCCCGGCGGGCTGACCTGTCACGTTCTCCGCGCGCGTCTCGTCCCTCTCGTGAAGGCGGGACAGGAGGAACGAACATGCGTGTGATGGTGATCGGGGCGACCGGGGTGCTGGGGCGTCCGCTGGTGCGGCGGCTGCTGGCCGAAGGTCACGAGGTGAGCGGGCTGGCCCGCGGTGAGGACCGCGTCGCGGCTGTGCGCGCGACCGGCGCGAAACCGGTGCGGGGTTCGCTGTTCGACGTCGATTCCCTGGCGGGCGCGCTGAACGGGCACGACGCGGTGCTGAACGTCGCGACCCGCATCCCGGACGCGCGCCACGCGATGACGTTGTCCGGCTGGGCCGAGAACGACCGCGTGCGGATCACCGGCAGCCGAACCCTGGCCGACGCCGTGCGACGGGTCGGAGAGGTGGGAATCGTGGTGCAGGAAGGGATTTCGTTCGTCTACGCCGACGGCGGCGACGAGGAACTGGACGAGGACGCGCCCCTCGCGCCGCGCGGCAATATCGCGTCTTCGACGGAGGCGCACGCGAACATCGCGGAACTGGCGGACGAGGGGCGGACCGCGATCCGGCTGCGGATCGGGCTCCTGGTCGCCGACGACCCGATGACCACGACGATGCTGGCGGCCGCGCGGCGCGGTTCGCCGCTGATCATCGGCCGCCGGACCGACTGACCGCGGCGATCCACCCGGACGACGCGGCGGCCGGCGCGATAGCGGCGCTGCGGGCGCCGAGCGGCGTCTACAACCTGGCCGCGGATCCGGTGCGGAAACAGGAACTCGGCGAGGCGATGGCCTCGGCGGCCGGTGTCCGCCGTCCGCGCGCGCTGCCGAAGTGGCTGGCGAGCCGGCTGGGCCTGATGGCGGTGCTGGCGCGCTCGCAGCGCGTCGTCTCGACCCGGCTCACCGAAGCGACCGGCTGGCGCCCCGAGCGCCCGGTGCCCGGCCCGTCCTGGTTCTGACGCGGAGGGGCTAGAGGAGTTCCAGCAGGAACGGGAGCTCTTGGGGCGCGTACCAGGCGAGTTCGTGGTCTTCGGCGTCGCCGAGGGTGAACTCCGCGTCCGGGTCGCCGAGGTCGGCCTGGTCGATCACCGCGGCGGCGGCCTGCACGGACTCGGCCGCTTCGGCCGCGTCGACGTGGATCGCGGCCACGTCGGCGATCTTCACCGGCCCGGACAGCCGGACGACGGCGGCGTCGAGATCCGGGCGCAGCGTGACCTCGTCGACGTCGGCCGAGATCACCACGCGCCGCGGCTCGGGCTTCTCCTCGGCCTCGATCAGCCGGAGCGACGCCCTCGCGGCGTCGAGCAGCGCGGCGTACTCGAGCTCTTCGTCGGATCCGCTGGCGTAGGACTCCCGCAGCGCCGGGGTCAGCGCGAATCCCGTCCCACTCCGCGCCCGGAACTCGCCGGTGGTTTCGAGCTCACGGAGCATCGCGATCGTCGCCGGTAGATAGACCCTCACCAGTGCGCACCCTTCAGCTCTTCCAACGATTCCTCGATCATCCCGGCGAGCAGGTCCACATCGGACACGGCCTTGCGGTCGCCGTTCAGTCCGAAGTAGACACCCCCGTGATACGAGGTGACCCCGATCGCCAGCGCCTGATTTCGCACCAGCGGCATGACCGGGAACATCTCCACCATCTTCGCCTGTCCCGCGTAGAGCGGCACCTGCGGGCCCGGTGAGTTCGTGATCAGCACGTTGAAGATGCGTCCCGACATCGACCCTGCCGCCCGCGCGCCCAGCGAATGCAGCGTCGCCGGGGCGAACCCGCCGACCGTCAGCAGCCCGCGCGCGGCGACCGAACGGCCGGAGTCGAGGTGGTCCGCCATCGCGTGGCCGATGTGCTGCAACCGCAGGACCGCGTTCGGCTCCCCGACCGGGAGATCGACCAGATAGGCGTCGACCTGGTTCCCGACCAGTGCGGGCGTCGAGTACTCGGCCGTCTCGGCGTCGCGGACGGCCATCGGCACCAGTGCGCGCACGGTGGTCGTCGCGGTCAGGTTCGAGCCGCGGGAGAGCAGCCATTCCCGCAGCGCGCCGGTGATCGCGGCGAGCACGACGTCGTTGACCGTGCCGCCGTGCGCGGCGCGGACCTTGCGGAAATCCTCCAGCCGCGTCCGGACCACGGCGAACATGCGGCCGCCGGAGGTGCGGACGTTGAGCGGCCCCGACGGCGCCGGACTCACCATGGTCTTCAGCGCCGAAGCGACGTCACCGACCGTTTCGGTGACCTTGCCCGCCATCGCGGTGGCGTCGTGGGCGATGGAGCGGACGTTCTCCACCAGCTCCGTCGGCCGCTGCACGGTCTCGGCGACCGCGTCGAGGATCAGCTGTGTGCGACTCGGTTCCCGGCGCGGATGCCAGGTGTCGTCGAACGGTTCCGGCTCCTGCGGGGTGGCGTCGAGGATCAGCTGCCCGATCTCGATGGTGCCTATCCCGTCCACGACGGACTGGTGCGTCTTGGTCACCAGCGCGACGCGGTCGCCCGCGAGGCCCTCGACGAAATACGCCTCCCAGAGCGGCCTCCCCGGGTCGAGCCGCCTCGACATCAGCCGCGCCACGAGGTCGAACAGCTGACCGTCGGAACCCGGCTGCGGCAGCGCGGACCGGCGGACGTGGTAGTTGAGGTCGAAGTCGACGTCGTCGACCCACACCGGCCGGGCGAGATGCCCCGGCACCTCCAGCACCCGCTGCCGGTAGCGCGGCAGGTACGCGAGGCGCTGGCCGATCAGGTCAAGCAGCTGCTCGTGGGTGAAGCCGTCGCGCGGCCGCTCGAAGATCGCCACCCCGCCGACGTGCATCGGGGTCGAGTGGTCTTCCACGTAGAGGAACGAGGCGTCCAGCGCGGAGAGGCGGTCGGGCATGGGCCGATCCTTACACAGTGGGACACTCGCCGGTGTGGGTGATGAGTCGGTGATCTCGCCGAAGGACCGGTTCCTGACGGTGTACGGGCGCAAACCGGTGCTCGAGGCCTTGGACGACGCGGCGCTCGAGGTGGACAAGGTGATCCTCGCCGACACCGTGCGCGGGCCGAACGCCGCCGAGATCCAGCGTGCCGCCAAGGCCGCCGGGGTGCCGGTGCAACGCGCGAGCGCGCATCGGGTCAAGGTGCTGGCCGGCAACGGCAAACAGGACCAGGGCGTGCTGGCCGACGTCGTCGCCCCGCGGATGCGCTCGCTGCACGCGGCCCTGTCCGACGGCAGGCCGCCGTCGCGGGTGCTGCTGCTCGACGGCATCACCACCCCGGCCAACGTCGGGATGATCCTGCGCACGGCGACCGCGGCCGGGCTGGACGGGGTCGTGGTGCCGCGGCGCGGGGTCGCCGCGCTCGACCCGATGGTGGTCAAGGCTTCGGCCGGGGTCGCGTTCCGCGCGCCGGTGCTGCGCTGCGGCAGCGCGCGTGAGGCGGCCGAAATGCTCACCGAAGCCGGCTACGGGATCTTCGCGCTGGGCGCTTCCGCCCGGAGTTCGGTGTTCGACGTCGAGCTGCCGCAGCGCGCGGCGTTCGTGCTGGGCGGGGAGACGAACGGCGTCGGCGCCGAGGTCGGCGAACTGGTGTCGGAATGGGTGTCGATCCCGATGCCGGGCGAGGTCGAGTCGCTGAACGTCTCGGCCGCCGCCGCGGTGCTGTCCTTCGAGCTGGTGCGCCGGGCTAAGGCTTCGGGAACAAGGCTCTGAGCTCGGACAGCGTCTCCTCGACCGACGTGTGGTGCACCCCCGCCATCCCGGCCGCCACCGCCGCGCGGACGTTGTGCGCGGCGTCGTCGACGAACACGCACCGGCCGGCGGGCAGGTCGAGCAGCCCCGCGGTGAGCAGGTAGACCTCGCGTTCGGGTTTGGCCACGCCGACCTCGCCGGAGAAGACGAGCGCGTCGAAGAACGGGCCGAGCGACCGTTTGGCGTCGTCCGACGCGCCGGGAGCGTTCGAGAGCAAGGCCGTTTTGATGCCGCGCTCCCGCGCCGCGAGCAGGAAGGCGTACAGCTCGTCCGCGCCGTCGTCCGTGAGCACCCCGACGTAGTCGATGACCAGCCCTTTCAACACCGGCCCACCGTACACAAGCGATCACCGCCCGGTTCATCCTCTCGGGCGGTCCTTGTCTCGGCTCGGCCCACCGCCCGCCCCTTAGTTGCTGGGCGCGGCCGAAGGGGCCGCGGAGGGGGACTGTCAGATGAAGTCGTACGTACTGAGACGGCTTGAACCGTGTGAGCCGCCGTACCGGGTCGCGGGCAGGCCGGACGGCCTGGTGCACCGGGCGGCGGCGCCGGACAACCAGCTCGTGCTGGATCTGCCGCTGTTCGGCGAAGCCATCGTGGAGGAACCACAGCCGGGACCGGACACCCCGGACCGACGGCAGGTCGGCAGGCTGCTGACCACCATCCTCGAAGCCTGTGACGGGCGTCGTCCCGCGGTGCAGGTGCGGCCCATCCTCGACCCCGCACTGCACAGCGCGCTGCTCGACAGCGGCCGTCGCCGTCCCGCGGGCGGTTATCGGCCGAAGTCGGTCCATCTGGGGCATCCGGCGGACGGCGTCGTCGAAGCCTGCGCGACCGTCGAGCAGAACGGACGCTGCCTCGCGCTGGCCGCCCGCTTCGAACGGACACCGTCGGGCTGGGTGTGCACCCGCTTCCACCTGCTGAAGCCGCCGCGCCGGGTCTCGGCGCTCGCGGCCTGATGCGCGTGAAGGCCGCTGCGCGGGCGGGCGGCTCGCAGCTGTCCGGTGGCCATGTTGTGAAAGCCACTTTCGCAACGTTGAAGGTTGCGAAAGTGGCTTTCGCAACACCCCGCGCCGCCGATCGGGCCCGACTGACGCCCGTGAAGCGCACGGACGCGGGTGATACGCGTGAAGGCCCCCTTCCCTCGGCTGAGCCGAGGGAAGGGGGCCTTCACGCGCTTGGGGCGGTTAGCGGCGCGGGCCCTTCTTGCCCTTCTTCTGGGAGGCGCGCTGCGCGGCGCGACGCTCCCGGCGGGTTCCGCTCTGGTCACCACCGGCGCTACCGGCACTGTCCGAATGCGACTCGACGCCACCGTCCTCGGACGGGCCCGACATGGTCAGCCCGGACTGCGAACCACCGCCGAGTCCCTTGCCCCGCAAGGCGGACGGCACGGACTCGGTGTCGGTCGCCGGTGCCTGCGGAGGCGTCGGGCGGGCGTGCCTGCCGTCACCGTTGGCGGCCTGGCCGTTCCCGGAACCGACACCGGCGGGCAGCGCGGACGCCGACTCCGGTGACGGCGCGGCGGGCTCGGCCTGCTCGACCTGAAGGTTGAACAGGAAGCCGACGGCCTCCTCCTTCAACGACTCCAGCATCGCGCGGAACATGTCGTAGCCCTCGCGCTGGTACTCGATGACCGGGTCGCGCTGCGCCAGGGCCCGCATGCCGATGCCCTCCTTGAGATAGTCCATCTCGTAGAGGTGCTCACGCCACTTGCGGTCGAGCACGGTGAGCATCACCTGGCGCTCCAGGCTGCGCATCGCGCCTTCGCCGACCTTCGCGTCGATCTCGGCTTCGCGCTCGTCGTACGCGCGGTGGGCGTCTTCGAGCAGCGCCTCACGCAGCTTGTCGGCGTCGAGGTCGTCGTCCTCGGTGAGCTCTTCCCAGCTGACCTTGACCGGGTACAGCTGCTTCAGCGCCGTCCACAGCTTCTCGTGGTCCCAGTCCTCGGAGTAGCCCGTGGCGGTCTCTTCGGTGACGTACGCGTTGATGACGTCGACCAGCATGTGCTCGATCTGCTCGCGGAGATCCTCGCCCTCGAGGACGCGCAGGCGCTCGGCGTAGATCACCTTGCGCTGCTCGTTCATGACCTCGTCGTACTTGAGGACGTTCTTGCGGATCTCCATGTTCTGCTGCTCGACCTGCGTCTGAGCGCTCTTGATCGCCTTGGAGACCATCTTGTGCTCGATCGGCACGTCGTCCGGCAGCCGCATGGTGGTCATGACCCGCTCGACCATCGTCGCGTTGAAGCGGCGCATGAGCTCGTCGCCGAGCGACAGGTAGAACCGGGACTCGCCCGGGTCGCCCTGACGACCGGAACGACCGCGGAGCTGGTTGTCGATGCGGCGGGACTCGTGCCGCTCCGTACCGAGCACGTACAGCCCGCCCGCTTCGCGGACCTCGTCGGCCTCGGCCTTGGTCTCGGCCTGGATCTCCTCGAGCACCTTCGGCCAGGCGGCCTCGTACTCCTCGGAGTGCTCCACCGGGTCGAGACCGCGCTCACGCAGCACCTCGTCGGCGATGAGGTCCGGGTTGCCACCGAGCACGATGTCGGTACCGCGGCCGGCCATGTTGGTGGCGACCGTGACCGCGCCCTTGCGCCCGGCGCGGGCGACGATCAGCGCCTCCCGGTCGTGGTGCTTCGCGTTGAGGACCTCGTGCGGGACACCCAGCTTGAGCAGCAGCTTCGACAGATGCTCGGACTTCTCGACACTCGTGGTGCCGACCAGCACCGGCTGGCCCTTCTCGTGCCGCTCGGCGATGTCCTCGGCGACGGCCTCGAACTTGGCCTGCTCGGTCTTGTAGATCAGGTCGGCCTGGTCGGCGCGGACCATCGGCTTGTTGGTCGGGATCGGCACCACACCCAGCTTGTAGGTCTGGTGGAACTCGGCCGCCTCGGTCTCGGCGGTACCGGTCATACCCGCCAGCTTGTCGTAGAGCCGGAAGTAGTTCTGCAGCGTGATCGTGGCGAGCGTCTGGTTCTCGGCCTTGATCTCGACGCCTTCCTTGGCCTCGATCGCCTGGTGCATGCCCTCGTTGTAGCGGCGGCCGTGCAGGATGCGGCCGGTGAACTCGTCGACGATGAGGACTTCGCCGTCGCGGACGATGTAGTCCTTGTCGCGCTTGTAGAGCTCCTTGACCTTCAGCGCGTTGTTCAGGTAGCCGACCAGCGGCGTGTTCGCGGCCTCGTAGAGGTTGTCGATGCCGAGCTGGTCCTCGACGAACGCGACACCCTTCTCGGTGACACCGACGGTGCGCTTGCGGATGTCCACCTCGTAGTGGACGTCCGGCTTCATCAGCGGGGTCATCCGCGCGAACTCGATGTACCAGCGCGAGGACTGGTCGGCCGGGCCGGAGATGATCAGCGGCGTCCTGGCCTCGTCGATGAGGATGGAATCCACCTCGTCGACGATCGCGAAGTTGTGGCCGCGCTGCACGCAGTCTTCGAGGCTCCACGCCATGTTGTCGCGAAGGTAGTCGAAGCCGAACTCGTTGTTCGTGCCGTGCGTGATGTCGGCGGCGTACTGCTGACGGCGGACCTCGGGCGTCTGGTCGGCCAGGATGACCCCGACCTCGAGGCCGAGGAAGCGGTGGATACGGCCCATCCACTCGGCGTCACGTTTGGCGAGGTAGTCGTTCACCGTGATGACGTGCACGCCCTTGCCGGAGACGGCGTTCAGGTACGCGGGGAGGACCTGGGTCAGGGTCTTGCCCTCACCGGTCTTCATCTCGGAGACCTGGCCGAGGTGCAGCGCGGCGCCGCCCATCAGCTGGACGTCGTAGGGCCGCTGGCCGAGCACGCGCCAGGCCGCCTCCCTCGCCACCGCGAAGGCCTCGGGCAGGAGGTCGTCGAGGGACTCGCCGTCCGCGTGCCGTTTACGGAACTCGTCGGTCTTGGCCCGCAGTGCGGAGTCCGAAAGGTCCTTGACGTCGTCTTCGAGGGTGTTGATGTGATCGGCGATGTGTCGCAGCCGCTTCACCATTTTGCCCTCGCCCGCGCGGAGCAGGCGGTTCAGCACCATCCGGTCGACCTCACTAGCTGATTGTGATCGCACCCGAGCCGGTCCCGGGCAATCTCGTACGCGGTGGCGCCTGGTAACGCACCACCGTCCGCCCCCATCGTAGGGAACACCTCGGTGTTCGCGCACGCACCGTCGGTCGGTACCTGACGGGACGAGGCCGCACCACGCCTGATCCGGACATGACGGCGGCCCGCACGGGACGCGTGCGGGCCGCCCTCTGGACGTGGGGCCGGCTAACTCAGCCGGATGACGCCGTAGTCGAAGCCTCGCCTCCGATAGACGACGCTCGGGCACCCGGCGTCGGAGTCGTTGAACAGATAGAAGTCGTGACCGACCAGTTCCATCTCGTAGAGAGCCTGGTCGACCGTCATGGGCTCCGCGTCGTGCTTCTTCTCGCGGACGATGCGACCGGGCTGGTGTTCGGTCACCCCGTCATCCCAGCGCTGCTGCTGGGGCATCTCGAAGTCACCGCTCTCGACAGCGAAACCGTTGGCCATGGGTTCGGCCTCCGGCGCTTCGAGCACAGCGGTACCCGCCAGATGTCGGGTGTCGGTGGTCATTCCACCGGCGGCCGCCAGCGAAGTCGCCTCGGCGACGGATTCCGGGCGGCTGCGGCCGTAGTGCACGCGCCGGCGGTCGTGTGTCTTCCGCAATCTGTTTTCGAGCTTGTTCAGTGCGGAATCCAGCGCTGCGTAGAAGTCGCCGGCACACGCTTCGGCGCGTACGGCGGGGCCTCGGCCCTTACCGGTGATTTCGACGCGCTGGCAGTTCTTCGACTGCCGGCGATTGGGCTCGTGGAAGAGCTCCACGTCGTAACGGATGACCTTCTTGTCGTAGCGCTCTAGCCGGGCCAGCTTTTCGCTGACGAGTGCCCGATAGTGGTCGGGCACCTCCACGTTGCGGCCCTTAACGACGATGTCCATACACGACCTCCCTCGCTGAAATGACTGCGAGCTGTAGATGTGTTCACCAGGGCGCCGGTAATGCGGGGACGAAGCCCGGATCGCGGGCGATGAGAGAACTCGGCATACGGGCACGACGTCTCGTGTCGGATGCCTGAGCGCGGACTCAGCGCGGCTCCGGCGCCAGGGACATGGGCTGGTCACCTCCCTGCCTGCCGGGATTGCTGATAGCGCTGCACGTTAGCTGCATCACGCCGCGAGCAACAGCCCCCGAGCCGGGGGATATCACGACGTGAGACCTCGTCACCGCACGCGACGAAGACCGTGCGGCCAGCGCGACGATCCGGCCTGTCGGGCACCGTCCCCGTGATTTGTTTTCACGCGGACGGCGCAAGCCTTCGGACGGGAAAACGCGGAGGGTGCCGAGGGCACCGCACCCGAGGGAATCCGCCGCCACCCCGGTGGAGTGGCGGGCCGTCGGAGTGTTCCCCTCAAGCTCCCGCATATCCCGTCAACGCCCTTGTACCCATTCCCGTTCCCGATCATTCATCACTCTTGTAGGTGACGGCCCGATCACCCGGCGGCGGCCAGCGCCACCACCGCGGAAACGTGAATTCCGCTTATGTCCAAAAAGCGCGTACAAGCGGCGGCGGTCGCTCCGGTTGTGATGACGTCGTCAAGGAGAACGACCTTGCCCGGACGGAGTCCCGGGACCAGGCGAAGGCGTCCGTCCAGGTTCGACACCCGCTCGGCGCGCGTGAGTCCCACGGCGTCACGAGCACCGGCTCCGAGTCTGAGGACCGGTGCCACGGTCGCGTGGTTTCCCTTGGCCGCCAGCACTTTCACGCATTCCTCGGCGACGCGCCGGACGTGCGGGCCGCCGCGCACACGGGAGGCGTGCCGTCGCGAAGGGACCGGGACGAGACAAGGTTCGGGCTCCGGATCGGGCAGCTGGACGAGGGCTTCGGCGATCGCCCGCCCGAAGGAAGGGGCGAGGTCGCGGCGACCGCGTTCCTTGTAGGCGAGGATCAGGCGACGGGCCTCGTCGGCGTACGGGGCCAGGGCGTACACGGGCACGAGACCGGCGGTCGGACCACGGGCGATCTCGCTGAGCGAGCCCCAAACGGTCTGGCAAGCGGCGCAACAGGGCGCGCCCGGTGCTCCGCAAGACGCGCAGCGGGCGGGGATGAGGAGATCCAGGAGTTTGGACATGGGGCGAGTGTCGGACGGGGCTCCGACAGTTCCGGGTCGCGTTGTGTCGTGAGAGGTCCGGTTTGGACCCTTTTCGTCCTAAGGGGACCGGTCATGGGCGCAGTTTTGGAGAAGGCCTCAGGCGCTTCAGGTGCTTCAGGTGCTTTAGGGGCCTCGGGGGCCTCGGCGGCTTCGGGGCTTCGGCGGCTTCAGATGCTTCGGGGGGCTTTAGTTAGAGGCTTCAGGCGCTTCGGGGGCTTCGGGGCTTCACGCGCTTCGGGGGCTTCGCCGCCCTTCGTACGCCTGGGCCGATCCGTGAAGGCCTCCTTGAGGGACCCAGAGTCCCTCAAGGAGGCCTTCACGGCCTTCTGTCGCCCCGATCGGGTTAGTAGCGCCGCTAGGAAAGCTAGCGGTACTAAAGGTCCCTTGCTCCCCACTGGAGGGGCTGCAGGGGCTCGTGTGGCGCCGGTCGGCGTTGCGAAAGCCACTTTCGCAACCTTCAACGTTGCGAAAGTGGCTTTCGCAACGTGCGAGCCCGCCCGAAGTATCGCGAAGCGACCTCACACCTGCCCAAGTACATAAAGGCCCCCTTCCTTGCGTCTAGCGCAAGGAAGGGGGCCTTCATGTACTTGGGCGACCACTCAGCCCGGGTAGAACGGGTCCGCGTCGGTGACGGTGTGCGCCTGCGGCCGCCAGACTTCGCCCAGCTCGGAGGCGACCCACAACCCGCCCGCGTCCGCGACCAGGTTCTGCCTGCTCGGCGCCGCGGTGACACCGTGCACGGGCGGGGTCAGGTTCGAGCTGTTGAAAGCGTCCATCCGCTGCCCGTCCAGCGGCACCTTGACCACCGGCAGCGAGGTCGACGACGTCGCGGCGATCAGGTGGTCCTGGGTCGCCCAGTCGACGTCGACGACGTCCTTGAGGTCGCGTTCCTGCAGTTTCCGCGGCGCCCGCAGGGCCACCGAGTCCGCCGTCCGCACGATCGAGGCGACCACCAGCTGCCCGTTGACCACCGCGGCCAGCCGCGAACCGTCGCGCGAAAGGCGCAGTTCGGTGATCTGGCCGAGGCCGGTGAGCATGGTCGCGTCGACGCCGGCCTTCACCCAGCGGCCGTCTGCGGCCAGGGTGACCCTGGCGACGGTGTTGTGGTCGACGACCGTCCAGACCTCGCCGGAGACCCCGCCGCCACGGGCGACCGGCCGCCAGGTCGGGCGGCTCAGGCTGCCGCCGAACAGGTCCACCGAAGCCAGCTCGTGCCCGAAATCGCCGACCCGGAGCCACTGCCTGCCGTCGCGTTCTTCGACCACCGCGAGCCGTTTCCCGTCGACGGACTGCGCGGCGCTGACGACCTTGTACCCGCCGTTGCCCGCGGGCCCGCCGACCGGCTGCCCGTTCTCGAGCGACCGGACCCGGCCGTTCACGGTCATCAGTCCCTGCAGTTCCGAGTTGGGCGCGATGTCCACGTTGTAGTTGGGCAGCTCGCTGGCACGCCAGTACTCGTGATCCGGCACCAGCGCGCTGCCGTCGGCCAGTAGCCTGATCCGGCTCAGCGTCACCGTCTGCAGCGAGAGGACGATCTGCGCGGCGATCAGGTTCCGGTCCGCGGGGCTGGCCCCGCCGACACCGGTCAGGTTGATGTCCAGTGTCCCGTCGTCCGTGCTGCGGACGTTGCTTTCGGTGGTGACCTGGTCGCCGAGCAGATCCTTGACCGCGCCCTTCAGCCCTTCGGACGGTCCCTGCAACACCAGGTCCATCACCCGGCCGGGCAATCCGGCCTGCGGTTTCGCCGCGACGTAGCGGAGGTCGGGGACGAAGGCGCCGGAGTCGGGCGAGTAGAAGCTGATCGGCACCCGGAAGTAGTTGAGCGCGAAATCCTCATAGGTGACGGCGAGTTCCTGCGGCGCGTCGACGATGCGCCATTGGCCGTTCGGCTGCTTCCGCAGCTTGAACTGCTGCGAGTACTCGGCCTTCACCGGGATGAACGCGCTGTCGGGGCTCAGGTTGCCGAGTTTGAACCCGCGGACGTTCACCAGCTGCTCGTCCGGGTTCCCCGACGGCGACGCGGTGTCGTAGACGGTGCCGAAGGTGTCGTCGATGATCGTCAGCCCTGGCGACGGCTTCCAGTTGCGCCGGCCTTCCTCGTCGAGGTACACCCGCGCGTCGGCGTTCGCCGTGCCCGGTGTCGCGGAGTTGCGGATGAACTGGCGGGTGACGGTCAGCGAGTCGATCCCGGCCGCCGGCTCGGCGACGTCGGCCGCGTCCTGCCCGGCTTTGTCCCCGGACACGACGACGGGCTGGGATTCGAGCGGGATGTTCGCGCAGCCCGCGAGCAGGAAGAACACCGCGAGCAGGGGCAGCAGCCGGTTCACCGGCCGACCTCCTCTGGCTCGGCGAGGATCGCGTCGGGGGCGGGCCGGACTTCGAGCAGCGCGGACGACCCGTGCGTGTCCGTCGGAATGTGATCGGGCGGTGGCAGGACCAGCGGGCTCTCCCCCATCGGCGTGTCCTGCCGCCGCGGCAGCGCGAGCCGGAAACAGGCGCCGTCGCCGGTCTCGCCCCACGCGTCGAGCACGCCGCCGTGCAACCGGGCGTCCTCCTGGCTGATCGCGAGGCCGAGCCCGGTGCCGCCGGTCCGGCGGTTACGGGACGGGTCGGCCCGCCAGAACCGGTTGAACACCAGTTCCGCTTCGCCCGGCCGCAGCCCGACACCGTGATCCCGCACGGTGATGGCGACCGCGGTCTCGTTGACCGCGAGGGTCAGCACCACCGGGTTCCCTTCACTGTGGTCCACCGCGTTCGCCAGCAGGTTGCGCAGGATCCGCTCGACGCGGCGGGCGTCGACCTCGGCGTACGCCTCCTCGTCCGGCAGGACCAGCTCGACCGAGCTGCCCGCGTTGCCCGCGATCACCCGGACCTGTTCGACGGCCCTGGTCGCTATCGGCCGCACGTCGATCAGCTCGGCCGAGAGCTCCTCGACGCCCGCGTCGAGCCTGCTGATCTCCAGCAGGTCGCCGAGCAGCGCCTCGAACCGGTCGAGTTCGTCGACGAGCAGTTCGGTGGAGCGCGCGAGCCCGGCCGGGAACTGTTCGCGCGACGCGTGCAGGACGTCGGCGGCCATCCGGACGGTGGTCAGCGGGGTCCGCAGCTCGTGCGAGACGTCGGAGGTGAACCGGCGCTGCAGCCCGCCGAACTCCTCCAGCTGGCGGATCTGGCGCTGGATGCTCGCGGCCATCTCGTTGTAGGACACGGCGAGTTTGGCGAGATCGTCCTCACCCAGCACGGCGAGGCGCTGGTCGAGTTCCCCGCCCGCGAACTGTTCGGCCGCGGCGGCGGCCTGCCGGACCGGGCGGACCACCTGCCTGGTGACCAGGTTCGTGATCCCGGCCAGCAGGAGCAGCAGTACGAGTCCGCCGACGAGCAGCGTGTTCTGCACGGTCGAGACGGTGTTCTGCTCGCTGGTGAGCGGGTACAGCAGGTAGAGCTGGAGCGGGTTGATCATCGTGCTCACCGGCGCGCCGACGATCAGATACGTCGTCTTGCCGCCGTCGGCGTCGGTGACCGTGTGGATCAGGTGGCTGACCTGCTCGGTCTCCACGAACTGGCGCAGCCGCTCCGGGACCCGGTCGTAGGGGCCCGCGAACACCGGCTTGTTCGACTGGTCACGGCCACCCGCGGCCAGGACCGGCTCGAAGGTGCCGGCGGCCGACCCTGCGCTGTCCTGCGAGGTCGTCGTGCTGGTGATCTTCTTCAGCGCGTTCTTCATCCGCGCGGCCAGCGCTTCGGGGCTTTCCGTGCCGACGCCGATCAGTTCGCCGCCCGCGGTCTCGACGACCGCCCTCGTCTGCGCGATCGCCGCGTTCTGCTTGGTCTCCAGCAACCGTTCGGTGATCTGGTTCTGCAGCACCATGCCCAGCACGAACACCACGGCCGACGACAGCGCCAGCGTGGACACCGTGACCCGGAACTGCAGCGAATGCCGCCACAGTTCGTTGAACGAGACGACCTTGCGGCGCACGAAAACCACGATGCGCCGGAAGTGGCGCATCGTGGTCTGGGCGAGCTTTCGCAAGCGTCCGTTCATGGGGTGATCACGGGGGGCCGGCCTTGTACCCGACGCCGCGAACGGTCAACACCACCTCGGGGTGTTCCGGGTCCTTTTCGACCTTCGAACGCAGCCGCTGGACGTGCACGTTCACCAGGCGGGTGTCGGCGGCGTGGCGATATCCCCACACCTGCTCGAGGAGCACCTCGCGGGTGAACACCTGACGCGGCTTGCGGGCGAGCGCGACCAGCAGGTCGAACTCGAGCGGGGTCAGCGGGATGGCCTTGCCCTCACGGGTCACCTCGTGGCCGGGGACGTCGATCGCGAGGTCGCCGATCGTCAGCGACTCGGCGGGCTCGGCCTCGGTGCGGCGCATCCTGGCGCGGACGCGGGCCACGAGCTCCTTCGGTTTGAAGGGCTTGACCACGTAGTCGTCGGCCCCCGACTCGAGCCCGAGGACGATGTCCACGGTGTCGCTCTTGGCGGTGAGCATCACGATCGGCACGCCGGACTCGGCCCGGATCGCCTTGCAGACGTCGATGCCGTTCATCCCGGGCAGCATGAGGTCGAGGAGGACCAGGTCCGGTTTCAGCTCACGAAGCGCGGGCAGCGCCCGTGAGCCGTCGGCCACGACGGCTGTGTCGAACCCCTCCCCACGCAGCACGATGGTGAGCATCTCCGCGAGAGCAGGGTCGTCGTCGACGACCAGAACACGTGCCTTCATAAACCTATGTTCGCACTAGTTTCCCGGCGCGGGCGCGCGACCCGGCGATGTGACCACCAGAAAGATCATCGAATCGGGCAAATTGCTCCATCCGAGTAGGGTCTTCTGGCCCTGGAGCCTGTTGGCGGAGCTGGGGATGTACCCGGAAAAGTGACCAACGCGTGATGGCTGACCGGACAGCGTCCCGCCGACGTCGATCGCGGACGCGGGTTCACCGACAGACGCTAGAGCGCACGCCGGAGCCTGGTGAACGGCCGCGGCGAGTCGATCGCGAACACCCCGGCCGGCACGTCGCCGCGGTGATAGGTCGCGACGAACCGCTTCGAAGCGACGTCACCTTCGGCGATCCGCACGTCTTCCGTGGCCACTCCGGCGAATTGGAGCCGCCGTCCGTACTGATCGGACCAAAAGTAACCGTGTCGTGCGAAATGCGTGACGGTCGAGCCGGCGAGCAGATTCGCGACCGCGACGCCCGCCTGTTCCGAGGCCGCCGTCCAGTGTTCGGCGCGGACCCGCCTGCCGAGCCGGGGGCAGCGGTACCGCGCGACGTCACCCACCGCGATCACTCGGGGATTCGCTGTGACACAGCCGGAATCGACCAGCACCCCGTCGTCGACGGCGAGCCCGGAGCCGGTCAGCCATTCGGTGGCGGGCCGTGACCCCACTCCGGCGACGACCAGATCGGCGGGGAGCTCACGGCCGTCGGCGAGCCGCACGCCGGTGACGCGGCCGGCACCGGCGAACCCCGCGACGGGTACACCCGTGATCAGCCGGACGTCGTTCTCGGCGTGCAGTTGTCCGCACACCGCGCCCATCCGCACCCCCAGAACGCCGGCGAGCGGCACGGGCATCGCCTCGACCACGGTCACTTCGTGCCCGAGCAGGCGGCACGCGGACGCGACCTCCGCGCCGATGAATCCCGCGCCGATGACGACGACCGAGCAGGGTCCCGCCGCGAGAGCGGCTTTCAGCGCGACCGCGTCGTCGAGGGTCCGCAAGGTGTGGACGCCGGACAGATTCCTTGCCGCGTCAAGGGTTCTGGCCACCGCGCCGGTCGCGATGACGTAGCCGTCGGCGGCGATCGTGGTGCCGTCGCCGAGCGTCACGCCTTCGCGGCCGAGCTTCTCGGCGCGGACACCGAGATGCCATTCGGCGGCCAGCGCGTCGAGATCGTCCTGTCCGGCGAGCGCGAGGTCATCGGCGGAAACCTTGCCCAGCAAGAAATCCTTCGACAGCGGCGGCCGGTCGTACGGCGGTTCGGCGCCGATCATCACCAGCCGCCCGTCGAAACCACGCCCGCGTAACTCCTGTGCCGCACGAAGCCCGGCCAGAGAGGTGCCGACGACGGCGACCGTTCTCAAGCCACTTCCCGGCGCGCCTCGGTGTCCACATAGATCACGCCGTCCGCGATCACGACGGGATAGGTACGCACGGGGTTCTTGGCGGGCAAGCAGTCCGGGGCACCGGTCCGCAGGTCGAATCGCGCGGCGTGCAGCGGGCATTCGACGTAGCAGCCCTCGATCCAGCCGTCCGCGAGCGACGCGTCCTGATGGCTGCAAGTGTCGTCGAGGGCGTAATAGCCGCCCCCTTCGGCATGGAAGACCGAGACGGGAACGGGGCCCGGCAAGCGGAGGGCTTCGCCTTCGGGCAGTTCGGAGACGGAGCAGGCACGGATCATCGGGGCCTCCGGGAAAGGACCGACGGTTTGTTGATGTTGCGTATTACGAGACGGGACGTGCTCTGCGCAACAATCACCCCCGAAGGGCCGGTACGTCAAGGGATTCGCCCACTCAGCCGAGCGGATCGGGGCGAAACGGCTACTGTTGCGTCATGCGGAGCCAGGACGCGGGGAACGCAACGCCCAGTCAGGTGCAGTCCGTCGACCGTGCGATCAGTGTGCTGGAACTGCTGGCGCGCAACGGGGAAACCGGGATCACCGAGATCGCGGGCGAACTCGGTGTCCACAAGTCGACGGCGTCGCGTCTGCTGAGCGTCCTGGAGAACCGCGGACTCGTCGAGCAGCTCGGCGAACGCGGGAAGTACGCGATCGGCTTCGGCGTCGTCCGGCTCGCCGGCGCCGCCACCGCGCGGATGGACCTGGCGAAACTGGGCAGGCAGACCTGCCAGGGCCTGGCGGAGACACTCGGCGAGACGGTCAACATCGCGATCGCCGACGACGGCGTCGCGATCAACGTCAGCCAGGCCCGCGGCTCGGCCGCGATCTCCACCCAGAACTGGACCGGGCAGCGCACTCCCCTGCACGCGACGTCCAGCGGAAAGGTGCTGCTCGCGTACCTGGATGACGTCGAGCGCAAACGTTTGCTCCGGCGGAAGCTCGAACGGTTCACGCCGCGGACCACGGTGGATCCCGACGAGCTGGCCGCCGAGCTGGAGCGGGTCGCGGAGGACGGGTACGCGGCCTGCTTCGAGGAGCTGGAGCTGGGGATGCACGCGGTCGCGGTGCCGGTGCTCGGTCCCGGCGGCGACGTCGTCGCGGCGATGAGCGCTTCCGGCCCGTCGTACCGGCTTTCGAAGCAGCGGGTGCGGCAGATCGTGCGGCCGCTGACCGAGGCGTCGGCGGATCTTTCGGCACAGCTGGGGTACTTCGCGGAGTGAAGAGGCCGACCTTTTCGGGCTCTTGACAGCGCGCCCACGTGTGCCGCACTTTGTTGCTGAAGACGGAACAACGTGCCTCATCCGCAACAGCGCCTGTCACCCCGATGCCCTCGTGTCCTTTGTGGACTCTCTAGGGCGGGCAGGAGGTACCCCGAACCATGCCCCCAGGACCCCGCGTCGTCGTGATCGGCGCCGGTATCGTCGGCTGCGCGCTCGCCGACGAGCTCACCGAACGTGGCTGGACCGACCTCACCGTGCTGGACCAGGGCGACCTGTTCACCACCGGCGGGTCGAGTTCGCACGCCCCCGGTCTGGTCTTCCAGACCAGCTCCTGCCGCACGATGACCGAGTTCGCCGCGTACACCGTCGCGAAGTACGGCGCGCTCGAACTCGACGGGAACCCGTGCTTCCGGCCCGTCGGCGGGCTGGAGGTGGCCACCACACCCGAGCGCCTCGCCGACCTGAAACGGCGGCACGGCTGGGCCACCGCGTCCGGCGTCGAAAGCAGGCTCGTCGAAGCGGGCGAATGCGCCGCGCTGCATCCGCTGCTCGATCCGG
Source organism: Amycolatopsis sp. cmx-4-54 (assembly GCF_046548895.1). Lineage (NCBI taxonomy): Bacteria > Bacillati > Actinomycetota > Actinomycetes > Pseudonocardiales > Pseudonocardiaceae > Amycolatopsis > Amycolatopsis sp. cmx-4-54. The sequence continues at coordinate 19,503 of NZ_JAEBEJ010000021.1, forward strand.
CCAAGGTGCTCGGCGGATTCCACATCCCCTCCGACGGCCTGGCCAAACCCTTGGGCGCCGCCGAGGCGCAGGCCCGCCGCGCGATAAGTCGCGGCGCGAAGTTCGTGGCGCGCCAGAAGGTCGTCGGAATCGAACGGTCGGGCGGCCGGGTCACCGGCGTCACCACCGAGACCGGGAGCTTCCGCGCGGACATCGTGCTCTCGTGCGCCGGGATGTGGGGGCCGTTGCTCGGCGAACTGGTGGACCTCGCCATCCCGCTGGTCCCGATGGCGCATCAGTACGCGCGCACCAGCCCGCTGCCTTCACTCGCCGGCGTGACCGAAGAGGCCACGCGGCCGATCCTGCGGCACCAGGACGCCGACCTCTACTTCCGCGAGCACGTCGACCGGATCGGCATCGGCGCGTACGGGCACCGGCCGATGCCCTTGCCTCCGCACGAGATCGGCGCCGGCGAGGGGATGCCGTCGGAACTCGCGTTCACTCCCGCGGATTTCGAGCCGTCCTGGGCCGCCGCCGTCGACCTGCTGCCGTCGCTGGGCGAGACCAAGGTCGAGGAAGGTGTCAACGGCCTGTTCTCCTTCACCCCGGACGGCATGCCGTTGCTGGGGGAACATCCGGAACTCGACGGGTTCTGGGTCGCCGAAGCCGTGTGGATCACGCATTCGGCCGGAGTCGCGCGCGCCATGGCGCGGTGGCTCGTCGACGGCCTGCCCGGCGTGGATCTGCACGGGTGCGACCTCGCCCGGTTCGAGCGGGTGCAGCTCGCCCCGGAGTACGTCATGGCGCGCAGCTGCCAGAGCTTCACCGAGGTCTACGACGTCGTCCATCCCTTGCAGCCCATGGAGGAACCGCGGCCGCTGCGGACGAGTCCCTTCTACGAACGGCAGAAGGAGCTCGGCGCGTTCTTCCTCGAAGCGAGCGGCTGGGAACGGCCGCACTGGTACGAGGCGAACGCGGATCTCCCGGAGGTCGGCCTCGTCCCGGAGCGCGACGGCTGGGCCGCGCGGTACTGGTCGCCGATCGGCGGCGCCGAAGCGCTGGTCGCGCGGCAACGGGTCGCGATGTTCGACATGACGTCGCTGAAACGGGTGGAGGTCACCGGCCCCGGCGCAAGCTCGTTCCTGCAGACGATGACCACGAACCAGCTCGACAAGAAGCCCGGTTCGGTCACCTACACGCTGTTGCTCGACGAGGACGGCGGCGTGCGCAGCGACCTGACCGTCGCCCGGCTCGGCGCCGAAAGGTTCCAGGTCGGCGTCAATAGCGCGATCGACATCGACTGGCTGAGACGGCATCTCCCCGGCGACGGCACCGTGCAGCTCCACGAGACCACGCCGGGCACCTGCTGTATCGGGCTCTGGGGCCCGCTCGCCAGGGCCGTGCTCCAGCCACTGTCCACAACGGACTTCTCGCACAAAGCGATGGGGTACTTCAAGACGAAGCAGGCGTATGTCGGCCTGGTGCCGGTGACCGCCATGCGACTGTCCTATGTGGGCGAACTCGGCTGGGAGCTGTACACGAGCGCGGATCTCGGCCGCCGGTTGTGGGACACGCTCTGGGAAGCCGGGCAGGCGCACGGGATCATCGCCGCCGGCCGGGAAGCCTTCTCCAGTATGCGGCTGGAGAAGGGCTACCGGCTGTGGGGAACGGACGTCACCGCCGAGCACGATCCCTACGAGGCCGGCCTCGGCTTCGCCGTGCGGATGGACAAGGGTTACTTCATCGGGAGGGACGCGCTGGCCGGGCGCTCGGAGGAAACGGTGGCCAGGAAGCTGACTTGTCTCACCGTCGACGATCCGTACTCCGTCGTGCTCGGCAAGGAGCCGGTGTACGCCGACGGCCGCCCCGCCGGGTACGTCACGAGCGCCGCGTACGGCTACACCGTCGGCAAGAACATCGCGTACGCCTGGCTCCCGGTGGAGTTCACTCAGCCGGGCAGGCCGCTGGAGATCGAGTACTTCGGCGAGCGGATCCCGGCCGTCGTCGCGCGTGAACCGCTGTTCGACCCCGGCATGAACCGGATCAGGAGCGCCGCATGAGCCACTACGACGTCATCGTCATCGGCCTCGGCGGGATGGGCAGCGCCGCGGCGTACCGGCTCGCCCGGCGAGGGCAGCGCGTGCTGGGCATCGACCGCTTCGCGCCCGTGCACAACCTCGGGTCCAGCCACGGCGGCTCGCGGATCACCCGGCAGGCGTACTTCGAGGATCCCGCGTACGTCCCGCTCCTGCTGCGGGCGCACGAACTGTGGGACGGGATCCAACGCGACTCCGGCCGGAAGATCTTCACCCGGTGCGGCGGGATCATGCTGGGCGGTCCCGAGTCGAGGACGGTGTCGGGAAGCCTGGCCAGTGCGCGGGAATGGGATCTGCCGCACGAACTGCTGGACGCGGCGGAAATCCGGCGCCGGTTCCCGACGATGAACCCCGACGATCACGAGATCGCCCTGTACGAGGAGAACGCCGGGTTCGTGGTGCCCGAAAGCAGTGTGGCCGCGCATCTTCAGCTCGCCGCGCGGGCCGGGGCGGAACTGCACCACGAAGAGAAGGTCCTTTCGTGGCGGCAAACGTCCACCGGTGTCCGGGTGGGGACGTCCCAGATCTTCTACACGGCGGACCAGCTGGTGATCTGCCCCGGCGCGTGGGCGCCAGAACTGCTCGCCGAACTCGGCATCGACTTCACCGTCGAACGGCAGGTCCAATACTGGTTCGCGCCGTCGGGCGGGGCGGCGCCGTTCCACGCCGGACGGCATCCGATCTACGTCTGGGAAGACGGGAACGGCCGCCAGTTCTACGGTTTCCCCTCCGCACGACGACGCCGGGAGCGTGAAGGTCGCGTTCTTCCGCGGCGGCCGGGCGTGCACGCCGGAGACCATCGACCGGACGGTGCACCCCGAGGAGGTCGAGGAGATCTCGGAGTTCGTCGGGCGGAAGATGCCGGCCCTGCCCGGCGCTTTCCTGCGCGGGGCGACCTGCATGTACACGAACACCCCCGACGAGCACTTCGTCATCTCCCGCCATCCCGCGCACGACCGCGTGGTGGTCGCCTGCGGGTTCTCCGGGCACGGCTTCAAGTTCGTCCCGGTGGTCGGTGAGATCCTCGCCGACCTGGTCGTGGCCGGTACGACCGGGCATCCGGTCGCCTTGTTCGATCCCGCCCGGTTCACCGGAGTCACGAGATGACGAGCCTCATTCCCACGCTGAGCGGCGGCTACTACACCGATCCCGCGATCTTCGCGGCCGAACAGGAGAAGATCTTCGAACGCCAGTGGTTCTGCGCGGTCCGGGCGGCGGATCTGCCGTCGGCGGGCGACTTCCGGACCGTCCGGATCGGACGGGAGAGCGTGCTCGTCAGCCGCGGCCGGGACGGCGGATTGCGGGCGTTCCTCAACGTCTGCCGCCATCGCGGGGCCCGGCTGTGCACCGAGGAGTCGGGCACGGTGAAACGCGCGTTCCAGTGTCCGTACCACGCGTGGACGTACGGACTCGACGGCAAGCTGATCGCGGCGCCGAACCTGGCGAACCTTCCCGACATCGACCGTTCCGAGTACGGGCTGCACACGGTGCGCCTGCGCGAATGGCTGGGTTACGCATGGGTCTGTCTCGCCGCGGATCCGCCGTCGTTCGAAACCGACGTCGAAGGCGCGGTGCGGGAACGGCTGGGCGATCTGGAGTCGATCGAGCGGTACCGCCTCGACAAGCTGTCGGTCGGGCGCCGGATCACCTACGACGTCGAGGCGAACTGGAAACTGATCGTCGAGAACTTCATGGAGTGCTACCACTGCGCGACCATCCATCCGGAGCTGACCGAGGTGCTGCCGGAGTTCGCGGGCGGCTACGCGGCGCAGTACTACGTCGGGCACGGCGCCGAATTCGGCGAGGCCGTCGACGGCTTCACCATCGACGGCACGACGGGTTTCGACCGGCTCGACGGCGTCGCGAACGAGCAGGACAGGCGGTACTACGCGATCACCATCCGACCGCAGGTGTTCGTGAACCTGGTGCCGGACCACGTGATCTTCCACCGGATGTACCCGCTCGCGCCGGACCGGACGGTCGTCGAATGCGACTGGCTCTATTCCGAGGAGGTCGTGGCGTCGGGACGGGACGTGTCACGGTCGGTGGAGTTGTTCCACCGCGTCAACGAGCAGGATTTCGACGCCTGCGAACGCTGCCAGCCCGCGATGGCGTCCCGCGCCTACCGCGGCGGCGGGGTGCTGATGCCGTCCGAACACCACATCGGCGAGTTCCACACCTGGCTCCTCACGCAGTTAGAGGACGAAATGCGGTAGTTGCGCGCGCAAGGACCGCATTCAGAGGACTAAGTGCGGAGGAGGGAGGCCGCGAGAGCCGGGGTGTCGACACCGGCGACGCCGTCGAGAACGTGCCAGGGCGCGAGCCAGCCCGTCGCGGCGAGTTCGTCGTAGACCACCGAACACCGCTTCTGGAGCGCGTCGTCGGTCTCGAAGGAATCCCGCGCGCGGTCGGCGTCGCTCTCCGCGCGGCGCTGCGCGCGGTCGGCGGCGACGTCGGCGGCGACCCGGAGCAGCAGATGCGCGACGGGCACCGGCAGGCCGAACCGGTCGATCTCCAGGTCCTTGAGCCAGCGCACGAACTCGCCGTCCGCCCCCTGGTGGAGCCGGGCCGCGCCGTACGCCGCGTTCGACGCGACGTACCGGTCGAGCAGCACGACGTCGTGGTCGCCGAGACGGGCGCGGATCTCGTCGGCCGCGCCCCGCCGGTCGAGCGCGTAGAGCATCGCCATGCCATAGACGGAGTCGGCGAGATCCCCGTGGCCGCGGTGCAGCGCTTCCTTCACGAGGTCGGCGTGCACGCTTTCGCCGTACCGCGGGAACGCGATGGACGTGACGCTCGCCCCTGCCGCGTTCAGCGCGCCGGTCAGCGCGTCGGCGAGGGTGCGCTTGCCCGCGCCGTCCAGACCTTCGATCACCACGAGTCGTCCCACGGGCCCACTTTAAAACGCCGTGGTCGACCGGCGGGCCAGACGGGTCATCTCACGTCCGGCCCACCGGTCCGCTAGGGGATGCGCCTCTTCGAGTGCAGGAAGAAGCCGGCGACACCGATGAGGAGCAAACCGCCGAAGATCAGCAGCGGCACGAAACCGGTGTCCTGCGCGTCGGGCGCGGGGCCGCCGTCGCCGCGGGGCATCACTTGGGCGTTGTAGCCGCCGGCCTTGCCCTCCTGGGCGTACGGCGAGTTCGCGAGCATGGCGCCGTACCGGCCGGAGACGGTCTTCTGGTACTCCGCGAGGGTGGCCGAGGCACCGTTCGCGTAGCCGCTGGCGCCCGAGTCGAGCAGGGTCACCCGGCCGTCGCGCAGCGCGTACCAGGCGTCGACCTGGGGTTCGTGGAGCAGCGTCGCGCCGGCGGGCAGTCTCTTGGCCAGTTCGCTTTCGCGGTCGCCCGAGGCGATGTTGCCGACGCGCCAGACACCGTCGTCGCCGCGGACCGACCAGACCGTCGCGGTCCGCCCGTCCGACGCCGTCACCGGCACCGCGACGTAGGCGAGCCGCCCGGCGACCGCGCCGTCACCGGCGACGAAATCCCTCGAAAGCTCGTAAACGGGGAAGGATTCGTCGACGACGCTCACCGTCGGCGTCTGACCCGATTCACCCGTCTGTGTGAAAAAGCGACCGATTTCGGCACGCAGCGTGGGGTCGTCGGCAGCCGCCTTCGCGGCCGCGAGTTCTTCACCGGACAAGTGGTCCGCACGCGCTCCGGGCGCCGAGACCAGCAGTGCGACCGCGACCAGCCCGGCGAGCCCGAGGAACCGTCGCGCGCTCATCGCCGGATCCCGGTCAGGGTGTGGGTCCAGGTGAAGGACTTGTTCGCCGAGTAGAAGTCGTAGGTCGACCAGTTGTAGCGGTTGCCGGTCGGCAGTGGATCCCCCCACGAGATCCACTTCCGGCCGGTGTCGTGGCCGTAGAGGACGTGCATGTGGCCGCCGCCCGCGGCCCAGCCGACCCGGGTCTGGACCGGCCTGCCCTCGCCGGTCTGCGCCTGGACGGCGGCGTAGGGGATGCGGCCCTCGAGGTAGTTCCCCGGTGCGGAGAAGCCGAGCTTGCCGAAGGCGCGCCGGACGTCGCCCAGCGTTCCCGGCTTGTCGGCGCACTCCCGGCGTCGCTCGTCGTGGGCGATCCGGCAGAATTGGTTCTGAGTGACGGTCACGCCGTGGTGTGCCGCGATGGTGTTGCCGGAAGCCACCCAGCACCACTGGGACTTTTCCTGCGCCTGCATGGCGATGGGGTGCTGGCGGGCAGGCGGCGACGGCAGCGCGCTCGCCGGGGTCTGGATCGCCAGCCACGCGGCGAGACTCGCGGCGCCGGCGGCGCAAAACCTCCTCGAGAACACAGGCACGACGGGCCTCCTGGTCACCATGGCGAACCAATGTGGTCACAACGGTGAACAGCAGGCTCACACAGAGCAAGATGGGCACTCGGCGGAACGGACCGTTCCGGGGCGTTTCCACACCCCGGAACGGTCACTCTTCCGGGGTCAACCACCCCGAACGGGGGACGTAGTGTTCACAGTGCGCTGCTAACGTGAACGTTCCGCGGTGTTCACGCTCAGCGCACACACTGGTCTGGTGAAGGGACGAGCGGTGACACGAGACGGTGCCGATACGTTCTCGGTGGGAAAGCCCGCCTCGAACGATGACACCCCGACGATCATCGACGGCACGCGCCGTCAACCGCTCGAAGCCTTGCCCAAAGAACTCGTCGAGGCCCTCCGCAGCGGCGAATTCCACCACGCGCTCCGGCAGGCGATCGCCTACCGCGGTCTGTCGCTCGCCCGGCTCCGCGCCCACCTCGGGCTCCGCGGTGTCCAAATCGGACAGTCGACGTTGAGCTACTGGCAGCGCGGATTGCGGCAACCGGAGGTACCCAAGGCGCTCCCCGCGGTACGCGCGCTGGAATCGGTGCTGCAACTGCCCGCCGACGCGCTCGTCGTGCTGATCGGCCCGCGGACGGCGCGGGCGCGCGGGCACCAGATGGCCGCGTCGTTCCACGACATCCGGTCCGGCGACATGGGCTCGATCGTCGACCAGCTGCTGGCCGAACTGGGCGCGTACCCGTCGTCCAACCGCTACAACGCCGACCTCGAGATGCTCTCGGTGCACGACACGATCACCTTCGACGCCGCGCACCGGCAGGTCGGCCTCCAGACCCGGCTGGTGTGCCGGGCCCGGCGGCACGGCCCGGACCGGTACGTCACCGTCTACAACGGCGACCCCGGCTGCAATATCGGCGACGTCGAGCTGATCACCGCCGAGGGCTGCCGGGTCGGCCGGATCCGGCGCAACGCCGGAGCCGAGACGATGGCCACCGAGCTGCTCTTCGACCGGAAGCTCGCCGAGGGCGAGATCCACGTGTTCTGCTTCGAGGTCCGCGACGACTCCGGCACCGCGTCGCCGGGATACTTCCGGATGCTGCGGGACCAGTGCTCGAGCTACCTGGTGCAGCTGAAGTTCGCGCTCGGCGCGCTGCCCGCCCGCTGCACCCGGCAGTTCCGGACGCGTGACGACGCCGTACCCGTCGAGTCCGAGGAGCTGCCCCTCGACATGGGCGGCGTGACCAGCGGTTTCTTCAGCGACGCCGGGCCGGGGCTGGCCGGCATCGAGGTCGAGTGGCGCTAGCGCGTGCGATGAAAGGCCCCTTCATTGCAGAATTTGCCATGAAGGGGCCTTTCATCGCAGCCGTCAGTACCGGTAGTGGTCGGTCTTGAACGGACCTTCGACGTCCACGTCGATGTACTCGGCCTGGTCCTTGGTCAGCTTCGTGAGCTCACCGCCGAGCGCGTCGAGGTGGATCTTCGCGACCTTCTCGTCGAGCTTCTTCGGGAGGCGGAAGACCTCCTTGTCGTACTCCTCGTGCTTGGTGAACAGCTCGATCTGCGCGATCACCTGGTTGGAGAAGCTGTTCGACATCACGAACGACGGGTGCCCGGTCGCGTTGCCCAGGTTCAGCAGGCGGCCCTCGGACAGCACGATGATGCTCTTGCCATCGGGGAAGACCCACTCGTCGACCTGCGGCTTGATGTTGATGCGCCGGATGCCCGGGTAACGCTGCAGGCCGGCCATGTCGAGCTCGTTGTCGAAGTGACCGATGTTGCCCAGGATCGCCTGGTGCTTCATCTTCGCCATGTGCTCGACGAGCACGACGTCCTTGTTGCCGGTCGTGGTGATGATGAGGTCGGCCTCGCCGAGGACGTTCTCCAGCTTCTTGACCTGGTAGCCGTCCATCGCCGCCTGCAGCGCGCAGATCGGGTCGATCTCGGTGACGATCACCCGCGCGCCCTGGCCGCGCAGCGATTCCGCGGCACCCTTGCCGACGTCACCGTAACCGCAGACGACCGCGACCTTGCCGCCGATGAGGACGTCGGTGCCGCGGTTGATGCCGTCGATCAGCGAATGCCGGATGCCGTAGCGGTTGTCGAACTTCGACTTGGTCACCGCGTCGTTCACGTTGATCGCCGGGAACAGCAGCTCACCGGCCGCGGCGAGCTGGTAGAGCCGCAGCACGCCGGTGGTGGTCTCCTCGGTGACCCCGCGGACGCCTTCGCCGATCTTGGTCCATTTGCCGGTGTCGGCCGCGACGGAGGCGCTCAGCAGCTGCAGGAACACGCGGAACTCGTCGGAGGTGTTCTCGTCCGGGGCGGGGACGACCCCGGCCTTCTCGAACTCGGTTCCCTTGTGCACCAGCATGGTGGCGTCGCCGCCGTCGTCGAGGATCATGTTGGGACCCTCACCGTCCCAGGTCAGCATCCGCTCGGTGCACCACCAGTACTCCTCCAGCGACTCGCCTTTCCAGGCGAACACCGGGACACCCTTGGGCTCCTCGGCGGTGCCGTGCGGGCCGACGACGACCGCCGCGGCGGCGTGGTCCTGGGTGGAGAAGATGTTGCAGGAGGCCCAGCGCACCTCCGCGCCCAGCGCGACGAGGGTCTCGATCAGGACCGCGGTCTGTACGGTCATGTGCAGTGAGCCCGAAACCCGGGCTCCCCGCAGGGGGAAGACCTCGGCGTACTCGCGGCGCAGCGCCATCAGGCCAGGCATCTCGTGCTCGGCGAGGCGGATCTCCTTGCGGCCGAACTCGGCGGCCTCGAGATCGGCGACGGCGAACTCGATGCCGTTGCGGGTGTCGTGCCGCTTGGCAACGCTTTCGGGGGTCATATGCGCGCTTCCTCCAAGGTTGGATGACATCGGAACAGTACCGTTGTCGGCTCAAAGCCCACTGGAACGGTTTGGAGGCCTCCACCGTGGTCATGCCGGGTCCCGATACCCGCGTCGTCGAAATACGCGTACCCGGGCTGGTCGGCACGAGCGGTGAAAGCCTGCTGGACTCGACGTCCGTGGTCGACGTCGCGGGCGACGGGATCGGCAGGCTGATCCGGCCGTCGGACCGGCTGCGCCGTCCCGCTCCCGGTCCGGTGCTGCCCGCGCTCGGCCGTTCGATCCCGCGCATCCTCGAAGGCTACCTGTGGAGCGGGATGACCTCCGGAGGCGCCGCGAAGGCGACCTGGGCGTTGCTGTTCCCGTTCTCGCTGGCGAACGTCGCGCATTGGATGCTCCCGCCGGTCCCGGAGGGCAAACGTTCCGCGGCGCTGCTCGGCAGGGCCTGCCGGGGGCTGCTGCGGGTGGCGTCGCTGCTGCTGACGATGTTGCTGATCAGCCAGCTCGCCGTGGTCTCGCTCGACCTTTTCGCCGCGCAGTGCCTCGCGCCCGGTTCGACCTGTCTCGAAGGAGCGCCGTCGTTCCTGCGGGACTTCGCGCCACTGCGGACGGCGATCGGGGTGCTGCCGCTGCTGGCGCTGATCTTCGTGCTCGACCGGATCCCGTCGTCGGACTGGCGGTCGCGGAACAGGCTGCACCGCGTCCCCAGTTCGAGCCCGCTGCAACCGCAGGACCTGCCGCGGACGCCGGGCCTGCGCACCCTCCACACCGTCGCCGCCCTGACCTGTGTCGCGCTTCCGTTGCTCGGCGGGCCGTTCCGGTTGCCGTCCCCGACGTTCGACCTGATCGTCTGGATCTGCGCGCTGGCGCTCGTGCTCGCCACGCTGGTGGCCTCGACGGTCGGTTTCTCGGCCGGGCCGGTGATCCGGGGCGGACTGATCGGCGTCGCCGTCGCCCTGGTCGGGATCGCCGTCATGCGCCGGACTCCGCTGCCCGCGGGGCTCCCTGGCGGCGGACTCGGCGGAGCGGACGGGACGGTCGAGGCACTGGGGGCGGCGATGGTCGCGGTGACCGTGCTGTTCGCGCTGATCCTCGTCCCGGCGGCCCTGCTCGGACGGCCGACGTGGAAACACCTGCCGCACCGGCTCCGGCCCTGGCTCGGCGGGTGGGCGGCGGCGCCGGTCGTCGCGCTGGCCGGTCTGCTCGGCGGCGGCTTCGGCGCCGGGCTCGCGGTCGCGCTGCGGCAGCTGGTCGGCGCGAGCGACCTCCGGCTGCCCGACACCTACGCGCTCGTGACCGTGCTGTGGGGTGCCGGTCTCGCGCTCGCCGTCGTGCTCGGTGTGCTGGGCTTCGCGGTCGCCGTCCCGCTGCGACGGCTGCGCCGCGGCATCCCGAAGATCGTCGCGCTGATGGAGATCGACAAGGCGCAGGAAGAGGAAGCCGCGAGCGCCTGGGCCCGCGCGTCGTGGGAACGCAAGCATCTGCACCATCTCGCGCTCACGGTGGCGCTGGCGATGGCGGCGGGCGGCGGGGCGCTCCTGGTGCTGCGCTTCGGTTTCGGCCCGCTGCCGGACTGGTTCAAGCCTCTCTCCGCGATCGGCGTGTTCGCACTGGGCGCGATGGCGGCCGGGCTGCTGCGCGTCGTGTTCGCCGCCGCGACGACCCCCAAACGCAGCCGTCACCTCGGCGCGCTGGCGGATCTCGTGTGCTTCTGGCCGCGTGCCGCCCATCCGACCGTGCCACCGAGTTACGCGCTCAAGGTCGTCCCGGAACTCGCGGACCGGGTCAAGGAACATCTGGCCGATCCGGGCACCCGGGTCGTGCTCTCCGGATACAACCTCGGCAGCCTGCTGACCGTGCTCGCCGCGGCCCGCGTGATCGCCGATCTCCCGCCGGAGGACCGCGACCGGGTCGGGCTGCTGACCGCGGGGTCGCCGCTGCAATGGGGTTACCAGCGCGCCTTCCCCGCGATGCTGCCGCAGGCGCAGCTGGCCGGACTGTACGAAGACCTCGACGGCCGCTGGCGCGCGCTGTGCCGCGGCACGGACATCTTCGGCGGCGGCGTCACCACGTGGCGGCATCGCGTGGTGTCCGGGAAACTGCTGGGCGACGGCTACCTGCCCGGCGGCGGGACCGGGCCGCTGGCCGCCGAGGCCGACGATCAGGGCGTCCTGGTGCTCGGCGGCGACCACTGGCTGCCCGACCCGATGCGCGGGCCGACCGGGCGGCACCGCTGGGCGCCCGGGGTCCTCAAGCACACGGACTACGTCGTCGACGCCGAATGGGACAACGCCGTCGCGATGGCCGCCGGTCTCGGCAGGCCTCGCCCGAAGAACCCTTGGGGCGAGCAGGGATCGCTGTTCGGGGACTTCCCGCAGATGCGCTGAAGCGCGTGAAGGCCCCCTTCCCTCGGCTCAGGGAAGGGGGCCTTCACGCGCGCTTGGCTAGCTTCAGTCGGTCTTGCCGCGGCGCACGCGCAGCAGCACCAGGACGCCGGCACCGGCCAGGACCAGCAGGCCACCGGCCCACAGCAGCCAGGCGTTGTTGAAACCGGTGTCCGCGAGGCCGCCACCGTTGCCGCCGTTACCGCCGACGTTCGGGGCGGGAACAGCGGTGCTCGACGGAGCGGAGGTCTCGGACGGCTTGTCCGTGGTGGTCGGCGCGGTCGTCGGCGGCTTGGCCGTCGAGGTCTTCGTCGGCTCGCTCGGCTTCGTCGGCTCGGTCGGCTTGGTCTTCTTCTCGCCGCAGGCGAACCAGTGGCTGATGTCGGCCTGCTTGCCGCCGCCGTTCATCGGCGAGCGCAGCTTCTCCCACGGCGGGGTCTTGGCGAGACCGCGCTTGCCGGGTTCGTAGATGTTGTAGCCGTCGCCGCCCTTGACCACGATCGCGGTCACGGTGACGCCTTCACCGACCGCGGTGATGTTGAGGTACTTGTCCTTCTCCGTGCCACCGGTGAAGGTCAGGTCCTTGGTCGAGATCTCGGTGCCCGGCAGCTTCGCCTTCTCACAGGTGCTGACGTTCTTCGGCGTCGGGATCGCGCGGGGGTCGTCGGTGTGGCACGCGAGCGCGGTGCCCGTGACGCCGAGCAGGGCGGCCGTCGCCAGCGCGACGACGGTGACAGCGGAGCGGACACGCCGTCCGGAAATGATCTGCATTCGGAGCTCTCCTGTACCGATCGGGGGACAAACGAGAGAAGTGCGGTTGCCTCTTCTGAGGGACGAAGGTCAACTCGCGGTGCTTCTACACGAGTCCCGTTCACCCGTCGGGGTGAGGCAGAGCCCGGACGCTATCGCACACCGATTTCACACGAGAACCGGGGGTCCCGACAAAACGGCCCACCATCCACAAAGGAATGGTGGGCCGCCGAAACGAGAATGATCAGTCCGAAACGGACGTCGGCACCTCGCCCTTGTTCTGCTTGCCGAGCAGTGACCGGCGACGGCTGTAGGCGAAGTAGATGACGACGCCCAGCGCCATCCACGCCAGGAAGCGCAGCCAGGTGAGCACGGTCAGGTTCAGCATCAGCCACAGGCAGGCGACGATCGCCAGGATCGGGATCACCGGAACCCACGGCACCCGGAAGGCGCGGGGCAGATCGGGCCGGGTCTTGCGCAGCACCAGCACACCCGCCGAGACCAGAACGAAGGCGAACAGCGTCCCGACGTTGACCATTTCCTCGAGTTTGTCGGCCGGGAAGAACGTCGCCGCGACCGCGACCAGCCCGCCGACGACGATGGTCGCGCGTTTCGGGGTCCCGTTCGGGCCGGTCTTCGCCAGGCCGCGCGGCATCAGGCCGTCACGCGACATCGCGAAGATGATCCGGATCTGGCCGAGCATCAGCACCATGACGACGGTGGTCAGACCGGCGAGGGCGCCGACGGAGATGATGTTGGCCGCCCAGTCGACGCCGTTGACCGCGAACGCGGACGCGAGCGTCTTCTTGCCGCCGTCACCCGCCGTGGTGGCGAGCTCCTTGTAGTTCACCATGCCGACGACCACGAGCGACACGGCGACGTACAGCACCGTGACGATGGCGAGCGAGCCGAAGATGCCGCGGGGCACGGCCTTCTGCGGGTTGCGGGTCTCCTCGGCGGTGGTCGCGACGATGTCGAACCCGATGAACGCGAAGAACACCAGCGACGCGGCGGCCAGCAGGCCGAAGACGCCGAACGCGCTGCTGCCGCCACCGGCGATCAGCGAGAACAGCGACTGGTCGACGCCGGTCGACGCCGACTCCGCGGCGGGCTGGGCGTCCGGGACGAACGGGGTGTAGTTCGACCCCTTGATGTAGAAGATGCCCAGCACGATCACGAACAGCACCACCGCGACCTTGATCCCGGTGATCACCATGGAGAACCGCGAAGACAGCTTCGTGCCGACGGCGAGCAGCGTCGCGAGGACCAGCACCACGAGCAAGGCGCCCCAGTCGACCGGGATCGGGCCGAGCTCGAACGTCGTCTTCGTGCCCTTGCCGAAGATGTAGGAGAGCACGGTTTCGAGGTAGGCGGACCAGCCCTTCGAAACCGCGGCCGCGCCGACCGCGAGCTCCAGGATGAGGTCCCAGCCGATGATCCACGCCATGAACTCGCCGAACGTGGCATAGGAGAACGTGTACGCGCTCCCGGCCACCGGGACGGTCGACGCGAATTCCGCGTAACAGAGGGCGGCCAGCGCGCAGGCGATGGCCGCGAACACGAACGCGAGCGAGACCGACGGCCCCGCGAAGTCACCGGCCGTGCGCGCGGTGAGGGTGAAGATGCCGGCACCGATGACGACGGCGACGCCGAAGACGGTCAGGTCCCACGCGCCCAGGTTCCGCCTGAGCTTGGTCCCCGGTTCGTCGGTGTCCGCGATGGACTGCTCGATGGATTTCGTACGCCACAGACCGTTTCCGGGCACCCTTGACCTCCTACACCTGACTGCGGTTCAAGGGACCCTATCGCCCGGTCGTGTCGGCAGCGCGGTGGGAGAGCAACGAAGTAGCTGGAGTTCGTGGGGGTGATCGGCGCGGTACGGACAGTTGCGCCGAACGGCGGTCGCGGACCGTGCCCGCCCTTGACCGCGAGTTCGCCCTCCCCCCGTGCCATGAAAGGCCCCTTCCTTGCAAATTTCGCAAGGAAGGGGCCTTTCATGGCACGCGAAAGAGCGTGAAAGTCCCCTACGGCTCAGGCCAGCGCGCGGTCCAGGTCCGGCTCCAGATAGATCAACTTCGCCGTCGGCACCTTCGCCCGCACACGCGCTTCGGCGTCGTCGATGGCCTGCGCGATGTCCGCGGTCTCCAGCCCCGGTATCAGCGCGAGCTTCGCGGCCACCAGCATCTCGTCCGGGCCGATGTACAGCGTCCGGATGTGGATGACCCGCTCGACCTTGCCCGCGGCGAGTTCGTCGACGATCACGTCGAGGTCGGACTCGGAGGCGCCTTCGCCGATCAGCAGGCTCTTCATCTCGATGATCAGGATGATCGCGATGACGCCGAGCAGCACACCGATCGTGACGGTGCCGATGCCGTCCCACACCGGGTTCCCGGTGACGACCGACAGCCCGACACCGGCGAGCGCGAACACCAGGCCGAACAGCGCGCCCGCGTCCTCCAGCAGGACCACCGGCAGCTCGGGCGTCTTGGCCTGGCGGATGAACGCCCACCAGCCCGCGTCGCCCTTGATCTTCTTCGATTCCTGGATCGCGGTGTAGAAGGAGTAACACTCCAGCCCGATCGCCACCACGAGGATGCCGACCGCCACCAGCGGTGACGTCAGCGCCTCGGGGTGCGAAATCTTGTGGATGCCCTCGTACAGCGCGAACACCGAGCCGAGGCTGAAGAGCATCAGCGCGACGATGAACGAGTAGAAGTACCGGTCCCGCCCGAAGCCGAACGGGTGGGTGCGGGTCGCCTTGCGCTGTGAGGTCTTCTGCCCGAGCAACAGGAGGCCCTGGTTCGAGGTGTCCGCGAGCGAGTGCACGGACTCGGCGAGCATCGAGGACGATCCGGTGATGAGGAAGCCGGTGAATTTCGCGACCGCGATGCCGGCGTTCGCCACGAGCGCGGCGATGATCGCCTTGGTTCCGCCACCTGCAGACACGTGCAACTCCCCAATGGTGTCCCGATATGCCGGGTTCGAAGGCTAGCAGTGCAGATAGGCCCGTACACGGCGGGCGGGACAGGTCACAGAATTGTCGGGCCTCCTCGCTAGTCTCGCCCCTTCATGACCTGGGGAGGTGCCCGTGCCGCGATTCGGCGTGCTCGGACCGCTGACGATCGAGAGCCCGCCCGGGCGGCGCACGACGCCGCGCGGCGAGCACCAGCGCGCCCTGCTGGCCGTCCTGCTGCTGAACGCGAACTCGTCCGTCCCGGTCGACGCCCTGGTCGAGACCCTCTGGCCGGGCACCCCGCCGAAGTCGTACTCCTCGAATCTGCACACGTACGTCTCCCGCCTGCGAGCCCGGTTCGAGGGGCTGGAGATCGAGCGGGATCCGCACGGCTACCGGCTGGTGGTCGAGCCCGCCGACCTCGATCTGCTGTCCTTCCGTGAAGCCGTCGCGGCGGGGAAGGCCGCGGCACGGGCGGGCGATCCGGCGGCTCGTGTTTCGGCGCACTACCGCCGGGCGCTGGCGGAGTGGCGCGGGCCGGTCCTGTCCGGACTGCACGTCCCCCGGCTCGACGCGGACATAGCCCGGCTCGAGTCGGAGCGGCTCGCCGCCTTCGAAGACTGTGTCGACGCCGAACTGTCCGACGGCAGGCACGGCGAGCTCGCCGGTGAACTTCAGGCGATGATCACCGAACATCCGCTGCGCGAGCGGCTGGCCGCGCAGCTGATGACCGCGCTGCACCGCGCCGGACGGCAGGCCGATTCCCTGGCCGTCCACCGCGACCTGCGCGCCACCCTCGTCGAGGAGCTCGGCGTGGAGCCCGGCGCCGAGGTCCGCCGGGTGCACGCCGCCGTGTTGCGCGGCGAGGATCCGGTGCCCCCGGCCAAGGCGGCGCCGGTGTTCCCGATCTGCCAGCTGCCGCCGGACATCGCGGATCTCGCCGGCCGCGAGAGCGAGATCGCGAAGCTCTCCGCGCTGCTCGGTGACGGCAAGGGCGTCCCGGTCGCGGTGATCACCGGCGAACCGGGGGCCGGCAAGTCCACACTCGCGGTCACCACCGCGCACAGGCTCCGCCGGTCCTTCCCGGACGGTCAGCTGTTCGTCCCGCTGGCGGGCGCCTCCGCCCCTCGCGAGCTCGCCGACGTCCTCGGCGACCTGTTGCGCGCGCTCGGCGTCACCGGCCCGGCCATCCCGGACGACGTCGAAGCCAGGGCGGCGGTCTATCGCGGCCGCCTCGCCGATCGGCGGGTCCTCGTGGTGCTCGACGACGCCGCGAGCCCCGAGCAGGTTCGCGCGCTGCTGCCGGGAACGCCGGGCAGCGCGGTCCTGATCACCAGCAGGCGGCGGCTTTCCGGGCTCGCGGGGGCGGATCGGCTGCATCTCGCGCCGTTGTCCGGTGCCGAGGCGGTGACCCTGCTGGCGCGGCTGGCCGGGCCGGACCGGGTCGGCGCCGAACGCGCGGACGCGGAACGCATCGCCAAGGCCTGCGGCAATCTCCCGCTGGCGTTGCGGATCGCCGGCAGCAGGCTCGCGATGCGGCCCGGTCTGCCGCTCGGGAAGCTCGCCGGGAAACTGGAGGACGAGGTCTCGCGCCTCGACGAACTCCAGGTCAGCGATCTCCAGGTCCGCGGCAGTATCGCGTTGAGCTATCAGGCATTGAGCCCGGCGGCGCGGCGCGCGTTCCGGCTGATCGGCCGCTGCCGCGCCCTCGACCTGCCCGCGTGGGCGGTGTCGACGCTGATCGACAGTGCCGATGGCGACGACGCCGACGAGGCCATCGACGAACTCGTCGAGGCCAGCCTGCTCGAAGCCACCGGTCTCGATCCGACCGGCGAGCAGCGGTTCCGTGTCCACGACCTCGTGCGCGTGTTCGCCACGGAACTCGGCCGGGCGCTGGAGACCCACGCCGAGCGGGTGGCGACGGTCGCCAAGGTGTCGGACGCGGCGCTGTGCCTCGCCGACACGGCGGCCCGCCGACTGCCGAGGACGGTGCCGATGCCGTTGTCGGATCACGACGTGCCCGAGCAGCCGTTGGCCGGCGAATTGGTCGAGCGGCTGCTGCGCGACCCAGGCACCTGGTTCTCCGTGGAGCGGGCCAACCTGGTCGGCGCCGTCTCGTCGCTGTGCGCCGTCGGCTGGCGGCGGAAAGCGTTGCGGATACTGGAAAGGCTGAGCGCGTACCTGTACTTGCACAGTCATTACACCGATATGCGGACGGCGTACGAGACGCTGCGCGACGCCGCCCGCGAGGCCGGCGACAGGCATATCGTGGTCGTCGCCGAGGCGAATCTGGCGGTACTGCTGCACGTTCGCGGCGAGTACGAGCTCGCCGCCGAGGGCTACCGCGAATGTTCGAAGGAATTGGCGGAGCTGGGCGACATTTCCGCGCAGGCGTGGGTCGAGACGAATCTGGCGCGCTGCCTCGTCGGGCTCGGCAGGGCGGGCGAATCCCTGCACGCAGCGACCCAGGCCCGCGAACTGTCCACTGTGGAGGAAAGCGGAACGTACGCACGGCAGGCGGAGGCCGCGGCGTTGCACCGCCTCGGCAAGATCTCCGAGGCGCTGGAGATCGACAGGCGTAGCCTCGCACAGGCGCGCGAACGCGGCGACGAACGACAGCTGGGTGTTGCCCTGCAAGGACTTTCGTGGTCGCTGATGCTCGACGGCCGCCCGGAGGAGGCTTTGGCGACGATCGAGGAGTCGGTCCGCGTGCTGCGCCGGACGACGGCGGAATCGGCGCTGGCGAAGTCGTTGCGCACCCAGGGCGCGATCCTCGCGGGCGCCGGACGGCGGGACGACGCGGTGAAGGCTTACGAGAACGCGCGACGGCTGGCCGGAGCGCTCGAAGAACGACCGAGGGAGCTTTCCTGCACCCGCGCGATCGCCGCGAGCTGGATCGGCGACGGGCGGGCCGATCGTGCGATTCCCGTGCTGCGCCAGTGTCTTGACGAATTCCGCGCCATGGGCGGGAAGCCCGCGACGGCCCTCACCCTGCACGTGTTGCGCAGGGCGTACGAGGCCGTCGGGGAAACAAAGGCGGCCGAGGCGGCGGGCGAAGAGGCGAAGCGATTGGAAGTCCCCCACGACGCCAACGCTTCGACCCTCGTCCGGTTGCTGTTGTCGCTCACCGAACCCGCCCCGGCCTGACCGGGGGGTGCCCGACCCCTCAGACGGGCACCACCCGGAAGTCACCATCAGCCCGGGTTCACACCGCGGCGAGCCGTGGTTCGCGCCGTCCGGCGGAGAACCAGGCCAGGCCGATCACCAGCACGCCGTTGGCCGCGGCGCCCCACACCGGCGGCGCGGCGGGCCCGAGCCGCGCGACCGCGAAGACGTTGATCGGCCCGGCGACGGTCAGCATCACGCGGACGGGCTGGGTGCCCGTGACCACCAGCGCGGCCGTGAGCAGCACCTGCGCGCCGAGCGAGACGAGCACGACCAGCGGAAGGCGCAGCCTGCTCTCCGCGCCGGCGGCGAGGCCGTGCAGACCGGAACCCGCGGCCTTGACGGACTCGATCGTTTCGCCCGCCGGCCCCCGACAGCGCCTGCGCGGAGCCGACCAGCTCCTGACCGCTCGGCAGCGGGAGCACCAGGTCGACGACCGGGACGAGCACGGTCACCACGGCGGCTCCGAGCGCGGCGAGCGAGACGGTGGGGCGCGCGGAGACCGGCACCCGGTAAGCGCGTCCGCTCGCCGTGTCGGAATGGGAAGTCACTACTGCTGCTCCTTGGCTATCGACATCCGGGACGAGCCGACGCCAAGCGCCGGGTCACCCCTTCGGGCGATAGTTGCGGAACCCACCACACGGAACGCACACACTTCGGCCAAGCCCCGTACGCGGGTCTAAATGCGTCAGGGTCAGCAGGTGCCGGCGGTGGCGCGGAAGACCTGGGTGCGCTCCGCGGACAGCGGGCGCACGCGGGCCGCCGGGTCGGCGGCCGGGAGCCACACCGACTGGCCGCGGCGGAGTTCGACCTGCTCGCCGTCGTCCGCCGTCACCAGCAGGCCGCCGGCGGTGCACAGCAGGATCTGCGGGCCGACGTCGTGGACGGCGACCTCGCCGCCGTCCCCGGCCTCCCATTCGATCCGAGACAGCTCGAACTCCGGCGCGTCGGTGCGGTACACCGACATGCGCCGGTCCGAGGCAGGCTTTCCCGCCGAGGGCCCATCGGCACCGCCGCGTTCGCCGCTCTGGACCGGCATCTCTCCGCACGCGAAGTCGACGACGCGCAGCAGCTCCGGCACGTCGACGTGCTTCGGGGTCAGCCCGCAGCGCAGGATGTTGTCCGAGTTCGCCAGGATCTCGACGGCGGTGCCGTGCAGGTACAGGTGCAGGTTCCCGGCGGGCAGATAGATCGCCTCACCCGCGCTGAGGGTGAGCCGGTTGAGCAGCAGCGCCGCGAGCACCCCCGCGTCCCGGGGATGCGACTCGCCGAGTTCCAGGATGGTGCGGCATTCGCGGTCGAACTCGCCGCGTGCCCGAATGTGCTTCACACACGAATCGAGGACCTCGGGCAGCAATTCGTCGAGCGCCGCCTGCGGCAAGGTGATCCAGGTGGTGAACAGGGCCCGCAACCCGGCCGGATCCGGCTGGGCTTCCAGCAGCACCGCGTACTTCGCCAGCCCGGGCGTCTCGATCGCCTTCAGCAGCGAGATCGTGCGCTCCGGGTCGCGGAAGCCGGCCAGCGCGTGGAACTCGGTCAGCGCGCAGACGAGTTCCGGCTTCGCCGTCGGATCCGGGTAGTTGCGGTTCGAAGCGTCGCGCGGGATTCCCGCCGACTCCTCGCGCGCGTAGCCTTCCGCCGCCTGCGCGGCAGACGGGTGCGCCTGCATCGAAAGGGGCTCTTCGGCGGCGAGGATCTTCAGCAGGAACGGCAGCCTGCCGCCCCAGCGGCCGGCGCAGGTCGTGCCGAGCTGGCCGACCGGGTCGGCTTCGACGAGCTCCAGCAGGCTCCGCTCGGTGCCGTCCGGGCCGATGACGTGGGACGGGTCGCCCGGGTGGGCGCCCATCCACAGTTCCGCTTCCGGATGCGGCGCCGGCACCGGACGCCCCAGCAGCTCGGGGATCGTCGTTCTCGACCCCCACGCGTAGGGCCGCACGGCATTGCGCAGCAGCTCCACTGTCACCTCAACTCCTCGCCGGGCACGGGTGGTGCCGGCCCTCATTGCTTACGTCGCGCTCGGGACTCACGCCGTTGCGGGCGTGTACCTCCCGGCGCCGCCGATGCTGCCGACGGCCAGCCCCAGATAGACCGCGGCCAGCTCGAAACGGAGCGCGAGAACGGCCGCACGCACGATCTCGTCCGTTTCGATCTCTTCGGCCGGGGCGATCACGTCGCCGCCGGGCAGCAGGTCTTCCGCCTGATAGCGGGCCGCGTCGGCGGCGGGCCCAGTGCGAACTGCGAGGAGCAACACCCTCGGCGTCGCGACGGCCCCCTCCTCCGGGTCCGAGAAGATATCGCGATCCACGCCCCCGGACAACGCCGCCCGCCGCAAAGCGGGCCTGGCCAGCGCCTGGCGATAGTCCTCCACGTCACAGACGAGGGCGGCGTGCGCGGCGAACGCGTGGGCCGCGTGCTCGCCGACGGCGACCGCGACCGGGTCCAGCCCCCACAGCAGCGGCTGGCGCTCGGCCAGCTTCAGCGCCATCGCCTTGGCCGGGTTCGCGAACGAATCCCTGGCCAGGTAGTCCTTCTCGGCCTCCGCGTCGAGGTGGTCCGCGAGCTGCTCCAGATCGGCCACCAGCAGGCCGAGCGCGTTCGCGGTGAGCAGGGCGGCGGCGAGTCCGCGCGGGAACGCCATCTCCGGCGGGACCGGGAACCTCGGCGCGAGCAGCAGCCCCTTGCCCGCGACGGCGGCCGCGACGGGCCCTTCGTCGGGCGCGGACAGCACGACGGTCGCCCCGAAGCGGGCGGCGCGTTCCAAGGAGGCGGCCAGCTCGCGGTCACCGGCGTCGTCGGTATGCGCGAAGACCACGTCGAGCGCGCCGATCCAGCTCGGCACGACCTCGGCGACGACCACCGGCACCGGGCACGACGGGGCCAGGAGCGCGGCGACCAGCCGGGTCAGCGTCCGGCTGACGCCCGGCCGGTCGATCAGCACGAGTGAGCGCGGGCGCCCGACGTCCAAGCGATCGCTCAGCCCGAGTTCGGCCGCGGCTTCGGCGGTCGCCCGGACCTGGGCGCCCGCCATCGCGGCGGCACGGAGAAGCCCCGCGGTGTCGGCCTCGGCCAGCCTCGCGGGATCGTCGAGCAGGGAATCGTCAGGGACCGTCGGCATGAGCGCCATCCGGGGTCGTCGGCTCGGTGGCTTCGTCCAGCAACAGTACGGGGATTCCATCACGGACCGGATACACGCGACCGCATTCCGTGCAGGTCAGCGCGTCGGCTTCCGGGTCCGCCGTCGTTCCCGGCCGCAGCGGCGCGTGATCGGGGGACGGGCAGGCCAGGATCTCCAGCAACTGTGCGTCGAACGTGACGGCCATGGTTACTCCCTACCTGTGGGACGTCTCGATGGGTGCTTTCACGACATATTCGTTACCCACGGACGATCGCCAATACGTCTTCGGTCAGCACCCGCACGGCCTCGGCGTCGGCGGCCTCGACGTTCAGGCGGAGCAGCGGCTCGGTGTTGGACGGGCGCAGGTTGAACCAGCCGCCGCCGGGAAGCTGCACGGTGAGCCCGTCCAGTTCGTCGATTTCGACGCCGTCGCGGGCGCCGAACGCGTCCTTGACCGCCATCATGCGCGCGACCTGGTCGTCGACGGTGGAGTTGATCTCACCGGAGGCCGCGTAGCGCGAGTACTCCGCCGTCAGTTCGGACAGCGGGCCCGTCTGCTCGCCGAGGGCGGCGAGCACGTGCAGCGCGGCCAGCATGCCGGTGTCGGCACGCCAGAAGTCACGGAAGTAGTAGTGGGCGGAGTGCTCCCCGCCGAAGATCGCGCCGGTCTTGGCCATCTCGGCCTTGATGAACGAGTGCCCGACCCGGGTGCGCACCGGCTTGCCGCCGTGTTCGGCGACGATCTCCGGGACGCCCTTCGACGTGATCAGGTTGTGGATGATGGTGCCGCCCGGCTCCTTCTCCAGTTCACGGATCGCGACCAGCGCGGTGATGGCGCTCGGCGAGACGGGCTCGCCGCGCTCGTCGACGACGAAGCAGCGGTCCGCGTCGCCGTCGAAGGCGAGGCCCGCGTCGGCGCCTTCCTCGCGCACCTTCGCCTGGAGGTCGACGATGTTCTTCGGGTCGAGCGGGTTGGCCTCGTGGTTCGGGAAGTTGCCGTCGAGTTCGAAGTACATCGGGACGACCTCGATGGGCAGGCCCGCGAAAACCGTCGGAACGGTGTAACCGCCCATGCCGTTGCCGGCGTCGACGACGACCTTCAGCGGGCGGCTGCCCGACAGGTCGACGAGCTTGCGCAGGTACGCCGCGTACTCCGCGAGGACGTCCTTCTCGGTCACCGAACCGCGCTGGCCCTGGAAGGCGGGCACGCCCTGCTCGACGGTGTCGCGGATCTCCGCGAGACCGGAGTCCTGGCCGACGGGGGCGGCGCCCGAGCGGCACAGCTTGATGCCGTTGTACTTGGCCGGGTTGTGGCTGGCGGTGAACATGGCGCCCGGCAGGTTGAGCGACCCGGACGCGAAGTACAGCTGGTCGGTGCTGGCGAGGCCGATCGACACGACGTCGAGGCCCTGGGAGGTCACACCGTCGGCGAACGCGGCGGACAGCTCGGGCGAGGAGTCACGCATGTCGTGGCCGATCACCACGGAGTCGGACTCCGGCTTGATCAACAGGGCGAACGCCGATCCGAGGTCGCGGACGAGTGCCGCGTCCAGCTGCTCACCCACCACGCCGCGAATGTCGTAGGCCTTCACGATGCCCGAAAGGTCTGGCACGCCTGCTCCCCGCCGATAGTCTCGTTACAACGCCCTCTGGCGCGCTCGAAAGCCTACCGGCGAGCCCTCGTGTCAGGCGCGGCCGGGCAGGACGCGCAGGTGGCCGCGCCTGCCCGAGGGTCCCTCAGGTTCGGGCTCCGGCGCGGGCTTGTCGGAACGGCCCGCCTCGCGCACGGCCTCGGCCAGCGCGGTCAGCTCGTCGGCGGACGGATCCGGGGCGGCGAAGGCGCCTTCGTGCCGGACGACTTCCCAGCCCTTGGGCACGGTCAGCCGGAGGGCGTGCGCCTCGCAGAGGTCATAGGAGTGCGGCTCGCTCGCCGTGGCCAGCGGGCCCACGACGGCCGTCGAATCACTGTAGGCATACGTGAGCGTGGCGACAGCGGGTTCGAGACAACCCGTTCGCGAACACTTTCGTACGCTCCGCACGATCGAGAACGATAGCGCGTCACGAGCCGGGCGTACCGGCGACACGCACTTTGAATCGCCGAGCGCGTACCCTTCGGTTCGTGGCGACGGCTCGTGATTCCCGACAGCGACGGCGGATGCGACGGGACCGGCACGGCCGGGGCCTGCGCGGAGCGCTGTATCCGTCGACCCTTCCCGCCGCCGCTAGCAGGGCGGAAAGGTTCGACGCGCTGGTTTTGGACGCGCTCGAACCGATCGAAGCGCGGTGGCGGCACGAGTTGACGAAGCTCGACGTCGCCGTCGACGACGTCCCCGAAGTTCGCTCGGATGGCGCACCGACCGGAGTGGACGGCGTGCTGCACGACGGCGCCGTCCCGCTCTCGCGACTCGTGCCCGCCGGCGTCGACCGCGCCGGCCTCCCGACGCGGGCCCGCATCGTCCTCTACCGCCGCCCCCTCGAAGCGCGCGCGAAGGACCCCGGGGAACTCGCGGAACTCGTCCACGACGTCCTCGTCGAACAGGTCGCGGGCTACCTCGGCGTCGAACCCGACGTCATCGAAGGCGAATAACCCTCAACTCAGCACCCCAGCCCCCGCCCTTCCCGGGGGGCGTCCCCAGCCCAGTGTATCGCGGGGCAGCGACGGGACCTGCGGAAACGGCGCCGGAGGGCTGAGTTGTCCACAAGGGGAAGGGGCTGTGGACAACCCAGGAGCGCGGGGGATCAGAAGGGTTTTCAACGTCGCATTCGAGACGCTGAGCGACCCCGCTGCGACATTGGGAACCCCGGGCGTGGCCAAGGGCCCGGGCCCGACTCTCAAGAAACCGGAGCACGCCTCCGCGTAGGAACAGCGGTCAGCAGCGTGAACAGCACCGCCGCCACCTGCGCCAGCAGCAACAGGTTCCGCGTCGTCCCCTGATGCTCCACCACGACCTCCGACGGCGTGGGCGGAACCGAGACCGCGACCTGGTGCCCCCAAGCCCGCACGATCGGCACCGCCTTGCCGTCCACGCTCGCCTGCCAGCCCGCCTCGAACTCCGCGGCCAGCACGAGCAGCCGCCCGGTCGGGCCTTCCGAGACGCGCACCCGCACGTCCGGCAGCCCGGCCTGCACCGGCGCCACCCCTGGCGACGCGCCGGGCGCGCCCTTCCCGGTCACGGCCGCCTGCGCCAGTTCCGGCGAGATCAACGCCACCTGCCCACCCGCGGGCAGCAAGCGCAGCACCGGACGCCCGTCCGAAGTCGGCGCCGCCGGAGCGACCAGGTCCCGCGCGAGTTCGACGAAAGCACCGCCGTCGGCGCCGCTCGGGAGGACCACATACGAGACCCCCGAGGCCAAAGCCCCCGCGAACGCCTGTTTCACCGCGTCCGGCGAGCCTTGCAGGAGGTCCCGGCGCCACGAGGCGAGCCGGTCGGCGCCACCGGGCGTCGGCGCGAGTTCGTCGTCGCCGAAACTCGGCAACCGCCCACCCGTCTGCCGGGCGACGTCGCCGATCACCAGCACCGAGCGGCCACTCGACGCCAGCTCCGCGGAAATCTCCGGAGCCAGCGAGGGACGCTCACCCGCCCGCAACGGCCCTTCCCGTCCGGCGACGACCGCACCGGTCGCCAACGCGAGCAGCACCAGCACCCCGGCCACGGCCGTGACCTTCGCCAGCCACGGCGCGGGGTCGACCCCGGACCCGCCTCGCTGCCAGGTCGCCAGCACCGTCCACAGCAACCCCGCGCTGATCACCAGCAGCGGCACCCCGGCGTACCCGGTCGCGTGCGCGCCGCCCGCCATCGGCGTCACGGCCACGAACCGCACCGCCACGAGCCCGAGTACACCCAGCACGACGACCGCGACACCGCCGCCCGCGCCCTTCGACGGCCGGACCACCAGCGCGACGATCGCGGCCGCGACCAGTGCCACCCCGATCGGCCACGCGCCGGGACCGCCAGGGTCCAGCCCGGCGAGGTCGGCCCCGGACGCGGCCGTCACGCCGCCGCCGAGCCCGTGCAACAGCAGTTCCGGATGCCGCAGCAGCACACTCGGCCACGGCAGCAGCAACGCCAGCGGCAGGAACACCACGATGCCGACCGAGGCGATCCGCCGCGCGAGCCCGGCAGGCGACGGCAGCACCACGAACCCGATCACGAGCCCGACGACCGCCAGCGCGTGCGCCAGCGGCGAGAAGGCGCCGATCAGCGCCAGCCCGATCGCGCTCAGGGCGGAAACGTGCAGCCAGCGCGAGTCCGCGCGGACCAGCAGCCCGACGATGCCCGCGATCACCAGGGGCAGCAGGAGGTGCACGACGACGACGTCGAGCCGTCCCTGCGCGACCGAAGCGGTGGCCGCGGGGAGCACGCCGTACGCCGCCGCCACGACGGCGCGAACCCACCGACGCACGCGAAGGTGCCGAGTGGCGGCGTACGCGCTCAGAGCGGCGAGGGGAATGTCACCGATCAGCAGGATCGCGACCAGTGCGGCCGGCCCGCCGATCGGCGTGAAGATCGCGCCGAGCGTGCCCAGCACCGGCAACGTCGCGGGCGCGGGGCTCGCCGTCCCGCCCGCGATCGCGTGCCACGGCGCGAGATACGACGACCAGATCTCGCCGAGCTCGCCGACCGGCAGCAGCTTCCCGCCGAAGAGGTCCAGCCCGAGCCGCGAACCGTTGATCACGAACGCGAGGGCCGTCAGCACCGCGAGCATGATCACCGGCGGGGCGAACACGGTCGCGCCAAGGACGCGTTTCCGGTCCACCTCGACGAACACGAGTTCCGGCTCCGGCCGCCGCCCGCCGTCCCGTGGCACCGGCGACGGCTTCGGTCCCGCGGGCTTTTCGGGTACCGCGACCGCGACGACCGCGCTGGGCCGCCGCAACCCCGTCCCCCGCGAGCCGACACCGCGCATCGCCCCGGCGGGCAGCGCACCGGGACCGATCGGACGGTCCTGCCCGGCCTTCACCGCCTCCGGCGGGATCCAGGCGCCTTCCTGATCGACGCTCTCCGGCACCGTCCCGAGGGCGAAATCCCGTTCCACGCCACGCCGGACGAGACCGACGACACCGGCCCGCACCGCGTTGCGCACCCGCGTCGTCCGGCCGGTGAACAGCCCGCGGACGTGGCCCGGCCGTCCGGTCTTCCGGCGTTCGGCGCGAGCCGCGCGCAGCCCGCCGCGGCCGCGCAGCAGGTGCCAGGCGGCCGCGAGTTCCGCGCCCGCCTCGCCGGTGCGCCGCAGCACCAGGAACGCGAGCGCCCGCAGCACCGCGAACAGCGGAATTCGAAAAAGGCCGAACCAAAAGGACAGTGGGGAGCAGTTGACGAGGAACACCCGCAGCCCGTGCGCGCGGTTCGCCGTCGCGAGGGAAAGACCGAGGGCGTCCGGTTCGCGCTGCCCGGTGCTGAGCGCGCGGGCGTGCCGGAGCCGGGCCGCCGGCACCGAAAGCACCCGGCCACCGGCGGCGTTGGCGCGCCAGCCGAAGTCGAGATCCTCGCGCAGCAAGGAAAAGCGGGGGTCGTAGCCGCCCAGGTCGTGCCAGACTTCGCGCCGCACCAGCGATCCCGCGCTCGGCACGGCGAGCACGGCCGTGTCGTTCTCGTCCGGTGAGATCTGCTGCCGGTGGCCGATGGCGTCGGTCGACAACCCGGCTTCGACGATGAGCCGCGGGTCGCTCCAGTCGACCGCGAGCGGGCCGAGCACCGTCGCCCCTGGCTCATTTTCGGCCGCTGCCAATAAGTTTTCGAGACAGTCGGGTTCCGGCGCGCAGTCGTCGTGCAGCAGCCAGAGCCAGCCGCCGGGATCACCCCAGCGTTCGACGGCGTGCTCGACGGCCGCACCGACGGCCGCACCGAAACCGACATCACGGGAAAGTGTGAGAATTCCGTCCAAGACCGGCGCTTCGCCTACGGACGCCGCGTCGGCGAGGATCTTCGCCGTCCCGTCGGCGGATCCGGTGTCGACCGCGAGGATGTGCCGCGGCCGGACTCCGCTGCGCCGCAGCGCGGAAAGCGCCAGTGGCAACCAGTTCTCGCCGTCGTGACAGACCACAATGGCCAGAACGGGGACCGTGCGCAACACAGGTGACGCGGCAGTGCGGGACAACGGGCACTCCAGATGTGGCGGCGAAGTCGAGTGCCGCCACCCTACGACGCGACCCTGTCACCCGTTGGTGGCCCCACTGGGTGGAAGCGGGCGTTAGCGATCTCCGGCACGCACAGGCCGCCGGAGATCGCCGTCACACAGCTCGCTTTTTCAGTTTCCTACGCTCACGTTCGGAGAGCCCGCCCCAAATACCGAACCGCTCGTCATGCGCGAGGGCGTACTCGAGGCACTCGTCCTTGACCTCGCAACCGAGGCAGATCCGCTTGGCTTCACGGGTGGAGCCGCCCTTCTCGGGGAAGAACGCCTCCGGGTCCGTCTGCGCGCAGAGGGCCCGTTCCTGCCAGTCCTGCTCTTCCGCGGAGGCATCGTCGAAAAGCTCGGTGAGATCGCCCAGTTGCTGCTCCGGGACCTCACCCCAACCCACGACTTGCCCCCATTCCCTTCCATCTGCTTCCAACCGCACGTCCGCCTCCTCGCTGTCCACGCACTCCCCAGGCTGGCGGTGTTGAAACACCATCCGCCGCCCCCTTCCAGCGACGAATGACATCACTGTGATTACACCCGTGTAGTGCGGTCAGGTCAAGCGGAGTAGCGAGTTCGGGGGATACCCGCGCGTAGAAGCGCAAGGGGACACGCCGAGAACTTCACATCGGGCATACGGAAGACTGGAGGGGTGCAGAGATCAGCAGTGCGGCCAAGCCCGATCTTCCTCGGCATCCTCGCGGTCACCGTTCTGGGCGGTGTACTGGCGGCTTTCGGTGACACGACCACGATTTTCAGCCAGAAGTACGACCCGCTCATCACCATCGGCGTGATCCTGCTCGTCATCGGCGGCTGGGTGGCGTCACTGACGCTCCACGAATTCGGCCACGCCGTCGTCGCGTTCCGCGGCGGTGACCACAGCGTCGCCCACAAGGGCTACCTGTCCATGGACGTCCGGAAATACACGGATCCGATCCTGTCCATCGTCCTGCCGCTGGTATTCCTCGTCATCGGCGGCATCCCGCTGCCGGGTGGCGCGGTCTGGATCGAACACGGCCGCCTGCGGTCACGCGGCGTCCAGTCGTGGGTTTCGCTCGCCGGGCCGTTGAGCAACCTCGGCGTCGGTGTCCTGCTGACCCTCGTCGTCGCGCTCGTGCCGATGGCGAGCGGCCTCGTGATCGGCCTTTCGTTCCTGGCGCTGCTTCAGATCGTCACATTCATCCTGAACATCCTGCCGATCCCCGGCCTCGACGGCTGGGGCGCGATCGAGCCGTACCTTTCGCCCGGCGCGCGCGAGTTCGGCGCGAAGGCCCGGCCGTGGGCGCCGCTGGCGCTGTTCGCCGTGCTGATCGCCATCCCTGGAGCCAGCGCCTTGTTCTGGGAAGTGTCCTACGCGGTCTTCGACTCCGTCGGAGGCTTCACGCGCGCCGCGCAATACGGACAGGACGCGTTCATGTTCTGGCGATAGGTCAGGAGCCGTCGGGATGCCGGGTGAACCATTCGTGCGCCCGCTTCCAGACGCGTTTGAGGCCGGACCGCTCGCCGAGGTAGTCCCCCGCCATGCCGATGACCGGCAGCTTCCCGAGCGCACGGTGGAAAAGACGGCCACGAGGCCGCTTTTCCAGTTCGTCGACGATGCCGAGCAGACCCCGGCCGAGGCGCCACAGCGTGCCGGCGGCCGCCTTCAGGGTGACCTTGCCGTGCTTCTTCTTCGCGTCGTCGAGTTCTTCGGTGAGCTTCGCCGCTTCGTCGTCTTCGGCGGCCTTGTCGTGTTCGGCGTGTTTGCCCGCCGCGATCACCGGATCGATGTCGCGTTCGAAAAGGACCCACGCGATCAGCCGGACACGGGCGCCGACGTCGGTCACGCCGTACTCCCCCGCGATCGCGCACAGCAACATCCCCTGCGCCGCCGAGCCGAGCGCGTCCTGCACGGGCAGCCGGTCGGCCAGCGCGCCGCCGAGACCGGGGATCGCGGTGATCAGCGCGGTGAACCGGCCGACCCGGTTCACCCACCAGTCGGTCCGCTGATAGTTCGACATCTCGGCCCACGCCGCCGTGCCGGGCACCTTGACCGAGGTGATCCCGTTGAGCAGCTTGTCCTTCAGCCCGGGCTCGACGCCGTCCAAGTCCTCGTGGCGACGCCCCCTGGACTGCAGGCCGAACGGATCCGCGTCACGCATCGCGTCGACCATCGGCCCGCAGGCCCGGACGAACGGTCGCAGCACCGCCACGACCTGACGGTCCGAAATCGCTTCACCCATCGCTGACTCCCTTCGCCGCCCTGCCGAGACCGCCGCCCAGCGCCAGTGCTCCCGGCAGCGCCCCGCCGCCGATCAGCAGCAAGGCCCGCCAGTCCTGTATCAGCACCAGATCACCACCGGGTCCGGTCACGCCCATCACGAGTACGACTAGTACCCAGACGAGCAGCGGAATCACCGAAAAGGAGGGCCGCACCACTTTCGCGGTCGTCCGCACCAGCAGCGGGGTGGTGATCACCGCGAGCACCACGGTCACCGGCATGGGCGCGTCACCGAGCTTCGGCAGCACGATCCCGTCGAGCCGGAGCGGCAGGAAGAACAGTTCGAGCAGGCCGAGCAGGAACGCGTCGAAGGTCAGCAAGGCCAGCAGCAGACGCTGCCGCGAGGTGAGCGGCGTGTTCACCTCGTGAGTCCCCCGAACAGATCGGCCGCGGCGCCTTCGGCCGGTCCGTGGGCGAGCACGAAGTACTCGTGCGGGGTGATCGGCTGCGCGATGTCGTTGCTCAGCGCGAAGTGATCCGCGAGATGCGGCGGAGCGGGCACGCTGACCTGGGTTTCGTGCGCCCGCAGCGCGGCCGCCTTCGCCGGGATGTGCGCGCCGACGTCGACGACGGTCGTGATGGCCTCGTCCGGCGTCACCGGCAGCTCGCCGTCTTCGGGGACCCGGAACGAGGAGCGCCCGCGCAGCGCGGCGAGGCCCGCCGCGACGGCGTCGCGGGAAGAAACCGTGTGGAAGACCCGCTCGACCGACGCGGCCATCGGCGCCGCGGCCATCGTGACCTCGTGCGCGCGGATGTGGTCGGGGTGGCCGTACCCCCCGAAGGCGTCATACGTGACGACGACCTCGGGCCGGACCTCATCGAGGATCTCGGCGAGCTGGGCCGCCTGCTCGCCGAGGTCGCCGCCGGAGAACGCGCGCGGATGGGCCGCGGACGGCGTCCCGGCCATGCCCGAGTCACGCCAGCGGCCGATCCCGCCGAGATACCGATGCCGCGTGATCCCCAGCGCCGCGCAGGCCGACGCCAGCTCGCCCGCGCGGTAGCCGCCGAGCTGGTCCGAAGCCCACGAACCGAGACCGTCGAGAGACGGCGGGATGATCTCGCCTTCCTCACCGAGCGTGCACGTGACGACGGTCACTTCGGCGCCTTCGGCGGCGTAACGCGCGATGGTGCCACCGGTGGTGATGCTCTCGTCGTCCGGATGGGCGTGCACGAGGAGCAATTTGGGCAGATCGGAGATCACGGCTTGAAGACTAATTCGAACACGGCGCGCTTTCCTTTATAGGGTGTCGGGAACGGAGGCCGGAGAGCACCGACCTTAGTCGGGCGACTCTCGGTTATCCTCGCGCACGTCCGAGGCATGCTTTACCGCCGAGGACGCATTAGCAGGGCATGGCCGATGCGCCGTGACCATATGTACCCCCACGAAGGGCATCTTGGTGAGCACTGAAGCAGCATCGTCGGACCTCGGCGGCGTCTCGGGTTCGGTTCTGTCCATCTCCGACCTGAGCGTCTCGTTCCCGACCGACGAAGGCGTGGTCAACGCCGTCAAGGGCATCGGTTTCGACGTCAAACCGGGTGAGATCGTCGCGGTGGTCGGCGAGTCCGGTTCCGGCAAGTCGGTGACCTCGATGTCGGTGCTCGGGCTGCTCCCGAAGACGAGCCGGATCGCGGGCGAGCTCCGCCTCGGCGACCGCAACCTGGCCGATCTGAAGGAGAAGGACCTCCAGAAGATCCGCGGCAACCAGGTCGCGATGATCTTCCAGGAGCCGATGACCGCGCTGAACCCGGTCTACACCGTCGGCTGGCAGCTGCGGGAGGCGCTCCGCTCGCACCAGGACATCTCGAAGGAAGCCGCCGACAAGCGCGCCATCGAGCTGCTGGAGATGGTCGGCATCCCGAACCCGCCGCTGCGCTTCAAGCAGTACCCGCACCAGCTCTCCGGCGGTCTGCGGCAGCGCGTCGTCATCGCGATGGCGATCTCGTGCGACCCGAAGGTCATCATCGCCGACGAGCCGACCACGGCGCTCGACGTCACCGTGCAGGCGGAGATCCTCGGCCTGCTGCGCAAGCTGCGCGACACGCTCAACACCGCGATCGTGCTGATCACGCACGACATGGGCGTGGTCGCCGACCTCGCCGACCGCGTGGTCGTGATGTACCAGGGCAACATCGTCGAAGAGGCGCCGGTGCGCGACCTGTTCGCGTCGCCGTCGCAGGAGTACACCCGCAAGCTGCTCGCCGCGGTCCCCGTGCTGGGCCAGCGGCCGGAAGGCCGCCGCCTGCTCGACGACTCCGGCATCGACGCCGACAGCGACGAGGCCTCGAAGATCGCCGAGGAGATCCGGCTCGAGGACTCCGAGCTCGCCGCGGTGATCGAGGAGAACGCGCCCGCGCTCGAGATCAAGAACCTCGTGCTGGAGTACCCCGGCCGTCGCGGCCAGGCGAAGAACCGCGCGGTGGACGACGTCTCGCTGAGCATCGCCAAGGGCGAGATCGTCGGCCTGGTCGGCGAGTCCGGTTCCGGCAAGTCGACCGTCGGCCGCTGCGCGATCCGCCTGCTGAGCCCGACCGCGGGCACCGTGTCGATCGCGGGCAAGGACATCACGAACATGTCGAACAAGGAGCTGCGCCCGCTGCGCCGCTACTTCTCGATCGTGTTCCAGGACCCGGCGTCCACACTGGACCCGAAGATGACCATCGGCGAATCGATCGCCGAGCCGATGGTGCTGCACAAGTTCCTGCAGGGCAAGGCCCTGAACCAGCGCGTGGCGTCCCTTCTGGACAAGGTCGAGCTCGGCGGCCACTACCGCAACCGGTACCCGCACGAGCTGTCCGGCGGCCAGCGCCAGCGCGTCGCCATCGCGCGGGCGCTGTCGCTCGACCCGGCGCTGCTGATCGCGGACGAGCCGACCTCGGCGCTGGACGTGTCGGTGCAGGCGCGGGTGCTGGACCTGTTCCTGGACCTGCAGCGCTCGCTGCAGTTCGCCTGCCTGTTCATCAGCCACGACCTCGCCGTCGTCGACCTGCTGGCCGACCGCGTCGCGGTGATGCAGTACGGCAAGCTGGTCGAGGTCGGCACGCGTGACCAGGTGCTGCACTCGCCGCGCGAGGACTACACCCGTCGTCTGCTGTCGGCCGCTCCGGTCGCGGACCCGGTGCTGCAGGCCGAGCGGCGTGCGGCCTGGAACGCGGGCAAGCTGGCCCCGGTGGCCGACTGACCCTCAGAAGCACACGAAGGCCCCCTTCGCCGCGCTGGACGCGGTGAAGAGGGCCTTCGTGTATCTGGACGGCACTCGCGTGACTGGAGCCGTATCTCGCGTGACTGGACGGACGACACACGGGGCCCCGTCCGCGACGCGCGTGTCGTCCGTCCAGTCACGCGTGTCGTCCGCCTGATCACGCGTGTCGTCCGTCCAGTCACACGGAAGTACCGGCGCGGCAAGCACCCTGACAGCCCGGAGCGCGTCGCCGTGCGATGAAAGCCCCGCAGAGGAATCCCTGAAGCGCGTGAAGGCCCCCTTCCCTCGGCTGAGCCGAGGGAAGGGGGCCTTCACGCGCTGGAGAGGGCCTTACGCCTTCTGGCGGCGCTGCCGCGGGTCGAAAGCGTCCCGCAGACCGTCACCGATGAAGTTGATCGTCAGCGAGATCAGCACCAGCACGACGAACGGGCCGAAGAACAGCGCCGGCCGCGCTTGCAGCTGCGCGTAGTTCTCGAGGATGACCCGGCCGAGCGAAGTGTCCGGCAGTTGCACCCCGAGCCCGATGAACGACAGTGCCGCCTCGATCAGCACGGCCTGCGCGATCGCGAGGGTCGCGTTGACCGTGATGAGGCCGACCATGTTCGGCACCAGGTGCTTGAACACGATGTGGAACGTCCCGGCGCCGGACGCGCGGGCGGCGTCCACGAACTCGCGCTGGGACAGCGACATCGACTCGGCCCTGGCGATACGGGCGATCGGCATCCAGCCGAAGGCCGCCAGCACCATCGCGACGATGTACCAGGTACCGCCGCCGAACACCTTGGCCAGGATGGCCGCGGCCGCGATCTGCGGGACGATCAGGAACAGGTCCGTCACGCGCGAGATCGCCGAGTCGGTGAAGCCGCGGAGGTACCCCGCCATGGCACCGAAAACGGTTCCGATGGTGGTGGCGACGAGCGACACGATGAGCGCGATCAGCAGCGAGTACTGGGTGCCGCGCAGGATCTGCGACACCATCTCCTTGCCGACCTGCGTCGTGCCGAGCGGGTAGTCCGCACTGGGCTTGGCGAAGGACGGGAAGGAACTGTCCTCGTAGCTGTACGGCCAGAAGATCGGCATGATCAGCACGGTCAGCACGAGCACCAGCAGGATCGCCGTGCAGATCATCGCCAGCTTGTGCCGCAGGAACTTGCGCAGGACCAGCTTGCCCTGACTCTGCGGCTCGGGCAGCGGCTCCGCCGGGAGCGCGCCGTCGGCGGGCTTGGAGCCTTCCGCCGCGATAAGGGAGTTCAAGTCAGCCAACGCGAATCCTCGGGTCCAGGATGCCGTACATCAGGTCGGCGATCAGGTTGGCGACGATGATGCTGCTGGCGATGAGCACCAGCCACCCCATCATCACCTGCGTGTCGCTCTTGGTCACGGCTTCGACGAGCAGCTTGCCCATGCCATTCCAGTTGAACACCGTCTCGGTGATGATCGCGCCCGAGAGCACGGCACCGAAGTTGACGGAGAACAGCGTGGTCACCGGGATGAGCGCGTTCCGGAAGGCGTGGCGGAAGATGACCCGGCCGTTGGGGAGTCCCTTGGCGCGCGCGGTCCGCACGTAGTCCGCGTTCAGCGTCTCCAGCATCGAAGCGCGCTGGAACCGGCTGTACGCGGCGAAGCTGATGGCCATGATGGACAACGTCGGCAGCAGATACGCGCCGACATAACTGGCCAGGAAACCGCCTGGACCGTCGAAATTCAGCGATTCCGGACTCGTGGTGCGGATCCACGGGTTACCGAGCACATCGGACAGTCCCAGGTCGCGGACCCAGCCGTTGAACTCGATCGCGTACCGCTTGAGCACGATGGCGACACAGAAGATCGGCATCGAGAACAGCAGGAAGGCCAGCGTGGTGGCGACGTAGTCGATGATCGAGTACTGCTTGACCGCCGCGACCACACCGACGAGCACGCCGAGGACGAGCGCGAGGATCTCGGCGCCGACGACGAGCTTCAAGGTGACCTCGAACGCGTCCATGACCTTCGGGAACACCGGGGCCTGCGCGTTGCCCTGTGCGATGGAGACGCCCCAGTCGCCGGTGACGAAGTTGCCGAGCCAAGTGAAGTACCGGGGCACGATGCTCTGGTCGAGGCCGAGCTGAGAGGCCATCTGCGCGATGGCTTCCTTGCTCATGGCCGGGTTGCTCTTCATCTCGGCGAGCGGGTCACCGGTGCCGGCGACCATGACGAAACACAGGAAGGTCCCGACCAGCAGGACGGGAATCGATATCGCCAGACGGCGAAGAATGTAGATCACCAGGTTCAACGAACTGCTCCTCATCCGGGCCTGGCCGCCGAAGTGCTGGACCGCTGCCCGGTTGTCCACCGTAGTGGCGGTAACCCTACGGTCAACAGCTACTTCCGGCGGGTAAGGGGCCCGGCTTATGGCCGGACCCCTTACCACCAGGATCGCGTAAGCGAGTGGTGAAAAAGCGGGGCGGAGGCCCTACTTCTTCTGCTCCCACTCACCGACGTTCCACAGGACACCGTTGTACGACTGCATGTAAGTGCGGTCGATGCCCTTGAACGCCCACATGGACGGGGTCTGGAACAGCGGCAGCGTCGCGTACTCGTCCGCGATCGCCTGGTCGGCCTTCTGGTAGCTCTCCAGCTGGACGGCCTCGTCGGTGGCCTTCACGGCCGCCTCGAAGGACTCGTCGATCGTCTTGTTGGACAGGCCCTGGTAGTTCTGGCTGCTGTCGTCGACCCGGGTGATGTAGATCGACTTCTGCTCGGCCTTGAACGGAGCGGCGGACCAGCCGAAGAGCGCGGCGTCGTAGTCGCTGGCCGCGAGACGGCCACCCTTCAGGAAGTTCGCGTCCTGGTCGTCCGTGATCTCGAGACCGGCGGCCTTGGCCTGCGAGATGATGATCTCGACGGTCTGCTGACGGCGGGTGTTCTGGTTGTGCGAGATCTTGAACGACGCGCGCTGGCCGTTCTTGGCGAAGATGCCGTCGCCACCCTTGACCCAGCCGGCGTCGGTCAGCGTCTTGGCCGCGGCCTCGGCGCCCAGACCGGCCTTGCTGCTGTACAGGTCCTTGAAGCCCTGCTCGCCCGGCATGAACACGATGCTGTTCAGCGGGGTCGCGTCGGCCTGGACCTCCTTCAGCAGCTTGTCGGTGATCTCCTGGCGGTTGACGACCTCGAAGAACGCCTTGCGCAGGTCCTTGTCCTTGAACATGCGCTTGTAGTTGAGGTCGATGTGCTCGAAGGTCAGCTGCGAGGCCGAACCGTAGGTGATGCCCTGGGCGGCGAGGCCCTTCATGGTGTTCGCCGCGGTGGCGTCCGGCTGGGTCGAAGCGGCGACGTCGATCTCACCGTTCTGCAGCGCGGTCGCCATGGCCTTGGTGTCCTCCATCGCCTTCACGACGATCTTGGAGGGGCCACCCTTGCCACCGATCCAGTTCGGGTTCTTCTCGAGCGTGACGGCCTTCTGGTTGGCGTCGAACGCGGTGATCTTGTACGGACCCGAAGCCGGCATGTGCTCGGCCTTGAAGCCCTTGAACCCGTTGGTCCAGAAGTCACCGGCCTTCGCCAGCTGGGCCGCGTCGCTGGTCGGGGTCAGCTTGGTGATGTCGGCGACGCCCGAGTTCTTCTCGACGATGTGCGCGGGCATGATCGCGGTCGAGTTGAACAGACCCTTGTAGTCCAGGTACGGCTCGGTGTACCTGGTCTCGAAGGTCAGGTCGTCCTTGCAGGTCGCCTGGTCGATCAGCTGGTAGCCGGTCGTCGAAGCGGCGAGGAAGGCCTGCTTGCCGTCGGAGGTCTTCGCCTTGCCGGAGTGCGCCAGCCACGACAGGTACATGTCGTCGCAGTCGAACGCCTCGTTGTCCGACCACTTGACGTTCGGCTTGATCTTGTAGACGACGGTCTGCGGCGACTTGGAGGTGACCTCCCAGGAGTCGAACACGTCGTTGTTCAGCAGCACCTTGTTGTTGCCGTCGAGCACGTCGGCGCCCGCGAGCACGGCGGTCAGGATGTAGGTGTTGTACGACGTGTTGGTGTCAGGCGTGTCGTTGTTGTAGCCCGAGTACCCGTCGTCGATACCCACCGTGACGGTGCCTTCGTACCCCGGGGTGTCCGCGAGCTTGAAGTTTTCGCCGTTCTGCGCCTTGCCGGTCGCCATGCTCTTGATGTCGGTCGACGACCCGTTCGGGTCGGTATTGCCGCTGTCGCCACCGCTGCATGCGCTCAGCACAAGCGCGGAGGCCGCGACCAGCGACCAGGCGGAGACTGCCTTGGACTTCCTCATGAAGTGTGCCCTCCTAGCACTGGGCTCCTGAGATCGGAACAGGACCCCACACCGCTCCGGTGAGATGGCCCGGAGCTTATGACACGCCAAGCAACACTCATTTGGCGCACTGCGGGTGCACGCTAGAAAGGAAATGCACGAACAGTCACCAGTTCCGGGGCGATCGTGACCAAAGGGTAACTTGCGGCTGACATCAAGAAATACAGTGGTTACCTTGAGGAATCAGTCCACCACTCGAACGTGCCGGGAAAGGTCACCCTCCAGGGTCCGACTCGGACTCGAAACGGCTACTTCGGACCCCGTGTCCAGTTCACCGCGGACCCGAAAGGGCCCACCATAGGAGGACCTGCGGTTACTCCGGAAATACCAGAGCCGATGGCGAGGGTATCGGCCAGCTGGAACAACGGAATGGCGACATTCCGACGCCACAATTCCGGCTCCAGGGCCGAAAGCGTGTCGGCCACCGGGGTGGCGCCGGTCAGCGCGGCGTCGATCGAGGCCTGCAGGGCCGGATCGCAGAAGCCCAGCGGGTTCCCCGGGACGACGGCCTTGGTCTTGTCGGGGAGCTGATCGGGACGGCAGCCGAAGGTGGACGCCAGCGCCGAAGCGACGTCCGCACCGCCGGTGACCTGGCCGATCACGGCGATGTCGATGCCGACGTTGCCCGCGCCCTCCGGTGTCGTCTGCTGGATCCCGTCGAGCACCGGCATGGCCAGCATCGTCGAGAAGAGCTCCCTCGGCTGCGGGGCGATCGCGTTGACCTCGATCCCCGCGGCCACCAGTTGCGCCGTCAGCTCCTTGGCGATCGTCGCGTACGGCTCCTGTTTGGCCGGCGAGGCCACGACCAGCGAAAGGTTCTTCCCGTTCTTCCGCCAGGTGCCCGCTTCCTTGGTGTATCCGGCGGATTTGAGCAGGTCCTCGCCCTTGACGGGATCCGCCGCCGACGGCGGTCCCGGTGCCGGGATCGTCGGCTGGAAACCGGCCGCCGACGGGACGCGGACCTGCGCGTCGGCGCGGAGCTTGTCGGACGGCCCGCCGTCGGTCGCCTCGGTGATCAGCTTGCCGCGGTCGATCAGCGCGGTGACGCCTTCGCGCACCTTGGGATCCGACAGCGTCGAGCTCACCGGCCGCAGGAGGATCTGCGCGACCGTGGGACGCGCGACGGTGTGCAGCTGCACGGCCGAGCCGAGCTCGCCGAGCCGTTTGAGGCCGGTGCCGTCGGTCCTGGTCATCGCGAACTGGTCGTTGCCGCTGCGCAGGGCGGCCAGTGTGCCGTCCTGATCGGCCGCACGGAGCACGATCCGGTCGAGGGCGGAGGGTTTCTCCCAATAGCGCTCGTTGCGCTCCAGGGTGATCTCTCCGCGCGCCGTGTCGAGGCCCTTGATCGAGTACGGGCCGCCGACCGCCGGGAACGTCGTCGCCAACGCGCCCCGCCACCCGTTCGGGGCGTCCTTGAGCAGATGCGCGGGCAGGAGGTTGCCGAAGAGCGTCTGCCAGCCCGGATACGGCTTGGCGAAGGTGACCTCGACCCGCTTGCCGCCTTCACGCGACTGGATGTCCGAGATCAGCCGGTAGCCGGCGGCGCCGATGACGCCCGGCTGGTCGCGCATCGCCTCGCGGAGATAGGCGAAGTCCTCGGCGGCGATCGGCGCGCTGTCGGACCAGGAGGCGTCCGGGCGGATCGTGTACGCGACCGTGAACGGCTGCTGTGAGACGACCTCGGCGGACTTCATCAGGTTCTTGTCCAGCTCGAAGCTGCCGTCGTCCTTCGGGCGGAACACCGATGGGAGCAGCAGCTGCGAAAGCGCCGACGTGACCTGGGAAGCGTCGGCGAGGTTGTGCGGGTTGTAGCCGCCGAGGACGTCGTCGACACCCACGACCACCTGCGAAGGCGTCTTCGTGGTCGACGTGCTCACCGGGGAGGCCGAGGAGCTGACCACGGGCGGGGGCGGGGTGTTGCTGCAGGCGGCGAGGAGCACGGCCGCGCACGCCAGCATGGACGCCGCTGTGGTCGGTGACCGCACGCCTGGATCCTCCTGGTTCGTCCCTCGCCTCGTCGCCATAGAGCTATCACGCGCGCCATGGCCTCGGCAGCGAGATTCCCATATCGGCCCGGCCGTCGCCCGACCGGATGCCGTCCTCCTCCGGTGGACGTCCGGCAGGCCCCCGGGGTTCCTGCCGGGCCGAGGCTTTTCGGAGCCGCCGGAGCGCGCGTCCCGGCAATCGGTTCCGCCAACCCGGAACATTCCGGAACGGCCGCCGGAATGTTCGCCACCGCACGATTGATGACCGAAACGATCGCGACCGCGAGTCCTATCCGGACGCATTCAGGGTCTTTTGTTTCGCGCCCGCCCGGATCCGCGTTCTCGACGCGGCGCGCGGGGCCGCTTCGTCGTCGTTCCGTCCGGGGTGTTCCGGTGTTGTGAACACCGTCCGAAAAGGAAATCGGCTTTCCGCTCGAAATTGTCGGGAAAGGACCTTTCTTTAACGAAGAACGCCCGTCCGAATACGGTGCGTGACCGCAGGGAAGCCGGAAACGCCGGAGGGCGCCTACTCACGGTGAGTGAGCAGGCGCCCTCCGGCGCGGGACGATCGGGGGTCAGCCGCGGTTCTTGTTGCGGTTGCGCTCCTTGGCGCGCTGGTTGACGTCCAGCGTGACCTTGCGGATCCGGACGACGTCGGGGGCGACCTCGACGCACTCGTCGACGGAGCAGAACTCCAGCGCCTCCTCCAGGCCCATCTTGCGCGGGCGGGCCAGCGTCTCCATCACGTCGGCGGAGGACTGACGCATGTTGGTCAGCTTCTTCTCCTTGGTGATGTTGATGTCGAGGTCTTCGGCGCGCGGGTTCTCGCCGACGACCATGCCCTCGTACACCTCGGCGCCCGGTTCCACGAAGAAGGTGCCGCGGTCGGCCAGCTGGATCATCGCGTACGCGGTGATCGGGCCGGACCGGTCGGCGACCAGCGAACCGGAGTGGCGGGTGCGGATCTCGCCCGCCCAGGGGAAGTACCCCTCGAACACGTGGTTCGCGATACCGGTGCCGCGGGTCTCGGTGAGGAAGTCGGTGCGGAAGCCGATCAGGCCGCGTGCCGGGAGGACGTAGTCGAGCTTGATGCGGCCGGTGCCGTGCCCGCCCATGTGCTCCATGCGGCCCTTGCGGGCGGCCAGCAGCTGCGTGATGCCGCCGAGGTGCTCCTCCGGGGAGTCGATCGACAGCCGCTCGAACGGCTCGTGCAGCTTGCCGTCGATCATCCTGGTGACGACCTGCGGCTTGCCGACGGTCAGCTCGAAGCCTTCGCGGCGCATCTGCTCGACGAGGATGGCCAGCGCCAGCTCGCCACGGCCCTGGACCTCCCAGGTGTCGGGGCGCTCGGTCGGCAGCACCTTGATGCTGACGTTACCGATGAGCTCCTGGTCCAGACGGGCCTTGACCAGACGGGCGGTGACCTTGTCGCCGCCGCTGCGGCCGGCCAGCGGCGAGGTGTTGACGCCGATGGTCATCGAGATGGCGGGCTCGTCGACGGCGATCCGGGGCAGCGCCTCCGGGTTCTCGACGTCGGCGAGGGTGTCGCCGATGGTGATCTCCGGGATACCGGCGATGGCGACCAGCTCGCCCGCGCTCGCCTCGGTCGCCGGGACGCGGGTGAGCGCCTCGGTGACCAGCAGTTCGGAGATGCGGACGTTCTGGATGGTGCCGTCCTCGCGCATCCACGCGACCGTCTGGCCCTTGCGCAGGCTGCCGGAGTGGATGCGGATCAGCGCGATCCGGCCGAGGAAGTTGGACGCGTCGAGGTTGGTGACCAGCGCGCGCAGCGGGCCTTCGCGGTCGGCGAAGGGCGGCGGCACGTGGCGCATCAGGGTCTCGAACAGCGGGTCGAGGCTTTCGCTCTCGGGCACCGCGCCGTCGGCGGGCTGCTCGAGGCTGGCCTTGCCCGCACGCGCGGAGGCGAAGACGACCGGCAGGTCGAGGATCGCGTCGAGGTCGGCGTCCTCGATGTCACCGGCCAGGTCGAGCAGGAGGTCGTGGGTCTCTTCGACGACCTCGGAGATCCGGGCGTCGGGCCGGTCGGTCTTGTTGACGACCAGGATCACCGGCAGGCCGGCTTCGAGGGTCTTGCGCAGCACGAACCGGGTCTGCGGGAGCGGGCCCTCGCTGGCGTCGACCAGCAGCACCACCCCGTCGACCATGGACAGGCCGCGTTCGACCTCGCCGCCGAAGTCGGCGTGACCGGGGGTGTCGATGACGTTGATCGTCACCATGCCCCCGTCGGTCTTGCGGCGGATGGAGGTGTTCTTCGCGAGAATGGTGATGCCCTTTTCCCGCTCGAGCTCCCCGGAGTCCATCACGCGATCGACGAGTTCGGCGCGTTCCTCGAACGCGCCGGACTGCCGGAGCATCGCGTCGACGAGGGTCGTCTTGCCGTGGTCGACGTGTGCGACGATGGCGACGTTGCGCAGGTCGGGCCGGGTCTTGCCGGACGAGCGGCCGGCATCGACTGCGGTGGCGCTGGCTGCGGGCACGCGAAGGCTCCAAAGGTTTCAAGTTCGGGTGTGGTGCCCGCGCTCGCGCGTTCGAGACACGCCCGGCCGACTTTGGCCATACGCGGACCACACCAGGATACCGGTAGCCCGGATGTGAGCGGCCCCACGCCCCCAGATGGGTTAGGCTGGCCTAACGTCCAGAGGTCGCCGACGCAGTCGGACACGAGGAGCGCGAGTGGGCAAGAAACTACCTGACGACCCGCACAAGCTCGTGCGCAAATGGATGAAGTCCGGCAAGGTCAAGAAGAAATGCTGCCGGTCGAAGTCGAGGTGCGGCAAATGCCCCGTCCTCGCCCTGAAAAAGGCGAAGACGAAGATCGCGAAAGCCGCTTAGAAGACCGTCAATGCACCACCGCCTCGTTGATCGCCCGCAGTTCCGGCGCGGTCCTGGTCGGCGAGAACTCGATCACCTCGTAGGCGGCCATGTGCTTGATCGAGAAGGGGTCGGTCGCGAGGATCGCGTCCAGCTTTCCCCTGGCCATGGGCCTGGTGATGAGCACGCCGCCGATCCGCGGGTTGCGCCTGCCGGAGGCGAGGAAATTACCGTGCTCGTACTGTTTGCTCAGCCAGTCGGCATGATCGGGTAGAACGTAGTCGATTTCTTCGATGGGCGCGGTGTAGGTCAGCAGGACGACGAACATGAGTCGAAGGTAGACCCGCATCGCCAATATGACGGGTGTACTGCCGCGGCTGATATGAAGTGTTGACGCTACGTGCCCGCAATGAGTGACTCGCCCTTGTTTCACCCCGCGTTCAGTCCTCGGGGATGCGGTGGTTCGACGTCGAACCACCGCGTCCCCGAAGACTGAACGCGGACGGCTCGGTAGGATGGACGCATGCGCGCGCAGTACGCTCAGTGGTGGCCGCCCTCCGGCGGCCCCGAAGTCCTGCGCTGAACCAGACGAGCGCACCACCAGGCCGCCCCACCGGGCGGCCTTTTTCGTGCCCGGACCCTGGGGCGGCCCGAATCCGGAAGGAAGAAGGCAGATGATCAGGTTGTCCGGGATCACCCCGTCCGGCCACGTCCACGTCGGGAACCACCTGGGGGCCATCCGGCGCTGGGCCGACGAGGGCGGGCCGGACGACCTGTACTTCGTCTCCGACCTGCACGCCATGACGAACTCGCACAATCCGGCGAAGCTGCGTTCGATGGCGTCGGAACAACTGGCCGTGCTGATCGCGGCCGGGATCGAACCGGACCGCGTGTTCGTGCAATCCGACATCGCCCGCGAGCTGGGCGCCCTCAACTGGGTCCTGGAATGCACCTGCAACTACGGCGAGGCCGCCAGGATGATCCAGTTCAAGGAGAAGTCGAAGGGGCGGGCCGGGGTTCGGCTGTCCCTGCTGACCTATCCGGTGCTGATGGCGGCGGACATCCTGCTGCAGGGCGCGGACGAGGTCCCGGTCGGCGAGGACCAGCGGCAGCACGTCGAGCTGGCGCGAACGCTGGCGAAGCGGTTCAACTCCACCTACGGCGACGTGTTCACCATGCCGAAGGCGGTGCTGCCGCCCGCCGGCGCGCGGGTCATGGACCTCGCCGAGCCGACGCGGAAGATGTCGAAGTCGACGAAGGAAGAGGCCGGGGTGGTCTTCGTCCTCGACGAGCCCGACCAGGTCCGGCGGAAGGTCAAACGCGCGAAGACCGACGGCGGGTCGAAACCGGCCTACGCGCCGGAAACCCGGCCTGGGATGGCGAACCTGCTGGACGTCCTCGCGGCGTGCACCAAGGAGAAGCCCGAAGTCCTCGCCGACCGGTTCGACTCCTACGGCCAGGTGAAAGAGGCCGTCGCCGAGGCGCTGATCGAGGAACTGCGGCCGGTCCGGGGCCGCGCGCTGGCGCTGCTGGCCGACCCCGGCGAGCTGGAGCGGGTGCGCAAGGCGGGTGCCGTCCGGGCGGCGGAACGGGGTGAGCACCGGTTGCAGTCCGCGTTGCGGCTCATCGGCGCCGGCTGAAGGTCCGTGATGGCCTCCTTCCCTGCTTTCAGGGTAGGGAAGGAGGCCTTCACGGACTTGAGAGCAGGGCGTGCAGCGCGGGCAGGAGGACGCGGTCGGCGGGCAGCCAGTCGAGGTCGTCGAGGTCGGGCACGGAGATCCACCGAATGTCCTTGTGCTCCACCGCTCGCGGCTCGTCCGCGGCGCTGACCAGCTTCGCGGCGTAGATCCGCAGCACTTTCCCCTTCGGCAGCGGCACGTCTTCGCCGACCCGGCCCGCGACCGTCACGGCGACGTCCAGTTCCTCCAGGCATTCACGGGCCAAGGCGGCTTCGTCGCTTTCGCCGTCCTCGACCCGCCCGCCCGGCAGTTCCCATTGCCCGGCGTGGTCGGCGGGCCAAGCCCGCTGCTGCGCCAGCAGCTGTCCGTTCCGCACGATGGCGGCACCCACGATCACCACGCGCTCACCCTACGACCGCGCGTGATCAGACGGACGACACGCGTGATCAGGCAGACGACACGCGTGATCAGATGGACGACACTGCCGAGGGAGGGGTGTGTCGTCCATCCAGTCACGCGAGTCGGCCTTCTGATCACGTGTGTCGTCCATCCAGTCACGCTCCAGGCGGACCGAATCACCTACTGAGGCCGCGCCGCCTGCCAGACCACCTGGAAACGCGCACCGCCATCGGGTGACTCACCGACGCGGACGCGGCCTCCTCGGCGCCGGACGGCTTCCGCGACCATCGCCAGCCCCAGCCCGGTGCCGCCGGAAGACCGGGCCCGCGAATCGGACACGCGGTAGAACCGGTCGAACACCCGCTCCCGATGCTCCGGCGCGATACCCGGCCCGTCGTCGTCGACCACCACCCGGACGGTGGACCGCGCCGCGAGCACCGACACCACGATCTGGCCCCGCGCGTACCGGCAGGCGTTGCGCAGCAGGTTGCTCAGCACCAGCTCGACCTCGGCGTGCGTGGCGAGCGCCCAAGCGGTCCCGACCGTGCCGCTCACCCGGATCTCCGGCGCGCCGGCGGGCATCCGCGCGACCGCGGCCCGCACCTCGCTCACCAGCTCGACGGGTTCCGCGGGCGGGACCTCCC
Source organism: Amycolatopsis sp. cmx-4-54 (assembly GCF_046548895.1). Lineage (NCBI taxonomy): Bacteria > Bacillati > Actinomycetota > Actinomycetes > Pseudonocardiales > Pseudonocardiaceae > Amycolatopsis > Amycolatopsis sp. cmx-4-54. The sequence goes on from NZ_JAEBEJ010000021.1 coordinate 64,477, forward strand.
CCGCGTCCGACCTCGCCAGCGCGAGCAGCCCGTCGAGCAGCGCGGAAAGCCGTTCCGCCTCCTCGAGGATGTCGGAAAGGGTCTCCTGCGAGAGGTCGGGATCGGGATTGGTGACCGCGACCTCGGCCTGCACGCGGATCGACGCGACCGGCGACCGGAGCTCGTGCGCGGCGTCCCCGGTGAACCGGCGAAGCCGTTCGGCGCCTTCCTCCTGCCTGGCCAGCAACGCGTTGAACTCTTCCGCCAGCGCGCGCAGTTCGTCGTGCGAATCCGGGAGCGGCAGCCGTGCGCCCGGCGGGAGCGCCCGCACCGACCCGCGCATCCGCGCCACCGGCCGCAGCGCGAAGCGCACCAGCAGCCACGTCGCGATCCCGGCGCCCACCGCGCCGACGGACGCGACCACGAACAGCCACAGCCCGCCGGAGTGCACAGCCGTCGCGAAGCCGACCAGACCCGCGCCCGCGACGACGAGCCGTTGCTGCCCATCGGGGGCGGTGACCACGGTGCCCGCCCAGCGCCAGCTGTGCTCACCGCCGGTCGTGACCGATTCGCCCGCCTTCAGCGCCCGGACGTCCGAGGGGCCGAGGTTCGCGGGCGGGAGGCCGTCCACCGGGCCACCGCCGGTGTCGAGGACGCGGACGGTGACCGCCGATCCCGACGGCGTCCGTCCCGCGGCGACGTCGGCCTTCGCGGTGTTCAGCCGGCCACTCAGCTCGTCGTCGACCGAGCCGATGAGCAGCGGCTGGAGGTTGTCCCCCGCGACCGCCGCCAACCCGAGCAGGAAACCGAGCGTGACCGTGGCCGTGAGCAGGGTGATCCGCACCTGGAGCGACCGGCGGCGCCACCAGGACGGCGAGCCGATCACCCCTGTCCCGCCGGGGCGATCACTTCGTCGAGCTGCGGGTCCGAGGCCAGGTAACCGTGCCCGCGCACGGTCCGGACCAGCGCGCCGGCACCGGCCGCGTCGAGTTTGCGGCGCACGTAACCGACGTAGACCTCGACGACGTTCCGCGTCGCGGCCTGCTCGTCACCCCAGACGGCGCGCAGCAGCTCGTCCTTGGTGACGACCGTTCCCGCCCGGCCGGCCAGCACCTCCAGCAGCGCGAACTCGCGGGGACTGAACGCCACTTCGACGCCGTCGTAGCGGACCTGCCGCAGGCTCCGGTCGACTTCGAGCGCGCCGATGCGCAGCGGCCCGCGGATGGCGTCCGGCGAGGCCCGCCGCAGTACCGCGCGCACCTGCGCGACCAGGACGACGAACGAGAACGGTTTCACGAGGTAGCCGTCGGCGCCGAGGTCGAGACCGTCCGCCTGGTCGACCTCGCCGTCCTTCGCCGAGATCATCAGCACCGGCGTGGTGACACCGAGCGCGCGCAGGCGTTCGAGCACGCGGTAGCCGGAAAGACCGGGGAGCATGATGTCGAGCAGGACGACGTCGAAGGAGCCCGTCTGCGCGAGCCGCAGGCCGCTGGGCCCGTCGGCCGCCGTGACCACGTCCATGTCCTCGGCGCGCAGCCCCCGCTGCAACGCCTTGCGCACGCCGGGCTCGTCGTCGACCACCAGTACTCGAGGTTTCACGTCCCTCATCATTCACGCTTCGACCAGCTCACGCGCGACCTCTCAGCGCCATCTCAGCTCCGGCGGCGGAGTCTGAGTGGTGTCTCAGCGTTTCCGGGGAAGCGTTGTCGCCAAGACCCGAGCACACTGGGGTTCGGGAAAACAGGGAGAGACAGCATGGATCCGAAGAGGAAGGCCATCACCGCGGCGGTGGTGGGGACGGCTCTCGGCGTCGGCGGGCTCGTTGTCGTCGCGATGCCGGCCACCGCGGGCGACGCGCCCGTCTTGCCGCAGATCAGCGCCGAAGAGCTGGTGCAGTCGACGCTCAACGCGAAGCCGTCGGCGTTCGACGGGAAGGTCAAGGTCAGCAACGACCTCGGCCTGCCGCAGGTCGGCGGCGCCCTGCCCGGTGTCTCGGCGCTCGACGTCGACTCGGCGCAGGTCTCGACCGACGGCGCGGGCAAGAGCAAGATCTCGCTCACCAAGGGATCCAGCCAGCAGACGATCGTCCGGAACGGCCCGACCGTCTGGGAGTACGACTCCAAGGACAACTCGGCCACCAAGGTGACCGTCCCGGCCGATCTGGCCAAGGAGCACCAGGAGAAGGCCGAAGCCGTCGACCCGGCCACGGTCGCCTCCGAACTGCTCGGCAAGGTGCGCGAGAGCAGCGCGATCACCGTCGACGGGACGGCCTCGGTGGCGAACCGGGCCGCGTACGAACTGGTGCTGACCCCGAAGCCGACCGAGCGGACCGTCCTGCGCGAGATCCGCGTCGCGATCGACGACCAGACCCGGATGCCGCTGCGTGTCACGGTGCTGGCCAACGGCACGTCCGCCCCGGCGTTCGAGGCTTCGTTCAGCGAGATCAACTTCGCGGCCCAGCCCGCCTCGAACTTCGAGTTCACCCCGCCCAAGGGCGCGAAGGTGACCGAGAAGGCCGCCGAGGTCGAGCCGAAGGACCGTGAGCTGGCCGAGCGGGCGAAGTCCGAGATCAAGGTCGTCGGCGACGGCTGGGACACCGCGATCACCGGCAAGATCCCGGCCGACGCGCTGGCGAAGGCCGGCGAGGCCAAGGACGAGCAGGGCCGCCAGGTCGACCCGAAGGCGCTGCTTTCGCGGTTCGCCAAGCCGGTCAGCGGTGCCTGGGGCAGCGGCTGGCTGGTGACCACCAAGGTCGGCAGCGGCGTACTGACCGACGACGGCCGCTACGCCGCCGGCGCGGTGCCGGAGCAGGTCCTCTTCGAGGCCTTGGCCGCGAAGTGACCACCACGTTCGAAGCCGGAGCGGACACCTCCCTGGAGGCGTCCGCTCCGGCGGTACCCATGGCGGCCCGCACCAGGGGCCTGCGCAAGGTCTACGGCCGCACGGTGGCCGTGGACCAAGTCGATCTCGACGTTCCCGAAGGCGCCGTGCTGGGGATGCTCGGCCCCAACGGTTCGGGCAAGACGACGACCATCCGGATGCTGCTCGGTCTCGTGCGGCCGACCGAGGGCGAGGTCGAACTCTTCGGCAAGCGGATGCCCGACGAGGCGGCGCACGCGTTGCCCGACGTCGGCGCGCTGGTCGAGGGGCCCGGTTTCCACCCTTTCCTCTCCGGCCGGGAGAACCTGCTGCGCGTGGCCGCGGCCGAACCGCGGCTGGCCGCGGCGGGAATCCCCGGAGCGGTCGACGCGGCACTTGAGCGCGTCGGCCTGACCGGCGCCGCGACGCGGCGCTACAAGGGCTATTCGCTGGGGATGAAGCAGCGGATGGGCTTGGCGAGCGCGCTGCTCGTGCCGAGGCGGATGGTCGTGCTCGACGAGCCGACGAACGGCCTCGACCCGGCGGGCACCAGGGAGATCCGCCGGATCATCGGCGAACTGCACGCCGACGGCGTCACCGTGCTGGTGTCGTCGCATCTGCTGGCGGAGGTCGAGGCGACCTGCACGCACGTCGCGGTGCTCCAGTCCGGGAACGTGATCGCCCAGGGTGAGCTCTCGGAGCTGCTGGAGTCGGGGAACGCGGCGCTGCTGGTGCGGACGCCGGACGCCGAACTCGCGGTGGAGACGTTGCGGGAGAACAGGATCGGCAGCAGGCTCACACCGGACGGGGTCCGCGTCGACCTGACCGCCGCCGAAGCCCCCGACGTGCTGCGTCATCTGGTGACGGCCGGGGTGGCCGTGCACGAGGCGGCGCGGGCGCGGACCGGGCTCGAAGACCTGTTCGCCCGGCTGACCCAGCCGGAGTCCACTGTAGACGGTGAGGGGGAGTCGTGACCCACGCTCTGGCCGCGGCACCCGCGGCACGGACCGGGCAGGACAGTGTCGGGCTGCTCCGGTTGTACCGCGCCGAACTGCGCTGGATCTTCCGGCGGCCCCGCACGCTCGCCGTACTGGGCCTGCTCGCGTTGATCCCGGTGGTCATCGGGGTCGCGCTGACGTTCGTCGACACCGCGGAAACGAGCGGCGGACAGGACGGTGCGCTGCTCGCCTCCGCGGTCAGCAACGGCTTCATCCTGCCGGTCGCGGCCCTGACCATGACGCTGGGGCTGCTGCTCCCGCTCGCTTCGGCGATGGCCGGCGCGGACGCGATCGCCGGCGAGGCGGCCCACGGGACGCTGCGCGGCTGGCTGATCGCCCCGGTCGGCCGCGGCAGGCTGCTCGCGATCAAGGCGTTCGGCGTCGCGACGGTTTCGACGATCGCCGTACTGGCCATGACGTTCACCGGTTTCGTCACCGGCCTGATCATCAGCGGCGCCGACTCGATGTTCACCCTCACCGGCTCGACGCTGAGTGTCTGGGACGCCCTGGGCCGCATCCTGCTCGTGGCCGCGTGGGTGGTCCTGCAGCTGTGGGCGGTCGGCGCGGTCGCGCTGGCGATCTCGGCGTTCACCGAACATCCGATGCTGGTCGTCGCCTCGGTGCTGGCCGGGACGATCGTGTTCACCATCCTCGGCTTCCTGGACGCGGTCTCGTGGCTGCATCCGTTCCTGCTCAACGAGAACTGGTCGCAGGCGCCCGCCTCGGTACTGATGGACCCGGTGGACACCGCGATGCTCGGCGAAGGCGCGCTTCGCGCCGCTTGCTACATCGCCATCGGGCTCTCGATCGCCTACGCGCGCCTCACCACGCGGGACGGCTGACCTCGCAAGTCCGTGAAGGCCTCCTTGAGGGACTCTGGGTCCCTGAAGGAGGCCTTCACGGCGTCGAGGCGCGGTAAGGTCGTGGCCATGTTCGAGGTGGGGGCCGTCCGATGGACCGGCGCGGGCTGCCTGGTGGGGCCGCTGCTCCTGCTCGGGCTCGTCGTTGGCGTCGTGTTCCAGGAAGTCTTCGACGGGCGGCAGGTGATCACCGACATCGCCTGGGTGGCGGGTTTCGTGCTCAGCGCGATCCTGATCCGGGTGATCGGCCGCAGGCTGAACCGGTACGGCACCGCGCACACCCTCTATGACTCGCCGATGGAGGGTTACGCGTGGCTCGCGATCGCCTGCGCCGCCCTGACCCTCGGCCTGGTCCTGCTCATCCGGTTCGTCGCCGTCTGACCTCCCGCGCCCAGAGGACTAAACGCGGAGTCGGGCGATGCCGTCCGGGTCCAGAGCGAGCCGCACGATGTCACCGGGGCGCAGGTCGGCGGTCACCGGCGCGACGGCGTCCACAGTGGACAGATTCCCGCCGGGGGCGACCACGAGCCGCACGTGTTCCCGCCGGTGCACCACGGCGACGACCTCGCCCTCGACACCCTCCGGGGCGACCCGCAGACCGTGCGGCCTCAGGCCCAACCGCACCGCGCCGTCCTCGACGTCGGGCAGCGTGACCTCGCCGAGCGCGGTCCGCACCGTCCCGCCCGACGCCTCGCCGTCGACGAAGGTGGTCACGCCGAGGAAGCGCGCCACGTCCTCGTCCACCGGCTGCCGCCAGACGCGGCGCACCGCGCCCTCCTGCCGGATCTCGCCGTCGTCGAGCACGGCGACCCGGTCGGCGAGCGTGAACGCCTCCTCCTGATCGTGCGTGACCAGCAACGCGGTGATCTTGCTGCGCCGCAACAGGGCCGCGAGGTCGATCGCCAACTGTTCCCGCAACCCGGCGTCCAAACCGGACAGTGGTTCGTCGAGCAGCAGCAACCGCGGTTCCGGCGCCAGCGCGCGGGCCAGCGCCACCCGCTGCGCCTGCCCGCCGGACAGCTCGGTCACCCTCCGCCGCTCGTAACCGGCCAGCCCGACCAGATCGAGCAGCGCGCGGACGCGGTCCGCGTGCTCGGCGCGCGGGACGTCGTGCATCCGCAGCCCGAACGCGATGTTGGCGGCGACGTCCTTGTGCGGGAACAGCTGCCCGTCCTGGAACACCAGCCCGAAGCCCCGCCGGTGCACCGGGACACCGGAGAGGTCCTCGCCGTCCCACCGCACGGTGCCCGACGTCAGCGGCTCCAGGCCGGTGATCGCCCGCAGCAGCGTCGACTTCCCCGAACCGGACGGTCCGAGCAGCGCCAGCACCTCCCCGTCGGCGATGTCCAGCGCGGCGTCCTTCACCGCCGGAAGAGATCCATAGTGGACGGTCAGGTCCCGTACCGACAGTGACACTAGAACTCCCCTACCGAATTCTGCCCGCGGACCGCGCCGAACCGGTCGATCAGCACCACCGCCACCACGGTCACGATCATGAGCAGCGCGCAGGCCGCGTAGGCCATCTGGTTGTTCAGCTCCCCCGGCCGCGAGATCAGCGTCGCCACGGCGACCGGCAACGTCGGCGCGTCCGGCCTGGCCAGGAAGCTCGTCGCGCCGAACTCGCCGAGCGCGACCACGTACCCGAACCCGGCCGCCGCGACCAGCGAACGCGCCGTCAGCGGGAGATCGATCTCCCGCCACACCCTGCCGGGGCTCGCGCCGAGCGTCGACGCGGCCTGCCGCAGCCGGACGTCGACCGACCGCAGGACCGGCAGCACCATCCGCACGATCAGCGGGATGATCACCAAAGCCTGCGCGAGCGGCACCAGCAGCGGCGACGTCCGCAAATCGCCGGGGAGCGCGTCGAGCGTGACGAGATAGCCGAAACCGACGGTCACCGCGGACACGCCCAGCGGCAGCATGAGCGCGGCGTCCATCGTCTCGCCCATCCCCCTGGCCAGCCTGCCCGGTGTGCGGCGCAACGCCACCAACACGACAGAGGCCAGTACTCCGACGATCATCGCGAGCATCGTCGCGTCGAACGCTGTCCGCAGCGACATCGACGCCGCGTCCCAGCCGGAGACCTGAAGGGCACCACGGGAGCCGTACCCGGCGAGCGCTTCGTACCCGGCGAGGCTGAAACCGTCCGAATCAGACCCAGTGGACACGGACTCGACCAGCAACGCCACGATCGGCGTCATCAGGAGTGCGATCACCGCGAGCCCGGCGGACACCGCCCACCACTCGCCGCCCCTCGGACGCCGCGCGGTCTCGCTCCGCGAACGCAGCCGCACCGCGTTCTCCCGGCGACGCCTCGCCAGCGCGCCGACGACCAGCGCGGCGACGACGGCGGCGAACTGCACCAGCGACAACGCGGCCGCGCCGGAGAGGTCGAGCAGTTCGACCGTGCGCAGGTAGATCTCGGTCTCCAGGGTGCGGTACTTCGCCCCGCCGAGGATGAGCACGACACCGAAACTGGTGGCGCAGAACAGGAACACCACCGCGGCCGAGGACGCGACAGCCGGGGCGAGCGCGGGCAGCGTCACCGAGCGGAAGGCACGCCACGGCGACGCGCCGAGTGCCCTCGCCGCGTCCACGGTGCGCGGGTCGAGATGGCTCCACAGCCCGGAAACCGTGCGCGCGACGACGGCGACGTTGAAGAAGGCGTTCGCCAGCACCAAGGGCAGCAGGCCGCCGTCGGGCCACAGCGCGCGGAAGGCCAGGCCGACCACGACGGTCGGCAGCACGAACGGCACCAGCACGAGCGTCCGGACCAGCGAAACCCCCGGCAGCCGCACCCGCGCGAGGAGGAACGCGACCGGCAGGCCCGCCAGCACCGCCACGATCGTCGAGACCCCGGCACTGGCGACGGTGAATCCGGCGAGTTTCCAGGTCAGCGGGTCACCGATGGCCGTGCCGACCCCGCCGGAGCCGAATCCGCGCGCCACGATCGCCGCGACCGGCCAGGCGAAGAACACCACGAGGAAACCGAGCGGCAGCACGGCGAGTGCGGCCAGCCCGGCTCCGCGGAACGTCGGCCCGGTGGTACTCAGCCGCGGTCCAGGGCGCGGCATCGGCTGGTCACCCACCTGGCCGTTTCAGCGGCCCGCCCCCGCGAATCCGAGGACTCCGCCCGATCTGCCGGCTTCGGTTCACGAGGCACGCCTTAACCTTCCACAAGCGTGCGCCACTGGGCGATCCACTGCTCGCGCCCGGCCTGGATCTTGGCCGGTTCGAGCGTCTTCGGCTGCTGCGGCAGCGGCGCGGCCTGTGCCCAGCCCTGCGGGAGCTCGACGCCCTGACGGGCCGGGTACACGTACATGTTGCTCGCCACCGTCACCTGGAACTGCTGGGACAGCAGGAAGTCCACCACCTTGCGGGCCTTCTCGACCTGCTTGCCGCCCTTCAGCACCCCCGCGTACTCGACCTGGCGGTAACAGGTGTCCAGCAGTGCCTTCGTGCGCGGCTTGCCGTCGTCACCGATCTCGGCGGCGGGCGAAGAGGCGTACGAGACGACGATCGGGCGCGGGCCCTTGCCCGAAGAACCGGAGAATTCCTTGGAGTAGGCCTCTTCCCAGCCGCTGACCGTCTTGAGCCCGTTGGCCTTCAGCTGCGTCCAATACCCCTGCCAGCCCTGCTCGCCGAACTGGGCGACGGTGCCGAGCAGGAACGCCAGGCCGGGCGACGACGTCGCGGGGCTCTCGGCGACCATCAGGTCCTTGTACTTGGCGTCGGCCAGGTCCGCGAACGACTTCGGCTCCGGGATCCCCTTGTTCGCGAAGTACCGGGTGTCGATGTTGACGCAGACGTCGCCGAGGTCGACCGCGGAGAGCCGGTGCTCGGGGTCGACGGAGTACCGCTGCGGACCGCGATCGGCCTCCGGGCTGGTGTACTGCTCGAAAACGCCCTCGGTGAGCGCGCGCGAGGCGAACGTCGAGTCGATGCCGTACGCGACGTCCCCGATCGGGTTCGCCTTGGTCAGCACCAGTTTGTTGGTCAGCGCGCCCGCGTCCCCCTGCTTGAGCACGGAGATCTTGATCCCGGACTGCCGCTCGAACGCGTCGAGGACGTCCTGGGGGGCGAGCCACGAGTCGTGTGTCACGAGCGTGACCGTCGCCGGCGCCTGCGGGTCGTTCCCCGTGTTCCCGGAGAGCGAGCAGCCCGCGACGAGGGCGGCCACCGTGCCAGCCGCAACGACCGTGCGGAGGGCGCGTTTCATCTAGCCTCCTGCGTTCTTCAAGGGGGGACCCGTGGCAAACGTGCAGCGTAGCCGACGGCGTACCACCATGGAGTCATGGCGGAAATCTTGAACGACCAGCAGGCCGACGAAGCCGTGACCAAGCTCTCCGGGTGGACCCGTGACGGCGTGGCGATCGAGCGGACGGCGAAGCTGCCGAGCTTCCCCGCCGCGATCGCGGCGGTGGATAAGGTGGCCGAACTGGCGGAGGCGGCCGACCACCATCCCGACATCGACATCCGCTGGCGGACGGTGACGTTCCGGCTCAGCACGCACTCCGCCGGTGGGCTGACGAAGAAGGACTTCGCGCTTGCGTCGCAGATCGACGAGGTACTCGGCGGCATGTGACGTCCGCGACGCTCGCGCCACGACTCCGTTTCTCGGACGTCCACCCAGTACGACCAACGAGAAGAGGACGAGTGATGACGCAGGCGATCGTGGTGGGGTTCTCCGCATTCGGCGCGATGGTGGCCGCCGCTGCCGGAGTGCTCTGGTACACGGCGCGCGATCGGCATCACCAGCACGATCAGTGATGTTGATCACAGCGGCGTCCGGAAGGTAACGCGGAGCCTGATCAACGCGCTGTTCCCGGCGGACCTGTCGCTTCTCTCCCCCGGGGGAACCGCCGTGAACAACGCCTCCATCACCGCCGCCCAGCGCGCCTGGGTGACCATGTTCGCCACCGCCATCACGCTGCTGACGATCGTCGTGCTCGGCCTGCTCGGCTAACCCGAATAGGCTTCGCGGGCGGCGACCAGTTCCGGAAGGTGCTTCGCCGCCCACTCACGGCATGCCTCCATCGGCTCGAACAACGTCCGGCCGAGCGAGGTGAGCTCGTACTCCACCCGCGGCGGCGTCTCGTCGTACGCCGTCCGCGTGATCATGCCGTCGCGCTCAAGAGCCCTCAGGGTCTCCGTGAGGACCTTCGGCGTGACTCCCCTCAAGGGCACCCGCAGTTCGGAGAACCGGCGCGGCCCTTCTTCCAGGCACAGCACGACCAGGCCCGCCCATTTGTCGCCGATCCGGAACGGGGTCAGGTTCGACGGGCAGCCGGGCGCGAACATGTCAGGACTCAGCGGCTTCACCCGTCCGAAGTTACCCGTGCGCCCCCCTCCGCCGTCGTTCGTCGGCCAGCAACCTGCGAGTGACCTCGGCCAGCCGATTCGCCGCCGCGGGTTCGAAACCGGGGCCGCTCACCGCGATCCGCCGTCCTTCCACGAACGCGCTGAGCGGCTCGGCTGGTGGGTCGTCGATCCGCGCGATGATCGGCACGATGCCTTCCTCGACGGGTTTCCCGTATCTCTTCAACGCTTCGACATGGGCAGCGGTCGCCGCGTCGTAGTCCCCGGAGAAGCTCGTCGAGACACCGCCGGGGTTGAGCAGCACGGACGAGATCCCGCTCGCGGCGTGTTCGGCGGCGAAAGCGACGCCGAGCAGGTCGTTGGCGCGCCCTGCCTGCATTTGCGCGACGACGCCGTCGTAGCCCCGCGTCAGCGAAAGGTCATGCCAGCGGATCTCGGGCTTGGTCACCCCCGGACCGGACACGTTGACGACGACGGGCCGTTCGGCCCGGCTCAAGGCGGCGGCGAGTCCGTGGCTGAGCAGATAACGACTGAGGTACTCCAACGCGAAGGTGGCTTCGATGCCTTCGGCCGTCACCGCCCTGGTCGAACGGAAGTGGCGGGCGCACAGCACCAGCGCGTCCACGACCGGGAACGTCGTGGTGATCCGCTCGACGACCTCAAGGTTGCGCGCGATGAGGCCGAGGTCCGCCTGGAGGAAAGTCGCGCGGCCGGCTTCGCCGAACACCGCGCCTTTCGCCGCGTCCCGGCCGAGCACGACGACGTTGTCGCCTCGGCCGAGGTACTCCATCGCGAGGGCCTTGCCCATCCCGTCGGTGCCGCCGGAGATCACGATCGTCTTCACCGGTCACCCCCGCCCGGCAGGCGCGCGGCGGCGGCGAGCAGGACGACCATGGTGCCCGCGACGAACCAGTACACGGCGTGCAGACCCTCGACCGGGCCGGTCGCGGTGGCGAGGATCAACGCGACCACGGCGACACCGATCGAACCGCCGAGCTGGTTGAGCATGTAGAGCACCGAGCTTCCCTGCGGCACCAGCGGTCCCGGCAGCGTGCGGAACACCGCCCCCATCGCGGGCGGGCCGACGAAACCGAGCCCGGTGCCGAGGGCCAGCCCGGCGAGTACGACCGCCGCGTCACCGGTCCCCGCGTCGAACGTGGTGAAGAGGACGGCACTCAAGGCGGCCAAGAGACCGCCTGCCAGCGCCAGGTTGCGTGAACCGACCCGGTCACTGACGCGTCCCGCCAGCGGGGCGGCGACCGCGGCCCCGACGCCCAGCGGCGCGACGAGCAGCCCGGCCGCGAGCGCCCCGTGTCCGCCGGCCTGCTGGAAGTACAGCGGGAGCACGATCAGGCTCGCGAACATCGCCAGCCCGGTCAGCGCCATGACGGTCACACTCGCGGCGAACCCGCGACGGGCGAACAGCCGGACGTCGACCAGGGGCGCCTCACCGCGCAGTGCGTGAGCCACGTAACCGGCCAGCAAGAGAACGCCGGCCACCAGCGGGACGAGCACCGGCGAAGAAAGCAGATCCGCTCCGTTCGCGGCCTGGGACAGCACCAGGAGCAGGCCCGCGAAACCCGGCCCGAGCAGTGCGACACCGAGGATGTCGAGCCGGGCCCGCCGCTCGGCAGGAGGATCCGCGGGCATGACGCGCACCGCGAGCAGCACCGCCAGCGCGCCGAGGGGCACGCAGAGCAGGAACATCCACCGCCAGCCGAGACCCTGCAGCACCACGCCGCCGAGTACCGGGCCGAGCACGGGACCGAGCGAGAGCACGGCGGCCATCAGCCCCATCACGCGGCCCGCGCGCCGCGGCCCGGCGGCGCGGGCGAGCAGAGTGAGCACGAGCGGATCGAGGATGCCGGCGCCGATCCCCTGCAGAACGCGGAAGGCGATCAGGCTTTCGATGTCCCACGCCAGCCCGCACCCGAGCGAACCGGCGAGGAAGACGCCGAGCCCGGCGAGCCACATCCGCTTGCCGCCGAAGGCCTCACCCGCCCAGCCGGTCACGGGGATGGTGACGGTGACCGCGAGCAGGAACCCGGTCGAAACCCAGCCCACGGTGCCCAGCGAGGCTTCGAAGTCCTCGGCGAGGTCGCGGATCCCGACGGCGACCATCGTGCTGTTCAGGATGCCCAGCGCCCCGCCGAGCAGGATCACGGCGATCAGCAGCCGCAGCGCGGAGCCCAGCCGATCGTCCCGGGTGATGGTCATGTTCTCCCTTTCGAATCAGACTCATCAGTCTGCTTTTTCAGACCGATGAGTTCAAGACTAGCAGGTCTGTTCGACCAGACTGATGAGTCTGGTTATCCGGCCGTCCCGGTACGCTGTGGGCATGAGCGGAACTGGTACGGCCCGAGGCCGGATCGACAAGCGGCAAGCGATCCTCGACGCGGCTTTCACCGTTTTCGCGCGAGAGGGATACGCGCAGGCGGGCGTGGACGTGATCGCGGCCGAAGCGGGCGTCGCCAAAGCCACCGTGTACAGCCATTACGGCGACAAGGAGAACCTGTTTCGCGAGACGGTCTCCGCGTCGGCGGATCAGGCGCTGGCCGACAACCTGGCCGTGGTCGAGCGGCTCACCGGCGCGGGCGACGATCTCCGGGGCACCCTGGAAACGATCGGCTCGAAACTGCTCGAGTGCTACTGCGCCGACCGCTCATGGGCCCTGCGACGGCTGCTCGCGGCGGAGGCGGGCCAGTTCCCCGACCTGCTCGACGTCATCCACACGCGTGCGGCGGACCGCGTGGCCGAAGCACTGGCCGACCGGCTCGCCCGCCTGACCGTCTCCGGGCACCTTCGAACCGCGGACCCGCTCTTGGCCGCGGACCAGTTCTTCGCGCTGCTGTCCGGTCCGGCCGACAAGCGGGCGAGACTCGGCACCCGCCACACTTCTGACGCCGAACTTCGCGCCATCGCCGACGCCGCCGTCGACACCTTCCTGAAGGCCTTCGGCGCCAAGGGCTGAGGGAACGTCACGGAAAGGAAAAAGGGGACGATCGGAGGTTGCTCTCCGAGCCGCGTGACTCTTAGCTACTCGAACGAGTTCTTCGAGAAGTGAGGGGTGTTCCATGGCAGGTCTGCGCAGACGTGAGGTGCTCGCGGGCGCGGTGGCACTGGCGGGCGCGGCGACGATCGGGCTGAACCCCGGCACCGCCGCCGCGGCCACGCAGCAACGTCCGGGCGCGCAGTTCCCGCCGTCGCTGGACTTCGGCGACTACCCCGTGATCGCGCGGGTGCGGTCGCGACGGGCGCTGGAGCACCTGCGGGTGCTCAGCGACAAGATCGGCCCCCGGATCGCCGGCACCGAAGGCGAACTGCGAGCCAAGGACTACATCGCGAAGGTGCTTCGGGACCTGCGCTACCAGGTCACGCTGCAGCCGTTCCCGATCGCCGACAAGTTCCTGGGCACCCTGTCGATCGGGCGCGACAGCTGGCAGACCGGCTCGTCGCCGCAGGGCGCGCAGGACATCACGCGCGAGGCCGTCGTCGTCGACGCCGGTGACGGCAGCACGCTGCCCGACGATCTGACCGGCAAGATCGTGCTGATCGCCGCCGTGACCAACAAGGCCGACGCGTACCTGACGGCCGCGCAGCGCGGAGCGGACGCCGTGCTGCTCGGCCGGATCGGCGCCGACCCGGCACGCAAACTGTCGGCGTTCTCCCCGACGCTGGCCACCCCGGTCACCATCCCGGTGCTCGGCCTGGCCCAGGTGCAGGTGGAGCGCCTGCGCGAACGGCTCGCCAAGGGTTCGGTCACGGTGAAGGCGACGGCCACCCACCACAAGAACCTGACGTCGTACAACGTCATCGCCGAGCGGCCCGCCACGTTCCCCGGCAAGGACGACGGCGTGGTCATGGTGACCGCGCACTACGACAGCGTCCCCGGCTCCCCCGGCGCCAACGACGACGGCAGCGGCACCGTGCTCTGCCTGGAACTGGCACGCGTCCTGCGGTACCTGCCGACGAACAAGACGCTGCGGTTCGCGCTGTGGGGCTCGGAGGAATACGGGCTGATCGGTTCGCGGCACTACGTTAAGAACCTGTCCGACCCGGAAGCGAAGCGGATCGCCGGCTGCTTCCAGAACGACATGGTCGCCACCAGCTGGGACCCGGCGATCACCTACTGGCTGCTTTCGGTCGACGGTGCCGACAACGCCACGACCGCGGCCGTCAACGCCGCCGCCAAACGGCTCGGTTACGACCCGCGGGTCAAGGGCCCGGTGGCGCGCGGTTCGAGCGACCACGTGCCGTTCTTCGAACGCGGGATCGCTTCGGGCAACTTCAGCTGGCGCGGCGAAACCGGCCCGGCGCTGCTGGAGCCGACCTACCACACGCCGGAAGACACCATCAAGGACAACGTTTCCCTTGAGCGGCTTCAGGTTTCGCTGGAGCTGATCGGTTCGGCGGCGTACAGCCTGCTGCGGAGGTAGTGCGGGTTCGTGCCGGGTGTCCCCGATGAGCATCGGGGACACCCGGCACGAGCGCCCTGACAACCTTCCCTCAGCGTGTGGGCGCCCTCGCAGCTACGGCGTCTCGCTGCGCGGTGAAGTGACTTCTGGGCGAGTCCACTCCGCAAGGCGCTGGGCCGCTTCCCCATAGACAACGGCCCCGGTCGCGGCCGCGATCACCAGCTCGTACGCGTCGTCCTCCGGCGCTTCCAGGTCGACACCGTTGAGACCGTAGAAAACGAACACCGCCATCCAGCCCAGCCGCTTGTTGCCGTCGATGAGCGGGTGGTTGCGGACGATCGATTCCAGCAGGACCGCCGCTTTTTCAGGCAGGCTCGGATAAGCGTCCTGCCCCATCAGCGACGACCGTGGCCGATGCGCGGCCGCGTCGAGCAAACCCAGGTCCCGAACCCGGGAAACTCCCAGATCTGCCGCGAGAGTGAGCAGGTCGTCCAGGGTCAGGTACTCGATCTTCACTGCGCCAGGCGATCGAGCAACGACGCGTAGCGCGCCCGCCCGTCGCGCGACAGGGCATGCACTCGATCGTCACGGACGGACCGGGCCGCGGCGTCGGTGATCGCCCGCACGATCGCTTCGTGCTTGCTCACCCCGTTGGCCTCGGCGAGCAAAGCCAGAGCGCGCTCCTGCTCCTCGTTCAGCCTCAACGTCATCGCCATGGGCCCATGATACCACTTCGGTATCATGATCAAGTTCGATCAGACGTTGAAGCGGAACTCCACCACGTCGCCGTCCGACATGACGTAGTCCTTGCCCTCCATGCGCACCTTGCCCGCGGACCGGGCGGCGGCCATGGAGCCGTGCTCCATCAGATCGGCGAAGGACACGACCTCGGCCTTGATGAAGCCGCGCTCGAAGTCGGTGTGGATGACGCCCGCGGCCTGCGGCGCGGTCGCGCCCTGCGGGATCGTCCAGGCGCGCGACTCCTTGGGCCCCGCGGTCAGGTACGTCTGCAGGCCGAGGGTGTGGAAGCCGGCGCGCGCGAGCGAGTAGAGGCCCGGCTCGTGCTGGCCGACGGATTCGAGCAGCTCGCGCACGGACTCCTCGTCGTCCAGTTCGAGCAGTTCGGCTTCGACCTTGGCGTCGAGGAACACCGCGTCGGCCGGGGCGACCAGTTTGGCCAGCTCCTCGCGGCGCGAGTCGTCGGTGAGGATGCCTTCGTCGGCGTTGAAGACGTAGAGGAACGGCTTCGTGGTGAGCAGGCTCAGCTCGCGCAGGGCCTCGAAGTCGACCTCCTTCTGCGCCTGGAAGAGGGTGCGCCCGGCGTCGAGGATCTCCTTCGCCTTCTGGGCGTTGTCGAGCGCGGGCTTGTTCTCCTTCTTCGTCCGCGCTTCCTTCTCCAGCCGCGGCAGCGCCTTCTCCAGGGTCTGCAGGTCGGCGAGGATCAGCTCGGTGTTGATCGTCTCGATGTCGCTGCCCGGGTCGACCCGGTCGTCGACGTGGATCACGTCCGGGTCGTCGAAGACGCGGACGACCTGGCAGATCGCGTTGGCCTCGCGGATGTTCGCGAGGAACTTGTTGCCGAGGCCGGCACCCTCGGAGGCACCCTTCACGATGCCCGCGATGTCCACAAAGGACACGACGGCGGGCACGATCCGCTCGGAGGCGAAGACCTCGGCGAGCCGGTCCAGCCGCGGGTCCGGCAGCGGCACGACACCGACGTTGGGCTCGATCGTGGCGAACGGGTAGTTCGCCGCGAGCACGTCGTTGCGGGTCAGCGCGTTGAACAGGGTGGACTTGCCGACGTTGGGCAGGCCGACGATGCCGAGGGTGAGACTCACGGGCCAGAAGTCTACGTGCCGCCCGCCGCCCCATCCGCCGAGGCCTTGATCGCCGTGTCGGATTTCCGCCAGCCGACCCCCCGACCTGGTGGCACGATCGATGTCATGACCGAGCAGACCCTGGCCGAACGGGCCGTGTGGCGCGACACCGAACGGTGTTACCGCGCCGTCGCCGCCCGTGACTCCCGGTTCGACGGCCAGTTCATCATGGCCGTCGCCACCACCGGGATCTACTGCCGCCCGTCGTGCCCGGCGTCGACGCCGAAGCAGCAGAACGTCCGCTTCTACCCGACGTCGGCGGCCGCGCAGGCCAACGGCTTCCGCGCCTGCCGCCGTTGCCTGCCCGACGCCGTCCCCGGCTCGCCCGACTGGGACATCCGGGCCGACCTCGCCGCACGGGCGATGCGGCTGATCTCGGACGGGACCGTCGAACGCGACGGTGTCCCGGGGCTCGCGCGGCGGCTCGGCTATTCCGAGCGGCAACTCGGCCGCGTCCTCACCTCGGAGCTCGGTGCCGGACCGCTGGCGCTGGCGAGGGCCCATCGGGCGCACTCGGCGCGGCTGCTGATCGAGATGTCCGGGCTCCCGCTGACCGACGTCGCGTTCGCCGCGGGCTTCTCCAGCGTCCGCCAGTTCAACGAAACGATCCGGGAGGTCTTCGCGACGACGCCTTCGCAGCTTCGCGCGGCGAGCCTGCGTCGCCGTAAGGCCGAGGAGTTGCCGACCGGGACCCGGTTGAGCCTGCGGTTGCCGTTCCGCAAGCCGTTCGACGCGAACGGGGTGCTGAACTTCCTGGCCGGCCAAGCCGTCCCCGGCGTCGAGCACGTGACGCGCGACGATTCCGGAGTGACCGGCTACGGGCGCACGCTGCGGCTCGCGCACGGCCCCGGTGTCGTGTGGCTGACGGCGAAGGACGACCACGTCCGCTGCGACCTGCGGCTCACCGACCTGCGCGACCTCAGCAGCGCGGTGGCCAGGGTGCGGCGGCTGCTCGACCTCGACGCCGACCCCGAGGCGGTCGCGCGGGTGCTCGGGGCAGACCCGGCCCTCGCGCCGCTGGTCGAGGCGATCCCCGGCATCCGGGTGCCCGGCGCCGTCGACGGTGACGAGCTCGTGCTGCGCGCGCTGCTGTCGCCCGCCGAGACGGCCGCGGTCGCCGACGCACTCGGCGAACGCCTGCCCAGCTGCGACGAGTCGCTGGACGGACTGACCACGCTGTTCCCGACGGCGGCCCAGGTCGCCGAACACGGACCGGAACGCGTGGCCGGGGTGGCCCGCGCGCTGGCGGACGGGGTGGCGGTCCACGTCGGCCGCGATCCCGGGGAGCTGCGGGCGGAACTGCTGGACGTCCCGGGGATCGACCCCGGTACCGCGGACTACGTCCTGATGCGCGTGCTGGGCACGCCGGACGTCCTGCTGACCGGTGATCCGGCACTGCGCCGGGGAGCGGCCGCGCTGGGCATCACGGACGACGAAACGACGCTGGCCGAACGCGGACGGGCCTGGCAGCCCTGGTCCTCGTACGCCGGCATGTACCTGTGGCGCGCCGAAAAGGGAGAATGATGAGCATCGCGTATTGGTCCACAATGGACACCAGAATCGGCCCGTTCACCGCCGTGGTGGCGGGCGACGGGGCCGTGCTCGCCTCGGGCTGGACCGGTGACGTCGGCGAATTGACGCCGTTGATCTCGCCTTCGCTGGCCCCCGGCGAAGTGAAGCAGCGACGGGACCTGGGTCCGGTGAGCACCGCGATCCGCCGCTACCACGACGGCGACCTGGACGTGGTCGCCGATGTCGAGGTGCGGCAGCGGTCCGGTGCTTTCCGGGAGCACGCTTGGGAAATCCTGCGGAAGGTGCCCGCGGGCGAGCCGGTCAGCTACGCGGAGTACGCGGCGCTGGCGGGGAATCCGACGGCGGTGCGGGCGGCCGCGTCGGCCTGCGCGAAGAACGCCGCGGCGTTGTTCGTGCCGTGCCACCGCGTGGTGCGGACCGGCGGCGGCGTGGGGAACTTCCGGTGGGGCGTCCCGGCGAAGCAGTGGCTGCTGACGCACGAAGCCGCCTGATCTCGTCCCCCACCGGACGCCATGAAAGGTCCTTTCCTTGCAAATTTTGCAAGGAAAGAGCCTTTCCTAGCGCGCGGGCAGGGTCAGGCGGCGTGGATCTCCACCGAGGAGCCCGTACGCGACTTCCGGATCCGCAGCCGCGTCGGGATCCGCTGCCGCAGCTCCTCCACGTGCGACACCAGCCCGACCACACGACCGCCGGCGCGAAGCTCGTCGAGGATGTTCATGACGATGTCGAGCGTCTCGGCGTCCAGCGTGCCGAAGCCCTCGTCGATGAACAGCGTGTCCAGCAGCGCTCCGCCGGTTTCGGCGGCGACGACGTCAGCGAGGCCCAGGGCCAGCGAGAGTGACGCTAGGAAGGACTCACCGCCCGAAAGCGTCTTCGCGGGCCGGATGGTGCCGGAGTAGTCGTCCAGCACGTCGAGGCCGAGCCCGCCGCGGGTGCCCCGCGCCCCGGCCGCGTCGGAATGCACGAAGGAGTAGCGGCCCTGGCTCATCGTCCGCAGGCGAGCCGTCGCCGCGACCGCGACCTCCTCCAGCCTCGCGGCTAGAACGTACGAGCGGAGCGACATCTTCCGCGCGTTCTGCCCGCGACCGTTGACCACCTCCGCCAGCGCCTTCAGTTCGAGATACCCCTCTTCGACCGGCGCCAGTTCCGTCATCGAGGCCGTCATCCGCTCGGCCAGCCCGGTCAGGTCCGTGTGCCGTGTCTTCGCCGTCCGCAGTGCCGCGAAGGCCTGCTCGGCCTCGGCTCGCGTGTCCTGCGCCGCGTCCGCCGACGCGCCGACGTCGATCTCGTCCTCCGGCGAGATGCCGAACAACTCGGGCTGCGCGAGTTCCTCGCGGGCGGCCCGCTCCATCACGTTCGCGTCGGCGAGGCTGGCTTCCAGTTTCGTGATCTGCTCGTCCGGCCGCGCCGCGGCGCGCATCTCGTCGAGGTCCGCGAAACCCTTGGCCTGCAACGCTTTCTTGACCAGTTTCGCTTGCTCGTCACGGCGCTCACGGGCGCCCGCGACGGCCAGCCGCGCTTCGGCCAGCGCGTCGAGGCGGGTCGCGACGCCGAGCAGATGACGCCGCCGGGCGGCGACGTCGGCGAACTCGCCGCGCGCGGCCTCCAACCGGCGCTCGCGCTCGGCCAGGCGCTCGGTCAGCCCGCGTACCTCGGTCGCGACCTCGACCGCGCGGCGTTCGGCCTCCCCGCGCTGGTCGGTCAGCTGCTCGATCTTCCGTTCCGATTCGAGGAGCCGCGTCTCGAGAGCAGGCTTCCGGCGAGCCGTCTCCGACAGCGTGGAGACCAGGTCGCGTGCTTCGGCGAGCCCGGCCCGCAGTGTCTCGGCGGTGTGCTCGCCCAATCGCTCGACCAGGACGGTCAGGCGGTTTTCAGTCTCCTGCAACGCGGCTTTCGTTTTCTCGCGCCGCGCGTGCGCCTGCTGTTCCGCGGCTTCGGCGCGGCGTTCGTCCTCGGGGTCGACCAAGCCACCGGTGTGCGTCGCCGGCGACGGGTGCTCCGCCGACCCGCAGACCGGGCAGTCCTCGCCCGCGTGGAGACCGGCGGCGAGTTCGGCCGCCATTCCTTCGAGACGCCGTTCGCGCAGATCCAGCCGGTGCTGACGGGCCTGCTGATGGCCGTCCACGGCCTCGCTGACCGCGGCACGCGCCCGCTCGACGGCCTGCCGTGTCTTGGGCACCTCTTCGGCGTCGCGAGCCAGCGCGGTCAGCTCGTCGACACGAGAGCGGGCGCCGTCGAGCTTCGCTTCGGCTTCGGCGGCAGCAGCCGCTTCGGCCCGCAAAGCCGCGACCTTCTCCGGCGCCGCGCCCAGCTCGGCGGCGAAGTCCTCGGCCTGTTTCTTCGCCTTCTCAGCGGTGGCGTTCAGCTGCTCGCGGCGGACGAGGTCCCGTTGCTGCTGCTCGCTTTCCGCCACGAGTTCGGCGAGCGCGCCCGCCTCTTCCCGCAACCCGCCGGCGCGGGCGCGAAGCTCAGCGGCCGAACTCTCCGCCGCGTCCGGCACTTCCTGAGCCCGGAGCGCCTCGGCTGCTTCGGCCTCCGCGAGCTGATCCAACCTGCGATCAAGGAGATCCGCCTCCGCGATGACGCCCGCCGCGCGATGAGCCGCCTCGACTTCTTCCGCCCACTCCGCGCGCTGGCCCGCCTGCTCGGCGATCACCGACAACCGCGTGTACGCCGTACGCACCCGGCGGATTCGTTCGGCGGTGGACCGGTTCTCCTGCCAGACCGCTTCGGCCTTCTTGGCCGCCGTGCGCGCCTTCGTGTCGCGTTCCTGTGCCTCGGTAACGCGCCGTGCCGACTCGGCGAGCACCTCCCCGACCCACTCGGCCTGCCCTTCCTCGGGCGCTTCCCGGCCCGCGACCTGAGCGAACCGCGCGACCCACTCCCGCAGCGTCTGCTGCCGCGCCTGCAACTCGCGGCCGCGTTCGGCACGCAGATTCGCGAACCAGTTCTCGACGTCGGAGAAGCGCTCGGTGCCGAACAGCCGCTCCAGCAACTCCTCCCGTTCGGCCGTGTTCGCACGCAGGAACCGCGCGAATTCGCCCTGCGGCAACAGGACCACCTGGAAGAACTGCTCGTGCGTCATGCCGATGAGCCGCTCGATCGTGCGCGCGACCTCGTCGATCCGCGTGATGCCCTCGGCCACGTGCCCGGCGGGGACCGTGCCGACCCAGCTCAGCACCGCCTTCGCCTGCTGGAGGGTCATCCCCTCGCCACGGCGCTTCGGGCGCTGGTACTCGGGGTTGCGCGCGATCCGCATCCGCTGGCCCTGCACGGTCAGTTCCAGGACGACCTCGGTGACCTGGTCGGGCTCGGCGAGGTCGCAACGCAGCCGTTTGACCTCGCCCCGCGCGCCCGGGACGGTGCCGAACAACGCGAACGCGATCGCGTCGAGCAGCGTTGTCTTCCCAGCGCCGGTGTCACCGTGCAGCAGGAACAGCCCGTCGGCGCCGAGCACGTCGAAGTCCACCACCTGGCGGCCCGCGTACGGACCGAAAGCGGCGACCTCCAACCGGTGCAACCTCATACTTCGCGCTCCCTGCCCGCCGCGCCCAGCGCCGCCAGCACCAGCCGCTCCTCGCGCTCCGACGGCGCGGATCCGCGGCAGTCCTCCAGGAAACTACGGGTGATCTCGACGTCGGACCGCCCGCGGACGGCTTCGGCGTACTTCAGCGCGACACCGTCGTGCCCGCCTTCCGGCTGCCAGTCCATGTGCACCGCGTACGGAAACCGCTCGCGCAGCTTGCGCATGGCGTCGATCGGGCGGACCCGGTCGGTGACGGTGAAGGAGAGGAAGTGTTCGGTGAGGCCGTCGTGCTCCGGATCCGAAAGGAGATCGGCCAGCTCGCCGCGCAGCATCGCGAGGTGGCGCGGCACCGGCAGCTCATGACGCCGGACCTCGGCGAGCCCGTCGGCGCCGAGCTCCACCAGCCAGACAGATTTCCGTTGGCGTGTCTCGGAAAACGAGTACGCCAGCGGACTGCCCGAATAGCGCAGGTGCTCGGCGAGGGTCTGCGGGCCGTGCAGATGGCCCAGCGCGACGTAGTCGACCCCGTCGAACACCGAACCCGGCACCTGCTCGACGCCGCCGACCGCGATGGTCCGCTCGGATTCGGTGGGTTCGCCGCCGGTGACGAAGGCGTGCGCGAGCACCACCGACCGCGTGCCGGACGGCCGTCCGGCGAGATCCGCCCGGACCCGCCGCATCGCCTCGGTGAGGACGCCGGTGTGGCCGCGGGCCTCGGGTACACCGAGGGCGTGCCGCGCGGGCTCCGGTTCGAGGTACGGGATCCCGTAGAGGGCGACCTCGCCGTGCTCGTCGGACATCAGCACCGGCTCGGCGAGCCCGTCGATCGTGGCGCGCAGGTGCAACCCGCCCGCCGCGGCGAACTCGGCGAACGCGCCCAGCCGCGGCGCGGAATCGTGGTTGCCGGGAGTCATCACCAGTTCCGCCCCGGCCTGGCGAATCCTGCCCAGCGCGGTCGTGGCCACGCGGACGGCCTCCGCCGAGGGCACCGCGCGGTCGTAGATGTCCCCGGACACGAGCACGACGTCGACCGACTCGGCGGCCACTAGGTCGGCGAGATGGCCGAGCACGGTTTCCTGCTCGGCGAGCAGATCGGCGCCGTGGAAGGTACGGCCGATATGCCAGTCGGACGTGTGCAGGAGCTTCACGCAGCCCAAGGTAGGGCCGCGCACCGGCCGGAGAGGGGAGGCGCGCCCTTGACGGCACCGCGCTTTCCGACACGCCGGGGACGGCGCAGGTCAGATACGGAGCACGACCGGGCTGTTCCGGTTTTGTCGGTGGGTTCCGCCATGATGTCCCCGACACGTGTCGTGCACCGGAAATGCGGTGCGTAAGGCGGTGGATCCAGGTTTCCGCTGGCGGTGTTGCCGGTTCGTCCTCGTACCGGGTCGTACTCGGGCGGACCGGCGACACCGCCAGCGGGAAGCTGGGCCGCCGGATTATGTGCCGCATTCCGGTGCACGACACCAGGATCCGGAGGGGAGGTACCGGTGGCGACGGTGATCACCACCGCGGCCGTCGTGCTCGCGACGCTGCTGCTCGCGGCCGTCGCGTTGCTGTGGCGGCTGTACAACGACGGCATGCGGCGGGCGGACGCGGCGGCGAAACAGGTCGTGGCCGAGCGGGCGAAGGCCGATCAGCAGCAGCTCGCGTTGCGCCGGTACGAGGTCGCGTTCGCCTCGATCAGCGGCCGCGGCGAGCTGGGCGAGCAGGTCCTCCTGGAGACCGCACGCGCGCTCGGGCTCCGCGAGGAGTTGCACTTCACGCTGCAAACGGACCTGGCGGGCGGCGGCGCCGCGAAACCGGACATGGTGCTGCGGGTCGGTGGC
This sequence comes from Amycolatopsis sp. cmx-4-54, assembly GCF_046548895.1. Taxonomy (NCBI): domain Bacteria; kingdom Bacillati; phylum Actinomycetota; class Actinomycetes; order Pseudonocardiales; family Pseudonocardiaceae; genus Amycolatopsis; species Amycolatopsis sp. cmx-4-54. The sequence continues at coordinate 87,672 of NZ_JAEBEJ010000021.1, forward strand.
GGCCGGACCGTGCCGGTGGACGCGAAGGCGAGCATGGCCTGCTGGGCCGAGGCCGTCGAGACCGACGACCCCGACGAACGGCTGGACGCGTTGCGCGTCCACGTCCGGCAGCTCCGGTCGCGGGCGGCCGAGCTGGCGGGCAAGGGCTATCAGCGCTGGGCCGACGCGATCTACGGGACGATCATGTTCGTCCCGTCCGACGCGGCCGTGGTCGCCGCGCTGGACACCGACCCGGAACTGCTGCGCTGGATGCTGGACCGGCGGGTCTTCCTCTGCGGGCCGACGGGGTTCGCCGTACTGGCGTCCGCCGCGCTGTTCGCCGCCACCGAACGGGCGCTGGTCGAGGACGTCGAGCAGGTCCGAGCGGGCGCCGCGGCCGCGCACCGGGCCGCGGGCAACGCGGTCGACGCGCTGAACCTGTCGAGCACCCACCTGCAGCGCTTCATCTCGGCCCGGCGGCGGGAGCTGGAGGCGCTCGAGAGCTTCCGGAGCACGGTCTCGCCGCTGACCGACGCCGCGGGCAGCCCCGCGCCGGTCCCGCTGATCAGGAAGGCGGACGAACTCCCGGCCTCGTAAGTGCTGTGACGACCCAAAACCCACTCACGCCCCCCACGCCCAGCTGCGGCTTCGCGTGCCGACAGACCGGACGGCACGGCGCGGCCGGGGTTTCCGCCGCGAGTCGTCCATCCAGTCACATGTGTTGTCCGTCCAGTCACACGTGTCGTCCATCCAGTCACCTGTGTCGTCCATCCAGTCACGCGAAACCACCCGCGCACCGGCAACAGAACCTCGGACACGGTCGGCCCTGCGGACCCGAACACTCACGACCCCACGCCGAGCAGTGGCGCGCACACCTGATGGCCGACCGCCTGACCGCCCCAGCACACCATCAGCTCCGTTGACGGCGCGTGAAGAACCCCTCCCCCAGGACGTGAAGGCCCCCTTCATGTACCTAGGCGCAAGGAAGGGGGCCTTCACGTACTTCCGGGAGGGCACGCGCGGCGGGTATCGCAGACGCCGGCCGTCCCACCTGCGATTACCGGAATCGGAGGCTCCATTTCACCTGGCCTGACAACCTTGTCGTGTCCTCACGCGTAGTACTTCCGGTAAACACCCGGACAGTCCGTCCGGGTGGTCCGGAATGACCACTACCAGGCGATAGACACACCGCCTGTTGGCGGTATGCCCGCAGCTTGGATATACGGTGGGACCTGTGACCGCGATTCGCGATCGCCAGAGCGATCCTGATGCCGACGACGTCCCCGTTGCCTGGGACGAGCGTCCGCTCGTCGGCGCCAGGCGAGGGCTGCCCTGGTGGGCGGCCGTGCTGGTGGGCTTCGGGCTCGCCATCCTTGGCGCCTTCGTCGACATGATGATGCAGAAGGACCTGGGCCTGCTGTTCAAGGCCTGCTATGCGCTCGGCGCGGTGGCCGCCGTGGTGGCCGTCCAGCGCCGCGGGCTGTTCGGCCCGATGGTGCAGCCGCCCCTGGTCCTCGCCGTGACCGTCCCGGGGGTCATCCTCCTGACCTCGGACGGCAGCAAGGGCACGGACCTGCTCTCGAGAGCCTTCGACGTCGGCACGCCGCTGATCAACGGCTTCCCGACGATGGCCATCACCACCGGCCTCACCTTGGCGATCGGCTTCTTCCGGATCTACCGCGAGCGCGATCCCGACGCCCCGGTGAAGGTGAAGCCGGGTACCAAACCGGAACGTCGCGACGAGGGCAAGCCCGCCGCCCGGCCCGCCGCGGCCGCCGCGCCGGGCCGTGGCCGTCCCGCGTCCCGGACCGGTCAGACCCCGCCCCCGCCTTCCCGCCGCGGTGCCCCGCGAGAGGGCGCGCCGCGTGACGGTGCGCCGCCCCGCCGCCGCCCGGTCGACGACGAGCGGCGTCCCCGCCGCGACGCCGAACCAGGCGCCCGCAAACCGCCTCCCCCGGGACGTCAGCCCCGGCGGCCACGTCCGCCGGAAGACGGCGAATCGCGCCGTCGCGACCCTCGTGACGAAAGCGCCCCCGGTGCCCCGCGCCGCCGTCCGCCGGGCGCGGGCGATCCGCGCCGTGGTGGGCAGCCGCCGCGCCGCCGCCCGTGGGACGACGAGCGGTGAAGCAAGGGACCTTTGCTACCACTTGAGCCGCTGACCAGCGCTTGAGCCCGATCAAAAGAAGGGCCGCCCGAGGAACTCCTCGGACGGCCCTTTTTCGTAGCGGGTGTCAGGCCTTGGCGGCCTTGCGCAGCTCGTGCGGCAGCGCGAACGCGATCTTCTCATTGGCCGTGGTGACCTCGTCGACGTTGCCCCAGCCACGCTCGGCCAGCCACGCCAGCAGGTCCATGACCAGCACCTCCGGCACCGAAGCACCGCTGGTGACGCCGACGGTCTCGACGCCTTCGAGCCAGGCTTCGTCGACTTCGTGCGCGAAGTCGACCAGGTGCGACGCGCGCGCCCCCGCCTTCAGCGCGACCTCGACCAGCCGCTTCGAGTTGGACGAGTTCGTCGAGCCGACCACCAGGACCAGGTCGCATTCGGCGGCCATGGCCTTGACCGCGACCTGGCGGTTCGTGGTGGCGTAGCAGATGTCGTCGCTGGGCGGGTCGGCCAGGCCGGGGAACTTGTCCCGCAGCTGATCGACGCGCTCCATGGTCTCGTCCACCGAAAGGGTGGTCTGCGACAGCCAGATGACCTTCGACGGGTCGCGGACCTCGACCTTGTCGACGTCCTCGGCGGTGTCGACGAGCTGCACCTTGTCGGGAGCCTCGCCGGCCGTGCCTTCGACCTCTTCGTGGCCTTCGTGACCGATCAGCAGGATGTCGTAGTCGTCCTTCGCGAACCGGTTGACTTCCTTGTGCACCTTCGTCACGAGCGGGCAGGTCGCGTCGATGGTCCGCAGGTTGCGCTCGGCCGCCTCGGCGTGCACCGCGGGCGAGACGCCGTGCGCGGAGAACACCACCAGTTCGCCCTCGGGCACCTCGGAGGTCTCGTCGACGAAGATCACGCCGCGGTCGCGCAGCGTCTCCACGACGTGCCGGTTGTGCACGATCTCCTTGCGCACGTACACCGGTGCGCCGTAAAGCTCGAGCGCCTTTTCGACGGCGATGACCGCGCGGTCGACACCCGCGCAGTAGCCGCGTGGCTTGGCGAGCAGGACACGTTTGCCACCTGCCGGCACACCGGACTCGGTGATCGTCGGACTGCCGGCGGGCGTGATTCCGGGACTCGCAGAACTCATGACCCCAGGGTACGGGCTGCCCCGGGGGGTCCTCACACTCACGTTCAGGTGACCAGGGAACCCCTCGAAAGGATGTGCGTGGAGTCACGTCCGGTGAGCCGACCCACCCGTTCGGTTGGGCAGGATGGACCAAATACGGCAGGCTAGACGCATGAAGCCTCTCCCGCTCCCCCTCCGGGTCGCCGCGGGCCTCGCCGTCACCACCGCCGAGCGGGTTCGCGAACTTCCCAAGCAGCTCACCGGGCTCCCCGTCACGGTGGTCAGCCAGGTGCTCCAGTTCTCCATGCGCGTGCAGCAGCACGTCACCGAACTCGCGATCAAGGGCGACGACGCGCTGTCGGGTCTCCGCCCGGTCGAGGACACGCCGAGCTGGGCCACGTTCGACGAAGATCTCCCGCCGGACCTCGGTGAACGCAGGTACGAACGCGACTCGTGCGTCATCCCGCTCCGGGAGGAGCCCGACGTCCCCGAGCCGCGCTCCGAGACCAACGGCCACCTCGGTGTTCGCGATGAACTCGAAGCCCTCACCGACGACCCATGGGCCGAGGAGGAGCGCGCGCTCGCCGAGGACCACGCCGACGGCGAGTTCGACAGTTCCGCGGCGCTCGTCGATGCGAAGCCCGCCGGGCTGGACGACTACGACACGCTCACCCTGCCGCAGCTGCGTGCCCGCCTGCGCCGGTTCGACCTCGCGCAGCTGGAAGAGCTGCTGACCTACGAACGCGCGAACGCCGACCGGCCGTCGTTCGTCGGCATGCTCGCGCGTCGCATCGGGAACGTGAAGAAGGCCGGCAGCGACGGCGACAGCGCGGAAGGCCAGTGAGCGCCGAACCCACCTCCGCGGCGGCGGGCCCGTCCACCACCGCCGAAAACCCGTGGCCGGTCCGCACGGTCGCCCGCAAGGTCGGTGAGTGGATCAACCGGCTCGGCGCGGTCTGGGTCGAAGGTCAGGTCACGCAGATCTCGGCCCGCCAGGGCACCAACACCGCGTTCCTGACGCTGCGCGATCCGTCGGCGGACGTCTCGATGTCGGTGACCTGCCCGATGGGCTTGTTGCGCACGATCGAACCTCCCCTGCGCGAGGGCGCGAGCGTCGTGGTGCACGCGAAGCCGACGTTCTTCATGAACCGCGGTTCGCTGAGCCTGCGCGCCAACGAGATCCGCGCGGTCGGCATCGGCGAACTGCTCGCCAGGATCGAGCGGCTGCGGCGGCTGCTGGCGGCCGAGGGCCTGTTCGCGCCGGAGCGCAAACGCAAGATCCCTTTCCTGCCAAGGGGAATCGGGCTGATCACCGGACGCGCGTCCGCCGCCGAACGCGACGTGCTGGTGAACGCGCAGTCGCGCTGGCCGCATGTCGCGTTCAAGGTGATCAACACCGCCGTGCAGGGTTCGCTCGCCGTCCCGCAGATCCTCCAGGCACTGTCCAAACTGGACCGTGACCCGGATGTCGACGTCATCGTGATCGCGCGCGGCGGCGGCAGCGTGGAAGACCTGCTGCCGTTCTCCGACGAAGCGCTGTGCCGCGCCGTGTCCGCGGCCGGGACGCCTGTGGTCAGCGCCATCGGGCACGAGCCCGACACCCCGCTGCTCGACCACGTCGCCGATCTCCGCTGCTCGACGCCGACCGACGCCAGCAAGCGGATCGTGCCCGACGTGCGCGAGGAGACCCAGCGCGTCCACCAGATGCGCGATCGCGGCCGCCGCGCGCTGCACGGCTGGGTGGACACCCAAGTCAGGCTGCTGAACCAGATGCGCAGCCGACCCGTGCTCGCCGACCCGCTCGGCCCGGTCCAGCGGCGCTCCGACGACGTCGAGATCCACCGCGAACGCGGGCGGCGCGCGATGCTCACACTGCTCGCGAAGGACCAGGCCGAGATCGCCAGTGCCCGCGCGCGGCTGACCGCGCTCGGCCCGGCGGCGACCCTCGAACGCGGCTACGCCGTGGTGCAGTACACCGACGCGGAAGGCAACCTCCAGGTACTCCGGTCCGTCTCCGAAGTCGCGGACGGCGCGGAACTGCGCGTCCGCGTGGTCGACGGCGCGCTCGGCGCCGTCGTTACGTCCGAGGCACTCTTTTCCGCCGAGGACGCATCGGTACAGGGTGCGGCGGAGGAGCTTAGTTGACGGCGAGTTTTCTTCCTTTGACCATCGACGCCGCGAGACGTGCCGACGCGCCCGAGGTGCTGCGCAACGCGCTGCTGACCGACCACGCGGCCGCCGAGTGCTGGACCGTGTTGCTGGCGGGGTGCCAGGCCGAGGCACTCTTTTCCGCCGAGGGCTCATCGGCACCGCTCTCCACGAAGCGCGGTCTCGACGCCCAGCTGCGCAAACTCTCCGAAGCGACGGCCGAGCACGTCGGCACCCGATGGTGGTTCGCGGGCGGCACCATGCACCGCAAACGGGTGGCGCGGGCCCAGGAGAACCTGGTCGCGGCGATCGCGGAGGGTGACGGACAGGAGTTCGCTCTCGCCTTCGTGGGTTACGACAACGCCATGGCCGGCGCGGTAGTGTGCGCGGGTATCGGCAAGCACCGACGTCCGGTAGAAGGAAGCACAGCGTGAGCGAGACCGCCGAACTCGGCTACGAACAAGCCCGCGACAGGCTCGTGGAGGTCGTCCGCGAACTCGAAGCGGGCGGGCTGTCCCTGGAGCAGTCGCTCGCCCTGTGGGAGAAGGGCGAGCAGCTGGCGAAGGTCTGCGAGCACCACCTCGAGGGCGCTCGCGAGCGGATCGAGGCGGCGCTTTCCTCCGTCGAAGACGAGACCGGCAACGGTCAGTGACGTTCACCATGCTCCTGAGCCACCGAACCACCGTGGGTATCTGAGAGACTGGGACCCCGCCGAGTTCCTGACCCGGGAGGCCTCATGCCCACCCCCACCTCGTCCGCCAGCTCTTCTCGACGCCCTGAAGCCCCTGATCGCAACCTCGCGATGGAATTGGTCCGCGTGACCGAAGCCGCCGCGATGGCCGCGGGCCGCTGGGTGGGGCGCGGGGACAAGATCGGCGGGGACGGTGCCGCCGTGGACGCGATGCGCCAGCTGGTCTCGACCGTGTCGATGCGCGGTGTCGTCGTCATCGGCGAAGGCGAGAAGGACGAAGCCCCGATGCTGTTCAACGGGGAAGAGGTCGGCAACGGCGACGGGCCGGACTGCGACGTCGCGGTCGACCCGGTCGACGGGACGACCCTGATGGCCAAGGGCATGCCGAACGCGCTCGCCGTGCTCGCGGTCGCCGAACGCGGCGCGATGTTCGACCCGTCCGCGGTGTTCTACATGGAGAAGCTCGCCGTCGGCCCGGACGCCGCCGGCAAGGTCGACCTGGCCGCCCCGGTCGCGGAGAACATCCGCCGGGTCGCGAAGGCCAAGAACTCCAGCGTCTCCGACGTGACCGTGTGCATCCTCGACCGGCCGCGGCACGAAAAGCTGATCAAGGAGGTCCGCGAGGCGGGCGCCCGGATCCGCTTCATCTCCGACGGTGATGTCGCGGGCGCGATCGCCGCGGCCCGCCCGAGCACCGGCGTCGACATGCTGCTCGGCATCGGCGGCACCCCCGAAGGCATCATCGCGGCCTGCGCGATGAAGTGTCTCGGCGGCGAACTGCAGGGCCGCCTGTGGCCGAAGGACGACGCGGAACGCGAGAAGGCGCTGGCCGCGGGCCACGACCTCGACCGCGTGCTCGGCAACGACGACCTCGTCCGCGGCGACAACGTGTTCTTCTGCGCCACCGGCGTCACCGACGGCGACCTGCTACGCGGCGTGCACTACCGCGCGGGCGGCGCGACGACCCAGTCGATCGTGATGCGCTCGAAGTCCGGCACGGTCCGGATGATCGACGGCTACCACCGGCTGACCAAGCTTCGCTCGTACTCGTCCGTCAACTTCGACGGCCACCTCGACGATTCGCTGGAAGCCGACGTAGTTCCCCCGCTCCCGTAAGGAGAAACCGTGCTGAAGCGCGTGCTCGTGGTCCTGCTCGCGGCGATGATCCTCACGCCGGCCGGGCAGGCCACGGGCGCGGGCGACCTCGTCGGCGGCAGAGAGGCCGACGAGCCGTATCCGTTCATCGCGTCCCTGCATTCGGCCTCCGGCAAGGCTTTCTGTGCCGGGACGCTGATCGCGGCGGATTGGCTGGTGACGGCCGGGCACTGTGTCGAGGGCAAGAACCCGGCGAACCTGAGCGCGCGGATCGGCAGCGTCGACAACACCCAGGGCGGCGAAATCGCGAAGCTCGCCGAGATCATCGTGAACCCGTCCTACAACCCCGAACCCGAGCACGCGGGCGGTGATCTCGCCCTGGTACGGCTGGCCGCCCCGGCGAAGGCCGCGCCGCTCACGATCGGCGCTGTCGTGGCGCCCGGAACGCCGACGCGGCTGCTCGGCTGGGGCCAGATGTGCCCGACTTCGGGCTGTGGCAAGGGTCCGGCGAAGCTACGGCAGCTGGACACGAAGATCGTCGAAGGCGTGCGCTGCACCGCGAAGTTCGACGGCGCCGTCGAGTTGTGCACCGACAATCCCGGCGGGAACACGGGCTCGTGCTACGGCGATTCCGGCGGCCCGGAGATCGCCAAGGTCGCCGAGAAGTGGGTGCTGCTGGGCGTCATCAGCCGTCCGGGCAACGCGGATCCGGTATGCGCGACGTCACCGTCGATCGCGACTTCGGTGGTGGCCTACGCGCAGTGGATCGCGGAGAAGATCACGCCTCGTACGCCCGCCTGAAGTGCAATGAAGGGGCCTTTCATCGCAAATTTTGCTATGAAAGGCCCCTTCATTGCGCGCGCTACTCCGCGTTACTGGAGTGCCCAGGGAACAGATGCGCGTCCGGATCCAGCATGACCGCGATGTTGTTCACTGCCGTCGCCGCTTCCCCGAATCCGGTCGCGATCAGCTTCACCTTCCCCGGATACGCCGCGACGTCGCCCGCCGCGTAGACCCGTTCCCGCGGGGTCGCCATGGTCGAGTCGACGGCGATCGCGCGGTGGTCGATCTGGAGTCCCCAGCTTTCGATCGGCCCCAGATCCGCGGTGAAGCCGAGCGCGGCGACGACCGAGCCGGCGCGCAGGATTTCGGGTTCGGCGCCCTTGACCTGGATCTCGACCTCCGTCAGCGTGCCGTCGCGGTCGAGGAACCGGGTGACCTCGGCGTCGGTGACGATCCGCACGCCGAGTTCCCGCGCCTGCCGCACGATCGACTCGGCCGCGCGGAACTTCGCGCGCCGGTGCACGAGGGTGACGCTCGCGGCGACCGGGTGCAGCGCGAGCACCCAGTCGAACGCCGAGTCCCCGCCGCCGACGACGACCACGTGCTGCCCTTCGTGCGCCTTCAACGAGGGCACGAAGTGGACCATGCCGCGCCCGAGCCAGCCGTCGCCGGCGGGCAGCGGCCGCGGGGTGAATTCGCCGATCCCGGCGGTGATCAGCACCGCGCCGGCGCGCAGGACCTGGCCGCCGTCGAGGGTGACGGTGATGCCGCCCTCGACGCTTTCGAGTTTCTCGGCCTTGCGTCCGAGCAGATACGCGGGTTCGAACGGCGCCGCCTGATCGAGCAGGCCCCGCACCAGATCGCGGCCACGGATCTCGGCGAAGCCGCCGACGTCGTAGATCATCTTTTCGGGGTACATCGCGGTGACCTGTCCGCCCGCCTCCGGGAGTGAATCCACGACGGCCATCGAAAGGCCGCGGAATCCCGCGTAGTAGGCGGCGAACAGACCCGTCGGACCCGCCCCGATGATGACGAGGTCGTACGACGTTTCCCCAGCGGACTCGCTCATTCGGCACTCTCCCGGCCGGTGGTGGGCGGCGTGATCGAGAACACATTCGATCCTAGCCCTCGCGTGCCGAAAGACACGGAGCGCGCCGGGAGACCCTGCGCGAGACTTGGGGTATGGCTGAACAGGAATACCGGATCGAACACGACACCATGGGCGAGGTGCGCGTCCCCGTCGACGCCCTCTACCGCGCGCAGACGCAGCGCGCCGTCGAGAACTTCCCGATCTCCGGCCGGGGCCTGGAGCGCGCCCAGATCCGCGCGCTCGGCTTGCTGAAGGCCGCCGCGGCGCGGGTCAACGCGCGGCTCGGCGTGCTGGACGCCGAGGTCGCCGAGGCCATCGCGAAGGCAGCGGACGAGGTCGCGGAAGGCAAGCACGACGCGCATTTCCCGATCGACGTATTCCAGACCGGTTCCGGGACCTCGTCGAACATGAACGCCAACGAGGTCATCGCCACGCTCGCGTCGAAGGCGCTGGGCCGCGACGTGCATCCGAACGACCACGTCAACGCCTCGCAGTCCTCGAACGACACCTTCCCGACGACGATCCACGTCGCCGCGACGGAAGCAGTGCTCTCGGATGTGATCCCTGCTCTGGAGTACCTGGCGGGCGCCATCGAGACGCGGGCGGGCGAATGGGCGGACATCGTGAAGTCCGGCCGTACGCATCTGATGGACGCCGTGCCGATCACCTTCGGCCAGGAGGCGGGCGCGTGGGCGTCGCAGGTCCGGTTCGGGGTCGAGCGGCTGAAGTCGGGGCTGCCGCGACTCGGTGAACTGCCGATCGGCGGGACCGCGGTCGGATCCGGGCTTAACGCGCCCGAAGGCTTCGGCTCGGCCGTCTCGCAGGAACTGGCTTCGGTGACCGGCCTCCCGCTGACTGAAGCGCGCGACCACTTCGAGGCGCAGGCGACGCAGGACAGCGTCGTCGAGACGTCCGGCCATCTGCGCACGGTCGCGGTGTCGCTGAACAAGATCGCGAACGACCTGCGCTGGCTGGGTTCCGGCCCGCGCACCGGGCTCGCCGAACTGGCGCTGCCGGATCTGCAGCCGGGTTCGTCGATCATGCCGGGCAAGGTGAACCCGGTGATCCCGGAGGCGACGCTGCAGGTGGTCGCCCAGGTGATCGGCAACGACGCGGCGGTGGCCTTCGCGGGCGCGGCGGGCAACTTCCAGCTCAACGTGAACCTGCCGGTGATCGCGCGCAACGTGCTCGAATCGGCGCGGCTGCTCGCGGCGGTCTCGCGACTACTGGCGGACAAGGTGTTCGCGGGCGTGACGGTGAACGCCGACCGCGCGCGTGAGTACGCCGAGGGTTCGCCGTCGATCGTGACGCCGCTCAACTCCTACATCGGCTACGAAGAGGCCGCCGCCATCGCGAAGCAAGCGCTCAAGGAGCTGAAGACGATCCGCGAGGTCGTGATCGAACGCGGCCACGTCGCGAACGGCAAGCTCACCGAGGCCCAGCTGGACGAGGCTCTCGACGTACTCCGCATGGCGCGCGGAGGCCGCTAAGCACCGAGAGCGACCACAGCCGCATGAAGCGGTGAGGCGAGCGAAGCCGCCAGCCCACCCGAAGGCGGTGTCTCGGTGAACAGGTGCAGCCACGTCAGCACCGGGCCGAGCAGGATCGCGTGCACGAGAGCCGGATCGGGCCGTCGCGAGAGTTCCCCTCGCGCGACGGCCCGATCCAGCATCTGGACCAGATAGCCGCGTTCGCGGCCGAGAAACACCTCGCCGAACCGCGTTTCCAGCGCGGGATCCGCCCGGACGTCGGCGAGCAGCGAAGGCAGCGCCTGCCGCAGTTCCACACCGTCCAAAGAGGACTGAATCACTTCGAGGACCGCGGCCACGTCCCCTCGCAGCGAGCCGGTGTCCGACGGCGGTTCGAGTTCGGCGGAATGGATCACCGCCGCGAACACGAGTTCCGCCTTGGACCGCCACCGCCGGTACACCGCCGCCTTGCCGACGCCCGCCCGCGCCGCGACCGCGTCGATCGTGCAGCGCTGGTAACCGGATTCGGTCAGCAACGCCCGCACGGCCTCGCGGACCGCGTCGTCGATTCCTTCTTCCCTCGGCCTGCCTCTCGCCATGCCCACAGTTTACGATACTGGCAGTTCCGTATATCGTCCGGGTATGACCTGGACCAGAACCTCCCGCGAAATCCTCCCTTGCCCGCCATCCGCGCTCTGGGCGCCGCTGGCCGACTTCACCCGGTGGCCCGACTGGGATCCCGACCTCGTCGGCGTCGAACTGCACGGCCCCGCCGCGGTGGGCTCGACCGGTTTCCTCGTACCGAACGGATTCCGCGGCCGCGTGCACTCACGGGTCGCCGAGCCGTTCACGATCACGTCCCTGGCCGAGGACCGCGAGATCGCCCTTCGGCAGCCGATTCCCTTGGGCGCCATGGACCTCGTGCTGAGCCTGACCGAGGTCGACGGCGGGACGGAGGTCGTCCAGGAGATCACCCTCACCGGCCCGATGCGCGCGGTCATGGTCGCGATCATCGGTGGCGACGTCGTCAAGCACTTCGACGTCAAATGCGCCAGGCTCAGCGAACTTGCGGCGGCGCAGGCCGATCACGACGCCTGAGGACACCAGCGCGACCCCGATCACTTGGGAGAAACGGAAATCCTGCATGCCCAGCAGGAGCGCGACGGCGAGACCGGAGACCGGCATCAGCCCGACCAGCACCCCGGCCCGGTCCGCGCCCAGCGCCGAAACCGCCGAGTACCAAAGAAGAAACGCGATCGCGGTGACGACGACCGTCAGGTAGCCGAGCGCGATCAGTTCACGCCCGTCCGGCCACGCCCAGGCGCCGGACGGGTCGGCGATCGTCCCGACGACCGCGCCGCCGACGCCCGCGGCGAAACACCCCCAGGTCGCGGTCGCCAAGGGCCCGAGCCTTTCGAGCACGCCGACGGCGAGCAGTGTGAAGAGTGCTTCGCACACCATGGCCAGCGCCGCGAGTACCAGCCCTTGCCAGCGCGCCGCGCCGCCGCCGGAGAGCACGGCGATACCGAGTCCGGCGAGCACCGCCCCGGTCACCGGCGCCCACGAGGGCCGCTTCCCCTTGGCCAGCGGGCCCGCCAGCGCGAGCACGAGCGGCGTGCCGCCGAGGAACGCGGCGACCAGACCGGGTTCGGCGTAGCGCTGCGCGAACAGCAGGCAGGCCTGGAAACCGATCATCCCGGTCGCCGCGAGGGCGATCAGGGACGGCAGGTCGCGCGCGCCCGGCAACGGCAACGGGCGTCCGCTCAGCCGCGCCCACGCCAGCAGGAGGACGCCCGCCAGCGCGTACCGCAGCGCCTGCCCGGTGATCACCGGGTACCCGTCGAGCATTCCCGTCACCGGCACGGACGCGCCGACGATCAGCACCCCCAGTACGCCGATCGTCACGGCTCTTCGTTCGTTGTCCATACCTTCACGATGCCGGTTCTTTGGCCCACACCGAAGAGCCAAATCACCCACACCTGACCGGTCCATAAGGTGGCCGGAAGTCCGTGAAGACATCCCTGGGTTTTGGTTGTCAAGCGGCTGTCGGTTGTTTCCTGGTTTGTCCGGTTATGTTGTGGTGTGTCCAGGCGGTTGTTTCGTTGTAGTGGGTGTGGGTTTTGAGGCATC
>NZ_JAEBEJ010000022.1:0-93563 GCF_046548895.1 Amycolatopsis sp. cmx-4-54
TGTTTCGGTGGTTATAGCGTCAGGGAAACGCCCGGTCCCATTCCGAACCCGGAAGCTAAGCCTGACAGCGCCGATGGTACTGCAACCGAAGGGTTGTGGGAGAGTAGGACACCGCCGGACTAACATTGAAGTAAAGGGTCCAGGCCCCGGTCGAGAACCACGAGTTCTCCCGGGGCCTGAACCCTTTTTCATGTCTGCCTCGCCAAGTGGTAGCAAAGGTCCCTTGCTCCCCCGCTCGTCGCTCAGCAGGTGGGCCGGACGACCGCGCGCCTGCGCACAGGAGACGAGAAGACCAGGGAAGTCGTCGTCTCCCCATAGCGCTGCATCCGCTCTACGAGTTCCTCCAACTCCGCGGTGTTCCGGCAGGCGACTCGCACCAGCCAGCATTCGTCACCCGTCACGTGATCGGCGTCGAGAACTTGGGGAAGCGGGAGGATGGTTTCGCGGAAGCGAGCCGTGTCCAAACTCCGCACCTTCGCCCGAACCACCGCCTCGATCGGTAACCCGAGCTTCGCCACGTCGACGTTGGCCGAGTATCCGGTGATGATCCCCTTCTTCTCGAGCCGACGAACCCGCTCGGTCACCGCGGGCGCGGACAGCGACACGCGTCGACCGAGTTCCGAGAAGGTCAGCCGGCCGTCGGACTGGAGTAGTTCGAGTAGCTGCCAGTCGAGATCGTCGAGGTTCACAGAACTCCAGGTTGATCGTCGTGTCCACCAGGAAACTCCAGGCTAGACGCCGGCAAGGCCTGGATTGTCCGATGTTGTGGATGATCACTGGTCAGCAGGATTGAGGCATGACGACCGAACCCCGTGTACTCATGTTCCCGCCCTTGGACAGCGCGACGGCCGCCGCCCACCTGCGCGCCGAGCTCGCTCTCGAGGTAGACCCGGATGACCTGGTCCGTGACCTCACCTCTGGTACTCAGCAGGAGTACATGATCGTCGAAACTCGAGCTCCCGAAGCCTTCGCGTCAGCTCGCATCCCCGGTGCGATCAATCTCCCCTACCGGGAGATGACGCCCGAGTCGGTCCGCGAGTTGGACCGTGACCTCGTCTACGTCTGCTACTGCGAGAGCATCCACTGCAACGCCGCGACCAAGGGAGCACTGAAACTCGCGGAGCTCGGCTTCAAGGTGAAGCGCCTGTCCGGCGGCATCACCGCCTGGCAAGCAGCCGGCTACCCCGTTGACCGGGACGCCTCGGTACCAGCTACCGCCCCGACGGCCACTCCCCGCTGCGCCTGCTGACCAAGGAAGCAGGGGACCTTTGCTACCGCGATCCCTCGAGCGATAGCAAAGGTCCCCTGCTCTCCCGGCGGTCGTAGGCTGGGGACGTGACCGCTCTCAAGTTGCTCGTCATCCAGCCGGATGCATCAGACCCGATCGGCCCTCTCGGTGACTGGCTCACCGAGGCGGGAGCCGAGCTTGACATCAGGTTGCTGCCCGATCAGACGCTTCCCCTCGATCTTGATGGGTACGCGGGCGTCGTATGCCTCGGCGGGGGGATGGGCGCCAATGATGACGGCGATCATCCGTGGCTGGCGGACGTACGGAAGCTTCTTTCGAGGGCCGCGGGCGCGCGCATCCCGACCCTCGCGATTTGCCTCGGCGGACAGCTCCTGGCGGTGGCCTTGGGCGGCAGCGTCGCCACAGGCGATCAAGGGCCTGAGGTCGGCCCAGGTCTTGTGTCCAAGAAGGACGCTGCTTGGACCGATCCGCTCTTTGCGGACTTGCCGCTCATGCAGGACGTCCTGCAGTTTCACAACGACGCGATCACTCGGCTGCCCGTAGGCGCCGAGCTTCTCGCCTCCTCGCCGCGGTATGCCTGCCAGGCCTTCCGATTCGACCGTTGTGCCTACGGTGTCCAGTTCCATATCGAGACGACGCCGGAAGTGGTCCTCGACTGGGCGGGGCAGTCGCCGGAAATGGCAGAACTCACCCGGCCGGACGTACTGACCCCGGAAAATCTCGCTCGGGTGCATGCCGACATCACCGAAACCTGGCGGCCGTTCGCCCATCGCTTCGTCCGACTGGTGTCCGGTGACCTCGCCCCGGCTGCGCAACGTCAACGTACATTGCCGATGGCTTAACGGCCCATGTCTCAAATGCGTATGGGTTATTAACACTCAGGTCATGCCGTCAGGTACCTTGCGAAGGGAATTTCGAAGGGTTCGGAGGTCGGGGTGGAGCCCTCAGTGTTGGTCGTGCTCGTCGTCGTCACGGCCCTAATTTTCGATTTCACGAACGGGTTCCACGACACGGCCAACTCGATGGCGACGTCGATCGCCACCGGGGCGTTGCGCCCCAAGGTCGCGGTGACGATCTCCGCGGTCCTGAACCTGGTCGGCGCCTTCCTGTCGGTCGAGGTGGCCAAGACCATCTCCAACGGACTGGTCGACGACTCCAAGATCGGGCCGGCGATCGTCTTCGGCGGCCTGGTGGGGGCGATCGTGTGGAACCTGATCACGTGGTTCGTCGGACTGCCGTCCAGCTCGTCCCACGCGCTGTTCGGCGGGCTCATCGGTGCCACGTGGGTATCGGCCGGAACGGACTCCGTCCATTTCGGAAAGATCGTCGAAAAGGTGCTGGTCCCGGCGGCGCTGTCACCGGTCTTGGCCGGCCTCGTCGCGATGATCGTGACGTACTTCGTCTACCGGATCTTCGTTCGCCGCGGCCGCACCGCCGGCTTCCGGGTCGGCCAGATCATTTCGGCCTCGCTGGTCTCGCTTGCCCACGGCACGAACGACGCGCAGAAGACCATGGGCGTCATCACACTGACGATGATCACCGCCGGAACCCTCCCCGCCGGGGCGGGGCCGCCGCTCTGGGTGATCGTCAGCGCGGCGCTGGCGCTCGCGCTCGGCACGTACCTGGGTGGCTGGCGTATCACCTTCACTCTGGGTAAAGGCCTGACGGATATCGATGGCCCGCAGGGCTTCGCCGCGCAGACCAGCTCGGCGGCGGTCATTCTCGCCTCGACGAATTTCGGCTTCCCGCTTTCGACGACCCATGTGTGCTCCGGCGGCATCGTCGGCTCCGGGGTGGGCAGGAACGAATCACCGGTTCGCTGGCGCACGGCCGGCCGCATGGTGACCGCCTGGCTGTTCACCCTGCCCGCCGCTGCCATCGTCGGTGCCGCGGCCGGCCTCGTGACCTCGACAGGCACGGTGGGCACGATCGCTGTCGGTGTCGCGGGCCTGGCGATCGGCATCGGGATCTACCTCCTTTCACGGCGGAGCCCGGTCAACGCGGGCAGCTTCGCCGGCCCAGCCCCGACAGTTCCTGAACAGGAAGTGGGCAGGATCGCCGCTTAGGAGAGCAAGGGACCTTTGCTACCGCTTCCACGTGCGGTAGCAAAGGTCCCTTGCTCCCGTGCGCGTCCGTCTGGTCTCGGGCGTAAGGGCGACTACGGTGGAAGCCGATGGTTGAGCGCGCCAGGCCGACCGCTTCCGTGGCGAGATACGGCTTCACCGATCCCCGTGCCGACGGGCAGCTGCGTGCTGCCGGTTGGTGGACCGAATCAGGCCCGGACGGCTCCGCCGCTGACGTGTTGTCGGCACTTTCCCGTGCGGCGGATCCCGATCTCGCCCTGAGCGGACTGGACCGGATCAGGGAAGCCGACCCCGGCACCTGGAATGAGCTCGACCAGGCGCTCCGTACCCACCGCACCTTCCGGGGCCGGTTACTCGGCGTTCTGGGCACTTCGAGCGCGCTCGCGGACTTCCTGGTCGCGAACACCGACTGCTGGAAGACCCTCCAGGGCGAGAAGAACATTGCCCCAGATCAGTATGTGAACAGTCTGCTCGATCACTTGCGACCGGACGGTGAGCTGCTCACAGGCCTCGAGTCGGAGCAAGCACTTCGCACCGGCTACCGCGAACTGCTGCTCGGAATCGCTGCGGCAGACCTCGGGCATCTCGTCGAACCTGGTCTCCGCCAGCCGCCCTATGCCGAAATCGGGGCCCAGCTCACGACGCTGGCCGAGGCCGCGCTCCAGGTTGGGTTGCTGGTCGCGGAGGCCGAGGTGGGTGCCGCTGCCGAAGGGCACCTGGCCGTGATCGCGATGGGCAAATGTGGCGGTCGAGAGCTGAACTATGTGAGCGACGTGGATGTCATCTTCGTCGGAGATGGAGACCTTTCGGCCGCCACGCGGCTGGCCAGCACGATGATGCGCGTGGTCGGCAAGGCATGTTTCGAGGTCGATGCGGCGTTGCGTCCGGAGGGCAAGGCGGGCGCCTTGGTCCGAACCCTCGACGGTCATGCCGCCTACTATCAGAAGTGGGCTAAGACCTGGGAGTTCCAGGCCCTGCTCAAAGCGAGGCCGGTCGCAGGCGATGCCGAGCTCGGACGTCAGTACGCGGAGATGGTCGCACCAAAGGTGTGGGCAGCGGCCGATCGGGAGAATTTCGTTCCCGAGGTGCAGAAGATGCGGCGCCGCGTCGAAGGCCATGTGCCGTCCGCACACGCCGAACGTGAGCTGAAGCTGGGGCGCGGTGGCCTTCGCGACGTCGAGTTCGCCGTGCAGTTGCTGCAACTGGTCCACGGCCGGATCGACGCCGAGCTGCGTTCCCCGTCCACGATGGACGCACTCGCTGCCCTGGGGGACGGCGGGTATGTCGGGCGCAAGGACGCTGCGGAGCTAGCAACGTCCTACGAGTTCCTCCGGACCATCGAGCACCGGCTCCAGCTTCGCCGACTACGGCGTACGCACTTGTTCCCTGCTGCTTCGGACGTCGGCGAGTTGCGAACGATCGCGAGGGCGAGCGGCGTGCGGTCGGCCCGGGGCAGAAGTGAAGAGGACGTGTTGGTGGCGGAGTTTCGCCGCCATCTGCAGAGCATCCGGCGTCTTCACGAGAAACTCTTCTACCGACCGCTGCTGCAATCGGTCGCGAATGTGCCGACCGAAGCGCTACGGCTGACTACGAAACAAGCCGAGAGCCGCCTCGCCGCGCTCGGTTACGCCGCGCCTGACGGGGCCTTGCAGCACATCAAGGCGCTGACCGCGGGAATGTCCCGCCGGGCGGCCATCCAGCAAGCTCTGCTGCCGGTCTTGTTGGACCTTCTCGCTGATACCCCGGACCCTGACCGTGGACTCCTGTCCTACCGGAAAGTCTCGGAAGCACTCGAAGAAACGCCTTGGTATCTCAGGGTTCTTCGTGACGAGGGCGCCGTCGTCGAGCGGCTCGCATTTCTCCTCGGCACGTCACGTCTGGTTCCGGACCTGTTGGCTCGAGCGCCGGAAGTACTGCAGTTGCTCGGTGATCCAGCGAGGCTGGCCGGCCGTACTCCGGCGGAGGTAGCCACTTCGCTGCGAGCCGCCGTGCGGCGTCAACCGGGGTTGCATGCCGCGGTCGCGGCCGCGAGATCGTTGCGCCGGCACGAGATGCTCCGGATCGCGTCGGCGGATTTGCTGGGGTTGCTCGAGGTCCCAGCCGTCTGCGACGCGCTGTCCAGCGTGTGGGTCGCCGTGCTTCAAGGTGCCTTGGCGGCCGCTTTTCGCCAGCGCCAGACCGAGCTCGGCCAGACTCCCGCGAAAATCGCTGTCATCGGTATGGGGCGGTTGGGCGGGGCCGAACTCGGCTACGGTTCCGACGCTGACGTTCTCTTCGTGTGCGAGCCCGCCGAGGGCGTGTCGGACTCCGAAGCAGCGAAGTTCGCTTCATCCGTCGCCGAGACGGTTCGCAAGATCCTCGGCGCCCCCAGCCCTGACCCGGCACTGATCGTCGACGCCGATCTTCGCCCGGAGGGGCGAAGCGGCCCGTTGGTGCGAACCCTCGAGTCTTATCGCAGTTACTACGGGCGGTGGGCGGAGGTCTGGGAATCACAGGCGCTGCTCCGGGCTCGGTTCATTGCCGGTGACGACGACCTCGGTGCGCGGTTCATCGAGATGATCGACCCCATTCGCTACCCGGAGGCAGGCCTCGACGCGGTTCGCGTGCGGGAGATCAGGCGGATCAAGGCGCGCGTGGAAACGGAACGGATGCCCAAGGGCGCCGACCCGACCCGGCACACGAAACTCGGCCGTGGAGGGCTCGCCGACGTCGAATGGACCGTGCAGCTCATGCAACTGCGTCACGGTCACCAGATCAAGGGGCTCCGGACCACCTCGACGATCGAGGCACTGAAGGCCGCAGCAGAGGCGGGGCTCGCCGAGCCTGCCGAGGTCGAGTCCCTGACCGAGGCCTGGTTGCTGGCGACGCGCGTCCGTAACGCCGGGATGCTGGTTCGCGGTAAGGCGGTCGACGAGATTCCCAGCTCTGGTCGTGACCTCGCCGCTGTCGCGCGAGTGCTCGGCTACTCGGCCGATGACGATCCAGGTGAGTTCCTCGACGCCTACCGACGGACGACGCGACGTGCCCATGCGATCGTGGAGAGCCTTTTCTACCAGGGCTGACCGCTCTGACCTGCGGTTAGGGAGCAAGGGACCTTTGCTGTCGCTTGCGCGGGTTGGAGGAGACGGCAGCAAAGGTCCCTTGCTCACACTCGGCGTCGCGGACGGTGAGTGGCGCTTACAGTGGACCGGTGACTGTGCGCGAGCCATTTCGCACCCGGATCAAGGTGCGTCATTACGAGCTGGACACCCTCGGCCATCTCAACCACGCCGTCTACCACTCGTACGGCGAGGTCTCCAGACTTGAGCTGATGGAGCTCGCAGGTGGGCTCAACTCAGGCATGCGCGATGCGAATCTTGCCTTCGTGCTGCTCGAATCCCACATCGTCTTCCGACGCGAGCTTCGGGCAGGCGATGTCGTCGACGTGACCTGCGACGCCAAGTTCGGTACCGGCAAGACCTTCCACATGGACTCGAACATCTACAAGGTCGACGGCACCCTCTCCGCGGAGATCACGTGCACGCTGGGCTTGATGGATCTCGAGCGACGCAAACTTGTGGACGATCCGCGTGGCCGTATCGAGCGAGCTGGCGTCGACCTCAAGGTTCTTTCGACTTCGGAGTAGCCGTACTGGCCTGGCCGAACAAGAAACGCCGGTGATGAGGGCGCTTCCGCACCTCACCACCGGCGTGCTCTTGGTGTTTCCTACCGCACGATCACACGTCGTAGTAGCGCGCAGCTGATTCGCTGACCTGCATCTTTGCTGGCGGCACCGTACTTGACCTGGTGGTTTGTGGTTGTTGTCAGTGTTGCGGTCAATATTTTTCAACGCATGACGACTTGGGCCCAGGGTTCCACTGGCGCTGTTGCTGGATACTTACTGTGAGCTGTCATCATGCGTGTGTCGGCGTCGCGTGAAACGGCATCATTGTCGAAGGGCAACGGGACCCGCTCGGTGAAAGTAGGGAGTGCCCAACGTGGAGGACTGGGCGGAGTCCGCCCTCGTTACCGGGCTCAGAGGATGCCGATCAAGTCCATCGCGCGTCAGCTCGGGATCGGCCGCAACACCGTCCGTGGTGCGCTGGCCTCCAACGAACCACCGAAGTACCAGCAGCTGACCAAGAGATCGATCGTGTACGCGGTCGAGCCGCAGATCCGGCAGATGCTGGTGCAGTGGCCGACTGTGCCGACGACGGTGACCGCAGAACGGATCAGTTGGACCGGGTTCGGGCAGCTCGGCCGGCCGCCGATGCTGGTCGTGGGGGCGCCGTCCCGCCAGAGCCTGGACCTGCGGGCCGGAAACCGCGTCGCACCGATGTCAGCGAACCAAGCGATGCGGGTATGCCACGTCAGAGGATGAACCATGGCATACCCGGTGTCCGCTGGCAGATCTTGATCAAAGCTCCGCGTTTGCCCTTCCTCGCCGGGCCGAACCCCGGTAGTCAATCCTGAGGATTTACCCCCCAGTTACGCCCCTACGATCTGGAGCAGGTTCTCGAAGGTGTCGACCACGTCATAGGTGACGTTCTCAGTGCCTGCCTTCTCGTTGAGCGATCTGAAGAACTTCCGAGCGCACTCGATCTTTGCTTCCTCGATTCTCCTTAGCTGGAGCGTGGACATCGTGCCCTTGGTCTCGGCGACGAAGTAGACATGCTTGACCTTGTTCTCGCGGAAGGCAATCGCCCAGTCCGGGTTGTAGTCGCCGACCGGGGTTGGGATGAAGAATCCGCGCGGCAGCTTGGAGTAGACGACAACCTCGTCGCTGACGTCGAGCTTTTTGACGAACAACCGCTCACCCTTCGAGTCGGTGACCACGTACTCGTAGACGCTCTTCTTGAGCTTGTCGCCGGCCTTCGACAGGTCTTGCGCGGTCTGATTCTCGGTGAAGATCGAGGAGTCGTAGCGGCCTTCGAGCGGGTCGTAACTGAGGTGCTCGACGATCACCGTGGCCTTCTGCTCGTTGATGAGCCGGGCGGCCTCGGTGATGAACTGCTCGGGGTTCTGCTTGAACTTCGCGAACGTGCCGGGGTTGATGCCCGTAAGGATTGCCGCGCAGGTCTGGCGGGTGAGCTGGGTCTTCTCCGCGATTTCCCCGAGCAGGTCGTATTTCACCGTGGAGCCCGCCGAGACGGCGGAGTGCTCGACCTTCGTCTCCGACACCTTGAACCCGGTCCCTGCTTCGAGCTGCTCGACTTCAAGTCCCACGACCTGCTTGCCGGCCTCGACCAGGTACTGCATGACTGTCACGTTGAGCGACTTGTCGAGCGTGTGGATGCAGTTCTTGATCAGCTCGGCGGAGTCGAACTCGACCTGGTAGACGGACTTGTGGTTGATGCGGCTCCACAGCTCTTGGAACTCGCGCTTCTTGAAGTTCGCTTCGTTGAACGGGATCTTCTTCGGCTTGCGGCCGTCGGCCGGCTTGGGCACGTCGAGGTACAGCGCATCGACGAGTGGCCACACGAAGTCGATGACCGGCTTGAGCACTTCGGCCATGGGGGCGGCGAGTGTTCCGTCGGCGCGGGCGTCCCTGTACGCCTGCGTCACCAGGCCATCGTCGTCGATGTAGTCGTTACGGATCAGGTGGTTGTAGAGCGCCTGCGCGAGCGACTTCTCCAGCACGCTGGTGGAGCCGTCGGCGAGCTTGATTTGCTTACCGATGAAGTAGTCGACTGTCGCCTTGCGCGGGCGGGCCGACAGCGACTCGATGATCTCCTTCTGCAGGGCGGTGACGAAGTCGGTGTAGGACTCGTCGGTGACGACGGTGAGCTCGTTGATTTCGTGGACGATGACAGGATTGTCCATCCGCTCGCCGTGCTGGTCGACCGACAGACGCAGGCCCCGGCCGATCTCCTGTCGCCGCGTGGTGGTGTTGTCGCTCTTCTTGAGCATGCCCATGACGAACACGTTGGGGTTGTCCCAGCCCTCGCGCAGCGCCGAGTGCGACCAGATGAATCGCACCGGCTCCTCGAACGACAGAAGCCGTTCCTTGTCCTTGAGGATCAGGTCGTAGGCATCGACGTCGTCCGACTGACCTGCGAAGTCGCCACGCGCGGCGATCTTGCCGTCGATTGAGTGGCCGGTCTTCTTGTCGATCGAGAAGTAGCCCTCGTGCGTCGACCGCACCGGGATCGCCTCGACATGCGCGCGGTATCGCTCGGCGGCCTCGTCGAAGTCGAGCTGGCCCAGGTAGTCAGCGAGCACCGCCTCGTACTCCTCCTCGAACACGCGGGCGTACTCGCCCAGCGTGTCCACGTTGTCGTAGTCACGGTATTTGACGACCTCGTCGATAAAGAACAGCGACAGTGCCTTGATGCCTTGCGCGAACAGTTCGCGCTCTTTATCGAGGTGGGCGCGGATGACTTCCCGGATCTGAATCCGGCGCTTCACGTCGTCGGTCACGTCTTGGGTGATCTCGCCGGCACCGATGAGGTCACCGTTGCTTAGCTCGACGATGTCGCGGTTCGCATCGACATCCCTGATGAACAGGCCCCTGTACGCCTCGATGCCGCCGGAGATGTCGTGCAGATTCATGCCCTGGCTCAGCCGCTTCACCTGCCGCCTGATGCCCTGGGCGGTCTGCACCTCCAGCTCGATCCGAGCCTTCGGGAAGTCCGTACCTTTGCCGACCTCCAGCCCGTCCACATACAGGTAGGCGGTGCTGCCGGCCAGGTGCCTGACCTTGATGCCGCGCACCGCGATCTTCTTCACCAGCTTCTGGTTGTACGCGTCCACGGCGTCCAGGCGGTGTACCTTGGTGCGCTCGATCTTGTGGGTCGCCGAGTAACGCAAAGCGAACAGCGCCTTGAACAACCCGAGCGCCTCCAGCGATTTCGACGGCTTCTTCCCATCGCCCTCGATCTTCTGCGGCTCATCGATGATCAGAATCGGACGGTTCGCCGCGATCACGTCGATTGGCCTTCGCGACTGGAAGTCGTCGAGCACCTCGTAGATGCGGCGGGCGTCCTTGCCGGTGGCGTTGAACGCCTGGATGTTGATGATCATCACCTGCACGCCCGAGTCGGAGGAGAATCGCTCCAGCTCGTGCAGCCGCGAGGAATTGTAGACGAACGTGCGAGGCTTGGTGCCGTAGAGCTGCTGGAAGTGCTCGGCAGTGATGTCGAAGGACTTCTTCACGCCCTCGCGGATCGCAATCGACGGCACGACCACGATGTACTTCGACCACCCGTACCGCTTGTGCAGCTCCATGATCGTCTTGATGTACACGTAAGTCTTGCCCGTACCGGTTTCCATCTCGACGTCGAGATTGATCGGGGCCGCTGACCTCTTGACGGGGTCCTTGAGGTCTTTCGACTGCTCCAGCCCGCGCGCCTGTTGCACTCGGTGCACGTTCGTCAGTAGTTGTGGGGGCGTCAGAGCGATCTCCGCGTTGCGCAGACCGGCGTCGTCCAGCAAGGTTTGTGCAGCGTCCTTGCCGGGGTCGATGCGGTACTTCACGCCGTCGGCGTACGGCTGCCCGGTGAACACGTCGACAACGGCATCGACGGCCTCGGTCTGGTACTGCTGGACCTTGAACTGGAGCTTCATCGGGTCAGATCGCCCTTACCTCTGTCTCAGGTGACACCTCGCGGAAGATCTGCTCGGCGTTGATGCGTGCGGCGTCGGTCGCGAAGCCCGCATCCAGGAACACGGCGCGCAGCGGATGCCGCGCCGCGATTGCCCTTACGACCACGTCGGTCACTTCGTCGGCAAAGCACGCGATCAGAGCGCCATCGGCGACCGACAGCACTCGCCGGGCACCAACGTCCTCGACCGTGATCGGCTCGGCGACGTCGAGCCCCCAGTCGAGCAGCACCTGGAAGAGCAGGTCTTCGTCGGTGCGGCCGGGCTTCACGCTGCCGATCGCCTCGATGAGCGCGTTCTGCACCAAGTCATCGGCGGTCGCGAGCGTGTCAGCCATGCTGGTCGTGGCAACGTGCAGCGACCGAAATCCGACATCGAGGTCGGCACTCAGCAGCCCGCCCCCCTGCTTCACTTGTGCGCCGGCGCGGCGTAGGCGCTCCCGGGCGATGTCGGCGATGGAGTTGTAGTCCGGGTGGTCAACTGCCTCGTCGAGCTGGACGAGGATGTATCGGCGATGCCCGCCATCGGCTGCATTGAGGTCCATGACGGCGTGGCCAGTCGAACCGGAGCCGGCAAAGAAATCGAGGACGACGGCGTCCTTAGCCCCACCGGTGACGAGACGGAGCCATCGCGCAAGGACGCGCCGGTCCTTGGGGTTCTCGAAGACGATCTCGCCCATGAGGTTGCGCATGTCGGTGCTAGCGGCCTTGCGATCCTGCTCGAACACCGAGATCGCGACCTGCTCGCTCGTCTCGTCAAGGAAACGAATCCCCCGGGGGATCGCGGTCTCGTCCGGCCCGAACCAGATCTGCCCTCCCGCGATCCGGCGATCCATCTCGTCCTTCTGATAGCGCCAGCCGGTTTTCGGAAGCGTTACCGGCTTTCCCGTCTTCGGATGGAGAACCTGGTATGTGGGCCCGCCCCGGCCCGGCCACGT
Organism: Amycolatopsis sp. cmx-4-54; assembly: GCF_046548895.1. NCBI lineage: Bacteria > Bacillati > Actinomycetota > Actinomycetes > Pseudonocardiales > Pseudonocardiaceae > Amycolatopsis > Amycolatopsis sp. cmx-4-54. Next base: position 11,852 of record NZ_JAEBEJ010000022.1, read on the forward strand.
GATGTCGTGGTATGTGTTCATCGGTCGGCCGGTCCCGGACTGAAGCTGGTCGTACCGCGCCACTGAATCGGTGATTTCACCGGCGGCCTTTTTGCTCTTGAGCCAGGCCTTCCACTGGACGGACGCGACGTCGTCGCTCGGACGAGTCGACCAAATCGAGGCGGCTTTCGCCAGCGCCGTGTCGAGACCTACCTTGGGCTCGCGCCACCGCACTCCAAGTTCGCCGAGTCGCGTCGCATTCTTCGCGTAGATCAGCATGTAGTCCGCGCCGTTGGAGACGTATCGGGAGTCATTCTTGCGCCCGCTCTGCCAGACGACGTTTGAGATGAAGTTCTCGGCTCCGAAGACCTGATCAAGGAGCAGGCGGAGATTCGCATGCTCGTTGTCGCCGATCGCGGCGATCATGATCCCGTCGTCCGTCAGCAGACCACGCGCCAGCTTCAGCCGGGAGTACATCATGCTCAGCCAGTCGGAGTGGAAACGACCGTTGGCCTCGGTGTTCGCGATGAGGCGGTCGCCGGTCTCAGACTTTTGGCCCGAGCGGGCGAGGTAGTCGGCGCTCGACTCGGCGAAGTCGTCGTCGTAGACGAAGTCGTTGCCCGTGTTGTACGGGGGGTCGATGTAGATCACATTGATCTTGCCGAGGTAGGACTCCTGGAGCAGCTTGAGTGCTTCAAGGTTGTCACCCTCGATAAAAAGGTTCCGGGTCGTGTCGAAGTCGACCGACTCGTCGCGGACGGGGCGCAAGGTCTTGGCGATCGGCGCGTTGGCCGCGAAGGCGGCGGCGCGCTTGCCTGGCCAGTCGAGCTGGTAGCGCTCCTGTGGGCCTTCGATAATGTGGTCGGATAGCTCCTGGCGCAGCAGATCGAAGTCGACGGCGCGCACCGGCTCGCCATTGGAGTCGATAGTCTCGGTGACGACCGTGGGGAACAGCTCGGCGATGGCGTCGATGCTGCGCTGGGTGAGGTCTGGCGAGTGCATCTTGAGCTTATCCACTGTCATTCCTTGTTGTTCGGGGTGCGGTCGATCAGCTCGGTGAGCACTGCGGTGCGTTCCTTGATCTGCTTGCGGATTTCGATCTTACGGTTGAGTTGTGGTTCGGTGCGCAGCTTCTTGTTCAGTGCGGCGATTTCACGCTCGAGCTTGCGGGCGCGGCCCAGTCTTTCGGTTGCCTGTGACACCGTCTCGCCGACGCGGGTCGCGACTGGTAGTAGCGATGCAAGTATGGCCGCGTACAGGCCCGGTAGATCGAGCGCCGTGGGTAGAGGTCGTCGGGGCGCGTCAGAGGGTTGCCAGTCGGTCGTGAAGTACGGTCCGATCTTCGGCACTTTGCCGTCGAGCGCCTTCTGGGCTGCGACTGTACGCAGACGGTCGTTGCAAGCGACCTCGAAGATGATCGGGAAGTGCACAGATCTGTCGATGGCGGTCAGCACGTCGTCGGAGACATCCTCGCCCTTGGTCTCGACGGTGAAGATCTGGATCTCGGGCACCGCGGTCGTGCCGCGCAGGCGGATGGTGTCGTCGGCGAGCTTGTAGGCCCAGGTGATGCGCTGAATGTCATCGACGAATCTCGCGCGCAGTGCGGTGCGGACGTTGCCATGCTCGTAGAACTTCGTCTTCGGGACGGTGCGGCCGAACGCGGCGTTCGCGGGCCAGCGGTAGAGGATCGGGGTGGTTTCGGCAGTTCCGGCCGCTGGTGAGGCGTCAATCATCGGTGGGCTCGTCGACTATGGCGAGGAAGGCGATCAGCTCGAAGTCATCGAGCCCGGCGATGGTCTGCGCGAGCGCAGTCGTGTGACCGGGACTGAACAGGCTATCGACGTCGCGCTTGTCGGTGAGGTCGATCATCGAGCGGATCGCATCGGTGAGCAGGCGACTATACGTGCCCATTTCGGCCCCGTCGCGAGTGGCAGCGTTGAAAACGCGGCACACCTCCCACGCGGGCTCGTCACGGTTCCGGCATCCGGCGCGGATCAGATCGAGCAGGTGCTTGACCTCGGTGTGATCGGCGATCACCTGTCCTTCGTCGTCGAGGTAGACGAGGTAGTGCGGGTGCAGCCTGTTGCCACGGTTGAGATGCTGGTCGGCGTTGATATTGCGCAGCACGAAGATCGCGCCGGGCTTGAGCCCCTTTTCGGGCTGGGCGGGGACGACTGCATGCAGTCCCTTCGGGGTGCCGGCCAGGTCGCCATACTCCTTGAGGTAGCCGAGCAGGTCCATGCGGAAGTCGTTCAGGCCGAGGTCGGTGATCGACACGCCGGTGCGAACGTCTTCGAGTTCGATTACTTCGTCCTGGAGCTTGCGGAGCTGCTCCTTGCGGAATGCGGCATCGCTGGCCTCCGGGTCGAGAAGGTTGTCGTCGCCTGTTCCGCCGAGGTTGGCGGCGACCATGCGGTTCTCGACGCGCTCCTTGAGGTTGATGTATTCGTCCAGCGAGATGTCTGGCCAGAAGTTCACCAGCTGGATACGCTCGTTGGTCGAGCCGATACGATCGATTCGGCCAAATCGCTGGATGATCCGCACAGGGTTCCAGTGGATGTCGTAATTGACCAGGAAGTCGCAGTCCTGAAGGTTCTGGCCTTCACTGATGCAGTCGGTGCCGACTAGTAGGTCGATCTCCGAGGTCTCCTGCGGCATCACTAGGTGGCGCTGCTTCGACTGCGGGGAAAACAGGGTGAGGATCTGCTGGAAGCTGTATCCCTTGCCGACCGTCGTGGACGGGTTGCCCTGGCCGGTGACGAGGGCGCTGTGGTAGCCGCGCTGTTTCAGCACTGGGGCGAGGTTCTTGTAGAGGTACTCGGCCGTGTCGGCGAACGCGGAAAAGATCAAAACCTTGCGGTTGCCGGGGTTCAGTGGCTGCTGGAACTTGGCGTCGAGCCGCTCGAGCAGTGCTCGAAGCTTGGAATCGCGCTCGGGGGTGATGCCGCTGACCGAGCGCAACAGGTTCTGGATCACCGCGCCGTCGTGGGCGAGGTCGCGGCTCCACGACTCGACATCCATGTCGGCCAGGTCGATCTGCACCTTCCGGCCGACCGTGCCGCTGGTGGGGAACTCGAAGTCGTCATCGTTGGTGTCCACGTCGGTGAACGCGGAGACGATGTCGGCGATGTTCGCAGCGTGGTTGTCCACAGCTTCGATGGCCTCGGCGACCGCGTGCTCCAGCCGATTGAGGGTCAGGCGGAACGCTTCGATGCTGCTCTCCAGCCGCTTGAGCAGATTCACCGTCATGAGCTTGCGGATGCCCTGCTCGCGGTTGGCTGCGCCAAGGTTCGCGTTTTCACCACCCATGTAGTTCTGGCCGGCACCTGCTCCGTAGATTTGCTCGTACTTGTCTCGGCGGCTTTCGAACACGTACGCCAGCGGCGTGTAGACCGCCAGGGTCAGGAGCTGGAGCTGTTCGAAGATCTTATTGAATGTCGGAACGCCTGCCAGGTCAGTCAGCGGCGGCCGCAGGGATTCCGGTTTCATCCGCTCTGGGAACGCGCCAATGTCGGCGGTGTCGTAGAACGCCTGGATGTGTTTGCGCGAGCGCGCGATGGTCACGGCGTCCAGCAACTCGAAGAAGTCGAAGTCCAGCTGGGCGAGGATGGCGTCAGTTGTGCGCAGCTCCGGCGGTAGGTCGGACCACTCGTTAAAGACGCGCTGGGCTTGCCGAAATACCTCTTCGATCGACTGGATGTTGAGTTTCGTGGCAAGCTGCGTCGAATCCCCCGCGTAGGCGAGGGCCAGCTGATTGCGCAGATCGTTGAAACGATTGTTGACCGGGGTTGCGGAGAGCATCAACACCTTTGTCTTCACTCCCGCACGGATGACTTTACGCATCAGCCGCTGGTAGCGGGTCTCCCGCTGGGCGATGATGTCGGCATTGCGGAAGTTGTGAGACTCGTCGATCACGACTAGGTCGTAGTTGCCCCAGTTGATTAGGTCCAGTCGCTTGCCCAAGGACTCGCCACTGTCGCGCGACAAATCTGTGTGGGCGAGGACGTCATAGTTGAAGCGGTCTTTTGTGAAAATATTCGTTGTGTAGTTCGAGTTGTAGTTCGTCCAGTTTTCAGTTAGCTTCTTCGGCGCCAGCACGAGTACGGTCTTGTTGCGCAGCTCGTAATACTTGATCACGGCCAGCGCTGTGAACGTCTTCCCCAGTCCCACGCTGTCGGCAAGGATGCAACCGTTGTAGGTTTCCAACTTGTTGATCACGCCGGTCGCAGCGTCCTTCTGGAAGTTGTAGAGCGCATTCCAAATCTCGGTGCCCTGGTAACCAGTGCGGTCGTTCGGCAGCACGTCCTCGCTGATGTCTTCGAGGAACTCGTTGAAGAGGTTGTAGAGGATCAGGAAGTAGACCCGTTGTGGGGAGTTCTCGGCATACACGCTCGCGATGTGCTCTCGGACCGCCTCGGTCACGTCGTCGAGTTGGTCTGGGTTGTGCCAGATCTGGTCGAAGAGCTGCATGTATTGGCGCGTTGCCAGCTTGTCGTCGATCTTGTGCACCATGTTAGACACCGCGGGGCCGCGTTCATACCCGAGGTCGGCGGTCGTGAAGCCGTGGAGTGGTGCGTAGGCGGCGGTGTCATCGACCACAGCGAACGACTGCATCGGCGCGCCTGTGTGGTTCGAGCGGAACGTGACCTTCTGTCGCACCCACTCAGCACATTCACGTGCGATGGCCCGTTGGGTCAGCTTGTTGCGCAGCCGAATCTCGAACTCTGTGCCGTACAGTGCAGCATCCTGGCTCTTGTCGTTCGGGATAAAGAACTGCCGGTTTTCCTGCGCGGGTTTGCCGGTCGCCTTCGTCGTTGTGAACGATGGAGCGGTGAAGATGAACTCAAGTTCCTTGATCGACTGAAGTTCACGCCTCAGTGCTTCGAATGCGAAGATCGAGAACGTGCTCGCTGCGATACGCAGCTTGGAGCCACGCTTTATCGAAGCCTTTAGATCGTCGCCGAAGAACTCATTGAGGTTGTCGATGATGCGCACTCAGACGTCACCATCCTTCGGCCTGGAACCAGGTGACGCCCCGCCGCTATGTACCCGGTTGCCGGCAACCTTGCTGGCGTTGAACTCCGGGATGTTGAAGAGAGGGCGGGCCTGCGGCCGCTTGTTGCGACTGGTCATGTAGCGGTTTTTTGAGCCGCTCGCCTTGAACACGAAGAGGAACCGGCCGAACACCGTCGTCGGCCTCGGCCGAACTTCAGGCGGCAAGTGGCAGTCGCACATGGTCGCTCGCCGTTCCACGTGGGGCGACGTCGTACTCCCAGGCCCGAGTTCGTCCGTCACCTAGCCATCCCCCCAGCATCGTTTGTTGAGTGTCAAGAACGTCTTCCATTATGGGCGCGGCAGCACCAATCACCGAGCTGGCCACTCCGGCAAAGGCGGAACCACCGACTGGTCAACGCTGGCGACGAGGCGAAACAAGGCATGAGTACGCGGTCTCCCGGGCGCCCGTGGTGACGGAGACGGCATACCTGCGGGCGATCGAGAAGCCCTCCTTCGCGTGCATCTCCAACTCCGGGCCTCATGATGACGCCAGTCAGGCTGGTGGCTGGCTCTGACAGGTATAGCCAGTTGGTCGGTGTGCATCGTTACGGCCAGATCATGGTGAGCTTCGGACCAGGTCGGTAACCGCCACATCGGCTTCTGGTCCGTTGCGCACACGACCATGTTATGGCGACGAAGGATTCTGACGACGACTGGCCGGGTTCCTGCTGTTCTTCTCCACGTGAACGACCTCGGTACTTCGTCGACGAGTTGCGGTTACGTTGTGTAGCGAATTCTCGTACTGACTGGTCTTCGAGAACGGGACGTCACAGGCCAGGTCGATGTGGGCCGTGTTGATCGTGTTGGGCCGAACACGATCATGGCCCGCCAGCACAATGCTGGCGGGCCATGATCTTCGTTGTCAGACGGCCCTTAGAGTGGTCTGAACGTCGTTCCCGCTGGCCAGACTACTCTAGGGACTCCTAGGATCACACGTCGTAGTAGAGCGAGAACTCGTACGGGTGCGGACGCAGCCGCAGCGGGTCGATCTCGTTCTCACGCTTGTAGGAGATCCACGTTTCGATCACGTCGGGAGTGAACACGCCGCCCTCGAGCAGGTAGTCGTGGTCGGCTTCCAGCGTGTCGAGTACCGCGCCGAGGTCGCCCGGGACGAGCTTGACGTTCTGGGCCTCCTCCGGCGGCAGCTCGTAGAGGTCCTTGTCGATGGGCTCCGGCGGCTCGATCTTGTTCTTGATGCCGTCGAGACCGGCCATCATCATCGCCGAGAACGCGAGGTACGGGTTGCCGGACGAGTCCGGGCACCGGAACTCGGCGCGCTTGGCCTTCGGGTTGTTGCCCGTGATGGGGATACGGACACAGGCCGACCGGTTCCGCTGCGAGTACACCAGGCTGACCGGGGCCTCGAAGCCCGGCACGAGCCGGTGGTACGAGTTGACGGTCGGGTTGGTGAAGGCCAGCAGGCTCGGCGCGTGCTTGAGCAGACCGCCGATGTAGTGGCGGGCGGTGTCGGACAGACCCGCGTACCCCGACTCGTCGTGGAACAGCGGCGTGCCGTCCTTCCACAGCGACTGGTGGCAGTGCATGCCCGAGCCGTTGTCACCGGCGAGCGGCTTCGGCATGAAGGTCGCGGTCTTGCCGGCGGCGAACACGGTGTTCTTCACGATGTACTTGAACAGCTGCAGGTCGTCCGCAGCGTGCAGCAGCGTGTTGAACTTGTAGTTGATCTCGGTCTGGCCGGCGGTGCCCACTTCGTGGTGCGCGCGCTCGATCTCGAAACCGGAGCCCTGCAGGTTACGGACGATCTCGTCGCGCAGGTCGGCGAAGTGGTCGACCGGCGGGACGGGGAAGTAGCCGCCCTTGAACTTCGTCTTGTAACCCTGGTTGCCACCCGGCACGTCGGCACCGGTGTTCCACCAGCCCTCGACGGAGTCGATCTCGTGGAACGAGGCGTGCTCGGCCGAGTCGAACCGGATCGAGTCGAAGATGTAGAACTCGGCCTCAGGACCGAAGAACACGTTGTCCGCGACGCCGTACTCGGAGATGTACTGCTCGGCCTTGCGCGCGATGTTGCGCGGGTCGCGGCTGTACGCCTCGCGGGTGAACGGGTCGTGCACGAAGAAGTTCAGCGAGAGCGTCTTCGCCTTGCGGAACGGGTCGATGCGAGCAGTCTCGGGGTCCGGAAGGAGCAGCATGTCGGATTCGTGGATCGACTGGAAACCACGCACCGAGGAGCCGTCGAAGGCCAGGCCTTCTTCGTAGGCTTCCTCGTTGAACGCCTTCGCCGGAACGGTGAAGTGCTGCATAACGCCGGGCAGGTCGCAGAACCTGACGTCGACGACCTCTACGTTCTCGTCGGCGATAAGGCGCTGAATGTCGTCTGGAGTAGTGGGCACCCTCGGTGACTCCTTCTCGTTCGTTGCCGGCGGCAGTACTCTCTTCGGCTCACGCTAAGAGCGCGGTGTTGCCCGACCGTCACCCGTATGTTTCGCCGGTGTTAACGGGGCGGCGATATCGGGTAGTCGACCAGGGCGAATGTGGCCCGCGCCACCGGCATACCCTGGATGGGTGGCGAGATGGACCGGAGAATGGCTGCCCGGAGCCGGAGACGAGACGACGGCCGGTGGCGAGGGTACGCAGCGGTGGCGTGGTGAGCGACTCGGCTTGCCCCAATCGGGTGTCGGCTCGGTAGCGGGCGGCGGCGCACGCCTTCTCGGCCTGCTCATCGACCTGGCTCTGGCCTCGCTGATCACCACTCTCTTTGTGACTCCCAGTCTTCAGGATCCGGCCGTCATGCAGACCTTCAACCTCTGGTCGGTCGGAGTCTGGGCCGCGATCACGGTCATTCCCGCCGCCTTCTTCGGGTTCACCCCCGGTATGGCGGTGGTCGGAATCCGCGTCGCCAGGCTCGACGGCGCGAAAATGGTCGGAACATGGCGTGCCCTCGTACGGGGGGCGCTGACCTTCGTGATCATTCCGGCCGCGATCCGCAACATCGATGGGCGAAGCTGGCTCGATCGGCTGACCGGAACCGTTGTGATCCGCATGCGATGACCTCAGGTGGGGGAGCAGGGGACCTTTGCTCTCGCCGGAGGGGACGGCTGTCGGGCCGGCAGTCGTCAGGCGGCCGGTGCCGCAGGGACGCTCCCGAGATCTGGAGGCGGTCGTTGACGGGCTCGACGATGAGCTGCGCGCAGGTCCTGGATCACCACCATGGGCTCGTCACGTAGCTGTGCCGGACTCACCTGGACGACGATGAGGCCTGGAGAGACCATGGCCGGCCTCTCGGACACCCTGTCCGGTTCGAGAGCGACCTCGTCGTAGCGGACTTGCAGTGCGACGCCGACCTGCGGCCACCAGGCATCGGCGATCCCGACGACCATTCCGTCCGGAGCCCGTAGCTCTGCATTCCACACGGGTTTGGGCAAGCCGCTGCGCTCGACGGCAGACTCCAGCCACTGCTCGACGGCGGAGTCGACGCCGTCCTGGAGTGCGTTGACGACTATTCGAGGGAGCGCCGAGCCGATCGTGCTGGCCTGGGCCAGCTCGTCTCGAAGCTCCTCTGGAGTACAGAGCCCGCGATGGACGGCGTCGTGGATCATCGCGCGCACCGCCTTGAGTTCGTCCATGCGCCGAGCCGCGTCGATCAGGGCTCGGGCTAAAGGAGCGACAGGCAGCCCGTCGATCTCTACAGGTTCCGGCAGGTGGATCGTTCGTTCTACGACGGCGAATCCCCAGGTCGCAACCTTGCTCCGGTGAGGGATCAGGGTGTGCGCCCGTCTTTCTGGCGGGAGTCTTCGGACCCCGTACAACCTTGCGGCCTGTACTCCGGTGAGCATCGCCTCCGGGCCCGCGTGAGTCAGTGCGACCTTCAGGAGCTGGTGCTTGCTCGGTGGGGCACTGGTCAGAAGGATGACACCGGGTATCGGACGCCGCCACGGGCCACCTTCGCGGCAACGGCGCGAGATCGAGGAATGGGAGTGCCCGAGGGCGACAAGTTTCGCCCGGGCGGCCACGCCGTCCGGGAACATCGCTGCCAGCGCCTTCTGCGGGGCGCTCGAGGTTCGGTCCACACAGTGATCATGCGACCACCCACCGACAGTTTTGCCCGGAGACGAATCAGGGGTCCTTTGCTACCGCACGCGGCGGTAGCAAAGGGCCCCTGATCCTGGTTTCGTCAGCGGCGACGGATGGTGCGCTGGACGTTGCGCATCTTCGCGCCGGCGGGCATCGGGCCCTTGGGCATGGCGGCACCGCGGCTGCCGAGCGCGGCCAGCTTCGCTTCCAGCGCGTCGACCTGGGCGGGCTTGAGGTTCCGCGGCAGCTTCATCAGGTGGCTCTGCAGCTTCTTCAGCGGCACCTGCTGCTCTTCGTTGCCGATGATCACGTTGTAGATCGGTGTCTCACCGATCAAGCGGGACACACGCTTCTTCTCCTGCGCGAGCAGGGACTTCACGCGGTGCGGCGCACCCTCGGCGACGAGCACGACACCGGGACCACCGAGAACTCGGTGCACGGCGTCGAGCTGAGTGGTGGCGGCCACGGTCGGCGTCACCTTCCAGCGGCCCCGCATGTTCTCGAGCGCCCAGGCCGCGGCACCCGGCTGGCCGTCGGCCTTCGAGTACACGGTCTTCTGGACCCGCCTGCCGAAGATGATCACAGCGGCCAGCGCGCCGAGCAGGATGCCCAGCGGCAGCACTACCCAGTGGACGTCGAAGATGAACCCGATGCCGAATACGACACCGGTGATGACCAGGAGCGATCCGACCATCCAGGGGATGAGCGCCTTGTCTTCCTTGCGCTGCATCTTGAAGGCCTCGAAGATCTGCCCGCGGCGAGCCTTGCTCGCGGCGCGCTTCTCCTTCTTGGCCAGCTTCGCTGCTTCCTTGTCCTGCTTTCCCGCCATGTGACCAGGATACGGCCGCGTGCCCTGCGCCGATCCCGTCGGGCCCTCTGCGAGGATCGGGACGTGGTTAGCGCATCGTCCCCGAAGAGTCGTCCAGGCCTGCTCGATGGGCTCGACCCCGAGCAACGCGCCGCCGCCTGCGCGCCGAGGGGGCCGGTCTGTGTCCTCGCGGGAGCAGGGACCGGCAAGACCAGGACGATCACACACCGCATCGCCCACCTGGTCCGTTCCGGCCACGTCGCCGCTGGTCAGGTCCTCGCCGTCACTTTCACGACCCGCGCCGCGGGCGAGATGCGCACACGTCTTCGGGGGCTGGGTGTGGACGCCGCCCAGGCACTCACTTTCCACGCCGCAGCCCGCCGTCAGTTGCGATATTTCTGGCCCCAGGTCGTCGGGGACCGGCCTTGGGAGCTGCTCGAGAACAAGTTCCGCTACATCAGCCAAGCCGCCACCAAGGCCGGTCTCGGCACCGAAACGGAACTGCTGCGTGACCTCGCCAGCGAGATCGAGTGGAGCAAGGCCTCTTTGGTGTCGCCGGACGACTATCCGGTGGTAGCCGCGCGGACCCAGCGGGACACACCGGCGCCCGCCTCGCAGGTCGCGGAGGTCTACCGCAACTACGAGAAGGTCAAGAACGCCGCGCAGGTCCTCGACTTCGACGACCTGCTCCTGCACACCACGGCCGTCCTCGAGGAGCACACGGTGGTGGCCCAGGAGTTCCGCGAGCGCTATCGCTGCTTCGTCGTCGACGAGTATCAGGACGTAACTCCGCTGCAGCAGCGGCTGCTGGACGCCTGGCTCGGCGGCCGTGACGACTTGACCGTCGTCGGCGACGCCAACCAGACCATCTATTCGTTCGGTGGTGCTTCTCCCCGGCCGCTCCTGGAGTTCACTCGGAGGTTCCCCGAGGCGACCGTCGTGAGGCTCGAGCGGGACTATCGGTCGACTCCGGAGGTCGTGGCTCTCGCCAATCAAGTGATCGGTGCCGCGCGCGGTCGTCCCGCGGGGTCGAGGTTGAAGCTGATCGGCCAGCGCCCTTCCGGGCCGGTCCCGCGGTTCGCCGAGTATGACGACGAGACCGCTGAGGCCGCGGCTGTCGCGCGCAGGATCCGTGATCTGCTCGACAGCGGGGTGGCGGCCAGCGAAATCGCGGTGCTTTACCGCGTCAACGCCCAGTCCGAAGCCTACGAGCAGGCCCTGGCGGAGATGGGCATCCCGTACCTGGTCCGCGGCGGCGAGCGGTTCTTCGCCAGGGCCGAGGTCCGGCAGGCCATGTCCGCGCTGCGGATGGCGTCGACCGACGCCTACACCGGCGAGCTGGTGACCCGCGTGCGCTCCGTCCTCGCGAAGGTGGGGCTCACCGATCAGCCTCCTGCCGGAGGCGCGGCGAAAGAGCGGTGGGACGCGCTTCTCTCGATCGTCGAGCTGGCCGAGGAACTGGCTTCAACCGTCGACGACGCGGATCTTCCTCGATTCGTGGCCGAGCTTGAACAGCGGGCGACAGCTCAGCATCCACCGACAGTGGAGGGCGTCACCCTGGCCTCGCTTCACGCGGCGAAAGGCCTCGAGTGGGATGCCGTGTTCCTCGTCGGCCTCGCCGAGGGAACCATGCCGATCCTCCACGCCGACGGCGACGACGCGGCCATCGAAGAAGAGCGCCGCCTCTTCTATGTCGGCGTCACACGAGCGCGAGAACACCTGTCGCTGTCGTGGGCCCTGGCCAGGACGTCGGGAAATCGCCGTAATCGGCGCCGTAGCAGGTTCCTCTACGGCCTCATCCCCGAAGATCACCCGGCGGCGAGGGTCGCACGATCGCAGCAACCGAAGCAGGCCGGTAACAAGGCCCGGTGCCGCGTGTGCGGCGGGCCACTGCTGGAGACGCTCGACATCAAGCTCGGTCGATGTTCTCGTTGCCCGTCCAACGTCGACGAGCAGTTGCTCGAGAAGCTGAAGTCCTGGCGGGGGGAGCGTTCGCGGGAGCTCAAGGTGCCGGCCTTCGTCGTTTTCACGGACGCGACGCTCGTGGCCATCGCCGAGCAGCGACCGACCGATGACACGGCCTTGTGTGCCATCTCCGGGATCGGCGCGACGAAGCTCGAGCGCTTCGGAGCGGAGGTTCTCGACGTCGTGCGAGCCTCGGTGGAGACTTGACCGCGTCCCGGGCTTGATCCACGCGGCGAACCTGCTGCTCAGAGCCGATCTTCGCAACTTCGACGGATTTTCTGGAAAATAAGTTGCCTCGGTGCGGCCGGTGGCAATAACCTGCAGGTACCGGGCGGGAAGCGCCCGGTCTGGGGAAGAACTTCTACAACACAGCGTAGACCGCAGGGCGGCTCGCGCGCGACAGAGAAAGGTGGTGTCAGTGAAATGAGGATCAACATGAAGCTCACGAACCCTGGCACCCGTCTGTCCTGCGTCGCGGAAGTCCCGCAGGCACAGCGCCAGGGCACCTTCATGCCCGTGAGCATCCTTGCCGCCCGCGGCACTCAGCGTCTCAACCGCCGCTGGGTTACCGCCGACGAGACCTTCACGCACGCTGCCGCCTTCGGTGGGGCGTACGTGAACGGTGGCGTCGATCTGCCGGTCATCAAGCAGTTCCGTGTTCCGTTGTCCAAACGGGAGCGAAGTTCCTGACGTAGTCAGGATCAGAGGCTCACGAAGGCCGCGGAACCGGTTACCGGATCCGCGGCCTTCGTGTTTTTTGCTGCACAAACAAGTTGGCTGCACAACCTAATTGGGGTTCAGCGTTGTCCAGTTCCACAGTGAGTACGAATTCCGTTACGGCACAGAGGAGTGCACTTATGTCATCGGCCATAGCCTTCGCGCCGGGGGAGGCCCTGCCCTTCGCCGACGCAGGCGTCGTCGACCTGCTCGACGCCATCGACTCGCCCGAGTCGATGCTTCCCTGCCGTTCGGGCGATGCGGACCTGTGGTTCGCCGAGTCGCCGGCAGAGCTCGAGCGAGCGAAGGCGTTCTGCGCGGACTGCCCGGTCCGTTCCGCCTGCCTCGCGGGCGCTCTTTCGCGGCGTGAGCCGTGGGGCGTCTGGGGTGGCGAAATCTTCGAGCGTGGCGTGGTCGTCGCGCGGAAGCGGCCCCGTGGCCGCCCCCGGAAGAACCCGGTCGTCGAGCCCGCCGCGGAGGCTCGCGCCGTCGCGCGCAAGGTCGAGCGGAGCGCTGCGGCATGACCGTCGAACTCATCACCACCAGGGATTACGAGGCGCGGACGGGAACTCACGCGCCGGCCGAATTGAACGAGATCAAGGTCGAGGAGACCAGCGAAATGTTGCTTTATGAAGAACTGTCCAGAGCCCGAATACGAGACCTCGAGGAGGGAGTCCGCGCGCAGCGGGCTCGGAGCGGCCCACGCGCCGCGCGCAGGTGGACCAAGGTCGCCCGCTGGGCGACGCGGCGAGCCGAGCGCTATCAGGCCTGACCACTCGGGGGAGCGGGGGACCTTTGCTATCGCGGCGCGATAGCAAAGGTCCCCCGCTCCCTTTTGGGACGTTGGTGCGGCTCGGCGTGGTGTTCACTGGGGGAATGGCCGTACACACGCATGACGACATCGACTGGTCTGACCGGCTTCGTTCGCTTCGCCTGGCCGAGGCACTCGACGCCGAGCCGATGCGGGCGGCGGCCCGACGGCTGCTGGAGGGCATGCCGGACAGGCCGACCATTCTCGACGTTGGTTGTGGCGCGGGCGGGATGAGCGTGCTCTTCGCCGAGGAGCTCGCCTCCATCGGCGCCAAGATCGTGCTGGTCGACGCGACCGAGCATCTTCTCACCGAAGCGTACCGAGTCGTCAGCGCGGCTGCCGGGGAGAGGGCCACAGTCGAGACCATCCACGCCGACGTGGCCGACGAACGATTGCCCGCCAAGCTCCCTGCCGCCGATCTGGTCTGGGCTTCCCGAGTGGTCCACCACCTGCCCGATCAGCAAGCGGCCATCGGCACCCTCGCCCGGCTCGCCCGCCCCGGCGGGCTGGTCGCCATCTCCGAGGGCGGCCTGGACTTCAACTGCCTCCCCTGGGATCTAGGCATCGGCCGCCCCGGGCTCGAGGACAGGCTGCTCGCCGCGCGCGGCGAGTGGTTCGCCGAAATGCGGGCAGGAATCCCCGGTTCGGTTTCCATGCCTTACGGCTGGAACATCGCACTGCAGCGAGCCGGCCTCACCGACGTCGATTCCTTCGGCGTGCTCATCCATCACCCGGCGCCCGGCCCGGAACTGCTGCGCGAGTTCGTCATCGAGCGGGTGACGTGGCTCAAAGAGGTCGCAGGCGATCGCCTCGGCGAGGACGACCACGAGACCGCGGCCGCGCTGGTGGATCCGGCGAATCCGGCCTTCCTCGGCGTGCGCCGGGATCTGTTCCTCCAAGGGGCGAAGACGGTCCATTGTGGACGGCGATCGTGAGCGACCAGGCCACTTGCTCGTTGTGCGGCCGGATCCGCGGTGGCGACGAGGAGCCCGCGCAGACACTCGCCTGGGTTTCCACTCGCGAGAAGAACGTCGTGCGCTGGATGTGCCCCGCCTGCGCTCGCCGCCACACCCGCGATATCGAAGGAAAGCTGCCGGACGAGTACTGGTGAGCCTCAGGCGGCGTCGATCCGGCCGATCGTGCGGACCTTCGGCCTCGGTGTCCGCGTCGCTTCGCCGAACGCCCTGACGAGCTCCGCCGCTACTTCCAGCGGAACCTTCTTCAGCTGGTCGATGGTGCAGCGCACCAGTACGGTCCCGGTCGCGGTCAGCGCCAGCGGGTGGAAATTCGCGGCGCCCGGTTTCGGAGCCCGGAACTGCCACGCCATGCCGATGTCGTCCCACCAGGCGTCGGCGGTGCCGATGGGGCGCCCTCGTCTGTCGCAGAGTGTCGTGTTCCACGACGGCTCGGGCAGCGGGCAGCTGCTGAGGACTTTCTTCGCCAGTCCATGCGCGTACGTCTCCTCGGGATCGACGCGTCGCAGAGCAGTGCGGACCGCGGCCGAGCCTCGCCGGTTGCCGGAATCGAGCTCCTCGCTGAGTTCGTCGAGCGTGCACAGACCCCAATACAGCGGCAGCGAGATCAGCTCGTCGATTCGCAGGGGGTCGAGCTCCAGCCGCGCGAGATCGAGCGCCGCCCGCGCCGGCGGCGCGAACGGGACGCCGTCGATCATGGTCGGCGGCGGCATCCGGGTGGTCCTTCGCGGCAGCATGCCGGGTTCCGCAGGCACGCGCCGATAGTCGGGAACAAGGAGATGGACCTCCCGTGTCAGCGAGCAGCCGACACCTCGTGCGCGTAGCGCGTCGGCACCGGTCACCACGACCTCCGGCCCGAACCGTGCGACAGCGGCTTGCAGCAGCTGAAGCCGGGTGGGCGCGGAGTCGCGCAACAGGATCACGCCCGGCATCAGCCGTCGCCAAGGACCGCCCGGGCCGCAGAGCTTCGCGGCGTAGCGCGCGGTGACGCCCGCCTTCCGCAGCTCGCGGTTGGTGACGATCCCGGATTCGCTGGTGTTACTGAGCGCCATGAGTCGGGCGCTTCGTGTAATGGTCATGAATCGAGGATGACCGCTGGGCCGACCGGGTGGAACCACTTCCCCGAACTTGTGGACAACTCCCCCGAGCAGCCCCGTTTTCGGCTCTGTCGCCCCGTTCCCTGTGGATAACTTCTCAGGCCGCGAAGCCCGGCTGCCATCGTTCGACGATCGCGCGCGCGGGGATCTCGGCGTCGAGCTGACAGAGGATGCCGGTCGAACCGGCGGTCACCCGGTGGATCATCAGGTACTCGGGCGGCAGGTTGAGGGAGCGGCCGATCCGGAAATCCCGGCCGCGGGTGTCGCCGACCCGGCCCGCCTGTCGCTGCATCCAGCGACGGGTGAAATGAAACGTGTCGCCCGCCAGCGGTTCGGTGAACGGCGCCAGGTAGGCGAGCACGTCGTCGGCCCGCAGGTCCGCGTCACCCCGGATGAAGCCGGACTCCCTGAGCAGCCGCATCAGTTTCGCGGATTCGCCGTCGAGTGCCAGCCTGGTCATCTCGCCGAGGTGCTGCGGGATCCCCTCGGGCAGCCGGGACACGCCGCCGAAGTCGATGACGCACAACCTGCCGTCGGCGGTCAGCATGAAGTTGCCGGGATGCGGATCCGAATGCAGGAGCCGGGCTCGTTCCGGCGACGAGTAGTGGAACTCGGTGAGCAGGCGGCCGGCACGGTCTCGTGTCTCCTTGTCGCCGCCGGCGATGATCTTCGACAGCGGGGTTCCGGTGGCCCACTCGGTGACGACCACCTTCGGCGCGCTGGCGACCACGCGGGGGATCAGAAACCCGGGAACGCCTTCGAACGCCTTGACGAAAGCACGCTGGTTCTGCGCTTCGGCCTGGTAGTCGAGTTCTTCGTTCATCCTTTCGGCGAGTTCCGCCAGGAGCGGCTTCACTTCGGTTCCTGGCACGAACGCCTGGAACAACCTGCTGAACCGCTGGAGCTGCCGAAGGTCGCTTCGCAGGGCGTCGTCGGCTCCGGGGTATTGCACCTTGACGGCGACTTCGCGACCGTCGTGCCAGGTCGCGCGGTGGACCTGGCCGATGCTCGCGGAAGCGGCAGGCTCGTCGTCGAAGGCCGCGAACCGCTGCTTCCAGGTGCGCCCCAGTTGCTCGGCCAGCACCCGATGGGTCTGGCGAGTTGGCATGGGCGGCGCGGCGGCCTGAAGCTTCGTCAGGGCCTCGCGATAGGGCTTCGCCATCTCGTCCGGCACCGCGGCCTCGAAGACGCTCAGCGCCTGACCGAACTTCATCGCGCCGCCCTTGAGCGTGCCGAGGACCTCGAAGAGCTGCTCCGCCGCCTTGGCGGACAGTGTCGCGTTGACCTCTTCGGCGCTTTGCCCGGTCAGCCGCCTGCCCCAGCCGCCGACCGCCCGCCCCGCTATACCGAGCGGGATGCTGGCCAGCTTCGCCGTTCGCGCGGCCCCGTTACGGGGGATGGCGGCTTCACGGTCCTCGGCGCTGCGGGAGTCGGTCACCTTCGCGATTCTGCCTTGATTCACTGCGCCCGCGCAGCCTGTTGCGGGTGTGGGTGTGGGCTACGTCGCTCGCCGTATCAACGAGCGCCGCATCCGCATGCGGTGTGCGGCGGCCAATCGCGATGCCGGATCTTGCCGTCGAAGAAGTCGATCTCCAGCGTGGCGTTCCAAGCGGGCGGGGCCTGGTCGCTCGGGGACAGCAGCCTGAGCGCTTGCGCGGCGGCGAGCGCGGCGCAGGCCTGAACGGAGCCGAGGTCGGCTCGCTGCACACGGCCGACGAGCTGGCTCGCCACCCTCGGCCAGGAGTCGTCGCGGCCGGCCCGGTGCAGGTCGGCGCAGCGCAGGCAGCTGCTGCGGCCGGGCACCACCAAAGGTCCCACGATGCCGACCCCGTCCCGGACGCGCACCGGGAGGTGGTTGATCCCGTCGCGGAAGAGTTCGTCGACCACTTCGGGAGCGGGCACCACGGCGTCGGTGAGCAGTGCGAGTTCCGGCCGGCGGTCCGAGTAGAGCCGGGTTGTCACGGTGTCCGCCCTGGTGCGGTGCACGACCTGGGCCAGCGCGTCCCGGCGTGGCATGCCGATTTCGGCTTCGGTGTAGCCCGAGCCCAAGTCGCCTTCGAGAACCGTGCCCGAAGCCCGGACGTCGATATGCCCGACTCCGCCGTTGGCGAGCAGGACGGCGATGGCCACCGCCAGCCTGCCGTCGCCGTGGATCGCCACCGCGGTGCGTTTGCGGCGGGCCGTCATGGCCGTCTGATGGTGACGTGCGCGAAGTGACCAGAGCCCTGTCTCCGGTCTCGGTCGCGGATGGCGTTCGGACTGGCCCGCGTCGGTCACGAGACCTCGGGCGGTCAGGTCCGTCATCAGGTCCCGTAGCTGATCGTCGTGTTCGCTCTGCGCGAGCACGATGTCGTCCGCGGCCTGTTTTCCGTCCAGTCCGCGGAGGGCTTCGGCCACCTCGGAGGCGACTCCGGCGATCACCACGGCGTGTGCGGGGTCGAGGCCGATCTGGATCTCGCCGTTTCCCCGTTCCAGCACATCCAGCCCGGGAAGCAGGGTGGGGAAGGCGGGCAGGATGATCGATCGCAGGTCCGGTTCGCGCAGGTTCATGATCGCAGGATCGCACCCCTCCGTGGCCCGGCCGCTCGGAAGAACGCGAGTTATCCACAGGTTGACCCCGTTGTGGACAACTGGAGGCTGTGACCTTTCGGCTCTCGGAGTTGTCGGTGACTGGCCTTACCGTGGTCGAGTGGTCGAAGCACGGACGCCCTCATTGAGGGGCCGGGACACGACGAATCCGTCGGACACTCCCGAACACAAGGTCGAGGTACGGCGTAGCCAACGCCGCCATCGGACCGTCACTGCGTACTGGGACGAGGACACCCTCGTCGTGCTGATCCCTGCCCGGATGACCCGGGCCGAGGAGAAGCACTGGGTAGCCGAGATGCAGCGCAAACTGCTGCGCAAGGGCCCGCGGCAGGCCTCGCCGCCGAAGGCCTCCGACGAGGCGCTGCTGGCGCGCTGCGCCGTGCTCTCGGCGAAGTATCTGGACGGAAAGGCGATACCCGCGAGCGTTCGCTGGGTGCCGCCGATGCGGACGAGGTGGGCGTCCTGCACGCCGGTCGACGCGACGATCAGGGTCAGTGATCGCCTGCGCAGGGTGCCGGGTTGGGTGCTGGACTACGTCCTCGTGCACGAACTCGCGCACTTGAAGGAACCAGGGCACAACGCGGCGTTCTGGGAGCTCGTTCGCCGTTATCCCAAGACCGAACGCGCCATCGGCTACCTGGAGGGTCTGTCCTCCGCCGCCGGATGGGGCATCGCGGCGGAGGACTGACGTGCCTCAGTTCTCTTCTTCGTCGCCCTTGGGCTTGTTCTTCTCGCGCTCGGTGCGTTCGATCTCGGCGATCGGGTCGATGCCTTCGAGCGTCGACTCGCCATCGCCGAGGCGTTCGGAAAAGTCGAGCGGCTCGTCGAGGTCGTCGGCGGTCGGCATCAGGTCGGGGTGGGACCAGAGGCCGTCCCGCTTCTCGATGCCGTGCTGGTCGCCGACGAGCTTCCACAGCGAGGAGGCCGCCCGCATCCGCCTGGGCCGGAGCTCAAGCCCGACCAGGGTGGCGAAGGTCTGCTCGGCGGGGCCACCCGTGGCCCGGCGGCGGCGCAGCGTCTCCCGAAGCGCGTCCGCGCCCGGCAGCCGGTCGCCGATGGCCTCGGCGACCACGACGTCGACCCAGCCTTCGACCAGCGCGAGCAGGGTCTCCAGGCGGTTCAGCGCCGCCTTCTGCTCGGGCGAGGTCTGCGGCTCGAGCAGGCCGGAGGACATGGCCTCTTCGATGCTGGCGGGGTTCGACGGGTCGATCTGGCCGGCGAGCTGTTCCAGCGCCGAAGTGTCGACGGAGATACCGCTGGCGAACTCCTCGACCGTGGCCAGGAGCCGCTGCCGCAGCCAGGGGACGTGGGCGAACAGCCGCTGGTGGGCGGCCTCGCGAGCGGCGATGAAGACCAATACCTCACTGGTCGGCAGCTCCAGGCCCTCGGTGAACTTCTCGATGTTCGCCGGTAGCAGCGCGGAAGTGGCCGCGGGGCCGAGCGGGAGACCGACCTCGGTGGAGGTGAGCACTTCGGAAGCCAACTGAGCGAGCGCGTTGCCGAGCTGGGAGCCGAAGGCCATCCCGCCCATCTGCCCCATCATCGAGAGCAGCGGGCCGGCGGCCTGCTTGGCCTCCTCGGGCAGGGCCTGGACCCACGCGCCCGAGACCTGCTGGGCGACGGGGTCACAGAGGCGCTGCCAGGTGGGCAGGGTCTTCTCGACCCAGGAACGCGCGGACCAAGCGACGGTCGTCGTTGCCCCTGCGGGCAGGATCGTCGCGGCGTCCAGCCACAGCTCCGCCAGGTGGGCGGCGTCGCGGACGGCCGTGCTCGAGTCGCCACCACTGGATGACGAAAAGCCGAGTTGGACGTCGGCGTTTCCACTGCTGCTGAGGTTCTGCAACGCGATCTGTTTCGCCAGGTCATAGTTGACCGGCCCGGTCGAGCTGCCGGCCTGGCTGAGCATCTGGCCCAGCTGGCTGAGCATCTGACCGAGCTGATTGAAGGCCTCGGCGCCGGAGGGCTGGCCGCCGGAGTCCGACGGCTCGTTCTCGCCTCGTTTGTCGGGATCGGGCGGTCCGAAGCCGAACGGGGGTTTGCTCATGGCACCACCGTACGCGGGTCCGGGGATTCACAGCTCGTCAAGTGGAGTGATGAGCGTGGCCTTCACCGAGAAGCGAACACCGTCACCGTACGCTGTCACGCGTGACAGAGCCCTCGGAGGAGACCACAGGAGCGCGGAGCCGTGCGGGCTCCGCGGGTGACCAGGACCGCTCCGAACGGCGGCTGACCCGGCGCGGCTGGACGCTGCTGGTCAGCGGCGCGCTGTTCGTCGCCTTCGCGCTGGTCGGGTTCTTCATCCCGGTGCCGTATGTGGCGATCAGTCCCGGGCCGACCTACGACACCCTCGGCAAGGACGCCGCCGGGCAGTCAGTGATCCAGGTCAACGGGCACGAGATCTTCCAGACCTCCGGCGAACTGCGGATGACGACGGTCTCCTTGCGCGATGGCGGCATCACGCTGTTCAACGCGCTCGGGCTCTGGGCAAGCGGCCGGTACGCGCTGGCGCCGCGCGAGGAATATTTCAAGCCGGGCGAAACCAACGAGCAGGTCCGGCAGGAGAACATCCAGCAGTTGCAGGACTCGCAGACCGCCGCCCAGGTCGCCGCGCTGCGCCGCAAGTTCCCGGTGAAGGTGCTCGCGAAGACGATCGTCTCCGGCAGTCCCGCGGACAAGGTGCTCGCTCCCGGCGACCGGCTTCTGGTGGTCAATGGGCAGACCGTCACCGAGGCGACCGAGGTTCGCGCTGCCCTCGACGGGACGAAGCCGGGGCAGACCGTCCAGATCACTTTCAAATCCGATGGGCAGGCTGAACGCACCGTGCCGCTCACGCTCGCGCAGCGGCCCGATGGCCCGGAAGGTTTCATGGGCCTGACCGCCGTGGACCGGGCCGACGTTCCGTTCGATGTGAAGATCTCGCTGCAGGACGTCGGCGGCCCGTCGGCCGGCCTGATGTTCGCGCTCGCGATCGTCGACAAGATGGAGCCCGGTGACCTCGCCGGTGGCAGGCATATCGCCGGGACGGGCGAAATCTCCGAGAAGGGCGTCGTCGGCCCGATCGGCGGCATCTCGTTCAAGGTGGTCGGCGCTCGCGAGGCCGGCGCCACCGACTTCCTCGTCCCCGCGCACAACTGCGCCGAGGCGAAGACCGCCGCGCCCGAGGGGCTGAACCTGATCAAGGTGTCCACGCTGGACGAGGCGATCGCGCAGCTCGAGAACCTCAAGGCGGGAAGGCCGACCGCCTCCTGCTGACCGCCGCGGGAGCAAGGGACCTTTGCTACCAGGTCGCGGATCTGCCGGAAGTGAGCAAGGGACCTTTGCTATCGCTCGCCGCGCGCCCTGGCCGGCGGTAGCAAAGGTCCCTTGCTCTCTTTCTGCAGGTCAGGGCAGCAACGTCGCCTTCAGCGCTTCGAGCAGGTTGGGCGCCAGCTCCGGGTTCTCGATGATCTCGTCGACAGGGACGTCATCGGGTTCGGAGGGCTGCCCGGCGCCGCGAAGCCGCATGACGCACGCTCCGGCGCCATCCCGCAGCACAGCCGCGACGAGGCGGGCTTCGGTCCGGCGCGGGTGGTCGGCGGCCGCTTGCCGCAGGCGTTCGGCATCGGTCTCGGGCACGACGGGAAGCTCGGCTTCGGCGTCCGGCGGCAGCACGATGATCTCCTGCGCGAGCGCGCAGCCCAGCACCAGATCGGGCCACGCGATCTGCGCGAGTGCTTCAGCCAGGTCACCGTCCGGCAGAGCCTCCTGCGCGACGGGCGTCAGCGGGGCGGACGGGTCGAGTTGCCCGGCCAGTTCGGGTTGTTCGTCCAGCAGCGCCGCGGTCGGGACCAACGCGAACAACTGCGGGGGCTGGTCCCACCCTCCCGAAGCGACGAACTCCTCGACTTCGCGGGCCAGGCCGGCCACGCCCTGCTGCTCACTCGGTGCCATTGGCACATCGTTCCAGGCGGCCGGAGCAGCGGCCTTCCGAGTCCGGTTTGGGCGGGTTCCGGGAACTTCCGACGGCATCCGTAGAGTTAGAGCATCAGGGGCCGCACGCGGTACGCGCGCCTCCGCGAAAAGTTCACCAAACCAGGAGCGTGTGCAGTGGCCACTCGGCCCCCCGTGAGCCTGCCGAAGCTGTCCCGGCGCAGCCGGATACTGCTCATCATCGCCGCCGTCGTCATTCTGGCCCTGCTGCTGGGCGCGAGACTGCTGGACACCTACGTCGACTGGCTGTGGTTCGGCGAGGTCGGCGCCCGCACGGTGTTCAGCACGGTGCTGATCACCCGCGTGATCTTGTTCTTCGCCGTAGGGCTTCTGGTGGGAGGGGCGCTCGCGGTCAGCTTGATGATCGCGTACCGGTCCAGGCCCGTCTTCGTGCCGATTTCCGGCAACGACGATCCGCTCGCGCGCTACCGGTCGGCGATCGTCGGCCGGATCCGCCTGTTCGGTATCGGCATCCCGGTGCTCACCGGGCTCATCGCCGGCGCGTCCGCGCAGAGCGACTGGCAGGTCGTGCAGCTGTTCCTGAACGGCACGCCGTTCGGCCAGACCGATCCCGAATTCGGCAACGACGTCGGCTTCTACGCTTTCGACCTGCCGTTCTACAACTGGCTCCTGGGCTGGCTGTTCATCTCGGTCGTCATCGCGTTCTTCGGTGCGCTGATCTCGCACTACATCTTCGGCGGCATCCGGCTCGCGGGTAAGGGCGGCCAGCTCGCCGGCCCGACCCGAGCCCAGCTCGCCATCACGATCGGCATCTTCGTGCTGCTGAAGGCGGTCGAGTACTTCTTCGACCGCTACAACCTGCTTCTCTCGGATCGGGGAGCCCCGCTGTTCGTCGGTGCGACCTACACCGACCTGAACGCGGTCCTGCCCGCGAAGCTGATCCTTCTGTGCATCTCGGTGATCTGTGCCGTCGCGTTCTTCGCCGGCGCGTTCCTGCGCAATCTGCAGCTGCCCGCCATCGCGCTGGTGCTGCTGATCCTGTCGAACGTCCTCGTCGGCGTCGCGTGGCCCGCGGTACTCGACCAGTTCTCCGTGAAGCCCAACGCGAACGAGAAGGAATCCGCGTCGATCCAGCGCAACATGGACGCGACCCGCCAGGCGTTCGGCCTGACCAACGTCGAGTACAAGGACTACACCGGCAAGTCCGAGGCGACCTCCGCGGAGATCAAGGCGGACAAGGGGACCGTCCCGAACATCCGGCTCCTCGACCCGAACGTCCTCAGCGACACGTTCACCCAGCGAGTCGGCCGTGAGAACTTCTACGGCTTCCCGTCCAAGCTGGACATCGACCGCTACACCCTCAACGGGGTCACGCAGGACTACATCGTCGCGGCCAAGGAGATCAAGACCGAGGGTCTCACCGGCAACCAGACGAACTGGATCAACAAGCACCTCGTCTACACGCACGGAAACGGTTTCGTCGCCGCGCCGGCCAACACGATCGACCGCGCGCTGAAGGATGCCAACTCCGACGGCGGTTACCCGATCGCCACCACCAGCGACACCCAGAACCCGGCGGGCGCCGGGGCGACCGACCCGAGCAAGCCGGGCATCAAGGTGGACGAACCCCGGATCTACTACGGCGAGCTCGCGACCGACGCCGCGTACGCGATCGTCGGCGGCAAGGCGGGGCAGGCGCCCGGCGAGTACGACACCGCCGTCGACCGTGCCTACATCTACAAGGGTTCCGGCGGCGTGTCGATCGACAACTGGTTCAACCGCCTCGTTTTCGCCGCGGAGTACGGAGAGCGCAACATCCTCTTCTCCGACGCCATCGGCGACGGGTCCAAGATCATGTTCAACCGCGAACCGCGGGATCGGGTCGCCAAGATCGCCCCGTGGCTGACCCTCGACGGTGACCCGTACCCGGCGGTCGTCGACGGGAAGATCAAGTGGATCGTCGACGGCTACACGACGATGAACAACTTCCCGTACGCCCAGCAGACCCAGCTCGGCCAGGCGACCAACGACTCGCTCAGCGGCACCACCCGCCAGGCGAACTCCTCGATCAACTACATCCGCAACTCGGTCAAGGCCACCGTCGACGCGTTCGACGGCACCGTGACCCTGTACGGGGTCGAGGACAACGAGCCGGTGCTCAACGCCTGGAAGAAGGTCTTCCCGGGCCTGGTCAAGCCGAGCAGCGAGATCTCGCCGGACCTGCGGTCGCACTTCCGCTACCCCGAAGACCTCTTCAAGGTGCAGCGGGAACTCCTGTCGAAGTACCACGTGAACAACCCTGCGGAGTTCTACGCTCAGCAGGCCTTCTGGAGCGTTCCGCAGGACCCGACGCAGGAAGGCGGCGTGAACGCGTCCGCCTCCGGGGTCGCCAACCAGCCCGGCTACTACGTCCTGGCCACCGCGCCGGGCGACTCCAAGTCGCGGTTCCAGCTGACCAGTTCGCTGACCGGTCTCCAACGGCAGTATCTGGCGGCCTGGATGTCGGTGTCATCGGATCCCGAGGATTACGGGAAGATGCGCGTCCTGAGACTGCCGACAGGCGCCAGCGGATCCACCCAGGTGGACGGTCCCGTCCAGGTCCAGAACAGGTTCCAAAGTGACCCGCGGGTCGCGCAGGACCGGACGCTGTTCAACAACCCGAACGTCACGGTCACCTACGGAAACCTGATCACGCTGCCCGTCGCCAACGGCTTCCTCTACGTGGAACCGGTCTACATCCGGCAACGGAACCAGCTGAGCTATCCGCAGCTGGCCCGTGTCCTGGTCTCCTACGGCACCAAGATCGGGTTCGCGCCGACGCTGAACGAAGCGCTCGACCAGGTCTTCGGGGCGGGCACGGGTTCCGGGGTCACACCGCCGCAGACCGGCGGCACCCCCGGCCCCACGACACCTCCGCCGCCGGGGACGACGACGCCCCAGCCGCCTGCCGGCGGTAACCCGGCGCTCGACAAGGCCGCGGGCGACATGCACGACGCCTGGCTCAAGTTCCGCGCCGCCCAGCAATCCGGGAACTATGCCGACCAGGGCACCGCCCTGGCCGCACTCGAAGCGGCCTCCAAGGCCTACGAGTCGGCCAAGGCCAGCCCGCCGGCATCCGGTGCGCCTCCGACCTCCGGCCAGCCTGGAGGGTGACGTCGCATACCTAAAGGGCACCTGCTTTGCGCCTGCCCGAAACGCAGGCGTAAGGTAGGTGTCACGACGCGGGGTGGAGCAGCTCGGTAGCTCGCTGGGCTCATAACCCAGAGGTCGCAGGTTCAAATCCTGTCCCCGCTACAGAGGTAGGAGGCCCGTGTCTGCGGAAAACGCAGACCGGGCCTCCTTCGTATTTGTCCCGGGGGTCGAACCCCCGGACCCCCGCCAGGGAGGCTCCGCCCCCTGGACCCCCGGGGCGTCGGTCGGGTGGGTGCCCGGGGTGCGGTGGGTGGGGAGCAAGGTACCTTTGCTATCGCCGGTGGGGGGAACGGGGGACCTTTGCTACCGCGTGGGGTAGCGGGGGACCTTTGCTATCGCGTGGGGGTGGGGGCGACCCAGCAGGCGTAGCCATCGGGGCGGTACAGGACGGCTTCCGTGGACGGCCACGGCAGCGCTGTGACCAGCTGGGTGGTCAGATGCGGCGAGCGCGCGTGGGCTCGGGCGGCGTCCACGTGGGCCTGAGTGGTCGTCAGGAGCACGAAGCCTCCGTCGCGGAAGAGCGTGCTGGGACGCAGCGGGCCGGCCTCCGTGGTGACGTCCTGGTCGGTGAGCCGCGAGCCGAGCGCGGGATGCGACGTCCCGTGCGTCGTGTAGCGGATCCCGAGGCCGGAAACCATGCCCGACAGATACCGGCTCACCTCGGGCAGCGCGGTCAGGTCGGCGAAAAGGTCGCGAAGCGCGCGAGTCTCGTGAGACCGCGGAGTCAGCCCCAGCTGAGCGGCGACGTTGTGCAGCACCTGAGCGCCGACGGGGTGCCGCTCGGCCTCGTAGGTGTCGAGCAGGTCGTCACCGGCCCATCCGCGCACTGTCGCGGCGAGCTTCCACCCCAAGTTCATGGCGTCCTGCACGCCAAGGTTCAGCCCCTGGCCACCTGCCGGGAAATGGATGTGCGCGGCATCGCCCGCCAGTAGTACCCGTCCGACGCGGTAGCGCTCCGCCTGCCGCGCCGCGTCGGAGAACTGTGACGCCCAGCGGATTTCCGACACCGTCGCCGTCTCACCGTACGAGTCGAGCAAGGCTTGCCGGACTTCGTCGTGGGAGATGGCGGACCGGATGTCCTTGGGCCGCGAAGCCCTGTCGCCGTACACGAAGCGGTAGAGACCTGGTTCTCCCAGCGGAATCAGGCCTTTGAACTTGGTCGCACCGGTCGGCTCGCCGACGTTCCGCATCGTTCGCCACTGTTTTTGCGCACCGGCGGGGATTTTGTCGAACAGGACGTCCGCGACCACCCCGAAACCTTCACCGTCCACGCCGGGAAAGTCCACGCCGAGTCCTTTGCGTACAACGCTTCGAGCGCCGTCGCAGCCGACCAAGAACTTGGCGTGCAGCCGGTTTTCGCCATCCTCTGTTCGGTACCGAACAGAGACAAAGTCCTTGTCCTGCACGAAATCGATTACTTCGGCGCCGCGGTTCACCTTCGTTCCTTGTGCGGCAAGCCGTTCCTCCAAGTACGCCTCGACCTCTGCCTGCGGAATCCCCAGCTGGAAAGGGAATCGAGTGCCCCAGCCGTCGTAGCCGAGGGGGATCAGCGCGAAATGCCCGTCCTGCACCGTCGTGAACGAACGCTCCTCGGCGCCGTCCAGAAGTCCGCGCAGCTCCAGTATTTCCGCGGTCCGCGGTTGCAGGTTCAGTGCCTTCGACAGTCCTGTGCGCTCGTGATGCCGTTCCAGGACCACGACATCGACGCCGGCGAGGGCGAGTTCGTAGGCCAGCATCAGCCCCGTCGGCCCCGCTCCGGCCACGATCACGTCCGTCCCCAGGTTGTTCATACCACTCCTTAACGACGTTAAATTGACCGGCGGCCAGCGTGCACTTAACATCGTTAAATTGTCAAGGCGCTTCCGCTGGAGTGAGGGATGAAAGTGGGTCTGACCAGGCAGGACATCGTCCGTGCCGGGCTTCGGCTGCTCAGCGACGTCGGGCTCAACGGGCTGACGCTCCGCCTGATCGCGCAGGAACTCGGCGTCAAGGCGCCCGCGTTGTACTGGCACGTGAAGAACAAGCAGGAGCTGCTCGACGAGATGGCGACGCGGATGTACGCGGACGCGATGCCGGGCCGTGTTCCCGAAGGGACGGGGGAACGGGAGACTCTGGAGCTGACGTCACGGGCTTTGCGCCGGATGATGCTCGCTTACCGTGACGGGGCGAAGGTGTTCGCAGGGACTTTCCTGACCGACGACAGCCTTCTCGGTGACAATCCGTTTCAAGGGCGTGTCGACGCGGGGCTCGAACCGTACCTGGCCGGACGGGCGTTGTTCACCGTCTACAGCTACGTCGTCGGGTTCACCATCGAAGAGCAGGCCGTTTATCCGGTTCCGGGCGAACGGGACCCGCGCTACGACGTCACGCCCACGGCCTGGGTGTTCGATGAGGACGTCGAGGGCAGGTTCGCCGACGGGCTGACCATGGTGCTCAACGGCGTCTTCGGCTGGCTGGATGACAAATTCGCGCCATAACTGCTGGTCAAAGGCCCTTGGGGAAGTTAGGGGTACCCGCCTGAAAGCCGGTTTCACCCCCATGTAATCTATTAACACAACGACGCGGGGTGGAGCAGCTCGGTAGCTCGCTGGGCTCATAACCCAGAGGTCGCAGGTTCAAATCCTGTCCCCGCTACTGAAGAAAACGAAGCGCGGATCTGCGGAAATCGCAGATCCGCGCTTCTTCGTTTCCGGGTTTCCGTTGTTCGCGCGGCGATCACTCCCCGTCGTTGGTCGGGGCGGGGGACGGATACCGCTGTCCGTGGCGAAGGCCGGTTGCGTAGCGTGTCCGGTCCATTGTGGACAGGCGTAGTGCGTTGGGCCGAATGAGCGCATATCACTAGCCACAATGGACAGATGTGCTGACCACAGTGGACACAGGTTCCGAAAAGTGGGACCGTAGAGGACGTGTCCGAATTGAATGCAACAGCCGCCGCACTGCTCGGTCTTCTCCACGACGGTCCCGCCACGGGCGGGCAACTGGTCGCGGGGGCGGGTGAGCGTTTCGGCGCCTTCTTCAGCGTGACCCGCAGCCAGGTGTACCGCGAGCTCCCCGCCTTGTCGAAGGAGGGCCTCGTCCGTCTCGGCAAGCAGGGCCCGCGGTCGAGCCAGCAGTACCTCATCACCGCGGCGGGCAAGAAGGCGTTCAAGACGTGGCTGGCCTCCGAAGCCGGTCCTGACCACCTCCGCAGCCCGCTGATCCTGCGTCTCGTGCACGCCGGTTCGCTGACGGTCAAGCAGCGCTCGGCCCTGCTCGAGTCGGCCCGCGCGAGCTACACCCAGCAGCTCGACGAGGCCAAGGCCGCGACGAAGGCCGCCGACGGCCCGTACGCCAAGGCCGTCGCCGAGTTCGCGCAGGCGCAGGCGAAAGCCGCACTGAAACTGCTGGATTCCATCCCCCAGTCCTGACCCGGACAGGTGCCCACGGCCGGTTCCCCGCAACCGGTCGTGGGTTTTGCCGTAACCTTGGCCGACGTGAGTGATGAGTTCGATGCGGCACTGAAGGACCTGACCGGCAAGCTGACGCAGATCGAGTCGGTGATGGACCTGGATGCGCTGCGTGCCCAGGTGGCCGAGCTGGAGGAACAGGCATCCAGCCCGAACCTCTGGGACGACCCCGAAGCGGCGCAGAAGGTCACCAGCCAGTTGTCCCACCGGCAGAGTGAGCTGCGACGCATTTCCGAGCTGCGCCAGCGGCTCGACGACCTGGGCATCCTCGCGGAACTGGCCGAGGCGGAGGGCGACTCCGCCAGCGTGGCCGAGGCCGAGACCGAGCTCACGGCGCTCACCAAGGACATCGACGGGCTCGAGGTCCGCACCCTGCTGTCGGGTGAATACGACCCGCGCAACGCCGTGGTCACCATCCGGTCCGAAGCGGGCGGCGTCGACGCGGCCGACTGGGCCGAGATGCTGCTCCGGATGTACCTGCGGTGGGCTGAGCGCCACAACTACCCGACGGACGTCTACGACATCTCCTACGCCGAGGAGGCGGGCATCAAGTCCGCCACCTTCAAGGTGACGGCGCCCTACGTCTACGGCACCCTCTCGGTCGAGCAGGGCACGCACCGGCTGGTGCGCATCTCGCCGTTCGACAACCAGAGCCGCCGCCAGACCTCGTTCGCGCACGTCGAGGTGATGCCCGAGGTGGAGGAGGTCGACCACGTCGACATCCCCGAGAAGGACATCCGCGTCGACGTGTACCGCTCGTCCGGCCCCGGCGGCCAGAGCGTGAACACGACGGACTCGGCGGTGCGGATCACGCATATCCCGACCGGCGTGGTCGTGTCGTGCCAGAACGAGAAGTCGCAGCTGCAGAACAAGGCGGCCGCGATGAAGGTCCTCCAGGCGCGGCTGCTGCAGCGGAAGAAGGAGGAGGAGCGCGCCGAGATGGACGCGCTCAAGGACGGCGGCTCCAGCTGGGGCAACCAGATGCGCTCCTACGTGCTGCACCCGTACCAGATGGTCAAGGACCTGCGGACCGAGTTCGAGGTCGGCAACCCGTCGTCCGTGCTCGACGGCGAGATCGACGGTTTCCTGGAGGCCGGCATCCGCTGGCGCAAGCAGTCCGGAGCCGCGTAGCGACCCTGCGTGAGAGAGCAAGGGACCTTTGCTGTCACTTTCCGGGAGCGAGTGAGAGCAAAGGTCCCTTGCTCGCTTGGCCGCCGGGACCGGGCTACCCGGGCTTAACGACGGGCATGGGTAGTATGCCGAACCGTGATCCGGCTCGAAGAGGTTTCCAAGGTCTACAAGACCTCGACCCGTCCCGCCCTCGAAAGGGTGTCGGTCGAGATCGACAAAGGCGAGTTCGTCTTCCTGATCGGTCCCTCGGGATCCGGGAAGTCGACCTTCCTGCGTCTCCTGCTGCGTGAAGAGGTGCCGAGCAAGGGTCGCGTCATGGTCTCCAACTTCGACGTCGCCAAGCTCGCCCGTCGCCGGGTGCCGCGGCTGCGGCAGACCATCGGCTGCGTCTTCCAGGACTTCCGTCTGCTGTCGAACAAGACCGTCGCCGAGAACGTCGCCTTCGCGCTCGAAGTCATCGGCAAGCCGCGCCCCACGATCCGCAAGGTCGTGCCCGAGGTGCTCGAACTCGTCGGCCTCGACGGCAAGGCCGACCGTCTCCCCAACGAACTCTCCGGTGGTGAGCAGCAGCGCGTCGCGATCGCCCGTGCCTTCGTGAACCGTCCGCTCGTGCTGCTCGCCGACGAGCCGACCGGGAACCTGGACCCCGACACCAGCCAGGACATCATGTTGCTGCTGGAGCGGATCAACCGCACCGGCACGACGGTGCTGATGGCCACCCACGACCATGGGATCGTGGACTCGATGCGGCGAAGGGTCGTCGAGCTCCAGCTCGGCAAGGTCATCCGTGACGACGCCCGAGGCGTCTACGGCATCGGCCGCTGACCGGCCCCGCCCTCCTCCGTAACCCACGACTTCCAAGGGACATCAACCCCGATGCGCGCCAGTTTCGTCTTCAGCGAGGTAGTCACCGGCTTGCGCCGGAACATCACGATGACCATCGCGATGATCCTCACCACCGCGGTCTCCCTCGCCATGCTCGGCTTCGGCCTGCTGGCCGTCGGCACGATCGACAAGATGAAGGCCAACTTCCTCGCCGATGTCGAGGTTTCGGTCTATCTGGTCAACGACATCAGCTCGGGTGACCCGAACTGCTCGCAGTCCGCCTGCCAGTCGCTGCGCCAGGATCTGCAGGGCAACGACGGCGTCGAGTCGGTCGTGTTCGAGAACCGCGAGCAGTCCTACGAGCGGTTCAAGAAGATGTTCGAGAGCCAGCCGGAACTGCTCGCGCTGACCGGGCCGGAGGCGCTGCCCGCGTCGCTGCACGTCAAGCTGAAGAACCCCGAGCGCAGCCAGGCGATCATCCAGGAGTACACCGGCAAACCCGGCGTCAGCAAGGTCGACGACCAGCAGAAGGCACTGGACCGCGTCTTCAACGCGCTCAACGGTGTGCGGAACCTGGCCTTCGGTGCCGCGCTGATCATGGCCATCGCCGCGCTGCTGCTGATCGCCAACACGATCCAGGTGTCGGCGTTCACCCGGCGCACCGAGGTCGGCATCATGCGGCTGGTCGGCGCGACCCGCTGGTACACGCAGCTGCCGTTCCTCCTGGAGGCGGTGGTCGCCGGCCTGGTCGGTGCGATCATCGGCATCGTCTTCCTCGTGCTCACCAAGGTGCTGTTGCTCGACTTGGTGCTCACCGGGGACGTGTTCCCCGCGGTCGGCATGCTCGAATTGCTGTTCCCGGTGGCGCCGATCCTGCTCGCCGTCTCGATCGTCATTTCGGCGATCACCGGCTATGTGACGCTGCGCCTGTACGTGCGCCACTAGCCGCCCGATAACCACCTGCCCGAACACAGAAACTCACGTAGAGTCGCCGCTATGCCCAAGGAACGTGGACACAAGGTGATCGTGTCGAACCGCAAGGCTCGCCACGATTACTCCATCCTCGACACCTACGAAGCCGGTCTCGTGCTCGTCGGTACCGAGGTGAAGAGCCTGCGTGAAGGACGGGCATCGCTGGCCGACGCGTTCGCCACGGTGGACGACGGCGAAGTCTGGCTGCGGAACGTGCACATCCCGGAGTACGTGCAGGGCACGTGGACGAACCACACGCCCCGGCGCACCCGGAAACTGCTGCTGCACCGCCAGGAGATCGAGAAGCTCATCGGCAAGACCAAGGAGAGCGGCCTTTCTCTGGTCCCGCTGTCGATGTACTTCAAGGACGGCAAGGTCAAGGTCGAGATCGCGCTCGCGAAGGGCAAGAAGTCCTACGACAAGCGGCAGGACATCGCCAAGCGCGACGCGGATCGCACCATCAGCCGGGCCATGGGCCGGGCGCTGAAGGGCCGGTACAACGATTGATCCACGGGCCAGCGTCGGACGCCGAGATCCCCGGTTGGATCTCGGCGCTCGGCATCGACGGGCTCGTGGACCTTCACCTGCACTTCCTGCCCAAGCAGGTCATGGACAAGGTGTGGGCCTACTTCGACCAAGCCGAAGAGCACTACGGCAAGGCCTGGCCGGTGCACTACCGCACACCGGAAGAAGAGCGGATCGAGACCCTGCGCTCGTTCGGCGTGCGCAGGTTCGCGCCGCTGGTCTATCCGCACAAGCCGGGGATGGCCGAATGGCTGACGTCGTGGGCGCTGGAATTCGCGGACCGCGTCCCCGAGGCGGTGCCGACGGGCACCTTCTACCCGGAGCCGTCCGCGCTGTCCGTTGTGGACGGTGCGCTGCGTGCGGGCGCCCGCTGTTTCAAGGCGCACGTCCAGGTCGGCGCCTACGACCCGCGTGACGAGCTGCTGGACGGCGTCTGGGGCGCGCTGGCGGACGCGGGTGTCCCGGTGGTCGTCCACTGTGGACACGGTCCGTTGAAGGGCGCCTACACCGGGCTACGGCTGTTCGAGGAGATCCTGGTCCGGCATCCCAGCCTGACGCTGGTGCTCGCGCACGCCGGCATGCCGGAGATCGACTTCGCGTTCGAGCTGGCCAGGAAGTATCCGCGCGTGTACCTCGACACCACGATGGTCGGGGTGGAGTTCACCTCGCGCGGCAATCCGCTCCCGCCGGACTGGACGGATCTGCTGGCCGAGTTCCCCGATCGCGTCGTACTCGGCACCGACTTCCCCAACATCCCGTACTCGTACGCCACACAGCTGCGGGCGATCGCCGGCTGGGCCGCCGACGATCGCCTGGGTGAGCCGTTCCTGCGGGCGGTGCTGCACGACACCCCCGCGAAACTGCTCAGCGTTTGAGCTGTGCCACCTCGGTGACCGAGACGGCGCGTCCGAGCATCCGCGTTCCCAGCTCCGAAACCTGGATCTGCTTGCCCGCCAGGAGGAATCCGCCCGTCGCCAGCGCCACCCACGGCGCCGGGCCCTGGGCGAGACCGTCGCTCAGCGGGGCGAAACCGTGCGCGGCCAGCCCGAGCAGGCCGCCTGCGATCGCCAGCCCGGCCACCACCAGCTGAGGCGTGTGGGCGGTCGGCGCGGGACCGGACTTCTGCGTTTCGAACCGGGCGAACATCCGCAGCAAACCGAAGAGCACCAGCCCGCAGGCGCCGAGCCACGCGGGGAGCATCGTCAGCCACAGCACGGAACCCGGTTCGGGGGTTTCGTAGCCAAGGCCGTAGACCGCGACACCGGAGACGACGATCAGCGCCGGCATGTGCCACAGGTAGACGCTCATGAACCGCGGACCGATCCACTTCAGCGCGGCGTCGAGACCCGGCCGGGTGGCCATGGCGTTCAACTGCGGTTTGAAGGCCAGCAGGAGCCCGATCTGGCCGATCGCGAGGAAGGCCAGCAGCACGGTCGGCGGGCTCATGTTCGACACCGGGGCACCCGGCATGCCGATCATGCTCGCGGGATACGGGCCGAAGGCGACCATCAGCGCGGTGATGCCGAAGCCGGTGCCCGCCATGCCCAGCGCGGCGTTGCGGCTCAGCGCACCGAGACGGCCTCGCGTGTAGTGGAAACCGAGCTGGTGCACGGCCATCCAGACGAAGATCGCGTTCGCGAAACCGATCAGGCCGAGGTCGTTGAAGCGGGCGACGTCGACGAGGACCGCGGCGGCGAGCATCACGAGCGGGACCTTGAGGCCCCAGCGCCGGTGCGCGGTGGCCATCAGCGGGGTGAGCAGCACGGTGAGCACGTACACGGCCAGGAACCACAGCAGCTGCGCGGCGATCGCACCGCCGACCTGCAGCGGCTGTTCCGGAATGCCCATCCCGCGCAGGATGTCCGGGACGAACAGCCAGACGGCCACCAGCGGCAGCACCGGGATCATCAGCCGCTTGAGGCGGGCCGCGAGCCAGGAGCGGGAACTTTCCGCGCGGCTCAACGAGATCAGGTTCGCCGCGCCGCCGGCGAAGAAGACGAGCGGCATGACCTGGCTGAGCCAGGTGATGACCCACCAGCCGGGCGTCGCGAGGGCGTTCCCGGTCGAGAGATGGCCGTCGGCGTACGAGAGCACCGGCATTCCCCAGTGCTGAACGACGACCGCGAGGATCGCGACCGCTCGGACGATGTCCAGGAACCTGTCCCGGCCCTGTTTCTGGCTCGTGTGCATGAAAAAGAGCCTGGTGCTTCGAGGCCGGGAAAACAGCGGTGCGGGCCGCCGTATCGATCTTCCTGTTTTCGCCCTCGGAAGGTGGAGTTTTCCCTACCCCACGCCGTCGGTCTCGGGCTCCGGGAGCGGGGCGGCGCACAGCCGGAACTCCCAGCAGTCGTCCTCGGCGAGGCCGAGTTCGTAGCGGGTCTCGATCTTCGGGCCGTCGTGCAGATGGACGTGTTTGAGGACGGTGCCCGCGACCGGCTCGGTGTCACCGAGTTCCTGGACGCGTCCGTCGAGGGGGCCGCCGAAGAAACGGGCGCTGTGGGAGGGCCTGTCGGTCATGGTTCCTCCTCGGTTCGGCGCGTCACCCACCTACAGTCTGCCCATGTTAGGTGAGTGACGGCGTCGCCACCAAGAGCTACTTCAGCGTCCTAAGTAAGTGAGCACCGCGCGGACCCGGCGGTGTTCCACCGAACTCGCTTCGAGGCCGAGCTTGGCGAAGATGTTGCCGATGTGCTTCTCGACCGCGCCGTGCGAGACGACGAGCGAGTTCGCGATCGCGGTGTTCGAGAGCCCTTGCGCCATCAGCCCCAGCACCTCGGACTCGCGGGCGGTGAGCGCGTCGAGCGGGTTCTTGCGGCCCCGGGCCATCAGCTGCGCGATGACGTCCGGGTCGATGGCCGTGCCACCGCCGGCGACACGTTTGACCGCGTCGAGGAAATCCCCGACGTCGGCGACGCGTTCCTTGAGCAGGTAACCGACTCCGCCCGCGCCGCCGGACAGGAGCTCGACGGCGTAGCTCTCCTCGACGTACTGGGAGAGCACGAGAACGGGCAGGCCCGGGATGACCTCACGAGCGCCCAGAGCGGCGCGCAGGCCCTCGTCGGTGAAGGTGGGCGGCATCCGCACGTCGACGATCGCGAGATCCGGCCGGTGCTCCTTGACCGCGACCAGCAGGTCGTCACCGTTGTCCACGGCCGCGACGGTCTCGATGTCCTCGTCGGCGAGGAGGCGGATCACCCCCGCGCGCAACAGAACCGCGTCTTCGGCGATGACAACCCGCATGCTGCCCCCAGCGTCGTGAGTGAATGGCAGAGCCTATTCACTCACGAGCGGGTCACCATTGGCACGGCAGGTCCGCGCGAATCACCGTCGGGCCGCCGGGCGGGCTGACGACGGTGATCACGCCGTCGATCGTGGCGGCCCGGTCGGCGAGCCCCGCGAGGCCGCCACCTGGCCGGACTTCGGCGCCACCGTGCCCGTTGTCGGTGATCTCGACGATGACCATCGAGTCGGTGCGCCACACCTTCACGCCCGCTTCGGTCGCTCCCGAGTGCTTCGCGATGTTCGTGAGTGTCTCGCCGACGATGAAGTAGGCCGTCGTCTCGACCGCGGCGGGCGGCCGCGGTTCGACGTCCACCTCGACGTCGACGTGGATCGGTGATTTCGCGGCCTGTGCGGACAAGGCGGCGTCGAGACCGCGGTCGCCGAGTACGGCCGGATAGATCCCGCGGGCGAGATCGCGCAATTCCGAAACCGCGAGTTTGGCGTCGAGATGCGCCTCGTCGATCAGTTCGCGCACCGCGTCCGGATCCTGGTCGAACTTCGACTTCGCGCGGCCGAGGCTCATCGCGACGGCGACCAGGCGCTGCTGGGCGCCGTCGTGCAGGTCCCGCTCGATACGGCGGCGTTCGGCCTCGGCGGCGTCGACACCGCGAGCCCGCGACGCCTGCAACCGCTCGGCCTTCCGCTCCAGCCGCTGGGTGCGGTTCGGGCCGAGCAGCGAGAACGCCAGGTTTCCGTGCAGCCACCCGAGCCACGGGGTGACCCAGATCGCCATCGGCAGCAGCACGATCGACGCGATCGCGATCGGAAGCTCCAGACACGCCAAGGGGAACGCCGCCATCAGGTAGGCGAGATCGCGCCACGTCGTCGCGTCGGTCAACCGGGTCAGCCAGCGCTTGACCAGCGAAAGCCCCTCGACCGGCAGGCGTTCGACCGGCTCCAGCGGAGTCTCGAGCATCGTGCGCGCCCAGCCCCGCTCGCGGTCGGCGGACCAGCGGATGAAATTGGTCGTGGCCATGAGGATCGGGAAACCGATCCACACCACGGCCGTCGCGATGCCGACCGCCAGGCCGACGACGATGAGAACGAACTGCAGGAGCCGGAACACGAAGCTGACGATCATGTAGACGATCGACCGCAACGGCCGCGGCCGCGGAATCCCCACCTGCTGAACTTGCTGGTCGATCGTCATCCCTGAACCTCGCCCCATGAATCCTCCAGACGGCGGCGCTGGGCGTGGGTCGGCCCGAGCAGCGCCGCCGCCAGCCGGGCGTGCATTCCGGCCAGCGCCTTCGTCAACGCTACCGACAGCGCGATGCAGAGCACTCCGAGCGCCGCCCAAGGCAGGGCCGAGACCGTCGAATCGACGGTGAACCACGCGTTTTCCCAGGTCGGGAAGCGGTACTCGCCGCCGGGCAGGAAGCGGTAGAAGATCGGCAGGCCCGCCAGGCCGAGACTGGTCGACCAGAACACCGTGACCAGGACGAACTCGACGATGCCGAGCGGGAAGAGCAGGAAGAAGTAGCCGAGGTCGCGCCAGGTCGAGCCGTCCTTCAGCCGTGCCTTCCAGCGCACGGACTGGCCGGCGACGGGTAGTGGGAGATACGGCAGGTCGATGTAGCGGTCGAGCAGCGCGTACACCCTGGCGCGTTCCATCCGGGCCGCGCCGCGGACCGTCAGGATCACCAGCGCGAGGATGGGCAACCCGACCCAGACCACCGCCGTGCCGATGCCCGCCGAGATGAAAGACGTCAGGAGCGCGAAGGCCAGGACGCCCATCGGCAGGTTCATCAGCAGGTAGACGAGCGAGCCGCCGAACGACGGATCGGCCCTGCTCAGCTCCCGCTCGGCCGCTAGCGAGCTCATGGTCGTGCTCCTCTCTGGTGCGAGGAGTCCAGCATCGCGCCCGCGGTCGTCCGGTGACATGGTGCGCGCGGGCATCTGCCAGGTAGGGCTAGCCCCACCTGCGGGATTAACCCGGTTGCCGTCCGCGTTATGATGTACAGGTTGTGTCCCACCAAGGGGGTGAACGGTTTCGACTTTGGACGTTGAATCAGGAGAAGCGTGCCGGTGCAGGCGAGAGACCACCGTAAGCGTCATCGCAAACCAATAAGCGCCGAGCCTAAGAGCCAGCGCGAGTTCGCTCTTGCTGCCTAAGCAGTAGAGCAACTCTGTCGGTCCGGGGTCGCCTCCGACCCGGTCACCGGCATCAGCTAGGAGGCTTGCCGCCACACTCGGCTGCGGGGTGTGGTTGGGAAACAAACAGTGGCTGGGCTCGTCACTTCAGCTTGTTCGCGTGACTGAAGGGGCCAAGTAGAGACATAGCGGACTGCGCACGGAGAAGTCCTGGTGATACGCCAGAGGACCCGGGTTCAATTCCCGGCACCTCCACTGGTCGACGGAGCGGCCCTGCCCCCTGAGGGGGGTGGGGCCGCTTCTTTGCGTGTCGGGCATGAGGACGGTGAGTGCTCGGGCAGACACTCGCCGTCAGGTGTCATAGGGCCGTCAAGTCACGTCGCTCGAATGTCGACAATTTTCCGTGATCCAAAGCTTGAATCCGAAGGCAAGGTAGGGGCCGCCGGCCGGAGTACGAGATCATCGCCGACGCGATCGCGGACGGGACCGGTGCGCGCCGCGAGATCGTGCGGGGATGGGGCATCTGGTGCCGGACACGGGCGCGCCGTTCAACACCCGGCTCGAGTCTTTTTTGAATCACGGAGAGTAGCGAAAACTAGATCGTTTTTGTCTCAATTCACCCGCGCCGGGAACTGCCGCGGGGTGGGATGTCATGCTGAGTGTCCGACCATGGCCCTCTTTCGAAACGACCCCGTGTCGCCGGAGGGCCGGAAGAAGGTGGCAGATGACCTGGGCTAGGCATTCCAGTCGTCCCGACCCCGCTGAAGACCAGAGCCGGATGGCCGGTGTGCGAGCGGAGGAAGAAGTCCGCCTCACGCTGCAGAACGGCAGGGCCGCACGAACCGTCGCAGGGCACGCTTCGGATGCCCTCGACTGTGCTGAACTGCTGGCGATGCTCGGGCTCGAGGGAGTCCAGAAGAAGCACGCTCAGCGCATCTGACCCCCGATCCGGGTGGTCAGTTCGGCCGCGGTCAGGCGGACCTCCTCGGCGAGGACCGGCCAAGTCTCCTCACACCCCTCGGCTCCCGGGCAGAGGTGGCGGAGGGTCACGCTGATCGCGGCCATCGGCCGGCCGCCGTGGTCGAAAACCGGGCAGGCCACCGAGGCGAATCCTTCGGTGACGTGTCCATCTTCGACCGCCCAGCCGAGCCTGCCCTCCGCGTTCAGCGTCCGGCGCAGTTCGGCGAGAGTGCGCGGGCCGCGACCGGTGCGCAGGACGAACGCCGACGCGTTCGGAAAGAGCGCACGGACGTGTGGTGACGGCAGGTGCCGCAGTATCGCCCTGCCCGAGGCCGTGAGCTGGCCAGGCAGCCGGACGCCGACCTCGGTCACCAGGGTTTCCGGGCGGGTGGGCCGCTCTTTGACCAGGTAGAGCGACTCGTTGCCGTGAAGCACGCCCAGATGCGCGGTGTGGCCGACGCGGTCGGCGAGTTTGCGCAGCAGCGGGAGCGCGAGCCGCTCCAGCGGGTCGTGCCGCAGGTAGGCCGAGCCGAGCTCGAACGCGGCGATACCGAGGCCGTACCGGCGCTCGGCGGGCAAGTGCGTCACGAAACCGGCGGTCTCCAGTTCGGCGAGCAGGTGATACGTCGTCGAACGCGGCAGGCCGAGTTCGCGCGCGATCGCGGCCGCCGACACCGGGCCCGGTCGCGCCGCGAGGGCGCGAAGGATGCCGAGGCCGCGTCGCAGAGCCGGGACCTCGCTGCTGTCACCCATGCCGACCTCCTGTTTCGCTTCGGCGGGGGAGCAAGGGACCTTTGCTATCACTTCTCTCAATGTTGAGGTAAGTGATAGCAAAGGTCCCTTGCTCTCTTTCCGCAGGTGACCGTGTGGGTTTTGGGACGTCAGATGTCCCAAAACCCACACGGTCGGTATGCATCGCTACGCGGAGTACGGGGTGTGTGGAAATAGGGACACTCAACGTCTCTAATTCCACACACCCTCCGCCGCCGCGGTAGCAAAGGTCCCTTGCTCCCACCGCGCGTGTCTTGGATACCAGACACAACCACCGGTTGGGGCCGCCCACCAGCGGGCATGGCGTTGTCCAATGGAGCTATGCCGGAAACCGTACTTCTGGGCTCCGAACCGCTTCGGCCCGAACAGGTCGTCGCGGTCGCCCGTGACCACTCGCCCGTCGCGGTCAGCGAAGCGGCCGAGAAGAACCTCGCCGCCACGCGTCAGCACATCGACAACCTCGCGCACGCCGAGACGCCGACGTACGGCGTTTCGACGGGCTTCGGGGCGCTCGCCACCAGGCACATTCCGCTCGAGAGCCGCACCGCCCTGCAGCGGTCGCTGATCCGGTCGCATGCGGCGGGCGCGGGGCCGGTCGTGGAGACCGAGGTCGTGCGCGCGCTGATGCTGCTGCGCCTCCGCACTCTCGCCAGCGGGTACACCGGTATCCGGCCGCAGACCGCGCAAGCGCTTGCGGCCCTGCTCAACGCCGGGATCACGCCGCTCGTGCACGAGTACGGCTCTCTCGGCTGCTCCGGTGACCTCGCGCCCCTCGCCGCTGTCGCGCTCGCCCTGATGGGAGAGGGCGAAGTCGAGTACAACGGCGAAGTCGTCCAGGCCGGCGTAGCGCTGAAGCACGCTGGCATCGAGCCTGTCCTTCTCGCGGAGAAGGAGGGCCTCGCCCTCACGAACGGGACCGACGGCATGCTCGGCATGCTCCTGCTCGCCGCGGCCGACCTTCGCAAGCTTCTCGACACCGCCGACATCACCGCGGCGATGAGCGTCGAAGCGCTCCTCGGCACCGATCGCGCCTTCGCGGCCGACCTCCAGGCGCTGCGCCCGCATCCGGGCCAGGCGCTGAGCGCCCAGCGGATGTGGACGGCACTTCAGGACTCGAAGATCGTCGAGAGCCACCGCGGCCCCGATTGCAACCGCGTGCAAGACGCGTACTCCCTTCGCTGCGCGCCCCAGGTGCACGGCGGCGCACGCGACAGCCTCACGCACGCCGAACTCGTCGCCGAGCGTGAGCTTCACTCCGCGGTCGACAACCCGGTCGTGTTGTCCGACGGCCGCGTCGAGTCGAACGGCAACTTCCACGGTGCCCCGGTCGCGTATGTGCTCGACTTCCTCGCCATCCCGCTCACGGACGTCGCCAGTATCGCCGAGCGCCGCACGGACCGGATGCTCGACAAGGCCCGATCGCACGGCCTGCCGCCGTTCCTCGCCTTCGACCCCGGCGTCGATTCCGGCCACATGATCGCGCAGTACACGCAGGCGGCCATCGTCAGCGAACTCAAGCGGCTCGCGGTGCCGGCGTCGGTCGATTCGATCCCGAGCAGCGCCATGCAGGAGGACCACGTCTCCATGGGCTGGTCCGCCGCGCGCAAGCTGCGCAAGGCCGTCGAGGGCCTCAACACGGTCCTCGCCATCGAACTGCTCACCGCCGCGCGGGCACTCGACATGCGCGCGCCCCTGGTCCCGTCGCCGGTCACCGGCCGGGTCCGGGATCTCGTCCGCACCAAGGTCGAGGGCCCCGGCCCCGACCGTCATCTGGCGCCGGAGATCGCCGCCGCCGAAGAACTCGTCGCGTCGGGTGCCGTCCTCGCCGCGGCCCAACTGGAGGTCTGAGCCCATGACCCGCACGGTCCGTGCCGCCCGAGGCACCACACTCACCGCGAAGAACTGGCAAACCGAAGCCGCGCTGCGGATGTTCCACAACAACCTCGACCCCGACGTCGCCGAGCGCCCGGAGGACCTGGTCGTCTACGGCGGTACCGGCAAGGCCGCCCGCAACTGGGCGAGTTTCGACGCGATCACCCGCGAACTGACCGGTTTGGAACAGGACGAGACGCTGCTCGTCCAGTCCGGCAAGCCGGTCGGCGTGTTCCGCACGCACGAATGGGCGCCGCGGGTGCTCATCGCGAACTCCAACCTCGTCGGCGACTGGGCGACGTGGCCCGAGTTCCGCCGCCTGGAGGCCCAGGGCCTGACCATGTATGGCCAGATGACCGCGGGGTCCTGGATCTACATCGGCACGCAGGGAATCCTGCAGGGCACGTACGAGACTTTCGCCGCCGTCGCCAAGAAACGGTTCGGGGGCAGCCTCAAGGGCACGCTCACCGTCACCGCCGGTCTCGGCGGCATGGGCGGCGCGCAACCGCTGGCGGTCACGATGAACGACGGCGTCGCGCTCGTCATCGAATGCGACCCGCAGCGCGCCCACCGCCGCGTCGAGACCCGCTACCTCGACGAGGTCGCCGATGACCTCGACGACGCGATCCGCCGGGTGGAGGTCGCGAAGAAGGAGAAGCGCGCGCTGTCCGTCGGTGTGGTCGGCAACGCCGCCGAGGTGCTGCCCGAACTGCTGCGCCGTGGTGTCGAGGTCGACATCGTCACCGACCAGACCTCCGCGCACGACCCGCTTTCCTATCTGCCCAAGGGGATCGGCGTCGACGAATGGCAGGACTACGCCGACAAGAAGCCTGACGAGTTCACCGAGCGCGCCCGCGAGTCGATGGCTGAGCACGTCGACGCGATGCTGGGCTTCCTCGACAAGGGCGCCGAGGTCTTCGACTACGGCAACTCCCTGCGCGGGGAAGCGAAACTCGGCGGCTGCGAGCGCGCGTTCGATTTCCCGGGGTTCGTGCCCGCCTACATCCGCCCGCTGTTCTGCGAGGGCAACGGCCCGTTCCGCTGGGCGGCGCTGTCGGGCGATCCCGAGGACATCGCGGCGACCGATCGCGCGATGCTGGAACTGTTCCCGGAGAACGAATCCCTCGCACGCTGGATCAAGCTGGCGGGGGAACGCGTCGCGTTCCAGGGGCTTCCGTCGCGGATCTGCTGGCTCGGCTACGGCGAGCGGCACCTCGCGGGCCTGCGGTTCAACGAGATGGTCGCCAGCGGCGAGCTGAAGGCGCCGGTCGTCATCGGCCGCGATCACCTCGACTCGGGCAGTGTCGCCTCGCCGTACCGCGAGACCGAGGGCATGGCCGACGGTTCCGACGCGATCGCCGACTGGCCGTTGCTGAACGCGCTGGTCAACACCTCGTCGGGCGCCAGCTGGGTGTCGATTCACCACGGCGGCGGGGTCGGTATGGGCCGCTCCATCCACGCGGGTCAGGTCAGCGTGGCCGACGGAACCCTGCTGGCGGCGCAGAAACTCGAGCGGGTGCTCACCAACGACCCGGGTATGGGCGTCATCCGGCACGTCGACGCCGGGTATGACCGCGCCGCCGACGTCGCCGACGAGCGCGGCGTGCGCGTGCCGATGCGGGACGCCGAGTGACCGCGTCCTCGCTGCTGGCGGAGATCTCGGACGTCGGCCGCGACCCGAAGCGCGGCGGCTACTCCCGTCACGCCTTCGACGCGGCCGAAACCGAACTCCGCGAGTGGTTCGTCGAACGCGCGGGCCGGCTGGGACTGGGCGTCGAGACCGACCGCAACGGCAACATCTGGGCCTGGTGGGGCACACCCGGCCCGGACGCGGTCGTCACGGGAAGTCACCTCGACTCGGTGCCCGGCGGC
Organism: Amycolatopsis sp. cmx-4-54; assembly: GCF_046548895.1. Taxonomy (NCBI): domain Bacteria; kingdom Bacillati; phylum Actinomycetota; class Actinomycetes; order Pseudonocardiales; family Pseudonocardiaceae; genus Amycolatopsis; species Amycolatopsis sp. cmx-4-54. The sequence continues at coordinate 54,754 of NZ_JAEBEJ010000022.1, forward strand.
GGCGCCTTCGACGGCCCGCTCGGCGTCGCGAGTGCGCTCGACGCGGTGGAGATCTTGCAGGGCAAGGGATTCCGTCCCGGCAAGCCGTTCGCCGTCGTGGTCTTCGCGGAGGAAGAGGGTGGTCGCTTCGGCGTGCCGTGCCTCGGGTCGCGGCTGCTGACCGGGACCATCGACGCGGACAAGGCACGGGGCCTGCGCGACCCGGACGGCGTCACGTTCGCCGAAGCGGCGGCGAAAACCGGCCTCGATCCCGAACGGGTCGGCCGCGACTCCGAGCGGCTCGGGCTGATCGGGCGGTTCCTCGAACTGCATGTCGAGCAGGGGCGGGGGTTGATCGACCTCGGTTCGCCGGTCGCCGTCGGCAACACCGTGATCGCGCACGGACGGTGGCGATTCTCCTTCCAGGGGCAGGGAAACCACGCCGGTGCGACGTTGATCGGCGATCGTCGTGACCCGATGATCCCGGCGGCCGAGACCGTGCTCGCCGTGCGGAAGCTGGCCAAGGCGACCGCCGACGCGAGGGCCACCGTGGGCAGGCTCGTGCCGATTCCCGGCGGGACCAACGTCATCGCGTCCACTGTGGACCTGTGGCTGGACGCGCGGGTGCCGGGTGCGAATACGCCCGAGCTGGTCGCCGAGATCGCGAAGCTGGCCGAAGAGGCGGCCGGGCAAGAGGGTTGCCGAGTCGCGGTCACCCGGGAGTCGTACTCGGATGACGTGATCTTCGACGACGCGTTGCGCCGTGACCTGGGCACCTGGCTGGGCGGGCCGCCGGAACTGCCGACCGGTGCCGGGCACGATGCCGCGATCCTCGCCGGGTTCGTCCCGTCCGGGATGCTCTACGTGCGCAATCCCACCGGCATCAGCCATTCGCCGGAGGAGTTCTCCGAGGCGGCGGACGTCGACCACGGTGCCCGCGCGCTCGCGGACGTCCTGGAGAAACTGTCGACATGACGACATATTGGTGTGAACGTGCCTGGCTGCCGGACGGGATCGCCGATGCCGTCCGGATCGAGGTCGACGGCGGCAAGATCACTTCGGTGACGGTGAACGCGCCTCGCGAAGGCACTGTCCTCAATGGACTCACCTTGCCGGGGTTCGCCAACGGGCACTCGCACGCGTTCCACCGTGCGCTGCGTGGCCGGACGCATCACGATCGCGGGACCTTCTGGACGTGGCGCGAGCGGATGTACTCGCTCGCGTCACGGCTGGATCCGGATTCGTACTACCGTCTGGCGCGCGGGGTCTACGCGGAGATGGTGCTGGCCGGGTACACGAGCGTCGGCGAGTTCCACTACCTGCACCACGCGCCGGGCGGAAAGCCTTATGCGGAGCCGAACGCGATGGGCGAGGCGCTGCGGCAGGCCGCCAGGGACGCCGGGATCCGGCTCACGCTTCTTGACACCTGCTACCTGGCGGGCGGCATCGGCATCGAACCCGACGAGGTCCAGCGGCGGTTCTCGGATGGGACGGCCACCAAGTGGGCGCAACGAGCCGGCGAATTGCGGGAGGACGAGACGTTCCGGGTGGGCGGCGCGATCCATTCCGTGCGCGCCGTTCCCGAGGATGAATTGTCCGAAGTGGACAACGGAACGCCCGATGATCGGCCACTGCACATCCATCTTTCCGAGCAGCGGGCCGAAAACGAGCAGTGCATGGCGGCCTATCATTGGACTCCGACTGGGCTGCTCTGGGACAACGGAGTGCTCAGCGAGCGGCTCACCGCGGTGCACGCGACGCACCTGACCCCGGGCGACATCAAATGGCTTGGCGAGGCGGAGAGCCGCGCCTGCTTCTGCCCGACGACCGAACGGGATCTCGGCGACGGCATCGGGCCCGCGCGGACGCTGCTGGACGCGGGAGTGCGGCTGTCGCTCGGCAGTGACAGCAACGCGGTCGTCGACGCGTTCGAGGAGACCAGGGCGCTGGAACTGAACGAACGGCTCGCCAGCGAGAAGCGCGGGCGGTTCACCGCGGAGGAACTGCTCGTGGCGGCGACGGATCACGGCGCGGTCGGCTGGGACGAGGTCGGCGAGCTGGCTCCGGGCGCGGGCGCGGACCTGGTGACGGTCGGTCTCGGCTCAGTGCGGACCGCGGGGATCGAGCCGTCCGGGGTGGTCTTCGCCGCCTCCGGCGCGGACGTCCGGGACGTCGTCGTCGCGGGGCGCGAGATCGTCCGCGACGGCGCGCATCAGCTGATCGACCGGCCGGAAACGGTCTTGGCCAAGGAGATCGAGGCATTGTGGCAGTCCTGATCACGGGAATCGGCGAACTCACCACGAACGACGCCGAGCTGGGCAAACTCCGCGACGCGGCCGTCGTCGTCGAGGGCGAAACGATCGCCTGGGTCGGCGCGGCCGCGGACGCGCCCGAGGCGGACGAGCGGGTCGACGTCGAAGGCCGCGCGGTGCTGCCCGGCTGGGTGGACAGCCACACGCACCTGGTCTTCGCCGGGGACCGGACCGCCGAGTTCGAGGCGCGGATGGCCGGGAAGGCGTACAGCGCCGGAGGGATCGCGGTCACCGTCGAAGCGACGCGGTCGGCTTCCGACGAGCAGCTGGCGGCGAATCTGCGGCGGCACGTCGACGAAGCGGCGAGGCAGGGCACGACCTGCCTGGAAACGAAGACCGGATACGGGCTCAACGTCGAAGACGAGGCGCGTTCGGCGCGGATCGCTGCCGAGGTGGCCGACGAAGTCACCTTCCTCGGCGCGCATCTGGTGCCGCCGGGCGCGGACGCAGAGTCCTATGTGGACTTGGTCTGCGGTGACATGCTCGACGCCGTCGCGCCGCTCGTGCGGTGGGCGGACGTGTTCTGCGAGACCGGCGCGTTCGACGAGGCGCAGTCCGGGCGGGTGCTGAAGGCGGCGCGGGAACGCGGGCTCGGGCTGCGGGTGCACGGGAACCAGCTGGGGGAGGGGCCGGGCGTGCGGCTCGCCGTCGAGCTGGGGGCGGCGAGTGTCGACCACTGCACGTACCTGAGCGAAGCGGATGTCGAGGCTCTCGCTGCTTCGGACACCGTCGCGACCTTGCTGCCGGCGTGCGACCTGTCGACCCGGCAGCCGTTGGCGCCGGCGCGGCGGCTCCTGGCCGCGGGTGCGACGGTCGCGCTGGCCAGCAACGCGAATCCGGGCAGCTCGTACACGACGTCGATGGCGTTCTGTGTCGCGACGGCGGTGCTGCAGATGCGGATGACGATCGACGAGGCGGTGTGGTCGGCGACGGCGGGCGGGGCTCGCGCGTTGCGGCGTGACGATGTGGGCTTCGTGCGGCCGGGGGCGCGCGCCGACCTTCACGTGCTGGAGGCGCCTTCGACGACGCACCTCGCGTACCGGCCGGGGGTGCCGCTGACGGCCGCTGTGTGGCGGCGTGGGGAGCGTCTGACCAGCGGTTTCGCCGCAAAGTGGTAGCAAAGGTCCCTTGCTCCCCCGCGGCGCTCAGGACGTCTGGTCGAGGGTGTTCTGGACGCGCTCACGGAAGGCGGGCGGGAGCTCGCCCAGCAGGTGGGCCCACTGCTCGACCCGCTTCTCGCTCAGGTGGGTGAGCAGGTCGAGCAGCGGCGCCCACAGGTCCTCGTCGGCGGCCGCGACCTGGAGGAGACCGCGGAACCGGGCTTCGGAGAGCAGCCCGAGGACGTGATCGATCCGGCTCTTGTCGTCGAGGACGAACGCGATCCGGATCAGCGCCTCGTCGCCGATGACGGCCAGCGCCCGGCGCACCGTCGGATCGGGCAGATGACCGACGAACCGGCCGACGGTGATCCAGTCCTCACGGCGCACCAGTTCACCGGCGACCGCGACGACGGTGTCGAGCGGGATCCTGGCGATGATCGCGCTCGCGCGGCGCGGGTCCAGCTCGGCCGCGACGTCGGCGAGGAAGGGCGGCTTCAGGCGCTTCGCGACGTCGACGCCGCGGGAGACGTCCACCAGCCCGGCGATCCGCGCGCACAGAAGCGGGCCGAAGACCTTCTCGGCGATCTTCGCGAGGATCGGGCTCGGGACGAGCTTGCTCGCCATCGCCATCCGCTCGAGGGCGGCGAGGTTGGCGTCGAACAGCGTGTCCGTCACCTGTTCGCGGAATACCTGGAGTTCGGCGGCGTCCACTTTCTCCAGGTATGAAAGCCGCTCCGGGGCGGTGCCGAGGACGCGGGCGAGTTTGAGGATCTCCGCCTGCGCGGCGAAGTTTTCGGTGGTCACAGGCCCACCACCTTGCGAACGGTGCCGCGCAGCAGCGCGGGTACGTATTTCAGGCCCTCTTCGCCCGCTTCGGCCAATGCCTTGGCCTGGCGGTGGCGCGCGTCACGCAGCGCGTCGGAGAGGTCCTGCTTTTCGTTGTCGGCCAGCGCTTCGATGCCTGCCGGAACAGGACCGCCTAGCTGACCGGTGAGTGTGCGCTCGGCCATGGTCGATCATCATGCCTCATCGGACCGGGGAAGCAGGGGACCTTTACTTTCGTCCATGGCGGACCGCTCGTCACGGCTTGTAGCGTTCTGTCGTGTGAAGGATCCTGAGGAACCCGTGCGGCGCGGCCGGCGGCTGGTCATGGACGTCGCGCTGTGGCTCGGGCTCTGCGGCTGGGTGGTCATCGACGCCGGATCCAGCACGACGCACTGGGAACTGCTCTTCGGGCTCGTCGCGACCACGGCCGCGATCGCGGCCGCGCGCCGGTACCCGCTGGTCTCCCTCGCCATCGCCATGATCGCGAGCTTCGTCGTGCTGGGCAGCTTCGGTGGCCGGGTGCCGATCTGGGAAGGATTCGTCCTCGTCGCGGTGAGTTACCTCGCCGGCTACCGGCGGCCGGTCGCGAAGCCGATGTTGCGCCTGTTCGCGATCGTTTCCGTGGCCGCGGTCCCCGTGGCGCTGCTGTGGAGCGAGGACGGCTTCTCGGCTTGGGGTGCGTTGCTCGGCATCCTGGTCTTCGCGGGGGTGACGCCGTGGCTGCTGGGCAAGTACATCCGGCAGCGCGAGGACATGGCGCGTGACGGCTGGCGCCGCGCCGAAGAGATGGAGAGCCGTCAGCGGCTCATCGCCGACCGCGCGCGCCTGCGCGAGCGCACCCGGATCGCCAGCGACATGCACGATTCGCTGGGCCACGAGCTGAGCCTCATCGCGGTGCGCGCGGCGGCGCTGGAGGTCGCGGGCGGGCTCGACGAGCAGCAGCGGCAGGCCGCGGGCGAGTTGCGGCAGAGCGCCGCGACGGCGACCGAGCGGCTGCGCGAGATCATCGGGGTCCTGCGCGAGGACGACGCGCCGACCGAGCCGGTGCACGAGAGCATCGACGAACTGCTCGACCGCACCAGGGCGTCGGGGGTGCTGATCGAGTCCTCTGTGGACGCACCGCTCGACGGCGAACCGCAGATGGTCGACCGCGCCGCGTATCGCGTGGTCCAGGAATCGGTCACGAACGTGGTGAAACACGCGCCGGGGGCGGCCGTCACCGTCCGGGTCGCGCGGTCGGCGGGGCGGACGGACGTCGTGGTCACCAACACCGCGCCGCCCGCGGGGCCGTTGCCTGGCCGGACCTCGGGCAGGCGCGGGCTGATCGGCCTGCGCGAGCGGGTCCGGCTGGTGGGAGGGACCCTGCGGGCAGGCCCGCACGACGGCGGATTCGAGGTCGGCGCGACCCTGCCGCACGACGCCGCGCCGTCGGAGGAATCGCCGGAGAGCCAGGCGGCGATGGACGCCGAGGTGGGGCAGTCGACGTCGGCCAGGGAACTCGAGCGTGCGCGCCGGGACGTGCGGCGCAGCCTGATCCAGGCGATCGTCGTGCCGATCGGGCTGTTCGGCCTGGTGGTCGGGATCAGCGGTGCGGTGTTCCTCGTCCAGTGGTACCGCTCCGAGCTCGCCGTCGGCGACTACGACCGCATCCGGATCGGCCAGACGCGGGCGGAGGTCGCGTCCCTCCTGCCCGGCAGCCAGCGGATCGCCCGGCCGCGGGTGGTGGAGCCCCCGGTGCCCGCGGAGGCGACCTGCGAGTACTACGGCACCGAGCGCACCGTGTTCAACTTGAACTACGAGGCCTACCGGCTGTGCTTCGCCGACGGGAAACTCGTGGCGAAGGACTTGATCAGTGAAGACGAGCAAAGGGGGAACCCGGATGATCCGGGTCGTGCTGGCCGATGACGAGGCGATGATCCGCGCCGGCGTGTCGGCGATCCTGGCCGCGGACGCGGGGATCGAAGTGGTCGCGGAGGCCGAAGACGGCCGCGCGGCAGTCGAGCAGGCTCGCGCGACCAGGCCGGACGTCGTGCTCCTCGACATCCGGATGCCGGTCATGGACGGGCTCAAGGCGGCCGAGGAGATCCGCCGGTTGCTGCCCGAGGTGGGCGTGATCATGCTGACCACGTTCGGCGAGGACGCCTACATCGAACGCGCGCTCGGCCTCGGCGCGAGCGGTTTCCTGCTGAAATCCGGCGACCCCCGCGAACTGCTCGGCGGGATCCACGCGGTCGCGGGTGGCGCGGCGTTCCTTTCGCCGAAGGTCGCGCAGCGGGTCATCGCCCGTTTCTCCGGCAATCAGGTCTCCCGCGCCGAAGACGCGAAGGCGCTGATCGGCAAACTGACCCCGCGTGAGCAGGAAGTGCTGGCGTTGCTCGGTTCCGGATTGTCCAATGCGGACATCGCCGCGAAGCTGTTCGTGGTCGAGGGCACGGTGAAGGCCTACGTCAGCACCATCCTCAACCGGCTCGGCGCGCGGAACCGGGTGCAGGCCGCGATCACCGCGTACGAGGCGGGGCTGGTCGGCGGGGGACCGGAGGCGTCCAGCCGCTGACGCCGGCGCCGATGCGGGCGGTGAGCGAGCCGGGAAGCAGCCGGAAGACGCCGTTGCGGACGGCCACGGCGAGCGGATTGCGCAGCTGTGGCCCGACTTTTCCGGCCTGGACCGAGGCTTTCACGACACTTTGGCTGCGCGGTCGGCGCTGTTCGTCGTAACTCTTCAGTGCCGCGTCGACGTCTTCGCTGATGCTGAGCGCGGCGGCGAGGACGACGGCGTCTTCGATCGCTTGGCAGCCGCCCTGGCCGAGGAACGGCGGCATCGCGTGGGCCGCGTCGCCGAGCAGCGCGACGCGGCCTTCGACGTAGGTGGGCAGGGGAGTGCCGAGCAGGTAGAGATCGTGGTGGAGCAGCGTCTCGGGCGTGGTCGCCTCGATGAGCTCGGGAATCGGTTCGTGCCAGCCGCCGAAGCGATCTCGTAGATACGATTTCGGGTCCTCGTGACGGACGCCCGCTTCGGCGACGTAGCTCGCCCACCAGTAGACGCGGCCGTCGTGCAGCGGGATGACACCGATCTCGGCACCGTCGTCCCAGCTCGTGCTGAGTTCTGTCGGGTGCGGGAGGGCGGTCACCGCGCGGAAGGCCGTGCTGCCGCTGTAAACCGGTTCGGGGTGGTGTGGCCAGAGTTGTTCGCGGGCCGTGCTGTGGATGCCGTCCGCGGCGACGATGACGTCGGCGTCGAGATCGTCGAGGCTCGTGACTTTCACGTTGGTGTGGACGCAGCCGTCGGGGAGGGCGTCGCGGAGCGCGCCGATGAGGTCGGCGCGGTGGATGGCGGCGAGCGGGCGGCCGTGGTGGCGGCGGAACGCCTCGGCGTCCCACCGGGTGATGCGGCGGCCGTCGCGGTCGTGGAGACCGCCGGAGGATTGGTTTTCAGGGTTCGAGGGTGGACGCCCAATGTTTCGAGTGAGCGCAGGGCGTTCGGCCACAGGGAGATGCCCGCGCCGACGGCAGTGAGCTCCGGCGCCTGTTCGAGGACGGTGACCTCCCAGCCGATGCCGTGCAGCCCGATGGCGGCGCTCAGTCCGCCGATTCCTCCGCCGATCACGATCGCTTTGCGCATGTCGACCTCCTCTACAGCTGTAGAGTACTACTACACTTGTAGAGTGCGAAAGGCGACGATCGGGGACGCGGCCATCGAGGTCATCGCGGCCGAGGGGATGCGGGGGCTGACGCATCGCGCCGTCGACCGGTTCGCCGGGCTGCCGCCGGGTTCGACCTCGTACTACGCGCGGACGCGGGCGGCGCTGCTGGAGCTGGCGATCTCGCGGATGATCGAACTCGACGAGGTCACCCTCGACCCGCCACCCGGACGGCTGGCCGAGTACGTGGCCGGGTTCGCGTACGCGGCGATCACGAACGGGCGGACGCGGATGCTCGCGCGGTACGAATTCGCGCTGGAGGCGACGCGGCGGCCGGAACTGCGCGAGGCCTACGACCGGGGCGGGCTGGTGGTTCGGCGGCGGTGCGCGGAGGTGCTCACCGCGTGCGGATCGGCGGAGCCTGAGCGGCACGCGCGCGTGCTCGTCGCCTGGTTGGAGGGGACGGTCTTCGACGCGCTGGCCGGGACCGGCTCGTTGCGGCCGCCGGGGCTGGAGGAGCTGACGCGAGGGGCGCGGGAGGTGTTGGCGGGGCTCGGGGTGGCGGGGTAGCAAGGGACCTTTGCTACCACGTGGGGCGCTGACCTGCGGTTTTGCGCCTCAGGGGAGCGGGGGACCTTTGCTGCCGCCCGGAGGTGTGTGGAAATAGAGACATTGAGTGTCCCTATTTCCACACACCCCGTACGCCGCGTAGTGACCGTGTGGATTCCGGGACGTCAGATGTCCCGAAATCCACACGGTCACCTGCGGAAAGGGAGCAAGGGACCTTTGCTCTCACTTCTCTCGATGTTGAGACAAGCGGTAGCAAAGGTCCCTTGCTCTCCCTCAGGCGTCCCGTCGCCTAAGCACGGTGGAACCGGTGACCAGGCCAGCCGCGGCCCAAGCCGCACAGAGGGCGACGCCGACCCAGGGCGCGTAGGGCGCGACGCCGCCGAAGATCGGGTTCGGCTGCCCCGGCGTGACCATCGCGTTGACGCCCGCGAAGCCCGGGAAGTAGTTCACGAGGTCTTCCCAGCCCAGCGAACCGGCGAACATCGGGATCATCACCAGCAGCACGAACACCGTCACGATCGTCCCCGCCGTCGAGCGCAGCGCCGTCCCCAGGCCGAGGCAGAGCAGACCCAGCAGGGCGAAATAGGCTCCCATGCCCGCCGCGGTCGCGAGGACCTCGCCCACGGAGGAGTCGGGCGCGGGGATCAGCGGCGCCGAGACCGCCACGCCGACCAGGGTGTTCAGTACGCCGAAGCCGAACAGCACCGGCAGCAGGACGGCCGATTTCGCCGCGAGGACCCGGTTCCGCACCGGGACCCACTGCAGGGTCGAGCGGATGCTGCCACTGGCGTATTCGCTCGTCATGAACAGCGTCGCCAGCGCGACCACGGCGAACTGCGTGAGGTAGAACGCCGCTCCGGTCACCACGGCGTGCGGGGCCATCGGCCGGTCGCTGCCGTCTCGCAGCGCGAAACCCAGAGCCGCCGAGTAGGCCAGCATCAGGGCGAGCCCGCTGATCAGGCACCACCAGGTGGACCGGACCGACCAGAACTTGGTCCATTCCGAGGAGATCGTGTTCATCGTGCGCTCCACTGCTTGAAGAAGCCGGTCAGCTCGTCACGGAAGAACTTCAGCGCCTTCCGCGAGTCGATCGATCCGTACTGGTTCTCGACCTCGGACGGCGGCAGGTGCGGGCGCAGCCCCAGCTGGTCGATCATGATCGCGGCGTCGGTCACCGACGAATGGCCGCTGTTCTCGACCAGGTCCTGCCTCTTCGGCCCGGTGAGCCGCGGCCAGGTCTCGTCCCAGGACGCCCGGTAGTACTTCTCGCCGGTCGGGCTGGTCAGCAGCAGGAACGGCCGGTCGAGAGAGACCGTGCCGAAGAACGGGCCGTCGACGTTCACACCCGCCTTGATCCGCCGGTCCGCCGCCATCGCGGCGGCGGTCGCCGAACCGCCGGCGGAGTGACCGGCCATTCCGATCTTCGTCGCGTCGATCGACCATCGACGGTCCCGCAGCAGGGTGTCGACGACGAACGTCGTGTCCACGGCGCGGTTCGCGATCGCGGCGGGCCACGGCTCACCGGGGAGTCCACAAGCGACACACTGGCGCAACCCGTCGGGGAACTCCGTCGCCCATGCTTCGTAGGCGTGGTCGATCCCGGCGACCACGAAGCCTTGTGCGGCAAGGTGTTCGGCCACTGAGGTCAGAGTGATGCGGTTGTTGCCCGCGCCGGGCGAAAGCACCACCAGCGGACGCCGTCCGGGCAGGGACGGCGCGTTCTCGCGGGAGTGGACCCGCACCTTGCTCAGCGTGTCCGGCGGCAGGTCGAGTTTCCGCCCGGCGACCGCCGCCGCGGACTCGGCGTTGGTCATGTACAGCGGCGCGCGTCCGATCGGGACGGCCGGGTACCAGACGTTGACCATCAGCTCGCGCCGCTTTTCCGGCACCCAAGGGTCGGCTCGCCGCTGATCGGTGAGGTGCAACGTGCGCAACCCGATCGGCAACGGGCCGCCCGGCGCGGGCAGCGACAGTTCCGGTGCCGCCGACGCGGCCGCCGGCACCCCCAGCAGGCCGGCGATCACCGCCACCAGGACCATGAGTGACTTCATGCCGCGACTCCCGTTCCGTATTCGACCGACGACGCGGTCAGTTCCATGTACGCCTGTTCCAGTGACGCGGTCCGTTCGGCCAGCCCGTGCACGCGGATCCCGAGTTCGTGCACCGCGTCGCCGACGAGGTGGACGGGCAGGTCGTGCACGAGCAGTTCGTCCTGTTCGGACTCCGTGGTCGCGCCGAGGGCGCGAAGGCGCTGTTCGAGGACACGCTGATCGGCGGGAGCGGGCACCCGCACCACGACCGACGTCCGCGAATTGCCCGCGATGAACTCGTCGACCGGTGCGTCGGCGAGCAGCTTTCCCCTGCCGATGACGACCAGCCGGTCCGCGGTCAGCTGCATCTCGCTCATCAGATGGCTCGACACGAAAACCGTGCGGCCCTCCTCCGCGAGCGACCGCATCAGCTGCCGCACCCAGCGGACGCCGTCGGGGTCGAGGCCGTTCACCGGCTCGTCGAACATCAGCACACGCGGGTCGCCCAGCAGGGCTCCGGCGATCCCGAGGCGTTGCCCCATACCGAGGGAGAACGTCCCGGCGCGTTTGCCCGCGACGTCGGTGAGGCCCACCGTCGCGAGCACTTCGTCCACCCGGCTCGCCGGGATCCCGTTGCTGCGCGCCATCGCCAGGAGGTGTTTGCCCGCGCTCCGGCCGGGATGCAGCGCCTTGGCCTCCAGCAGCGCGCCGACCTCGCGCAGCGGAAAACGCAGATCCGCGTACGCCTTGCCGTCGATCCTGACCTCGCCCGCGCTCGGCGCGTCGAGGCCGAGCGTCATCCGCATGGTCGTCGACTTGCCCGCGCCGTTGGGACCGAGGAAACCGGTCACCTTGCCCGGTTCGACGGCGAACGTCAGCCCGTCGACCACCGTCTTCTCGCCATAGCGCTTCGTGAGTCCTCGAAGCGTGATCATCCGCGTCCTCCTTCGTGTCCCTGAATCCTCTGATGCGGGGACACCCGCGGACATCGCACCGAAGTCATCGGTCGTCCCTTACTTTCGTCAGGTGCCGCTCGGCACGAGTCCCCGCGGAAAGGCAGAATCGGCGCCATGACCACCCGCGAACAACGGCGCGTGAATCCACTCGACCTGGTGATGCTCGTCCTCGCCGTGTTCTCCGTCGGGCTGCTCGCCTACGTGACGTTCTTCCCGCATTCGGAGGAGACGGCGCACCGCGTCTTCGTCATCGACGCGACGGTGTGCGGGATCTTCGCGCTGGAATTCCTCTGGCGGTGGCGGCGCACCGGCTGGGAGAAGCGGTTCCCGCTGCGCAACTGGTACGAAATCCTCGGCATGATCCCCATCGCGCATCCGGCGCTGCGCGGGTTCCGGCTGTTGCGGATCGTCGTGGTGCTGGTGCGGCTCGCCCGCACCGCCGACCGCGCGTTCGGGGAGCGGTTCACGCAACGGCTGGTCGAACGGCTTTCCCGGCCGATCGTGCTCGCGATCAAGAAACCGATCACGATCGCGGTGCTCGACGAGGTCGTGAAGGTGCTGGAAACCGGAAACTATCCGCAGAACCTCGCGCGCTCACTCGGCGAGAACCAGTCTCTGCTGCGGGGGATCATCGCGGAGAAGCTCAAGAACGATCCGCAGGCCGGGCGGCTTTCGAAGCTGCCGTTCCACGACGAGGTGGTGCGTTCGGTGATCGACACCGCGATGCGCGTGATCCTCGAAGTGCTGATCGATCCGCGGACCGACGAGTTCTTCGCGCATGTGGTGCGCGAGAACCGGGAGCAGATCCGCAGCGCCGTGCAGCTGGGGCTGAACGAACGTGAGGACGACGAGGAGCTGGCGGCACAGCTGCCGACCAAGCCTCAGCATCAGCTGATGGACTGACCTCGTGAAGTGCGCCGGGTGGGCGCGGCCTTCAGCGGGTCCTCCGGCCAGGGATGCTTCGGGTAGCGCCCGCGGAGATCGGCGCGCACGGCCGCGTAACCGTTGCGCCAGAACGATTCCAGGTCCGCGGTGACCGCCGCGGGCCGCCCGGCGGGGGAGAGCAGGTGCAGCACGACGGGGACGCCCGCCAGTTCCGGTGTCGCGAGCCAGCCGAAGGTCTCCTGCAGTTTGACGGCGAGCACGGGCTGTTCACCCGAGTAGTCGACCCTGATCCGCGAACCCGACGGTACCTCCAGCCGGTCCGGCGCCAGTTCGTCCAAACGCGACGCCTCCGGCCAAGGCAGTAAGCCGCGCAGCGCCGCGCCGGCGTCCAGCGCGGCGAGATCGGATCGGCGACGCGCCGAGCCGAGGTCAAGCCAGCTGTCCAGAGTGGACAGAAGATCCGTGTCGGAGACCGCGGGCCAGGGCGATCTCAGCACGCGATGCAGGAAGGCCAGCCGCTCGCGCAGCCTCTTGCCGTCTTCCGACCACCGCAGCAAGCCGAGCCCCTCGGTGCGCAACCCGTCCAGCAGTGCGGCGCGGATCGAGTCCGGCGACGGTGAGCGCAACGGTTTCTCCGAGAGCGTGATCGCGCCGAGCCGTCGCACCGACCGGGCCACGACGTCACCCGAAGACCAATGCACTTCATCCACTGTGGACATCAGATTCGGGGCGGCGCGCACGGCCAGGTCTTCGTCCGCGGGCGCGGCCAGCCGGATGATCCCTTGCGCGCGGCCGGGATCGCGGGTCGCTTCGGCCACGGCCAGCCATTCGACGTCGGCCAATCCGCTGCCACGCGGCAGCTCGGCCGCGGTTCCGCCGGCCATCAGGTACGCCGGTGTGCCCGCGGAACGCCGTCGCGCGAGCCGCTCGGGATGCGCCAGCGCCACGACCAGCGCCGGATCGGAGGCGTTGCCGCCGTCGGGAACCAGCCGGGAAAGCCTTCGCACGTCACGCTTCCAACGCTCGTCACCGCGCACTCGCCGCAGCTCGGCTTCGAGGTCGGTCAGTGTGCCACCACTGTCCAGCAGCGCGACGACCTCGGCCGCCGAACGCGCGTTGGTCCGCGCCGCGCCGTCCAGCAACGCCCTCGCCAGCCGCGGATGCAGGCCCAGACCGGCCATTTTCCGGCCGCGGTCGGTCACCGTGCCGTCTTCCGCGGTCGCTCCGAGCGTGGTCAGCAACGCTCGCCCGGCGGCCAGCGCACCCTCGCCGGGCGGATCCCACCAGGCGAGGCCGGAACCGTCCGGAGTGGACCAGCACGCGAGTTCCAAAGCGAACCGCGCCAGTTCGGCCGTTCGGATCTCGGGCTCGGGATAGGCGGGCAGCGAACCCTGTTCGTGCGCCGCCCAGCACCGGTACACGCGGCCCGGTGCCTCGCGTCCGGCACGGCCGGCGCGCTGTTCCGCGACCGCGGCCGACACGCGGACCGTCGCCAGCCCGGGCAGGCCGCGGCGGTGATCGACGCGGGGCACCCGGGACAGGCCGCAGTCCACCACCGCGCGTACGCCCGGCACCGTCAGACTGGACTCGGCGACCGATGTCGAGAGCACCACGCGGCGGCGGGCGCGCGGACGCAGCGCGTCGTCCTGGTGCGCCGCCGACAACCGTCCGTGCAACGGCAACACGTCGGCATCGAGGCCGCTGAGCAGCCCGCTCACCCTGGCGATCTCCCCCGCGCCGGGCAGGAACGCGAGCACGTCACCGTCCCCTTCGGACAGTGCTTTGTGGATCACGCGGGCGACGGTCGCCTCGATCCGCTCGCCGCGCGCGGGCGGGGAGTACGAGACGTCGACAGGATAAGTCCTCGCGTGCGCGGTGATCACCGGCGCGTCGCCGAGCAGTGCGGCCAGCCGTCCGGAGGCCACGGTGGCGGACGTCGCGAGCAGGCGCAGGTCTTCGCGCAGCCCGGCGCGCACGTCCAGGAGCAGCGCGAGCAGCAGATCCGCGTCGAGATGGCGTTCGTGGCATTCGTCGAGCAGGACGGTCGACACCCCGGTGAGTTCGGGGTCGCCCTGCACCCGCCGGACCAGCAAACCCGACGTCACCACTTCGATCCGCGTCGAAGAGGACACCTTGCGGTCGCCGCGGACCGAATAGCCGACCGTCTCACCGACCCGTTCGCCCAGCAGGGACGCCATTCGCGCCGCCGCGGCCCGCGCCGCCAGCCGCCTCGGTTCGGCGACGATCACCCGGCCTTCGCCGTTGTCCAGCGCGAGCGGCACCAACGTGGTCTTGCCGGTACCTGGGGGCGCGACGAGGACGGCGGTGCCATGGGCGTCGAGCGCGGCTTCGATTTCGGGCAGCACGGCGCGAACCGGCAGATCGGGAAGGGTCACTTCTCGGTGACCTGCGGCGGGGGCGGGATCCGGTAGCCGGACGGGCCGATGTTGCGGTTCAGCGATTCGAGCCATTCCCCGGACGAGATCATCTTCTGGATCGCCTTGGCCACGGCCGCCCGTCCCTCGGTGTCTTCCTTGCGCAGGCCGACACCGTACTTCTCCTTCGAGAACGGCTTGCCGACGACTCGCAGCAGCTCCGGGTTCTGCGCCACGTAACCGGCGAGGATGACGTCGTCGGTGGTCACCGCGTCCACCTGCCCGGCCAGCAGTGCCGTGACGCAGTCCTTGTAGCGCGGGTACTCGACGAGCTGGACGGCCTGCGCGAACTTGTCGCGCACCTGCTCGGCGGAGGTGGTGCCGCCCACGGCGCACAGCTTGCGGCCGTTGAGGTTCTCGGGGCCGGTGATGTCGGTCGACCGGAGGCGGACGAGCAGATCCTGACCCGTGTCGAAATAGGGACCGGCGAAACCGACGACCTGTTTACGTTTTTCGGTGATGGAGTAGCTCGCCACCATCAGATCCGTGATCCCCGAGGTGAGGTCCGTCTCGCGGGACGACGGCCTGCTGTCGTGCCAGGTGATGCGATCCTCGTCGACACCCAATTCGCTCGCGACGTACTTCGCCACGTCGACGTCGAAACCGACGTACCGGCCGTCCATCGTCCTCCGGGAAAGTCCCGGCTGGTCGAAGCGGATGCCGATGGTGAGCTTGTTGGACGCGACCGCGCGCGCGACGAGAGAATCCGACGGGCCGGCCTCTTCGCCGCAGGCCGCCGCCGTGACGAGCATCAAGCAGGTCACCAGCAGGGCTTGTCCCCTCATCGGGTGCCTCCGTCCGCCACCTCACGTTGTTCTCAGGGTCTGCCGTTAGCCTAGGCCCGTGCGTAGACCGCCCCAAGTCGTACTCGACGCCGTGGGCACACTCGCCCGGCTCGGACTGGCCGCCGTCTGGTTGGTCTCCGGAGCGCTGAAGATCAGCGATCCGGGGCAGACCTACATCGCGGTCCAGGCCTTCGATGTCCTGCCGGACGGGCTCGTCCGCCCGGTCGCGATCGGGATGCCGCTCGTCGAACTGGCGCTCGGCCTGTTCCTGCTCGCCGGGTTCGTGACCCGGTGGGTGTCGGTGCTGTCGGTGCTGCTGCTCGCGGTGCTCATCGCCGCGATCGCCCAATCCTGGGCGCGCGGACTGAGCATCGACTGTGGCTGCTTCGGCGGCGGAGGTCAGATCGCCGCGGATCAGACGAAGTATCCACAGGAGATCGCCAGGGACCTCGGGTTCGCACTACTGGGTGTCTGGCTGATCGTGCGGCCGCGGACGTGGGTGTCCGTGGACGGCTGGCTCGGGAACTCTCAAGCCCCCGCCGACGACCACTATGTGGATATCGCTGAAGGGAACGAATAATCGTGGGTGGAGCTGAGCGCAACGCTCGGAAACGCAAGCAGGAGCAGACGGCGTCGCGCTCGGTGGCACAGGCCAGGGGCGTCGCGGGCGGCGACAAGAAGAAGGTCGTCGCGATCACCGTCGCGGTGGTCGTGCTCGCCGCGCTGGTGATCGGTGGCGTGATCTGGACGACGTCCAGCAAGGACAGCACCGAGGGCAAGGTGATCGGGGGGCAGCCGACCGCCTCCGCGCCCGGTGTCGTCGAGAAGCGCGAGGGGGCGGCCGTGGTCGTCGGCAAGCCCGAGGCGAAGAAGACCATCGACATCTACGCGGACTTTCTCTGCCCGGTCTGCAAGCAATTCGAAGAGTCGTTCAAGGGGCAGATCGAGGAGCAGGTGAACAACGGGACCCTGCAGGTCCGGTACCACATGCTGCCGATGCTCAACCAGCGCTCCGACCCGCCGGGTTACTCGCTGGACTCCGCCAACGCCTCGCTCGCCGCGGCCGACGCGGGCAAGTTCCTCGCCTTCCACGACGCGCTGTTCAAGGATCAGCCGGAGGAAGGCGGACGCGGGTTCGACAAGGCGCAGCTGATCAAGCTCGGCCAGGACGTCGGCATCACCGACCCGGCCTTCGCGATCAAGGTCAACAGCGGCGCTTACGAGCAGGAGATCCAGGACGCGTACAAGAAGATCTCCACGGACCCGTCGCTGCAGCAGGACTTCGGCAACGGCCCCGGCTTCGGCACGCCGACCGTCAGCGCGAACGGGCAGGTCGTGAAGCTTGAGCAGGACTGGGTGAAGAAGGTCACCGGCTAGTTTTTCCCGTGAAGGCCCCCTTCCCTCGGCTGAGCCGAGGGAAGGGGGCCTTCACGGTGTTCGGGGTCGGTGGGGGTGGCCGGGGTGGTAGCAAAGGTCCCTTGCTCTCTTTCCGCAGGTGACCGTGTGGGTTTCGGGACATCTGACGTCCCGAAACCCACACGGTCCGGACGCAGGGTGTGTGGAAATAGGGAGACTCAACGTCGCTATTTCCACACACCCCCAGAGTGGTAGCAAAGGTCCCTTGCTCCCTTTTCGCAGGTCAGGGGTGCGAGGCGGCGGCGACGGTCGCGAAGGCGTGTACGCGGGCCGTCTCCGCGGAGCGCGGCCAGACGAGGCCCCACTCGACGTCGGGAGAGCCGGCGAAGGGCACGAAGCGGATTCGCGGGTGACTGAAGTACTCCCGCGCGTGCGCGGCGAGCGGGCAGATGCCGGCGCCGGTGGCGATCGCGGCGAGCAGTTCCTGAAAGGTCGCGAACGGCTTGCCTCGCGTCACTGGGTGCCCGGCCGGCGTCAGCCACTGGCGTGGTTCCTCGACCCAGTACGGCTCCGGCGGATGCGCCGCGCGAAGGACGGTGTCGCGGGCGAGGTCGTCCAGGGTCACTGACTCCCGTCGTACGAAAGGGTGTTTCGACGACACCGCGAGCACCATCGGTTCGGTGTACACGACCGGTCCGGTCGCGAGATCTGGTTCGTCGGCCGGCAGCAGGGTTACCAGCACGTCGACTTCACCCGATCGCAGAATCGCCATCGGGTCGGCGAAATCGGCTTCGCGGATGAGAAGGTCCGTGTCCGGGTAGCGCTGCCGGAAACGGTCCAGGAGGTCTTCGATCAGGTCGGCGACGCCGGGCGCTTCGAAACCCAGCCGCAGCACGCCGCCGACCCCGCGCCCGGCCGCGATCGCGCGGTCGATCCCGTCGTGCAGCGCGCGGTAGGCCGGTCCGAGGTCGTCCCGCAGCCGTTCACCGATCGGCGTGAGCCGGACCCGCCTGCTGGTGCGGGCGAACAACGGCGCGCCGATCCGGCGCTCCACCTGCTTGATCGTCTGGCTCACCCGCGCCTGCGAGACGTGCAGGCGTTCCGCTGTGCGGCCGAAATGCAGTTCGTCGGCCAGCGCCAGGAAGATCTCGATGTCCCGCAGTTCCATAATCTGCAGGTTATCGATCCGGGCCGCTGCGCACGACACCGCGCTCGCTGCGGTCAACTGCCCGGAGCCAGGTGGTAGCAAAGGTCCCTTGCTACTCCTCGATGGCGCCGCCGACCGACCGCAGGTGTTGCCGGAACGTCAGCGAAGGCGACTTCGCGCGCTCCGCGAGGAAGTCGGCGAAGCGCACTTGCTCGCGAAGGGACTCTCCGGCGCGGATCCGGTCGGCCTGGAGCCGCTCGGTGTCGCGGATGCCCTCGGCACGGTCCAGGACCTCGTCCGCCCGGTCGGCGGGGACGAACAGGACGCCGTCCTCGTCACCGAACACGAGGTCTTCCCGTGTCACCGTCCACTCGCCGACGACGGCCGATTGGAGTGCGTCGTCCGGGCGGGCGGAGACCGAGAGCGGACCGGTCGGGATCGAGCCGAGGCTGAACACCGGCAGCCCGATCTTCTTGATGTCGGCGGTGTCGCGGTGCAGTCCCCAGATGACCACGCCGCTCAGCCCGGCGGCCTCGGCTTCGAGCACCGCGAGGTCCCCGACGCAGCTCTCGTCGAGCCTGCCGCCGTTGTCGACGACGAGGACGTCGCCGGGGTTCGCGGTTTCGTACGCCTCCAGGAAGACGTCGACGCTGCCGACGTGCCGGGCGGGGGTGACCCGCCCGGCCACGCGGCCGCCGGGTACGACCGCGTGCGTGCCGGCGGGGGCGCAGCGGACCGGCACGCCGGCGCGGACGCAGCCGTCGGTCAGATGCGCGGTGGTCAGCAGGGAGAACCGCTGCCGAAGCTCTTCGGGATCCATGCCCCGACTTTAGCCACGGCGCCACACCACGGGTTTGTCGTTCGGGCTGCTGTCATCCCGCACGGAGCCCATGACCTCGCCGTTCTCGCCCACGAGGGCGCCGCACCCGGCGGTAGGCGCGGGAAGCGTCTCGACCGCGCCGCCCGGCGTCCGCAAGCAACCTGTGACGAGTCCCGACCTGTTGAGCGAGACCGCTGTCATGGAGCCCGGCACCGGAACAGAGGTGTCGTAGGCCGTCCAAAGCCGGTCGCCTCCTTGGGTATTGGCCAGTACCCTGCCGTCCCGGATCGCGAGGGCGCGTGATTCGCGGACACCCTCCAGAGCCAGGTGCCGCCGGTCTGTTCCTGCATCAGGATCGTGCCGTCGTGGTCGATATCCATCGGGCCGAGCAGCGGCGGGCTGCCCAGCAATACCGGGTGCGCGCGGTCGTCGGCGGGTCAGATCGCCGCCCGGGACCGTGCGAGCAGCCTGTCTGCGTCACCTGACACTCTGCGAAGCTAAGTAACATCCGTGCAGACCTGTATGTAAGGGGTTGATAAATACAGTCCTGTCTGTATCTTCAGTTCTAACAGCAACGACAAGGAGCGTCGTGGTGGCCAACAAGGTGTACGTCGTCGGCGTGGGCATGACGAAGTTCGAGAAGCCCGGACGGCGCGAGGACTGGGACTACCCGCAGATGGCCAAGGAATCGGGGACCAAGGCGCTCGAAGACGCCGGGATCTCCTTCGACGAGGTGCGGCAGGCCTACGTCGGCTACGTCTACGGCGAGTCGACCTCGGGGCAGCGTGCGGTCTACGAACTGGGCATGACCGGGATCCCGGTGGTCAACGTCAACAACAACTGCTCGACCGGGTCGACCGCGCTGTATCTCGCCGCGGAAGCGATCCGGGGCGGCCGCGCGGACTGCGCGCTCGCGCTCGGTTTCGAGAAGATGCAGCCTGGATCACTCGGCTCGACCTACGACGACCGCGAGCAGCCGATGGGCAGGCACCTCCAGGCGCTCGCGGAGATCTCCGAGGTGCTCTTCCCGCCGGCGCCGTGGATGTTCGGCGCGGCGGGGCGCGAGCACATGAAGACCTACGGCACGACGGCCGAGCACTTCGCCAAGATCGGCGAGAAGAACCACCGGCATTCGGTGAACAACCCGTACGCGCAGTTCCAGGAAAGCTATTCGCTGCAAGACATCCTGGACTCGCGGATGATCTACGACCCGCTGACCAAGCTCCAGTGCTCACCGACGTCGGACGGCTCCGGCGCGGCGATCCTCGCCAGCGAGTCCTTTGTGGACTCGCACGGGCTGGCGGGGCAGGCCGTGGAGATCGTCGGGCAGGCGATGACCACTGACTTCGCCAGCACCTTCGACGGCACCGCGAAGAACATCATCGGCTACGACATGAACGTCCAGGCCGCACGCCAGGTGTACGACCAGGCCGGGCTCGGCGCTGAGGACTTCCAGGTCATCGAACTGCACGACTGCTTCTCCGCCAACGAACTCCTGCTCTACGAAGCGCTGGGACTCTGCGCCGAAGGGGAAGCCGGGAAGCTCGTCGACTCCGGGGACACCACCTACGGCGGCAAGTGGGTCGTCAACCCGTCCGGCGGGCTGATCTCCAAGGGACACCCGCTCGGCGCCACCGGCCTCGCGCAATGCGCCGAACTCACCTGGCAGCTACGCGGAACAGCGGACAAACGCCAGGTCGACGGCGTCCAGGCCGCGCTCCAGCACAACATCGGACTCGGCGGCGCCGCCGTCGTCACCGCCTACCAGCGCGCCGAGCGCTGATCCCACCGAAAGGACGAACCATGGGCAAGATCAGTGCCTCCGTCGAACTCCCCGCCGCCCCCGACAAGGTGTGGGCGGAGTTCTCCAACCCCAACAACTTCGAGAAGTGGCTGACCATCCACACCAAGTGGAAGGGCGAGGTCCCGACCGAATTCTCCAAGGGTGCGCAGGCTTCCGAGGTCGTCACGATGCTCGGGATGCCGAACACGATCACGTGGACCGTCGACGAGTTCGAGGCGCCGTCGAAGCTGGCGATCTCCGGGACCGGGATGGCCGGGGTGAAGGTCAAGTTCGAGCTGTCGGTGGAGGCGTCCGGCGAGGGTTCGCTCGCCAGCATCGACGCGGAGTTCGCCGGCCAGATGATCGTCGGCGCGCTCGGCAAGGCCGTCGAGAAGGACGGCAAGAAGAACCTTGACGCTTCCCTCGAGAACTTCAAGGCGCTGGTCGCGTGACCGAGCGGTTCGACCCCGGTGGTCTCGGCAAGTGGACCGACGAGTCCAGGTTCGAGGTGACCCGCGAGCGGCTGATCGAGTACGCCAAGGCCACCAACGACCCGATCCCGGCGCATCTTGCGGGGGACGTCGCAAGCCCGGTGTTCGCGATCGTGCCGGTGTTCGAGTCGCTGATGGAACCCGCGCTCGAGGTCGTCCCGGTCGGGTTGTTCGGCCGGATCGTGCACGGGGAACAGGAATTCCGGTTCCACCGGCCGATCCGCCCCGGCGACAAGCTCGTGTCACGGGCGCGGATGACCGGCTACGAAGGACTGGAGAACGGCACCCGCGGCACCATTCATCTCGAATGCCGGACCGAGGGCGGCGACCTGGTCAACGAACAGTACGTGACCTTGTTCGTGCGCGGGTTCGACACCGGCGAGACGCGCGGCGAACTCGGGCCGGAGCACAAGTTCGACGAAGCACTGCGTTCGCGGGCGCCGGTGGCGAAGGTCAGCCAGCATGTCGACGACGACCAGACGTACCGTTACGCGCCCGCGGCCGGAGATCCCATGCCCATCCATCTCGACGAAGAGGTCGCGAAGGATTCGGGACTGCCAGGGATCATCGCGCATGGCTTGTGCACCATGGCGTTCACCTCCTGGGCGCTGCTGACCGAGGTCGCCGGGTCCGATGTGGACAGACTGAAGCGGTTCGCCGTGCGGTTCGCCAAACCGGTCCTGCCCGGGCAGGACCTTACGACGTCCATCTGGAGCGCGGGCGGCGGGAGCTACGCGTTCGAAACCACCGTCGGCGAAACCGTCGTGATCAAAGACGGCCTCGCGGAATTCGCGGAGTAGGAGCACAAGCCATGGGAGCACTCGACGGGCGGGTCGCCGTCATCACCGGCGCCGGACGCGGAATCGGCCGCGAGCACGCGCTGCTGTTCGCGCGGGAGGGCGCGAGCGTCGTGGTCAACGACCTCGGCGGCGCGAACGACGGCAGCGGCAGCGACAACGGGCCCGCACAGGAGGTCGTCGACGAAATCCGTGCGGCCGGCGGGAAGGCCGTGGCGAACACGGCCAACGTCGCCGACTGGGCGGGCGCGGAGGAACTGGTCGCGCAGGCGGTGGGCGAGTTCGGCAGGCTGGACGTCGTCGTGAACAACGCGGGCATCCTGCGCGACGCGTTCATCGCCGGACTTGAGGAATCCCACTGGGATTCCGTGATCGCGGTGCATTTGAAGGGGCACGCGGCGGTGCTGCGGCACGCGGCCGCTTACTGGAAGGCCGCGAGCAAGGCCGGCGAGCCGGTGGCGGGTTCGGTGATCAACACCGCTTCGGCGTCCGGGACCACGTTGCCGAACGCGGGACAGGCGAACTACGGCGCGGCGAAGGCGGGCATCGCCGCGCTGACGCTGGTCGCCGCCGAGGAACTGGAACGCTACGGCGTGCGGGTCAACGCGATCGCACCGATCGCGCGGACGCGGCTCACCCTGGCGACGCCGGGTATGGGCGCGATCTTTGCGCAGGAGGTCGAGGAAGGGGAGTTCGACGCGTTCTCCCCGGCGAACATCTCGCCGCTGGTGGCCTACCTCGCGACCGAGAAATGCCCGCTCACCGGCAAGGTGTTCGCGGTGCAGGGCGGCGCGATCTCCGAACTCGCGGGCTGGCACGACGTCAAGGTGATCGAAACCGAGGCCGCCTGGGAGATCGACGACATCGCCGCGAGGCTGCCGTGATCGAGTGGTCCGAGACCGAACTGCTGATCAGGGACGCCATCCGGGAGTTCGTCGACAAGGAGATCCGGCCGCACCTCGACGCGCTGGAAAGCGGGACGCTTCCGCCGTACGACATCATCCGGAAGATGTTCGCGTCCTTCGGCATCGACGCGCTCGCGCGGGAATCGGTGTCGAAACTGCTGTCCAAGTCGCCTGGGTCCGGCTCGGGTGGTGGCTTGGCGTTCGGCGGGCAGGAGGCGATGGCGCTCATTGCGGTGAGTGAGCTGGCCGGGGTCAGCCTCGGCATCGTCGCCTCGCTGGGCGTGAGCATCGGGCTGACCGCGCAGACGATTTTGACCAAGGGAACGCAGGCGCAGAAGGAGCGGTGGCTGCCCGGGCTGGCGACGTTCGAGAAGGTCGGCGCGTGGGCGATCACCGAACCCGACTCGGGCTCGGACGCCTTCGGCGGGATGAAGACGTCGGTGCGGCGCGACGGTGACGAGTACGTCCTCAATGGACAGAAGACGTTCATCACCAACGGGCCGTACGCCGACACGATCATCGTGTACGCGAAGCTCGACGACGGCTCGGGAGTGCGGGATCGCAAGGTGCTGACGTTCGTGCTGGACAAGGGCATGCCCGGGCTCACGCAGGGCAAACCGTTCAAGAAGATGGGCATGATGTCCTCGCCGACCGGTGAGCTGTTCTTCAGCGACGTCCGGCTCGGGCGGGACCGGCTGCTCGGCGAATCCGAGACCGGTCGCGACGGAGACAGCAAGGCCGAGGTGAAGTCCGGGTTCGCCGTCGAGCGGATCGGCGTCGCGGCGCTGGCGCTCGGGATCATCAACGAATGCCATCGGCTTTGCGTGGACTACGCGAAGAACCGGAAGCTGTGGGGCCAGGAGATCGGGCGGTTCCAGCTGATCCAGCTCAAGCTGGCGAAGATGGAGGTCGCGCGGATCAACGTGCAGAACATGGTGTTCCAGCTGATCGAGACCCTGCGCGCGGGCAAGATGCCGACGCTGGCCGAGGCTTCGGCGATGAAGCTGTATTCGTCGGAGGCGGCCACCGAGGTGGCGATGGAGGCCGTGCAGCTGTTCGGCGGGAACGGGTACATGGCGGAGTACCGGGTGGAGCAGCTGGCGCGGGACGCGAAGTCGCTGATGATCTACGCGGGAAGCAACGAGATCCAGGTGACGCACATCGCGAAGGGTCTGCTGGGCCCGCGCGATTAGTCCTCTGAATGCGGTGGGCGCCGGCGCCGGGGAGCAAGGGACCTTTGCTACCACTCCGGGCCCGAACCCCCGCCGGGCCCGGAGCCGGAACTCGCGTGATGGAAGGCCGAACTCGCGTGATTGAGCGGCGAAGTCGCGTGATTGGAGGTGTAACTCGCGTGATTGAGCGGCGAACTCGCGTGACTGGAGGCGTAACTCGCGGGAGAAAGCGGAAGGCGCGTGATCGGGAGGCGAACTCGCGTGATGGAAGCCGTAACTCGCGTGACTGGAGACGTAACTCGCGGGATGGAAGGCGGAAAGCGCGCGTGATCGGGAGGCGAACTTCCTCGCGGGTGGGACGGCCAGTGCGCAATGAAGGGGCCTTTCATAGCAAAATTTGCTATGAAAGGCCCCTTCATTGCGCTTGAGCTGGGGGGAGCGCGCGAGGGTGGCCGCATTTAGAGGACTAAATGCGGCACGGGGGGTCAGCCGCGTTCGATCAGGTGGCCGACGACCTCCGGGCCCGGGTGCGCGTGTCCGGAGCCGTCGCGCCGGACGTCGACCTCCGGCAGCTCCACCGGGTCACCGGTGCGCGAGGCGCCGGCGGGACGCGGGCCGATCCAGCCGACGACCAGCCGCGTCTCGCCCTTGAGGAACCGCTGCGCCCGGACACCGGCGGTCGCCCGGCCCTTGGCCGGGTACTCGCTGAACGGGGTCACCTTCACGCTCGCGCCGGTCGCGGTGACGACCATCGGCTCGCCGTGGTCGGCGTCGTCGGTGCGGATCGCGCCGAAGAAGACCACTTCCGCCTCACCGCGCACGGTGATGCCTGCCATGCCGCCGCCCTTGAGACCTTGCGGCCGCACGAGCGTAGCCGGGTAGCGCAGCAGCGACGCTTCGGACGACAGGAACGCCAGAGTCTCGTCGCCGTCGGTGAGCCAGGTGGCGCCGACGACCTCGTCGCCGTCCTTCAGGCTGATCACGTCGAACTCGTCCGAGCGGACCGGCCATTCCGGCGCGCACACCTTCACGACGCCGTGCTTCGTGCCGAGCGCGAGACCGGGGGAGCCCACCGCCTGTTCCCCGAGCGGGGCCAGCCCGATGACGCGCTCGCCCTTCTCCAGCGGCACCAGTTCCTTCGCGGCCATGCCGCCGCGCAGGGAGACGGTGCCCGCCTGCTCGGGCAGGACCGGCAACGGCAGCACGTCGGTCTTGAACGCGCGGCCGCGGTTGGTCACCAGCAGCACCTGACCACGTGCGGTCGAGTGGACCAGCGCGGATACCGAGTCGTGTTTGACGCGGCCATTGCGGCGCCGCACTTCCGATGCCTCCTCCGACTCCGCCGCCGTCCTCGCGACCAGCCCGGTGGCCGACAGGATCACCTGGCACGGATCGTCGGCGACCTCCAGCGGTCCCGACGGCTTCGACGCGGCGAGGACCTCCTTGAGGTCGCCGTCGATCAGCGCGGTGCGGCGTTCGGTGGGGTGGTCCTTGGCGACCTTGGCCAACTCGGCCGAGACGACCTTCTTCAGCACCGACTCGTCGTCGAGGATCTTCGACAGCTCGGCGATCTCCCCGCGCAGCTTGTCCTGCTCGGCTTCGAGCTCGATCCGGTCGTACTTCGTGAGCCGCCGCAGCGGAGTGTCCAGGATGTAGGTCGCCTGGATCTCCGAGAGCTTGAACCGCTTCATCAGGCCGTCCTTCGCGGCCGCGGCGTTCTCGCTGTCGCGGATCAGCTTGATCACCTTGTCGATGTCGAGCAGGGCGATCAGCAGACCGTCGACCAGGTGCAGGCGCTCTTCGCGCTTGCGGCGCCGGTACCGCGTGCGGCGGGTGACGACCTCGTAGCGGTGGCTGAGGAAGACCTCCAGCAGCGCCTTGAGCCCCAGCGTCTGCGGCTGCCCGTCCACCAGCACCAGGTTGTTGATGCCGAACGACTGCTCCAGCGGCGTGAGCCGGTACAGGTCCGCCAGCAGCGCCTGCGGGTTCACACCGACCTTGCATTCGATGACCAGCCGCGTGCCGTTCTCGCGGTCGGTGAGGTCCTTGACGTCGGCGATGCCGGTGAGCCGCTTGGACTTGTTGACCTCGTCGGTGATCTTCTCGATCACCTTCTCCGGGCCGACGCCGTACGGCAGCTCGGTGACGGTGATCGCCTGGCGGCCGCGGCTGCCTTCCAGCGGCCCGGTCTCGGCGCTGGCGCGCATGCGCACGACGCCTCGGCCGGTCTCGTACGCGCGGCGCACCTCGTCGAGGCCCAGCAGCGAACCGCCGGTCGGCAGGTCGGGGCCGGGGACGTACTCCATCAGCTTGTCGAGGGTGGCGTTCGGGTGGTTGATCAGCCACCGCGCGGCGCCGATGACCTCGCTCATGTTGTGCGGGATCATATTGGTCGCCATCCCGACGGCGATTCCGGAAGTGCCGTTGACCAGCAGGTTCGGGAACGCCGCGGGCAGCACCGACGGCTCTTCGAGCGAGCCGTCGTAGTTCGGCCGGAAGTCGACGGTGTCCTCGCCGAGCTCACCGACCAGCAGCATCGCTTCCGGGGACAGCCGCGCCTCGGTGTACCGCGAGGCGGCCGGGCCGTCGTCGGGGGAGCCGAAGTTGCCGTGCCCGTCGACCAGCGGGACGTTGAGCGAGAAGTCCTGCGCGAGCCGGACCATGGCGTCGTAGATCGCCGTTTCACCGTGCGGGTGGTACTTGCCCATCACGTCGCCGGTGACACGCGCCGACTTCACGTACGCGTGCGAAGGCCGGTAGCCGTTCTCGTTCATCGAGTGCATGATCCGGCGGTGCACCGGCTTCAGCCCGTCCCGCGCGTCCGGGAGCGCCCGCGAGTGGATGACCGAATAGGCGTACTCCAGGTACGAATCCTCGATCTCCGTCTTCAGCGAGTTGTCGAAGACGTTCGCGCCGGGCTTGTCGAACGCGGCGGGATCGACCTTGGTGGTGGTGCCCTTACGGCGTGCCATTGCTCAAAGCTCCTTGAATAGCAACGAAATCAGGCGTCGATGGCTTCGCGGTCGACCCGGTCGGAGGATTCGACCAGCCAGTTGCGGCGTGGCTCGACCTTCTCGCCCATCAACAGTTCGAGCGCGTTCTCCGCGGCTTCGACGTCGTCGAGGGTGATCCGGCGGACCGAGCGGGTGGCTGGATTCATCGTGGTGTCCCACAGTTCGTCGGCGTCCATCTCGCCGAGACCCTTGAACCGCGGCACCGGCGTGACGATCTGCTTGCCCGCCCGCTCCAGCTCCGCGTACTTGGTCTCCATCTCCTTCTGGGTGAAGGTGAAGTGGGTTTCCGGGTTGCGGCCCTTGGTGACCAGTTTGTGCAGCGGCGGCATCGCGGCGTAGAGCCTGCCGTCCTCGATGGCCGGCCGCATGTACTTGGCGAACAGCGTGATCAGCAGCGTGCGGATATGCGAACCGTCGACGTCCGCGTCGGCCATCAGGATCACCCGGCCGTAGCGCATGGTCGACAGGTCGAACGTGCGCCCGCTGCCCGCGCCGAGCACCTGCACGATCGAGGCGATCTCGGCGTTCTTCAAGGTGTCGCCGAGCGACGCCTTCTGGACGTTGAGGATCTTGCCGCGCAAGGGAAGCAGCGCCTGGTACTCCGACACGCGCGCCATCCGCGCCGAACCGAGCGCGCTGTCACCCTCGACGAGGAACAGTTCACTGCGGGCGACGCCGGTGGTGCGGCAGTCGACCAGCTTCGGCGGCATGGCCGCGCCTTCGAGCGCGGTCTTGCGCCGGGCGGCGTCCTTCTGCTGCTTCTGGGTGAGCCGGACGCGTGCCGCGTCGACCACCTTCTGCAGCACGATCTTCGCCTCGGACTTGGTCTTGCGCTCTTCGGTCCAGGAGCGGATGTGCTTGTCGACGACGCCCTGGATGACACGGGTGATCCCGGCGGTGGACAGCTCGTCCTTGGTCTGCGAGGTGAACTGCGGTTCGGGCAGCCGGACGTGGACGACCGCCGTCATCCCTTCGAGCGCGTCCTCGACGGTCGGCATGTCCTCCTTGGGCTTGAGCAGCCCGCGGGTTTTGGAAATGGCGTCCTGCAAGGCTTTCAGCACCGCGCGGTCGAAACCGCGGCGGTGCGTGCCGCCGTGCACGTTGCGGATGGTGTTGGTGAAGCACTCCACCGTGCGCTCGTAGCCGGTGCCCCAGCGCAGCGCGACCTCGATCTCCGCGTGACGCACCACATTGGACTGCATGACACCGCTGGCGTCGGCCGCGTTCTCCTTGTACGTGCCTTCGCCGTTGATGATCAGCGTGCCGCAGACGGGTTTCTCGTCGGACGGGGCGAGGAAGTCGACCATGTCGGCGAGGCCGTTGGGGTAGTGGAAGGTCTCTTCGCTGATCGAGTCGTCGACGGCGGTGCGCAGCACATAAGTGACGCCGGGGACGAGGAACGCGGTGTTACGCATCTTCGCGCGGACACCCTCGACGTCGAGCGCGGCGCCGCTTTCGAAGTAGCGCGAGTCGTACCAGTACCGGATCGACGTGCCGGAGCGCTCGCCGCGCTTCATCTTCCCGGTGATGTTCAGCCCGGACTTGCGGGTGAACTTCGCCTTCGGGCCGGGACCGTCGAACACGCCGGGGACGCCGTGCGCGAACGACATCTGGTGGACCTTGCCGCTCTGCTTCACCGTGACGTCGAAGCGGTGCGACAGCGCGTTCACCGCCGAGGCGCCGACGCCGTGCAGGCCGCCGGAGGTCTTGTAACCGGAGCCGCCGAACTTGCCGCCCGCGTGCAGCCTCGTCAGCACCAGCTCGACGCCCGACAGACCGGATTTGGCGTGCGTGCCGGTGGGGATGCCGCGGCCGTCGTCGTCGACCTGGACACTGCCGTCGGCGTGCAGGGTGACCACGATCTTCGTGGCGTGACCCGCCACACCCTCGTCGGTCGAGTTGTCCACGACCTCGGAGAACAGGTGGTTGATGCCGCGGCTGTCGGTGGAACCGATGTACATCCCGGGGCGCTTGCGGACCGCTTCCAGACCCTCGAGATGCGTCAGGTCGTCGGCCCCGTACAGGGTCTCAGCAGTCACTGGGTACTTCTCCTGGAGTCATGGCTCGCGAACTAGCTCGTGGAGGTGGTGTTCAACGCGACACCGTACTGGAGGATATCCGTCCCCTCCGACAGCTTCGTCCTCCCGAGCCCCGGGTGTGGCGGATCACGCCGTCCCGATGGGCGGGTCACGGCTGGGGAAAGCGGCTTCCTTCGGGCTTGGATGAGGCGTTATCGTTCCCGATGTCACACGGTGACGGGGGGAAGAAGGTGGCCGTCGGAACCGGTCCCACACGCGTCTCGACCGCACAACGCGTCGTGAGTCTCTGGTATTTCGTGGTGGTCGTCGGGTCGTTCGGCATGCTCGCGCTGATACCGGTCGCGCACGCCGCGATCCGGTTGCGGCGCGCCGTCCTGTGGCTGTTCGTGCTGGGCTACGGCGGCGTCGCCGTAGCGATGACGTTCCTGCTGGAGCGGGCGGCGGCGGAGGGCGAGTCGGAGGCGATGCTCTCGTTCGCCTGGCTCTTCGGCACGATCCTGTTCATCACCGGGACCTGCGTACACCTCGCGCTGTTGCGGAACAAGATCCTCTATCCGCCGCCGACGGCGTGGGTCGAGTCCGGGATGCACTGCGGGCTGTTCTCGATCGACATCGCCGGATTCGGCCAGGTCGGGCGCAGCAGCGAGATCTTCGTGCAGGTCCGGCGGATGCTCTTCGGCCTGCTCGCCACCGCCTTCGAGGCCAGCGGGATCGCCTGGGACGCCTGCCTGAAACGCGACACCGGGGACGGCATGATCGTCGTGGTCCCACCGCATTTCCCGAAGTTCCGGCTGGTGTACCCGCTCGTCTCGCGGCTGACCGCGGAACTCGCCAAGTACAACGTCGTCACCGAACCCGGTCTGCGGATCCGCGTTCGGGTGGCGATCCACGCCGGCGAGATCGCGCTCGACGAGTACGGCGTGACCGGGCGGCCGAAGGTGCTACTCGCCCGGCTGCTCGATTCGCGGGTGTTGCGGGACGCGCTTGGTGAAGCGCCGGACGAGTCACCCGTGGTGGTGCTCGTCTCCGACCGGTTCCACGAGGACGTCCAGGACCAGGGCGGCCCCGGTCTCGACACGATGAGCTACCGGCAGGTGCTCGTGCACGAGAAGGAGACCGAGGTCCGCGCCTGGCTTCACGTTCCGGATCCGGTGCACGGGGTCAGTTGGGGGAGCTGACGATGTATCTCGAAAGCGACTGAAGGCGAACCCGCCCCGGCCGAAGGCCCCGCTATCGCGGTGGCAGGGCGCCGTTGTCCGCCATCGCGGGCGTGGAGACCAGACAGCGCCCTGCCGACGTCGATCGCGGTGCGGGTTCACCGACAGACACTCAGAGGGCTGCCGTGAGCACCTCCAGCGCGCTGTGCTGACGGGCGGCGTCGACCTTGTCGACCGGTCCGGCCCAGCGCAGGCCGTGCTGATCGAGCGACGTGCGGTTGTTCGCGATCGTCGAGTTCGCCTGTCGCGTCAGGTAATCCCGGTACGGCCTGCCGGCCAGCGCCCGGTCCAGCTCGCCGAGCCCTCTGGCGTACGCGCCCTTGAAGGACGGCCCGTCGGCGCCGCAGTCACCGGACTCGCACGGGTCACGCAGGATCCCGTTCGAGTGAAGCAGCGACGTCGTGGTGGAGGCGTCCGCGAGTCGCCGGGCCGTGGTGAGCAGGGCGGCGTCACCGGTCGCGCGGTTCAGTTCGACCAGCGCGCCGAGGACGATGCCCTGGTTGTAACTCCAGACGGCCTGCCCGTTGTTGGCGCAGGAGGAGTTCAAGCCGTCGTTCACCAGGCCGCTGCCGTTGATCATGCCGCTCCCGCGGAACCAGTCCCAGACCTCGCGTGCCCGCGCGAGCTGGAGCGTGTCGCCGGGGAGCCGGTTGTGCAGTGACGCGGCGACTTTCACGTACAGCTCGTTGGTGACGGCGTTCTTGTACGTTTTCGCCGTCGACCACCAGAGCCCGCCGCCGCAGGTCCCGTCGCGGTAGGAGTACATGTAGTCCGCCGCGATGACGGCGGTGTCGAGGTAACGGCGGTCCTTGGTCAGGTCGTAGGCGCGGATCCAGGCGAGCGCCCACCAGCCGGTGTCGTCGATGTATTCGTTGGTGAAATTGTTGCCGCGGTTGCGATCGAAGGTGTTGGCGATGGCGTAGTGGTAGTTCGGCGAGCCGGTGCGGCTGCTGTAGTCGAGGATCGCGGTGAGTGCGTTCGCCGAGTTCCACCAGCCCGTGGTCTGCCAGAGCCCGGTGCCGTTGTCGTAGAACTGCATGAGCGCGGTGGCGGCGGCTTCGGTGCGGTCGTTCGCGGCGACCGTCGTGCGGAACCACGGCGTGCAGGCGATTTCCGGCCGGTTGCCCGCCTTTCCGCAGGCGCGCAGCGCGCCGAAGCGGTGGTTGGCTGGGTCGTCCACGTTGAACATGAGGGTCCGCCAGCCGCGTTGACCGGACGGGATCTTCGTGTCGCCGATCCGGCTGTCGCCCGCCCAGGTGCGGCCGCCGTCGAAGGAACGGTCGAGCCAGACCTCGTCGCCGGGGTCGCCGTCGCCGATGCTGCCCCAGCCCATGTTGTCGCCGTCGGAGAGATGCAGCGTGATCCCGCGGCCCCAGACGGTCGCCGTGCCGGGTCTTCTTTCGCCGACGGCCAGCGCGGGGTCGCGGCTGTCGCAGTACTTGGCGCAGATCGCCGCCGCGAAGGTGGGTTCGGGAGTGGTGGTGGCCGGTGTGAGAGCGAATGTCAACGTTGTCACAAGCAGGGAGGTGAGCCACATGGATTCGAGTGTGGGGGCGTCCACTTCCCGGTTCGATCAAGTCACCCTTTCGGCTCGCGCCGATGGTCTGGAATACTTCTTGCGCGCGTGAGGTTGAACGCTCAAGCAACGTAAACCCGGCCCAGGGAGCAGGTCATGCAGTTCGGAATCTTCACGGTGGGCGATGTGACGACCGACCCGACCACCGGGGAGGCGCCCAGCGAGCACGAGCGGATCAAGGCGATGGTGCGCATCGCGCTCAAGGCCGAAGAAGTCGGCCTCGACGTCTTCGCGACCGGCGAGCACCACAACCCGCCCTTCGTGCCGTCTTCGCCCACGACGATGCTCGGCTACATCGCCGCGCGGACGTCGAAGATCATCCTTTCCACCTCGACCACGCTGATCACCACGAACGACCCGGTGAAGATCGCCGAGGACTTCGCGATGCTGCAGCACCTCGCCGACGGCCGCGTCGACCTGATGATGGGGCGCGGCAACACCGGCCCGGTGTACCCGTGGTTCGGGCAGGACATCCGCCAGGGCATTCCGCTGGCCATCGAGAACTACCACCTGCTGCACCGGTTGTGGCGCGAGGACGTGGTCAGCTGGTCCGGCAAGTTCCGGACGCCGCTGCAGGAGTTCACCTCGACCCCGCGGCCGCTCGACGGTGTTCCGCCGTTCGTGTGGCACGGTTCGATCCGCAGCCCGGAGATCGCGGAACAGGCCGCCTACTACGGCGACGGGTTCTTCGCGAACCACATCTTCTGGCCGAAGGAGCACTTCCAGGCGCTGATCGACCTCTACCGCGAGCGGTACGAGCACTACGGGCACGGCAAGGCGGACCAGGCCATCGTCGGGCTCGGCGGCCAGGTGTTCCTGCGGCCGAAGTCGCAGGACGCGGTGCGGGAATTCCGGCCGTACTTCGACAACGCGCCGGTGTACGGGCACGGGCCGTCGCTGGAGGAGTTCACCGAGCAGACGCCGCTGACCGTCGGCAGCCCGCAAGAGGTGATCGACAAGACGCTGACCTTCCGCGAGCACTTCGGCGACTACCAGCGTCAGCTGTTCCTGCTGGACCACGCCGGACTGCCGCTGAAGACCGTGCTGGAACAGCTCGACCTGCTGGGTGAGCACGTGATTCCGGTGCTGCGCAAGGAACTCGACTCGCTCCGCCCGGCGCACGTGCCCGAGGCTCCCACGCACGCTTCGCTTCGTTCGGCGGTGACGGTATGACGACGATCGCTGTCGTGACCGCGGGTTTGAGCCAACCGTCCTCGACGCGGCTGCTCGCCGACAAACTCGCTTCGTCGACGCGGTCGGTGCTGCCGGACGTGGAGATCGAGGTGATCGAACTCCGCGACCTGGCCGTCGACGTCACGAAGAACATGCTGACCGGATTTCCGTCCCCGGCTCTGCGCGCGGCCATCGACAAGGTGACCGCCGCGGACGGCCTGATCGCCGTGACGCCGGTGTTCACCGCGTCGTACAGCGGGCTGTTCAAGTCGTTCTTCGACGTGCTGGACCAGAAGGCGCTCGACGGGAAGCCGGTGCTGATCGGTGCCACCGGCGGAACCGAACGGCACTCGCTGGTGCTCGACTTCGCGCTGCGTCCGCTCTTCGCCTACCTTCGCGCCGAGCCTGTCGCGACGGCGGTGTACGCGGCTTCGTCGGACTGGGCGTCTCCGGGGGATCTCGACACGCGGGCTTCGCGGGCGGGGCGGGAGCTTGCCGCGCGGCTGTCGTCGGAGGGGGCGGCCGCGGCTCCGGGCAGCGGGTTCGTGCCGTTCGAGCAGCTGCTGCGCGCGGGGGAGTGAGCAAGGGACCTTTGCTATCACTTCCGCAGGTCGGGAGCGGTATCGGCGCGTGAAAGCGCGTGAAGGCCTCCTTCCCTCGGCTGAGCTGAGGGAAGGGGGCCTCACGCGCTTCAGGGGGTCTGCCAGAGCGGCCGGATCTCGATGGTCGCGAACTTCGCGACCGGATGCTTCGACACGACCTCGATCGCCTCGTCGAGATCGGCGCACTCGATCAGGTCATAGCCGAGGATCTGTTCCTTCGTCTCCGCGAACGGCCCGTCCGAGACGAGCAGTTCGCCGTCGCGGTGGCGGACGGTGGTCGCGGTGGCCGCCGACCGGAGCCTGCTGCCGGACAGCCGGACGCCGCGAGCGGTCATCTCGTCGACCCACGCCTGCGTCCGTTCGTCCAGTGGGTCGTCATTGTCGTCCGCGCCGGGGTACGGGCTTCCGCAGATCAGCAGCATGTAGCGCATCGGTCCTCCTGTCTGAGCCTGTTCACCCTCCCCGACGAACGGCCTCGTCCGATACAGACAACCGGGTCGCGAAAGATTCGGACCAGCGCGTTCCCGGCGCGACCGGCACAATCGACGAAAGGACGACGGCGAGGAGAAGACGGTGGGCATCGGAAAACCCGTGAAGCAGGTCTTGATCCTGATCGCGGGCGGCGTTCTCCTGCTGGTCGGCATCGCGCTCCTCGTGCTGCCCGGGCCGGGCCTGCTGCTCGTGCTCGCGGGTCTGCTCGTGCTGGCCTCGGAGTTCCCCGTGGTGGAGAAGTACGTCGACCCGATCCGCGATCGGGCGATGAAGGCGGCCGAGGACAGCGTTTCGTCGCCATTGCGCATCGCGGGTTCGGTGCTGGCGGGGCTGGGCTTGCTGGCCGCGGGGGTCGTATGGGGACTCGTGCCGGGTCTGCCGCTCGGGGGTTGGAGCACCGGGTCGAGCCTGATCCTGTCCGGGCTCATCCTGTTCGCACTGCTGATCTGGAGCTACAAGCGGGTGCAGGCCAGGAGGGTCACGAACGCCGAATAACAGCCGGGTGGTCTGGTACCGTGCGGCGCGTGGCCCCCGACTTCCAGCGCGCACGGCGGCCGGAACAGGTCGAGGCCCGTCGCGCGGCGATCCTCGGCGCGGCGCGCGAACTCCTGTCCGAGCGGCCCGTCTCGCGGATCAGCCTGCGAGAACTGAGCGACCGGGTGGGCTTGGCGAAGTCGAACGTGCTGCGGTACTTCGACAGCCGCGAGGCCGTCTTCCTGGAAGTCCTCGATGCGGTCTGGGTCGCATGGCTCGACGAACTCGAAGCCGACCTAAGCGTTCCTGACGACGCGAAGCCGGCGTACGAGCGCGTCGCGGCCGTCATCGCGACGTCGATCTCGCGGCAGCGTCTGCTGTGCGAGCTGATCAGCACGATGGCCGCGGTACTCGAACGCAACATCTCCGTGGAGACCGCGCGGACGTTCAAGACCCGGGCGGGTGAACGGACCGAACGGCTCGCCGGTCTCGTCCGCGCCCATGCCCCGCTCGGCGCCGAGGCCGCCGGGTACTTCGCGAAGGCCGTCTTCGTCCTCGTCGCGGGGCTGTGGCCCTACGCGAACCCAGGGGAGGCCGTGGCGACGGTCCTGGCCGAGCGCGGGATGCCCGCCGGCCCCGCGATGTTCGTCGACGGGCTGACCGAGGGACTGGCGAACCAGCTCGTCGGTCTGATCGTTCGCGCAGGTCAAAGCCCCGAGTGGTAGCAAAGGTCCCTTGCTCCCTTCCCGCACACGCCAGGACGGGCGAGCCTGCATAAGGTGAGCCGAACCCATTTGCACAAGGAGCGATCATGAGCCCAGGCGGCACCCACACCCTCGGCGATCTCACCGTGAGCCGCATGGGCTACGGCGCCATGCGGCTGTCCGGCCCCGGCATCTGGGGGCCGCCGAGCGACCGCGACGCCGCGATCGCCGTCCTCCGCGAGGCGGTCGAGCTGGGCGTCACCCACATCGACACCAGCGACTTCTACGGTCCGCACACCACGAACGAGCTGATCCGCGAGGCGCTGCACCCGTACCCGGACGACCTGCACATCGTCACGAAGGTCGGCGCGAAGCGGACCCCGGACAAGGGCTGGCCTTCGGCGCTTTCGCGCGAGGAGCTGACCTCCGCGGTCCACGACAACCTGCGCAACCTCGGCGTCGACGTGCTCGACGTCGTCAACCTGCGGCTCGCGGGGGAACACGGCGTCTTCCCGATCCCGGTCTCGATCACGGAGCCGTTCGAGGTGCTCGCCGAACTCCGGCAGCAGGGTCTCATCCGGCACCTCGGCCTGAGCCACGTCTCGGCGGAACAGGTCAAGGAAGCCCGCGCCATCGCGCCGGTCGTCTGCGTGCAGAACGAGTACAACGTCGCGAATCGCGCCAACGACGGCCTCCTCGACGCCCTCGCGGCCATCAACATCCCGTTCGTGCCGTACTTCCCGCTCGGCGGGTTCACCCCGCTCCAGTCCGGTGTCCTCGACGACTGCGCCCGCCGGGTCGACGCGACGCCGATGCAGGTCGCGCTCGCGTGGCTGCTCCAGCGGTCGCCGAACATCCTGCTGATCCCGGGTACGTCGTCGCTGCCGCACCTGCACGAGAACGTCGCCGCCGCGAAACTCGAGCTGCCCGCGGACGTCGTCGCGGATCTCGACGCCCTCGCCTGATCCCGCGTGAAGGCCCCCTTCCCTTCGCTGAGCCGAGGGAAGGGGCCTTCACGCGCGTTCAGAGGACATCCCGGCGCCGCAGCAGCCAGCCGCCCAGACCGGCGAAGACCACCAGGTAGCCGGCCACGACCAGCGTCGCCTGGGAGACACCGACGAGTTCCCCGATGCCCGGCGTCGCGCCGGAAGCACCCAGCGACGCGGCCAGCGAACCGGCGTTGGCTCCCGGCAGCGCCAGCTGGAGCGTGCCGACCCAGTCCACCAGCGGGGCCGCGACCCCGAACAGCAGGTTCTGGACCACCAGCAGCCACACCAGGCCGAGTCCGATCGGCAGCGCCACGCCGCGCATCGCGATGGCGAGCGCCGCGCCGAGCGCCGCCCAGGTCATGGCGATCAGCCAGCCCGCGCCGATCCCCGTCAGCAGCGAGCCGAACGACGGCCAGTTCATCGGTTCGCCTTCCGAAGAGGCGATGAGCGCGCTCGTGACCGCGCCGGTCGCGAAGCTCGTCAGCACGACGGCCAAGGACGCGACGGCCAGCGCGAACAACTTTCCACTGTAGACGGTCAGTCGCGAAGGTCCCTGTGTCAGCACGGTCTTCCACGTGCCCCAGCCGTATTCGGTGCCGACGGCCAGCACCCCGAGCACGAGCAGGATCGCCCCGAGGAACACCGGCAGCCCGCCGATCGAGTTGCCGACCAGATTCGCCGGAAGGGTCGCGGCCAGCCCGCGGTCCGTCCCGGGTGCCCCGCTCGACGAACCCGCCGCGCCCGCGAGCGGCAGCAGATAGGTGAAGGTCAGACCGAGCACGACCGCGATCCCCAGCATGAACCAGTTCGCCGGACGCCGGACGAGTTTCGCCAGCTCGGCGGTGCAGCTACCCCACATGACCTGCCACCTCTCCGGTGAGCTCGAAGAACACCTGTTCCAGATCCCGTTCGCGGACGTGCAGTTCGCGTACCGCGATCCCTTCCGTGACGAGTTCGCGGTTCAGCCACGACGCGCGGGCCGGGTCGACGGTCAGGTCGAGACCGGTCCCGCTCGCGCGCACGTTCTCCGCGCCGACCCAGTGCCGCACCAGGTCCGCGGCGCGCATGATCTCGTCGGTTTCGATGTGCAGCACCGTGCCGCCGCGCAGCTCGGCCACCGTGTTCTCCGCGACCAGCCGCCCCCGCGAGACGACGCCGACCCGGTCGCAGATCTGCTGGACCTCGCCCAGCAAATGGCTCGACAGCAGCACAGTGCAACCCTCCGCGCCGAGCCTGCGGATCAGCACCCGCATGTCGGCCATCCCGGCCGGGTCGAGCCCGTTGGTCGGCTCGTCGAGGATCAGCAGCCGCGGATCCTTCAGCAACGCCGCCGCGACACCGAGCCGCTGCTTCATGCCGAGGGAATAGGTCGAGTACCGGTCCTTGCCGCGATCGGCGAGGTCGACCATCGCGAGCACCTCGCCGACGCGGAGCGGATCCGTTCCGCTGTACCGGGCCAGCACCTTGAGATTGTCCGAACCGGACAGATACGGGTAGAAACCCGGTGACTCGATCAGCGCGCCGACCCCGGCCAGATCGCCGGGCGGCCTGCCGAACAGCCGGACGCTGCCGGAGGTCGGCCGGACGAGCCCCAGCAGCATCCGCAACGTCGTGGTCTTGCCGGCGCCGTTCGGGCCGAGGAAGCCGTAGATCTCGCCGGGCAGCACGGTCAGCTTCATCCGGTCGACGGCGAGTTGTTCGCCGTACCGTTTCGTGAGTTCGTCTGTGTCCACGGGAAGGTTCATGGTGACGAATGGTGGCCCGGGTGAGGCCGTCACCACATCCGTTCAGGGGCGGCACTCCGCGTACGTCGCCGGACGTAGCCGGATGGCCGGAATCCTGCGACATCTGTCGAAAACACCGGTACCGGAGGCCGGGGCGACGATCATAGGGTCGGTGGCGTGTCGAAAGTCCTGTTGATCCTTCATGTGCTCGCCGCCGTCATCGCGGTCGGACCGGTCACGGTCGCGGCGAGCATGTTCCCCGCCGCCGCGCGCAAAGCCTTCGCAGAACCGGGTTCCGGACTGTCCGTGCTTCGCGCGCTCAACCGGATTTGCCGGGTCTACGCGATCTTCGGTATCGCGGTGCCGTTCTTCGGGCTGGCGACGGCGGGCAGCATGCGGGTCTTCGGCGACCTGTGGGTGATCGTGTCGATCGTGCTCACCGCGGCCGCCGCCGGCGTGCTGGCGTTGCTGGTCCTGCCGGGGCAGAACGCGATCCTCGCCGCGCTGGGCGCGGAGCCGCCGTCGGAACCGGTCACGGCCGGGCGGGTGGCGATGTACACGGGGATGTTCAATCTGCTCTGGGTCGTGGTGACGGTGCTGATGATCGTGCGGCCCGGATCGACCACCGGCGCCTGAAAGACTCGTGAGTGGGTTCTGAAGGTGGTGTTGCGAAAGCCACTTTCGCAACGTTGAACCTGGATCCACCGGTGTGGTTGTGGGTTGATCGTGGTGGTGGTTGTTGATCAGGTGTGGGGTTGGTGGGTGTGGTGGATTGCCGGTCGTCGCATCCGGTGTGTCCACTGTGGTCCGGTTGTTGGGG
>NZ_JAEBEJ010000023.1:0-53836 GCF_046548895.1 Amycolatopsis sp. cmx-4-54
GTTGCGAAAGCCACTTTCGCAACGTTGAAGGTTGGGAAAGTGGCTTTCGCAACGCTCCCTCTCGCCCCTTCCCGCATCGCCGCCCCGAGGCACTACCGGTGCCATGAACGGTCCTTTCCTGGCAAAAATTTGCCAGGAAAGGACCGTTCATGGCGCTCACCCACAGAGGTTCGGGTCCGGCACTCACATTGCTGCAATGAAGGACGCTTTCATCGCAAAATTTGCCATGAAAGCGTCCTTCATCGCAGCCGCGAAGGGGGGTCAGAAGGTTCCGTCGGCCGCGACCGAGCGGTCCAGCCAGAGATCCTCCAGGGCCGCCCGCACCTCGGCACCCCGGGAAGCCGCCAACGCGACAGCACCCAGGTTGTCTTCCAGTTGCGCGAGACGGCTCACGCCGAACAACACGTTCGCCACCGGCGCGTAGGCGAGGCAGAACGCGAGAGCCAGCTGCGAAGGACTCACCCCGAAGTCCCCGGCGACAGTCGCGACGCGCGTAGCCGCGGCACGGATCGACTCCCGGATCCCGCCCGGATCGGCGCCGATCTTCCGCGACGGGGTCTTGCCGAGCAGCACGCCACCCTCGAACACGTCCGACGCCTGCAACGTCAACCGCCCCGCCTCGAAATGCGCACCGTAGAAGGGACCTTCCGCCATCGAGCGGCGCACGACGCTGTACTTCAGCTGAGCGAAAGCCGGCGCCGGAAGACCCTCGCGGGCAGCGAAATCCAGTGCCCGGTCGAGGTCCGCGGCCTGCCAGTTGTTCACGCCCCAGACGTCAAAGCGGCCGAGCCGGATCTGGTCGGCCACCTCGGTGACGATCCGCGGGATGTCCGGGCGCTCGAAATAATCGCCGACCACGACGGCATCCGCGCGCTCGACGCCGACCCGGTCGAACGAGGTCGCGAGCTGCTCGGCGAAACCGGTGTTCGGGTAGTCCCAGAGCCAGAGTTTCCCGCACAGCTGGTACTCGTCGCGCTTGATTGCGGCGGCGCGGACTGCCTCGCCGAAGATCAGGTCCGTGCGCGACTGCTCCGAATGCGGCCCCATGTTGTAGTGGGCCACGTCGAAGAGCGTGATCCCGGAGTCGATCGCGTACCGGAGCAGGCGCACCGCGTCGTCGAAGTCCATGCGGTCCCAGGTGTTCCAGGATCCCAGGCTCAGTGCCGAAGTGGCGAAGCCCAGCCCGTTCTGCTTCTCGTCCACGAGTTTTCCTTTCGCTGGCAACGGAAACAATTTTTAGTCTACGATCGTAGAATGAACAAGAGACTAGTCGTGGTGACCGGTGGTGCCAGTGGCATCGGCCGCGGAGTCGCCGAAGCCTTCCAGTCCGCGGGTGACCGCGTGGTCATCGCCGACGTCGACGTCCGCGCGGCGCACGACCTGGCGGGCGAACTCGGTGCGGAGCACGTCGAGCTCGACATCTCCGACCCCGGATCGGTCGACGCCGCGCTGGCGCTGGTCACCGATCGGTTCGGCCCGGTGGAGGTCCTGGTCAACAACGCGGGCCTGGCCGGGGGCGGCGGACCGTTGGTGGGCCTGGACATCGGCGTCTTCGACCTGTGCATGCGGGTGAACTTCCGCGGCACCTTCCTGATGACCCGCGCGGTCGGCGCGCACATGCTGGAAGCGGGCACCCGGGGCGCCATCGTGAACATCACCTCCATCGGCGCCCGGCAGCCGACCCCGGGCCTCGGCCACTACGAAGCCACCAAGGCGGCCGTCGAGGCGCTCACCCGCTCGGCCGCGCTCGAACTGGCACCGCACGGCATCCGCGTCAACGCCGTCGCGCCGGGTCCGGTGCTCACCCCGATGACCGCCGGTTTCGCCTCCGACACCGCCGCCCGCGCGGCGTGGGAAGCGAGGATCCCGCTGGGTACCATCGCTTCCGTCGCCGACGTGGTGCCGTCAGTCCTGTTCCTCGCCTCCGCCGACGCCGGCCATCTCACCGGGGTCAGCCTCCAGGTCGACGGCGGGCAACTGCTCACCTGAGTACACGACGCGACCGCCGGACACGGTGAGTTCGACGCCGACGTCCGGCAGGTCCGCGAACCCGACCTCGAGCGGGTTCTCGGCCAGCACGCAGAAGTCCGCGACGCGGCCCATGGTCAGCGATCCCTTCCAGGCCACCGCACCGTCCTGCTCGGCGGCCGCGACCGTGTAGCAGCGCAGCAACCGGGCCATCAACACCGAGTCCACTTCGGACGTGGAGAGCATCCGGGCGGCCGCCGCGAGGTGCACCCGCCAGTCGGGAGTAACCACCGGCGCGTCACTGCTCAGTGTCAGCGGGACACCCGAAGCCAGCATGTCCGCCAGCGGCCAGGCACGAGCGCCGACCTCGGCACCGAGCGCGTCCGTCAGCATTCCGCGCATGGCGACCGCGATCGCGGGCTGAGTGGTCAGGCCGACGCCTGCCGAAGCCATTCGCGCGAGCTGATCCACCGTCACCAGATCGCCGTGCACCAGGTGGTCGCCACGGCAAAGTGAGCCGAGCGCGGCCTCGATACTGCGATCCCCCGTGGCGTGCACGGCCACCGTCATCCCGGCGTCGTGGGCTAGGCGGATCATCGCGGCCAGGTTGCCCGCGCGACCCGGATCATCGTCGCCGTCGACGAGGAGCGCGCCGTGCGAACCGTCGGCGTAGCAGTGGTGCGTCCACGCGGAACGCATCGGCGGAATGCCGTCGGCGAAGATCTTCACGCCGGGCACGGTGAGCCACAACGGATTCGCGGCCGGCGCCGGCGTCGCCAGCCCGCGCCGGAAGTCCTCGAGCGAACTGGCACCGTCGAGCAGACCGAACAGCCGCAGCGCGGTCACCCTCGCACGCAGGAGTCCTTCCTCGGCCAGCGCCGCGTATTCCTCCAGCACTTCGGCACCGAAACAGCCGGTCTCGCCGGGTCCCAGACCGGGTTCGGTGTAACTCGTGATGCCCAGCGACGCGCACAGGTCACCCGCACGCAGGATGGCGGCTCGCCGTTCGGCCGCGGTGCGCACGGTTTTCTCCTCTCCCCCGCTGAATCCGGCACCGCCGATGAGCGTGTCCGGCCACCGGGCGCCGAGCCACGTCGCGTGAAGGTGTGAATCGTTGATACCGGGAAGAACGGTTCTTCCCGCCAGGTCGATCACCTCGGTCTCCGGGCCGATGTGGTCCAGCGCGACATCGCCGAGGGCGACGATCCGGTCGTTGCGCACCGCCATCGCCCGCACGACGGTCCCCGCCGGGTCGAAGGTGAGCACAGGGCCACCGCGGACCACGAGTGAAGCGGGGCGAATATGGTGCGACGGCATGGTTTCCTCCAGGATCTGGACTTTTTCTCCTACGACTGTAGACTAAAAAGATGGTCAACAGAACCGAAGCGGCGGTGCTCACCGAACACGGCTCCGCGCTCACCTTGCGGGAACTGCCGCTGCCCGAGGAACCGGAACCGGGCGCCGCGCTGGTCCGGATCACCTGCACCACCCTGTGTGGCACCGACGTGCACCTCTGGTCCGGTCAGATGACCTTCCCCGGCATGCTCCCCATGGTGCTGGGCCACGAAATGGTCGGCGAGGTGGTGGCCGTCGGGCCGGGCACGACCGACACGCTCGGCCGCGAGATCGCCGAGGGCGACCGTATCGGCTGGTCCGAATCGACCTGCGGAAAGTGTTACGGCTGCACGATCTTGCGTGAACCGGTCGCGTGCGAGAAGCGCGGATACGGGTTCCTTCAGCGTTCCGATGTCTTCCCGTACGCCACCGGCGGACTCGTGCGGTACTGCTACGTGACTCCTGGCGCGGCGAAGCTGCTGCTGCCCCACGAGGTCAAGGACACTTGGGCTTCGATGTCGGGCTGCGCGGGCAAAACCGTGCTGCGGGCCGTCTCGCGTTCGGGCGGGATCCGTCCCGGGGCGACCGTCGTGGTCCAGGGCGCGGGCGCGCTGGGCGTGTTCGCCACCGCGGTCGCGCGGATCTCCGGCGCGGGCGCCGTGATCGCCATCGGCGGGCCCGCCGACCGGCTGAAGATCGCCGAGCGTTTCGGTGCCTCAGCGACGATCCCTGTGGATGGCACCGTCGAAGACCGCGTCGAAAGGGTCAAGGAACTCACCGGTGGCCGGGGCGCCGACCACGTCTTCGACTTCGCCGGCGGGCCGACCATCGGTGAAGAGGCCATCGCCTTCGCCGCCCAGCGCGGCACGGTCGCGATCGTCGGTTCCACCGGCCCCGCGCCTTCCCCCGTGGCGCTGGGCACCGTGATGGGCAAGGAACTCACGGTCGTCGGCTCGCTCAACGGCGACATCGCCGACTACCA
This sequence comes from Amycolatopsis sp. cmx-4-54, assembly GCF_046548895.1. Classification (NCBI taxonomy): domain Bacteria; kingdom Bacillati; phylum Actinomycetota; class Actinomycetes; order Pseudonocardiales; family Pseudonocardiaceae; genus Amycolatopsis; species Amycolatopsis sp. cmx-4-54. The sequence continues at coordinate 4,286 of NZ_JAEBEJ010000023.1, forward strand.
CCGCTCAGTGGACTTCTTCCGCACGTTCGCCGACCGGCTGCCGTGGGATGACCTTTTCAGCGCGCCCGTCGGTCTCTCCCAAGCTTCGCAAAGCGTCGAGTCGATGTCGCGGCTCGGCGAACTCAAAGCCGTCATCGATCCCCGTCTCCCCTAGGAGAAGCCATGTCCGTTATCCCCCAGCGCCGGATCGGCCGCGACGGGCCGCTCACCGGCGTGCTCTCGCTCGGTTCCTGGCACACCTACGACCGGATGGACTTCCGCGAGGCGGTGAACCTGGTCCGCACCGCCGTCGATTCCGGGATCACGCTTTTCGACGTCGGCGTCTACGGTTTCCCCGGCGCCACACCGGTCTTCACCGACGTCCTGTTCTCTGCGATGGTCCGCGCGGCCGGGCTCCGTCGCGACGATTACCTGCTTTCGGCCAAGCTCTGGCTGGAGGGTTACCCCGAGCACGACCTCCGCGGCCAACTGGACAACGCGCTGTTCCGCGCCGGTGTCGAGCACGCCGACCTGGTGGTCCTGGGCGATCTCCGCCGCGACGACACCGATCTGCACCAGTTGGTGCTGGACCTCAACGGGCTCCGCGAGGCCGGGCTCATCCGGCAGTGGGGCGTCAACAACTGGTCCGCCACCACGATCCGGGCCCTGCACGATTTCGCCGCGGCCGAGAACGTGCCCGGTCCCGCGATCGCGCAGCTGAAGTACAGCGTCGCGCGACGGTCCATTCCGGACGGTGAACCCTTCGAGAAGGTCTTCGGCGAACTCGGGGTCACACTCCAGTCGTCGGACATCTTCGAAGGCGGGATCCTGCTCGGCAAGAACAGCGGCGCACGTCAGGTCGGGCGCGATCCCGGCGACATCCGCGAACGCATCGCCGCCTCCGCCCCAGAACTGGCGAAGATCGCGGCCGGACTGGACGCGACTCCGGCTCAGCTGTGCCTCGCGTTCACCCTCACCCATCCGGCCAACACGACTACGCTCTTCGGCGCGACGAGCACCCAGCAGCTCGAAGACAACCTGGGCGCCGTCGACCTCGTCGAGCGCGTGGGCGCGGATCGGCTCCGCGAGCTCGTCGAGCCATACTGGGCCGACCGGGGCGTCGTCGATCCGGAGGGACCGTGACGGCCTTCGATCCCGAACTCGCCGCCGCCCTCGAAGGCCTGCCGTCCGGACCGTCGCTGGGCACCGAGTCGCTGGCCGGCATTCGGCGGGCCTTGGCGGAGGGAAACCCGACCTGCGCCGAAGCGATCGGCGACCGGGATCTCGTCTGGGAAGACCGCGAGATCCCCGGCACCGACGTGGTCGTCACGGTCGTCAAGCCACGGGGCGCCAAGGACGCGCCGGGGTTCTACAACATCCATGGCGGCGGGATGGTGCTGGACGACCGGTTCGCCGATCTGCCCAGGATGGTCGCGCTGGTCGAGGAATTCGGCTTCGTCGCGGTGACCGTGGACTACCGGCTCGCTCCCGAGCATCCGCATCCGGCGCCGATCGAAGACTGCTACGCGGGCTTGACGTGGATGGTCGAGCACGCGGACGAACTCGGCTTCGACCCGGGCAGGCTGATCGTCGGTGGCGGCAGCGCCGGAGGCGGACTCGGCGCGGGGATCGCTTTGCTGGCCAGGGATCGTGGCGGGCCGGCGCTGGCCGGTCAGCTCCTGCTGTGCCCGATGATCGATAGCCGCAACGACTCGGCGTCCACAATGGAATTCGCCGAGCGCGGAGTGTGGGGCCGCGCGGCCAACGAGTTCGGCTGGCGATCGCTCCTGAATGGACAGACCTCGCCGTACGCCGTGCCGGCCATCGCGACCGAGCTCACCGGACTCCCGCCCGCCTTCATCGAGGTCGGCGCGGCCGAAATCTTCCGCGACGAGGACGTCGAGTACGCGCGACGGCTCTGGCAGGCGGGCGTGCCCACCGAACTGCACGTCTGGGCGGGCGCGTACCACGGCTTCGACCGGATCGCCCCGGACAGCGAGGTGACCCGGGCCGCGCTCGCCGCCCGGGCCTCCTGGCTGCGCCGCACTATCGGCCGAGGATGAACCGGGCGGCCTGCTCGCCGACCAGTACCGCCGGCGCGTTGGTGTTGCCCGTGGTCACCCGCGGCAGCACCGACGCGTCGGCGATCCGCAGCCCGCCGATCCCGTGCACGGCGAGCTCCGGGTCGACCACGGAATCCGCGTCGGTGCCCATCCGGCACGTCCCGACCTGGTGGTGGTAGGTGATCGCGGTCAGCCGGACGTACTCGCGGACGTCGGCGTCCGGCCCCGGATACAGCTCACGGGCACCCCAGTCGTCGGCCAGCGCGGACGCGCGGCCGATCTCCCGGCACTGTTCCACCGACGCGACCAGGCTCTCGAAGTCGGCCGGATCCTCCAGCGCGGCGAGGTCGATCAGCGGCTCATCGAGCGGGCTCGGCCCCGAAAGCCGGAGACTGCCCCGGCTGCGCGGCGTGACCATGCCCGCCATCAGCGAGAACCCGGTCTCCGGGCCGGTCATCCAGGACTCGTACATCGGCACGCTGAAGTGGATCGGCTGGGTGTCGGGTACCTCCAGACCGGGGCGGCTGCGCCAGAACAGATGGGTCTGCGTGACCGAGCGGCCGGGCGCGGGCGGATCGACCTGACGACGATCGGTCGCGAAGATGACCGGCGACAGCAGATGGTCATGCAGGTTCTTCCCGACGCCCGGCAGCTCCGCGACGACGTCGATACCGTGCACCTCCAGCTCGTCGACCGGCCCGACCCCACTGCGCAGCAGGATCGCGGGAGACGCCAGCGCGCCGGCGGCGAGCACGACCTCGTCGGCGAAGACCTTGCGCAGCTCGCCGTCGACCTCGGCCAGCACGCCGGTCACCCTGTCGCCCTCGAAGAGCAGCCGGTGGACGAGGGCTCCCGTGTGGACGGTCATCCGCTCGGCCGCGGGTCGCCCGTAGGCGAGCCAGGTGTTGAGCCGTTTGCCATCGCGTGTGGTGACACGCTGCACCGACACGCCGTCGAGGTCGTCGCCGTTGTAGTCCGGGTTGAACGGCAGGCCGATCTGCACGGCAGCGTCCACAATGGACTGCTGGATCGGATGCAACGGCTCGTTCGGCACGACGTCGAGCAGGTCCTTCTCGATCCGCTCGAACACCGGTCGCACGTCGCCCCACCGCCAGCCGGGCAGATCCCAGCCGTCGTAGTCGGCCGGGGCGCCGCGCACCCAGATCATCGCGTTCAGCGAATGCGACCCGCCGAGCACCTTGCCGCGCGGCAGGTGCAGCCGCCGGTTCGCCGCGTGCGGCTGCGGCACGGTGTAGTGGTCCCAGTCCTCCGGGCCGTGCCACAGCTCTCCGGCCCGCGAAGGGTCGTGAATGGCCGGATTGGTGTCCGGCCCGCCCGCTTCGAGCAGCGTGACCCACGCCCCGGAATCGGCCAGTCGCCTGGCGACCACCGAACCGGCCGAACCCGCTCCCACCACGATGACGTCCATGTCCACCACCCTCGCAAGGCGCGACGGCGCCCGGCGGATTCGGTTCGCTGGCCGACAATCGGCGTGCCCTGGCGGGCAAGACCGGAGAGCTCGTGGCGCCCGATACTCGATCACACACCGGTCGAGGGGAGCCAGCCATGGCCACACGCCTGTTCATCGACGGACAGTGGACCGCCGCGGGAGGCGGGTCGCTGCCGACGTACGATCCGGCCACCGGCCAGGTGATCGAGGAGGTCGGCACCGCGTCGGCGGCCGACGTCGACGCCGCCGTCGGTGCCGCGCGGAAGGCATTGAACGACCCCGCCTGGGCGGGGCTGCTGCCGGTCCAGCGGGCCGCGCTCATGTTCAAGCTGGCGTCGCTGGTCGACGAGCACCACGAGGAGCTGGCCGCGCTCGAGACGCGCGACCAGGGCCAGCCGATCGGCATCTCGCGCCAGGTCAGCGTCACCGGCGCGGCGGAGCACATCCGGTACTTCGCGGGCTGGGTGACCAAGATCCAGGGCACCACCAACCCGGTCTCCTTCCCGGACACGCTGCACTACACCCGCCGTGAGCCGGTCGGGGTGAACGCGCTGATCACGCCGTGGAACTTCCCGCTGATGATCCTGGTGTGGAAGCTCGCGCCCGCACTGGCCACCGGCAACACCGTGGTGATCAAGCCCAGCGAGGTCACCCCGCTGACCAGCATCCGGCTGGTGGAGCTCGTGCACGAGGCCGGGTTCCCGCCGGGGGTGGTCAACCTGGTCACCGGTGACGGCGCCGTCGGCGCGCTCCTGAGCAGGCACGACGACGTCGACCACCTGTCCTACACCGGGTCCACCGCGGTCGGGAAGCTGATCACGGCGGCGAGCGCGGAGTCGAACCTCAAACGCCTCACCCTCGAACTCGGCGGCAAGGCACCCAGCATCATTTCCGACGACGCGGACATCGACGCCGCCGTCGCGGGCAACCTCGCGGGCGCGACGCTGAACAGCGGGCAGGTCTGTGCCGCGTACACCCGGTTCTTCGTGGACCGCAAGCGCGAGCAGGAGTTCGTCGCGAAACTCGCCGCCGGGCTCGAAGGCCTCAAGATCGGGCCCGGACTGGACGAATCCACCCAGCTAGGTCCCCTCGTGTCCGCGAAACACCGCGAGCACGTGGACTTCCTCGTCTCGACCGGGAACGAGCAGGGCGCGGAACTGGTCACCGGTGGCAAGCCGGTCGACCGCGACGGCTACTTCTACTCGCCGACGTTGTTCGCCGGTGTCGCCGACGACATGACGATCATGCGCGAGGAGATCTTCGGACCGGTCCTCGCCGTCACCGCCTATGACGATCCGGACGAACTGCTGGCACGGGCGAACGACACCGAATACGGGCTCGCCGCGACGGTGTGGACCCGCGATCTGGGTGTCGCACAACGGTTCGCCAACGGCATCCGAGCGGGCGCGGTGTTCGTCAACATGCCGTCGATCCCCGACATGGCCGCGCCGTGGGGCGGCTACAAGGCCTCCGGCTGGGGCCGCGAGATGGGGCCGTGGGCGATCGACGCGTACACCGAGATCAAATCCGTCTGGCTGCACTACTCGTGACCACGGGCGACGCGGTGAACGGGACCGCGAAGAGCAAGTCGCAGATCGCCTACCACTGGATCAAGGCGCGCATCGACGACGGCACCTTCTCCCCCGGCTACCGCCTCGTGTTCGGGCAGATCGCACAGGAACTCGGGGTCAGCACCGTGCCGGTGCGCGAGGCGGTCCGGCGGCTGGAGGCCGAGGGCCTGGTGACCTACGAGCACAACATCGGCGCACAGGTCGCCATGGCCGACGAGAGCGACTATCAGCACACCATGCAGACGCTCGCGCTGGTCGAGGGCTACGCCGCCGCGCTGGCGGCGCCGTCCCTGCCCGGCGAGGCGCTCGACGAGGCCAAGGGACTCAACGCGGAACTCACGGCGTGTCTCGACAACTTCGAGCCGTCGCGGTTCACCGCGCTGAACCGCGACTTCCACCGCGTCCTGTTCGGCACCTGCCCCAATCCGCAGGTACTCGACCTGGTCAACCGCGGCTGGAACCGGCTGGCCGGGCTGCGCACGTCGACGTTCAGTTTCGTCCCCGGCCGCGCGCACGAATCCGTGCAGGAGCACCAGAAGATCCTCGACCTGTTCGATCGGAACGCGCCTGCCGGGGAGATCGAACTGGCCGTGCGTGAACACCGGTTGACCACTTTGGAGACGTTCCTGGCCTGGCGGCACCCCTAGGCCGGGACGGTCCCCGGCGGCGGAAAAGCGTAGAAGCGCACGGAAAGTTCCTTTTCACCCTCCACCGGACGATGACGACGCCGGCAGTACCGCGTGATCAGCTCGCGGTACTCCGCGTCCAGCTCACGAAACTCCACCTCGGTCAGGCTCGTCGAGGTCCGCTGGGCCGTCGACCACGGGCCGAACTCGTCGCGGTGCGCCGCGGCCCAGGACAGCAGGGCGACCTCGTCCGCGTACTTCGCGTCGAGGAACGCCGCGACCCGTTCCCGATCCGCGCCGTCGTAGTCCTCCGGCCGCGGCTCACGCAGGTCTTGCGGGATCGCGATCCAGTTCCCTTTCCGGTCGCGGTGAACGAAACCGTTGTCGCGCAAAGTGTTCAGGCATTCGGCGACTTCGGCGCGCTCCAGCCCCGTTCGGCGCGCGACCGCCTCCGTGTCGCCGGGAAGCTCACGCGTCACCCGCTGGTATCGCGGATTCTCCCGCATCTCGATGTCCCGCAAGGTGACCGATCGCCGCGGCAACGCGTCACTCAACAGCCTCCGCGCGGCGAAGGCCAGTACCACGGCGACCGGGATCTCGACGAAGACGGCGAGCGCGACACTGGCCCACCGTTCGGCCGACGTCCAACCCAGCATGACGTCGAACCACGCGTCACAGCACAACATCGCGGCCGTGGCCGACAGCAGCGGCACGGCCGCCCGGCGGCGACGCATCCCCAGCCACGCACCGGCCGCGAAGCAGAGCAGAAGAGCGACGTCGAACCCGACCCACGCCGCACGCCACTGCCCGGTGTCGTACCGGTCGGGCAAGGTGTGCGCGAGGTAGACGGTCCAGGGCACGAGCAGGACCGCCGCGCCGGCGAGCACCGTCAGGAGTATCCGTCGGATCATGATCACGACGCTAGAAGCGGGCGGCGGCCGGGGCATCCGGGATTCTCCCTGGTCCGGGCTCAGGGTCGTCACGTTAGCGCGGAAGGCCAGAATCGGTCCATGCGATCGAAGCGCTCGCTCTTGCCGCCGTCCTCTCGTGCACGGCCGGGCTCACCGGATCGGCCGCCGCTTCGACTGCGGGTGCAGGGCGAGGTCGTCCCTGACTTGAGTCTCCACCCACTGGAGCCTTTACCGTCGCTCCCATGACGATCACCGTGCTCGACACCTACCCCGCTATGCGAGCGATCCTGCGCGCGCCGCGGGCGGACCGCGCCGCGAGGCTCAAGGCGATGGTCGAACCCGCCGCCGGGATGTACCGCTACTTCCCCGGCGAGGTGGATCTCGTCGCGATGCACGCGATGGGTTCCGGGTTCCCGCTCGACCGCGACGAGGAACGCTGCCTCGTTGCCCTCGAAACCCTCCACGAAGCGGACGCCTGGAACCGGATCCAGCGGGCGCTCGACGACGCCGTCACCATCCAGCTCGCCGCCACACCCGGGCTGACGGTCCCGGACATCACCGTCCTCACCGTGCTGGGTGATCCCGGCGACGAGCATTACCTGGGCCCGAATCTGGGGATGACGGCGAACGGCAGCGTGTCCGGCTACATCTACCTCAACTTCTGGCCGTATCCGGAGAATCTGGCGCGGCTGGAGGCCACGGCGGTCCACGAGCTGAACCACAACCTGCGCTACAGCCCCGGCGGGGTGATCTGGGACCCGGCGACGGTCACCGTCGGCGAGCAGATCGTGTCCGAGGGGCTGGCCGACGCGTTCGCCCGCCAGTTGTACGGCGACGAACTCGGCTATGCCCGCATCGGTGTGCCGCATCTGCACGACGACGCCGTGTTCGCGAAGGTCGTCTCCGGGCTGGAGATCACCGGCATGCAGAACTTCACGGCGTGGGTGCACGGCGACGAGACCGCCGCCCGCTACGGCGCCACACCCGTCGGCTTGCCGACCGGCGCCGGGTACGCGGTCGGCAACCGGCTAGTCGACGCCTATCTGGCCGCGACGGGCCGGACCGCCGCGGAGGCCCTGCTGGCGGACCGCCGCGACGTCCTCGACACCGCTCTGGGCTAGGACTCGCGGCGCCTCGACCGGATCGTGAGCGCCACCAGCGCGCCACCGACGAGCAGCAGGAACAGGCCGGCGACCAGCAGGCCCCGGATCTCGCTGCCGGTCGAGGCCAGCGGGCCGCTGTCGGACGGGCCCCCACCCGGCGCGGTCGCGCCCGGCTGCCCGGGCGTCGTGGTCACCGTGACCCCGGGACCCGGGGTCGTGGTGGTGCTGCTGCTCGAGCCCGGCGACGACGTGGAGCTGCTCGTCGGGCTCGACGACGTCGTGCTGCTGGAGGAACCGGTCGACGTCGAGCTGGTGCTCGTCGGGCTCGACGAAGTGGTCGAGGTCGGCGTCGGTGAGGTCGGGGCTGTCGACGTGGAAGTGGCCGAAGTCGGGCTGGTCGACGTGGTGCTGGTCGTGGTCGTGCTGCTCGTCGTAGTGGAACTCGACGAAGAGGACGACGGGGACGTGGAACTGCTCGGCGTCGTGGTGGGCGTGCTGCCGCATTCGGGCAGATCACCGGTGAACGGATAGGCGTGGAACTCCTGCCCGCCACCGCCGGTCGCCTCGGAAGTGTGCACCAGCGAGCCCGTGGTGAAGAAGCGGCCGTTCATCCCGGAGGCGGTGACGGTCGCGGTGCTCCCGGGCTCACCGATCAGCACACTCCCCTGGAACTGGGCGCCTCCGGCGATCTTCACCGCGGTGGCGTCCGGGAAGTTCCACAGGAGCCGCTCGCGCAGCTTGTTCAGCGGATCCCGGTCGTCGAGGTCGCCGGTGTAAGTGTTGATCGTCCGGGCGGCTCCCACGATGTTGACCAGGATCGTCGCCCCCGCCGGGATACCCGCGAATTCGATCCCCTGCATACCGCCGGTGGCGCCGGTCAGGTCGAAGTCCACGGTGAACACCTGCAGCGCGGATTTCCCGTCCCCGGTGAACAGGGTGCGGTAACCCTGGTTGACCGCCGTGCCCGTGGCCGGACGCGGCGTGGTGCCTTCCCGCGCGTAGCACTTGCTCGCCACTCGAAGATCGTCGCGCAGGCCCAGATACGGTTTCGCCGCGTCGGGGTCCTTCTCGAGCTTGCCGGTCACCGTCCCGGTGACGGTCCCCGCGTGCCGGACGACGCCCCCGTCGGCGAGCAGCCGCTGGTCCGCCGCGACACTGACGTTCCCACCGGTGGTCAGGAAGTCGGCGCCGTCGGGTGGCGGGACGCGGGATCCGACACCCGCGATGCCGACGTTGTAGACGGCGGACGCGCCCGCTCGCTTCGCCATGTCGAAATCACCGAGGACGACGACCCGCCCTTCGGCTTCCGCGGCGGCTTCCCGTACCTGGAATTCACCGCCGACGTAGACGTTGATGCCGTTGTCCCGGCCCGCGTAATCCTTGTTGTTCACCGGTGGGTACACATCGGGACAGGCCGGTCCGACACACGGTCCCAGGCCGCCCGGCAAAGGGGCGGCGACCGCGCCGTCGGTGATCACGAGCGCCGCCACGCAAACCACCGCGGCGGCACCGGCAGAAAGAGAGGCGAACCGCCTTGCACGCATGCGGCGATTCTTGTGCCCATCGACCGTCCGAACACAATCGGAATACGGAAATACCCCCGACCGGGCGAGGCGGATGACCCACCCCGTTCGTGGCCGTCCAGCGTTGTCCAGACAAGGGAATTCCAGGTGGAACGCGAAATCCCTAGAGTTCTGCCGGATGATGGGAGGTTCGCCACATGACGGACACCGGAGTGGGCAGGCGCACCGGCTCGGTGGAAGTTCTCGCGGGTCTTCTCGTTCTCGTCCTGCTGGTCCGAGGTCCGCTCGACGACCTCCTCGGCACGCCCGTCGTGCAGACCTGGACGACGGTCTTCGTTTCGATCGTGCTCCAGGCCGTTCCTTTCCTCACGTTCGGGGTGACCCTTTCCGCCGCGATCGCGGTCTTCGTGCCGCGGGAATTCTTCGCGAAAGCCCTTCCGAAAAATCCGGCACTCGCGGTTCCCGCGGCCGCGGCGACCGGAATGGTGCTGCCGGGTTGCGAATGCGGTTCGGTCCCGGTCGCCGGGGCCTTGGTGCGCAAGGGGGTCACCCCGGCCGCGGCGCTGGCGTTCCTGCTCGCCGCCCCCGCCCTCAATCCGGTCGTGCTGGCCGCCACGGCGATCGCGTTCCCGGATCAGCCGTCGATGGTCTTCGCCAGGGCGGCGGCCGGGCTCGCCGCCTCGGTCGTGATGGGCTGGCTGTGGCTCGGCCTCGGCCGGACGGAATGGATCAAGCTGCCCGCGCACGCCCACGACGGCCCGCGCTGGCGGGCGTTCACCGGCGCGGCGGGACACGACCTGGTGCACGCGGGCGGGTTCCTGGTCATCGGCGCCATGGCGGCCGCGACGCTCAACGTCCTGATCCCCGGCCGCTGGCTCCAGGCCGTCGCGGACCATCCGGTGCTCGGGGTCCTCGCGCTGTCCCTGCTGGCGGTCCTGTTGTCGATCTGCAGCGAAGCGGACGCCTTCGTCGCCGCCTCGCTGAGCCAGTTCTCCCTCACCGCCCGGCTGGCGTTCCTCGTGGTCGGGCCAATGGTCGACCTGAAGCTGTTCGCCATGCAGGCCGGCACCTTCGGCAGGCGGTTCGCCACCCGCTTCGCGCCCGCCACGTTCGTCGTCGCACTCGGCTGCGCGGTCGTGACCGGGACGGTGCTCTGGTGAACCGGACCGCCGCGACCGTCGTGCTGCTCCTGCTGGGCACGGCCGTGGTCAAGGTCTGCCTGACCGGCCAATACCTGCGCTATGTCAAGGAAGGGCTGTGGCCGTTCCTGCTCGCGTCCGGTCTCCTGGTCCTCGTGCTGGCGGCGACGAATCGTCATCGTCATCCGAAAGTGGCCTGGCTGCTCCCGCTTCCGGTCCTCGCGTTGCTGCTGGTCGCCCCGCAGCCGCTCGGCAGCTACGCGGCGGGCAACGCGGGCACGGTGCTGACCCGATCCGACGAATATCCGGCCCTGCCCGACGGCGACCCGGTGAAGGTGACCGTCCTGGATTACGCCTCCCGCGCGGTGTTCGACGAGGGACGGTCCCTCGGTGCGAGACGGGTCGTGCTCACCGGTTTCACCGCCGACGGCCCGGACGGCGCGACCCTGCTCGTCCGGATGATCCTGACCTGCTGCGCCGCGGACGGACGGCCGGTGAAGGTCGTGCTGGACGGTCAGGTTCCGAGCGCGCCTGACACCTGGATCGAGGTCACCGGCACGTTCCGGCCGGGATCCGTGGTGGACGACGTCAACGGCGAACGCATCCCGTTCCTGAAGGTCGAAAACGTCGTACCGGTGGCCGCGCCCGAACGTCCTTACGAATAGTCAGGCCCAGCTCCATTGGATCCCGTACTGGCCGGGGAGCGGGTCGAGGGTGATGAACTGGAAAGTGCTGGTCTCCCTGTCGAACTTCGCTTCGCCGCGTTCCTCGCGTGGCTGCCCGCTGCGCGGCTGGAAGTACGCGGTGCAGCGTTTCGGCAGTCGTGCGGGGTCGAACGCGAGCTGCACGACGATGTCCCGCGCGGGCCGGTAGAGCGCGATCTGCGCGTGCCGGTTGGTCTGTCCCGGCGGGAACCGGACCCCGAACTCCACCGAGGCCAGTTCGCCCGCGGCCAAGGTCCGGTCGAGCGCGAATTCGAAGACGCAGGTGGACGACGGGACGTCCGCGCGGAACCGCGCCGGGCGGCAGCCTTCGGTGAACATGACCAGCGGCGGTTGCGTGATACTGGAGCACCGGCTCACGAACACGAACCGCGAGGTGCCGTCGTGATCGGCGCGGACGAGCCGCCGGACCCGGATCGATTCCTGGTGCCCGTGCCCGTCCACGCGGTAGCACACGTTCTGTGAAATCCGGTGCGGTGTATCGAGTTCGTCCGGCGTCGCGTCCATTTTGGCCAGTGCGCGCACCACTTCTTCCGGCCGCCGCCACACCTGGTCGTAGGGCAGGGCGTCGCCGGCGCGGCTCGTCCAGCGGCCGCGGGGGCGCCGCGGGCCGAGCAATCCGGTCAGCGTTTCCGGAGGCTGGCCGAGAATGGTCTCCAGCGCGGTCACCGCGGCGAGTGAACTGGCCCGTTCCGGCCGGTTTTCGCCATTCTGCCAATAGCTCAGCGCGCTGATGCTGACCGGCGTGTCCTGCGCGCGCAATCGGCGGCTGATCTCGCTGAGACTCAGCCCGCTGCGTTCGATCGCGGCGCGCAGTGCGGCACCGAATTCCGCCGGAGCGAGACTCGTCATGAAGGCGCAGCGTACCGTCCGGAACGCCCGACTTTCGTCGGGTGAACCGGGCCCCGTTCAGAGTTATCCAGCCGCCCGGCGACTTTTCGTTGACCCTCCTCCGGCCGGGATTAGGGTCGGAATCGTCGGAAGAATCCCGAATCCCCGACGACTCGCACGTCCTCCCGCCGATGACCGAAGAGGATGATTTCCCATGCGCTCAAGCACAAGACGATGGCGTCGCCGGACGCTGGCCGTCGCGACCACCACGCTCGCGGCCGGGGCCTTCCTGGTCGCCGCGCAACCCCAAGCGGGCGGAGCCGCGCCACCCGCCGTGCCGGAAGTGGCCGATCAGGTTCCGCAACTGACCGAGGCCGGGGTCACCACGGGCACCGCGTCGGTCTCCGGTGCCGACGCCTCCACCATGGCCACCCGCTCCGTCTGCGCACCCGGCGCACAGTGGCTGCGAGTCCGGTTCACGGAACTTTCGCTGCGCGGCGAGGACTCGGTGACGCTCACCGGCAGCCGCGCGGGCGCGTACACGCTCACCGCGCGGAACTGGCCGGGCAAGGCGTTCCACACCCGGGCGTTCGAAGGTGACTGCGTGCGCGTCTCGGCCGCGCTGTCCGACCCCGCCAGCCGCTTCGCCATCGACGCCTACCAAGCCGGAAACCAGCCGCTCGCCGCGGCGACCACGACCGTGGCGGCGGTCGGCGACGTCTGCGGATCTTCGTGCAACCAGACCGCGCCGCTGATCAAGAACATGAACCCGCAGGCGCTCATCCTGGCCGGGGACAACGCTTACAACTCGGGCACGCTCTCCGAATACAAGAACACTTACGACCCCCACTACGGGCAGTTCAAATCCATCACCTATCCGACGCCGGGCAACCACGAGTACAACACCTCCGGTGCGTCGGGTTACTTCGACTATTTCGGCGCGCGCGCCGGTGAAAGGGGCAAGGGCTACTACAGCTTCGACGTCGGCGATTGGCATTTCGTCGCGCTCAACTCCAACATCAGCCGGAGCGCGGGCTCCACTCAGGAGACCTGGCTGAAGAACGACCTGGCGGCGAGCACCAAACCGTGCACGGCCGCGTTCTTCCACCACCCGCGGTTCAGCCGCGGCACCCACGGTGACGACCCCTCGGTGACGCCCTTCTTCCAAGCGCTCTACAACGCGAAGGCGGACTTGATAGTCGTCGGCCACGACCACAACTACCAGCGGTACGCGCCGTCGCGGCCGGACGGTACCCGCGACGACGTGAACGGCGTCCGCGAACTGCTGATCGGTACCGGCGGCCGGGGCTACTACAACTTCGACCAGTCGTCGGCCGCCGTGCAGGAAGCGGGCAACACCAACACCTTCGGCGTCGGGAAGCTGACACTGAGCGCGACGGACTACCGCAGTGACTTCGTGCCGGTATCGGGCCGCACCTTCACCGACACCGCGACCGGCAAATGCAAGAAGGGCGTCTCCTCCCCCGCCTTCTCCGTCGGCGCAAGCCCGTCGTCGGTGTCGGTGAAACCGGGCGAGAAGGCGTCGGTGACGGTGAACGTCGGCAGCACCGGCGGCTTCAGCTCCGCGACCGCTCTTTCGGTTTCGGGCCTGCCTTCGGGAGTGACCGGCACGATCTCGCCGTCGTCGGTCACCCCGCCCGCCGACGGCAGCGCGACGGCGACGCTGACCTTGACCGCGTCGGACACCGCGGCCGGCTCGGCGACCGCCACGGTCACCGGGTCGTCGGGCTCCACGACCCAGACCGCGAAGGTCACGGTGAGCGTCGGTTCGGCAGGCGGTGAGGCGTTCTCGGACGACTTCGAGACCGACAAGGGCTGGCGGCTCAACGCCGCCGGGGCGGACACCGCCACTTCGGGCAAGTGGGAACGGGGTGATCCGGAGCAGACCACTTCGACCCACAGCAACCAGATCAAACAGCGCGGCGACACGACCAGCGGCGCGAACTGCCTGGTCACCGGGCGGCTCGCCGGATCGGCGTACGGCGTCAACGACCTCGACGGCGGCGGGTCGTCGATGGCCTCCCCGTCGTTCACCGTGCCGGCGGGCGGGAAGCTGACGTTCTCCTACACCTTCGCGCACGGCGACAACGCCACCTCCGCCGACCACCTGCGGATCCGCGTGCTCGACGGCACCACGCCGACGACGGTGTTCGAGAAACTCGGCTCCGCCACGGAAGTCGCGGGCGTCTGGCAGACCGCCACGGCCGACCTGTCGTCCTTCGCCGGGCGCGGTGTGCGCCTGCTGGTCGAGGCGGCCGACGGGAGCACCGCGTCACTGTGGGAATCCGCGGTCGACGACGTGCGCGTCACCGCGTAGCCGGGGAAGGCGGACATGTACCTCTCCACGATCCGTTCCGCCGACCCGGCCCGGCCGGGAGGCCGCGCCAAGCACGCGGTGCCGAGCACCGTCATCGGTCTGGGCGTGGTCAGCCTGATCACGGACGTGTCCGCCGAGATGGTCACCGCCGTGCTGCCGCTCTACCTCGTGTACGGGCTCGGCGTCGGTTACCTGCAACTGGGTGCGATCGACGGGCTCTACACCGGCGCGACGGCGCTGCTGCGGCTGGCGGGCGGCTACTTCGCCGACCGCCTCGGCCGTCCGAAGGCCGTGGCCCTGGTGGGCTACGGCCTTTCGGCGGCGACCAAACTCGCCTTCCCCGCGGCCGGGTCCTCGCTCGGCGCGATCGGCCTGGTGATCGGGGCCGATCGCGCGGGCAAGGGCATCCGCACCGCGCCGCGGGACGCGATGATCACCCTCGCCACCCCCGCCGACGGCCTTGGCCGCGCGTTCGGCGTGCATCGGGCGATGGACACGGCGGGCGCGCTGCTCGGGCCGATCGTCGCGTTCGGCCTGCTGACCCTGCTCGTCGGCGACTATCCGGCGGTGTTCGGGGTGAGTTTCTGCCTCGCCGTGATCGCGGTGATCGTGCTGGCCGTGTTCGTCCGTGCCCCCGCCGGGACGGTCGAACGGTCACGCGTGCGGCTACGAGCGGGTTTCGCCCTGCTGCGGCAACCGGGGCTCCGCGGCACCTGCCTTGCCGCGGCGCTTCTGGGCGTCTGCACGGTCGGCGACATGTTCCTGTTCGTCGGTGTGCAGCGATCCGCCGGATTGCCACCCGGGGCACTTCCCTTGCTGCCCTTGGCGACGGCGTTGACCTTCATGGCCCTGGCTTCCCCGGTCGGACGGCTCGCGGACCGGCTCGGCCGATGGAAGGTGTTCCTCGCCGGCCACGTCGTCCTGCTCGCCGCGTACGTCGTCCTCGCCGCATCGGCGAGCGGATGGCTCGTCGCGGCGGTCGTCCTGGCGGCGCACGGGGCGTTCTACGCGTGCACGGACGGCGTCCTGATGGCGCACGCGGCACCGCTGGTACCGGAGCCTTTGCGGGCCACCGGTCTCGCGATCGTCCAAACAGGACAAGCGCTGGCCAGGGCGACGGGGGCGGTCCTATTCGGCGCGCTCGCCGCCGGGACGGCGTTGCGGCCCGCGTTCGCGATGTTCGCCGTGGTGCTGCTGGTGTCGGTACTGGCCGGAACGAGGATCAAATGAAGCGGACCTGGGTGGGTGTCGCGGCGGTCGTGCTGACCGTGGCGGCCGGGGCGGTGTTCGTCGGGCTTCGCACCGGCGACGCGGCGGCCGAGCAGCAGCTGGACCTCGCGCGCGGCGGCCTGCTGTACGTGGACGAGTCGGGCCGGGTCCGGCAGGACGACCGCGTCGGCCCCTCCTGTCAGCGGGTGGACGTCGCCGCGGGCACCATGGCGTGCCTGCGCGCGACGGCGGTACCGGACCAGGCCGAGCTGCTCGTCACGAAACCCGGCGCCGAACCCCGGCTGATCTCGGAATGGGGACTGCCGTCCCGGGTCCGGGTCTCCCCGTCCGGGCGGCTGGTGGGCTGGACGGTGTTCCGCTCCGGTGACTCCTATCTGGGCGGGGCGGGCACGTTCTCCACCACCGCCGGGATCTTCGACCTGGCGACAGGAAACCACCACGGCTCGCTGGAGGACTTCGCGCTCACCGTGGACGGAAAGCCGTACCCGGCCGCGGACCTGAACTACTGGGGAGTGACCTTCGCCAGGGACGATCTGACGTTCTACGCCACCGCCAGATCCGCGGGTGGCACCTGGCTGATCCGCGGCGATCTGCGCACCAGGACACTGACTTCCTTGCGGCGCGACGTCGAATGCCCGTCGCTCTCCCCCGACGGCACGCGCGTCGCCTACAAGTTCCGTGACGGCGCCCGGTGGCGGCTGCACGTGCTCCGCCTCGCCGACGGCCTCGACGTCCCGCTCGCCGACCCCGCGCATCTGGACGACCAGCCGCAGTGGCTCGACGACCGGACCGTCGCCTACGGCCGGGACAAGGCGATCTACGCGGTACCCGCCGACGGCACCGGAACGCCCGCGCTCCTCCGCTCGGGTGCTTCCTCCCCCGCGGTGGTGCGGTGATCCCGCGCGACTGCACCCTCCCGGGTCTGGCACTCGCCGCGCTGGCGGCCGTCGTCGTGGTGGCCCTGCCCGGGCCCGCCCCGGAGGCCGAGGTGCCCACCGTCCCCTCGGTCACCGACGTCTGGCCCGACGCCCGGATCACCGCGAACGCGGTCACCGGCGCTCCCTACACCCCGCTGGCGTTCCTCGATTCCGGCATCCCCGCCGGGGTGACGCGGACGAACGACGCCGTCCGGCTCATGGTGGGAGATCGCGTGCTCCGCGAAGTCCCGCCGTCGGGCTCGCCCCGGTTCGTGCTCGCCGTCTCCCCGGAAGCCCTGGTGTGGCTGGAATTGTCCGACATCACCGGGACGGGAACACTGTGGCGGGCCGGGCCGCACGGTGAGGACCCGGTCCCCGTCACCGCCGACACCGGGCGGGTCGTGCTCCTGGACTCCCAGTACGACCTCGTCGTCCACGACGGCAAGGCCGGCTGGGCGGCCGTGCGGGGCGAGGCCACCGAGGTGCGGACGGTGGCGTTGTCCGGCGGCCCGGTGACGCGGGTTCCGCTGCCCGGCGAGTACGCGCTCACCGCATGGCCCTTCGCGACGGCGGCGGCGGTCGAGCAGGCGGGACCGTCGGAACTCGTGGACCTCCGCGACGGCCGCGTCACGAAGGTCGACGGGCAGAGCGTCGAACTGGTCGACTGCACACCTTCCTGGTGCCGGGTCCAGGTTCTGCGCCAGAGCGGGACGGCGCGGTTCGACCTCATGAGACCCGACGGATCCGAGCGAAGACGGGTCGGCGGGAAGGGGATCCGGCCCGCGTTCGGCGACGTCGTCCTGCTCGACCGGTACGCGGTGGTGGCCGACGACGACCGCGGCGTGCTCGCCCTCTACGACACCGCCACCGGCCGGATGGCCGACCTGGCCGCGGAGTTCGGTACCGTCCTGGCGCGAGGGCCGTTCGTCTGGTGGTCCGACGGCGGGAACGAGTCCCTGACCTGGCGGGTACTGGACCTGCGCACGCTCAAGGCATCTGCTTGACTGCTGCCGTGCCGTCCGATCGTGAGACCTCCGTCGAAGCGGAGTTCTCGCGGGTGGTCGGCCGGTTCGCCGGGCCGGCCAGGGGCGCCGGGCTGCTGGTGATCAGTGTCTTCGGGGTGCTCGCCACGCCGTCCGGGGCACTCCCCCTCGCCTTCGGACTGCTCGCGCTGGCGCTGATCACCGCCGCGGCCGAGCACCTCGTGGGGAAGACGGGCCGCGGCAGGCCGGTGGCGTTCGTGCTGACGCTGGTGCGCGCCGCGGCGATCGGCGGCACCCAGTTCCTGACCGCGCCCGAAGCGGCCGAGCTGAACCAGTGGGCGCTCAACGTCCTCACCATCACCGCGATCACCCTCCAATGGGAATGGCCGCCGAAGGTCACCGTGCCCGCCGTCGCCTGCCTGCTGGCGATCGAGGTGGTGCCTCTCGGCTTCGAGGACGGTTTGTCGGTGGTGGTGCGAGTGCTGATCGAGGCCACCCTCGCCAGGGTCGCCTTCGTCCTGCTGTCGCGGACGACGCGCCGGATCGACGATCTGCGCGAGCGCCGGGCCCGGCTGACCCGGGAGGAATCCCTTGCCGTGCAACGACGACAGCAGGAACGCGAGTATCTGGCCGTCCTGCACGACACGGCGGCGGCCACGTTTCTCACCGTGGCCCAGCGCGGCGAAACGACGGAGCCGTCCGAGGTCGCCGGATACGCGCGCCGCGATCTCGCGATCCTCACCGGCGAATCCGGTCCCGGCAGCGTCGTCGACCTCGAGACCTCGTTGCGCGGCGTGCTCGCGCAGAGCCCGGTGAAGGTCGAGACGCGCTGGTCTCCGGTCGCGCCGATCCCGGCGTCGGCGGCGCTCGCGCTGGTCCGTGCCGTGCGCGAGGCGCTGGTGAACGTCGACCGCCACGCGGGTGTCGGCGAGGCCCGCCTGACGGTGGAAGACGGGGTGCGCGTGACCGTCCGGGACGAAGGCCGCGGTTTCGACCCGGCGAAGACCCCGGCGCAGCGGCGAGGTGTCCGGGGCTCGCTCGTCGAACGCATGGCCGCGGCGGGCGGCCGGGCCGAGGTGACCTCCGCGCCCGGTGCGGGGACCACGGTGGAACTGGTGTGGCCGCATGAATGAGACCGCGGACCGGGTGCTCGGCGGCTGCCGGATCGCGGTACTGCTCGCGACGGCGGCGATCCAGCTCGGGCTCAGCCTGACCCGGCTGGACGACACCCCTGGCCGGATCGCGTTCGCCGCGCTGGCCGGTGTGCTCGTCGTCGCGGCGTGGTGGGTGCTGCGCTGGAAGCCGGTCCCCTGGCCGGTCGCGCTCGTGGGCGCGATCGTGGTCCTCGCCGCCTCCGCGGTCGCCATCTGGACCCTGCCCCCGGACCGGCTCCTCGGCGACGAGGACTGGGCGTCCGGCCTCGCGGGCTGGCATCTGCTGGTCCTGTTGCTGGACCGCCCCGCGGTCGCGATGGCCGCGCTCGTCCTCCAGATGACGCTCACCTTCGTCCGGCAGATCGGCGCCGCGCCCACCGATCGCGGCGAGATCGGCAGCGTGGTGATCGCCGGGCTCAGTGTGCTCGCCTTCCAGGCCGCGACGCTGGCGTTGATCAGGGTCGTCAACCGGCGGTCGGGCGAAGCGGCGGAGGCTTCGGCCGAACGCGACCGGCAGGCCCACCGCAAAGCGCTCGCCCAGCAGCGGGAGGCCGACCAGCGGAGCCGGTTCGCCGGGCAGCTCGGCGCCACCCTGCCGCTGCTGGCCGGACTGGCCGACCGCACCCTGGACCCGCGTGACGACATCGTCCGGCAGCGTTGCGCGCTCGCCGCCACGCAACTGCGGCGGCTGTTCGCGGAGAACGACGATGTTCCCGACCCGTTGCTGCACGAAGTCTCGGCCTGCGTCGATCTCGCCGAGCGGCGGGGCTTGGCGGTGACACTGGCGGTCAGCGGTGAAGCGACGCCTGTCCCCACCTCCGTCCGCCGCGAACTGACCGCTCCGCTGATGACCGCGCTGGCCGCCGCGAGGACGCAGGCCAGGGTGAGCGTCCTGCGCACCGGCGACGGGATCCGCGTCGCCGCGATCACGGACGGTGAACCCGGGCCGGCGGCGAACGGATCGGGCGCCGTCGACGTCGAATGGCACGCACTGGCGGAACGATCGTGGATGGAGGCGAAATGGCGTTCGCGACCGAACTGACCGCGGTGGTCGTCGACGACCATCCGGCCGTACGGGCCGGGGTCGTGCACTGGCTGTCGTCCGGCACCCCGCCGGTCACCGTCGTGGCCGAGGGTGAAGACGTGCGGGCCGCGTGGATCGGCGAGGGCGCGCAGGCCGACGTCGTCATCCTCGATCTGCATCTGAACAGCACGACCCCGGCGATGGGCGATCTGCGGCGGCTCACCGAAGCGGGCCGCCGTGTCATCGTCTACTCGATGCGGGACGACGACGAGACGGTCTTGCAGTGTCTCGAACTCGGCGCGCTCAGCTACCTCACCAAAGCCGAAGGCGCGGAACACCTCCTCGAAGCCGTGCGCGCGGCGGCGGCCGACCGGTCGTACACGCCGCCGTCACTGGCGGGCGCGATGGCCGGGGACCGCTCGGAGCGGCGTCCCGCCCTCTCCGCGCGTGAGACCGAAGTGCTCATCGAGTGGTTCCAGTCCGAGTCGAAGGACTTCGTCGCGCACCGGCTGGGGATCTCGCCGAACACCGTCAACTCGCATCTCGAGCGGATCCGGGTCAAGTACGCCCAGATCGGCAGGGAGGCCCCGACGAAGGCCGCGCTCGTCGCGCGGGCCATCCAGGACGGGCTGATCGGCGTAAGCGATTTGTGATCAGGTGTGGTGCGAACGGGCCACAGAAGCCGCCACGGGTTGCGGCTACGGTGCGTGACGAGCACGCCGGGACCCGGAAAAGTGGACGACGCCCCATTGAGCTGAACAGCGTAACCGTTTCGTGACCTCTCGTGGTGCGAATGGCCCACACCGCCTTACTCCGTCGTCGATTACGGTGCGTGGCGAGAACGCCGGAGCAGGATTCGGCGGGGAGTCCGAGGAGATCCATGAAGTTCGACCGCATCGCCCTGTCCGCCGCCGGCTGCGCCGCCGTGCTGCTGCTGTCCGCCTGCGGCGGCAAAGAGGAAGCAGGCACTCCCGCTCCCGCCCCGTCGCCCGCACCGACATCGGCTCCCTCGTCCTCGCCCGCGACCAGCGGCACGGTCCCGGTCTCGAACGCGGACGCCACCGCGCCCGGCAGCGAACTGAAGGTCGGCGAGCGCGCCGTCGTCCCGTTCAAGTACGGCAAGGACAAGTCCGGCACCATCGCGATCACCGTCAAGGCGATCGAACTCGGGCCGAAGGAAGACCTCGCCTCCTACGGCGAGAAGGCCAAGGGCATGACGCCGGTGTACATCCGCTTGACCGTGGAGAACGTCGGCGGCACGGACCTCACCTACAGCACGGTCAGCCTGCGCGCGGTCGGCCCGAACAACAAGAGCACCGGCGTGATCATCACCGGCGAGACCTCGAGCTGCCAGTCCGAGTCCGCGAAGAAGGACTTCAAGACCGCCGGCGCGACTTACGAGACCTGCGAACTCCAGGCCATCAGGGACGGCGGCGAGGTCGGCGGCGCGACCTTCAACGACGGTGACGGGTACAAGGACGACCCGATCGTCTGGAAGAAGTAGCCCCGTAGCGCGTGAAGGCCCCCTTCCCTCGACTGAGTCGAGGGAAGGGGGCCTTCACGCGCTTCGGCTCACGCTGCGGGGACCACTGGGCGTGCGTACCGTTGCCGTGTGGTCCACGTGCACCGGACGATCACCGTCCGAACCCCCGCCCAGACCGTCGTCGACTACCTGCGGGATTTCGCGCACGCCGAGTCGTGGGACCCCGGCACCGTGTCGTGCACCCGCGCCGACACCGGCCCGATCGCCGTCGGGGCGCGGTGGCACAACGTGTCCGAGTTCCGCGGCAAGAAGACCGAGCTGTCCTATCGTCTCGAGCGACTCGAGCCGGGCCGGATCGTGTTCGTCGGCAGCAACAAGACCGCCACGTCCACCGACGACCTGACGATCTCCGAAGAAGCCGGCACGACGACCGTCAGCTACGACGCCACCATCGAATTCCACGGGCTGGCGAAACTCGCGGATCCGTTCCTCAAGCGGGAGTTCGAGAAAATGGGCGACGAACTCGTGCCGGCGATGAAGGCGACGCTCGAAGCGCTTTGACGGCTCGCTCATGGCCTCCACCGACGTTGCGAAAGCCACTTTCGCAACGTTGAAGGTTGCGAAAGTGGCTTTCGCAACTCACCCACTGCTCCGGCAGGCAAGGCGATCGTGGTGCGCCGTGGACTCGGTCGCCCGCCACGCCGAACAGTGGCATGGGGAGGTCGAGCCTCCCCATGCCATATCGGGAGCAGATCCGCCGTCGAGATCCCGCGGGGTTTCCAGTCAGAATGAGGCCGAAGATGCGACTCGCGTGATTGAACGGCGAACACGCGTGATTGAATGGCGAACACGCGTGATTGAATGGCCAACTCGCGTGATTAAAGGCGCAACTCGCGTGATTGAAGGCGGAACTCGGGTGTGCGGTCTCTGATCACGCGAGATCGTCTCCCCGGATTCGACATTCCAGGCCTCACCATTCGCGAGCGGGTCGTTTCCGCGGGTTGCTCAGCCGCCGCACCGCGTTCGCACAGGCGAGGGATTCCAGCAGCGGGACGGTTCGTTCCCAGCCCAGGCAGGCGTCCGTGATGCTCAGGTCGGGCCGGGGCCGCGCGGAACCGACGTCCTGCCTGCCGTCGGAGAGGTACGACTCGATCATCACCCCGGCCAGCGCGTCGTTGCCCGCCGAGATCTGGTCCGCCAGGTCGGCGACGACCACGGGCTGCCGGTTGTGGTCCTTCCCGCTGTTGCCGTGGGAGGCGTCGACGACGAGCCGGTGCGGAAGGCCGGCGGCGGTCAGCGCGTCGAGGGCGTCCGCGACGGCGTGGGCGTGATGGTTGGGTTTCGGGCCACCGCGCAGGACGAGGTGCGCGTCCGGATTCCCGGCGCTGCGCTGGATCCGCGGGCGACCGTCGGCGGCGGAGCCCGGGAACACGTGCGGCAGCGCGGCCGCCCGGACCGCGGCCACGGCGGTGTCCAGCCGTCCGGACACGCAGTTCTTCATGCCCACCGGCATCGGCAGCCACGACGCCAGATGCCGGTGCGGCTGACTGGCGACGGTCCGCGCGCCGATCGCGCCCCAGCTGATGGTGTCCGCGAAATAAGGCGCGAGGAACGGGTCGACGAACTCATACGCGAGCGGGAGCCCGGTCGCGGCGGCGTCGTCCAGGAACCGCCGTCCGATCCGGACGCCGGACGCGAGATCGCCCTTGCCGTCCAGGGTGGGGTCGGGCACCAGCCCGGTCCAGCCCGCGATCGTCCGCGGTTTCTCCAGATAGGCGCGCAGGACCACGACAAGGTCGTCGGCGAACCGGCGGGACGCCTCCGCGAGCCGGTGCGCGTACTCCAGCGCGCCGTCGGTGTCGTGCACCGAACACGGACCCACGACGACGAGCAGCCGCGAGTCTCGCCGCGCGAGGACGTCGGCGACGGTTTCCCGGTGCCGGGTGATCACCTCCGGTACGAAGCCGTTCGTGACCACCTCGGCCGGGCTGGGCAGCTGGTCAAGCATCCGCATGACCTTTCTCCTTGTCGGGGGCGGCTGCCCCGGCCCGGGGCAGCCGCGTCGCACCGGCCACCGCCACGACGGCGAGGCCGAGAACACACCAGAAGGCATCGGCGAAGGCCGCGGCGACGTCCGGGCCGCGGGCGGCCAGGCGGGCCTGCAGCACCACGGCCAGCACCGCGGTGCCGATCGAGCCGCCGAGGGTGTTGAGCAGGTTCAGCGCGCCGGCGGCGCGGGGCAGCCGGGCGGGTTCGACCCGGCGGTAGACGATCGCCATCACCGGCGCGCCGATCAGCGCCGCGCCGAAACCGCGTAGCAGCAAGGAAAGGACGATGACCCAGTCCGGGAGACCCGGGCCGAGCTGGGTGAAGGGCGCGGTGCCGAGGGCGACCAGGCCGATCCCGCTCAGCACCAGGGTGCGCGGCGAGATCCGGTCGACGAGTCGGTTCACCAGTACGGAACCGGCCGCCGCGCCGATGCCCTGGGGCACCAGCAGCAGCCCGGTGTCCCAAGGGGACAGTCCCGGACCGCGCTGAAGGTAGAGCGGGAGCAGGAACATCGTGCCGAACACCGACGCGCCCAGCAGGACCAGTGCCAGCGCGGCGATCCCGAACGGCGGCCGCGTGAACAAGCGTGGATCCAGCAAGGGCGCTTCGGCGCGCAGACCGTGCCGCACGAACGCCGCGAGCATCACGACGCCGAGCGCGACGGCGATCCCGGCGACCACCGGCGTCCCCTGTTCGAACCAGGTGAGCCCGAAGACCAGGACGGCGAGCCCCGGCGAAAGCAGCAGCGCGCCGCGGAAGTCGAAGCGTGCGCCCTTGCCGCCGGGTTCACTCGCCGGAACCCAGCGCCGGGCCAAGATCACCGCCACCACACCGACCGGGAGGTTGACGTAGAACAGCCACGGCCAGTCGGCGACCGCGAGGATCGTGCCGCTCGCCAGCGGCCCGAGCACCGGCGACAACAGCGGCACGAGACCGACGACGCTGATCACGCGGCCGATCCGGTCCGGTCCCGCCGCCCGCGCCAGGAGCGCTTGGCCGGTCGGTGGCAGCAGGCCGCCCGCAAGCCCTTGCAGGACACGGAAGGCGATGAGCGCGGGCAGGGTCGGTGCCAGCGCGCACAGCAGGGACGCCAGCAGGAACACGACGACGGCGGTGAGCCAGACGCGACGGCCGCCGAACCGGTCGGCCAGCCATCCCGACGCCGGCACCGCCGTGACCACGGCCAGCAGATACGCCGTCGTCACCCATTGGACGCCGGTGACCGGCGCGCCGAACTCGTCGGCGAGGGTGTCGACGCCGACCGAGACGATCGTGCTGTCCAAGGTCGCCATGAACGTGCCGAGCACCAGCACGGCGGCCGTGCGCCACAGCGCGGCGTCGATCGGGCGCGCGGTCACCGCTCCCCCGCGAACCCGGCGGCGTCGCCGTCGAGCCAGGACGGCAGTTTTCGCAGGAACCCGACCAGATCCTCGGCCAGCGACCGGGCGTCGGCCTCCCTCGCGTACAGAACGCCTCCCCAGCCGTGCTCGCCGGGGACGACGGTGACGCTCACCGGGTGGTGCGTGCGTTCCCGGAACCTCGTCCCGGCGACGGTCAGGCCGGGCGCGGGTTCGCGCAGCTTCGCCGGGTCCACCGGGTAGTTCTCGAAGACGAGCAGGCTGTCGAACAGCCGCTCGCGCCCGGCCAGCGACTCGAGTTCGGGCAGGCCGATCCGGTGGTGCGCGGTCATCGCCTGCTGCCGCGTTTGCAGGTCGGCGAGCGCCTCGGCGACCGTTCCGATGAACCTGGCACGGACCGGGACACTGTTCGCCAGCAGGCCGATGATGTCTTCGACACCGTCCACATCGGACGTCCGGTTCGAGGTCATCACCCCGAAGCTGACGTCGTGACGTCCGGCGTGGGCCGCCAGCACGGCCGCCCACGCGCCCTGCAACAGGGTGTTGACGGTGAGCCCGCGTGCCGCACCCAGCCTGGTCAGTTCAGCGACCAGTGCACTGTCCACGGTGAACAGAGCGGGTTCGGCGGAGCCGCCGGTACGCGGCAAGTGGTCACCTTCGGGCAGACCGGCGAGTTCCGCCCGCCACGCCCGGACGTCGGCCGAGTGATCGGCCGCGGCGAGCAGGCGGGTGTACCGGGTCGGCGGCACCGGCTCTGGCAACGGTTTCCCCGCGTACAGCGCGAACAGCTCACCGAGGATGCGTGGCGCCGACCAGCCGTCGGACAGCAGATGGTGACTGGTCAGTACGAGCGTCTGGCGGCCGGGCCCGTGCCGCAGCACGCTGACCCGCCACAACGGCCCGTTCGCCAAATCGAACGGCTCAGCGAGTTCCTCGTCCAGCGCCGTGTCCAAATCGGCCACTTCGCGCACGCCGAACCCGGCCAGCGGCTCAGCGGGGATCACCTGGACCTCGTGCGACACCGGGAAGACCGCGCCCAGGTTCGGCTGCCGTCGCACCAACGCCGTCACCGCGGCCCGCAGCGCCTCGACGTCCAGGTCACCGGACAGCGTGAACGCGGCCTGCACCGGATACGGATCTTCGTCCGCGGCCCGGGACTCGCGCAGGATCACCTCCTGCAACGGCGTCAGCGGCATCACTTCGCCAGGCCCCGGCACGTCGGCGGCGAGTTCATCGAGCTCACGCCGGAAATGCTCGCCCAGCACGGCGATCTCGTCTTCGGTGAACAGCGCGGACGGCCACGTGAAGCGGACACCGAGCGTGCCACCGTCGGGGACCATCGCGTTCACCGTCAGCGCGTACGGCAGCGGCATCTCCGCACCGCCGCCGGAACCGAGCGGATCGGCGTCCGGCGGGCGCTGCCACAGGGTCTCCTCGACCGGAGCCTCGGGGAACCGGCCGAGATAGTTCCAGGCGATCTCAGGCCGTGGGCCGTCGACGCCGAGAATCCCATGCCCGAGGCCGTCCCCCGCCGCGCGCAGATGGTCGCGCACCGCCCGCAGCGCGTCCGGCAGCGGCCCGTCCGGTGGGGTGATCCGCGCCGGATGCACGGCGGTGAACCAGCCGGCGGTCTGCGCCAGATCGACCGTGCCCGCGAAGTCCGGGGTGTGCCCAGGCCTCCCGTGGCTCTCGACGGCGACGAGCAAATCGGCGCCGGTCCCGCGCCAGGCGCCGACAGCGCGGGCGAGCGCGGTCAGCAGCACGGTGTCCGGACCGGTGCGATAGGCCGTGGCCAGCGCGGTGAGCACGGCGTGCGTGGTCTCCGCCCCGACGTCGACCCGGTGGTGCCGCGCGGTCGCCACGGTGTCGCGCGCCGGATCGAGCCTGGTCCGGCCGAGCACGGTCTCCGGCGCCGCGGCGACCCCTCGCCAATACCGCATTTCGTCCTCTCGATGCGGCGTGGCCGCGCGCAGCGAGCGCGCCCAGCCCAGGAACGACTGCCCGCGCCGGTGCAGGGTGTTGCCGTGGAAGGCCTGTTCGACGTCGTCGAGCAGCACGCGCCAGGTCACCGCGTCGGCGACCAGATGGTGCGCTACCAGCAGCAAGCGTCCGGGACGGCCCTCGGCGTCCGCCAGCACCGCCCGCACCAGCGGGCCGGTGCGCGGGTCCATCCGGGCGACGATCTGCTCGACGTGGGTGTCCAGCGCCGCGCGCGGATCACCGGTCACCCGGACGGCGGTGAGCACGTCGGCACCGGTCACGGCGCCGACGTCCGGGACGCGGAGCGCGTCCTCGACCAGATGCGCGCGCAGGACGTCATGACGGGCGAGAACGGCGTCGAGTACCGAGCGCCAGCGAGGAACGTCGTCCGCCGAAGGCACGCAGATCTCGACCCACTGGCAGAACCCGTCGGCCGCCTTTCCCGCGCGCCGCACCAGATCGCGCATGATCGGCGTGAGCGGGGCGTCGCCGACGGCGTGGGCTTCCTCGGCCTGTTCGGGTTCGCCACAACGCGCGGCGATCCCCGCGACAGTGCCGCCTTCGAGGACGTCGCGCGCGGTCAGGTGCAGTCCTTCGCGACGGGCACGGGAGACGACCCGCAGCGAGGCGATACTGTCGCCGCCCGCGTCCAGGAACCCGTCGTCCAGTCCGACGCCGGGTCCGAGCAGATCGCGGACCACGCGCAGCAGCACCGCTTCCGCCGGGGTGGCGGGTTCCCGTCCGCCGTCGGACCGCGCTTCCGGCGCGGGCAGTGCGGCGCGGTCCAGCTTGCCGCTCGGTCCGAGCGGAAGCCGGTCCAGCGGCACGAACGCCGTCGGCACCATGTACGCGGGCAGCTCCGCGGCGAGGTATTCGCGCAACGCGGCCGGTGCGGGCTCGGCGCCGTCCACGGGGACGACGTAGGCGACCAGCCGGTCCTCGCGGACGATCACGGCGGCGGCGCGCACGTCGTCGTGCGCGGTCAGCGCGGTCTCGATCTCGCCGAGTTCGATCCGGAAACCGCGCAGTTTGACCTGGTGGTCGGCCCGGCCGAGGAACACGATCTGCCCATCCGGCCGCCAGCGGACCAGGTCGCCGGTGCGATACATCCGCTCCCCCGGCGGCCCGAACGGGTCGGCGACGAACCGTTCGGCGGTCAACGCCGCCCGGCCGACATAGCCCTGCGCGAGCTTCGGCCCGGCCAGGTACAGCTCGCCGGTGACGTTCGTGCCGACCGGCAGCAGCCCGCCGTCGAGCACGTACGCGCGGACCTCCGGGTCCGGGCGGCCGATCGGGAGCGGGCCGGGGTCGGCCGGGTCGTAGTGCCAGGTGACCGAGTTGATGGTGACCTCGGTCGGCCCGTAGGCATTGAACAGCGCGCGCCGGTTCCCCCAGCGCCGCGCCAGTTCCGGGTCGAGCCGTTCGGCGCCGACGACGAAGAAGACGTCCGGGTCGACCGTCGCGTCGTCGGGCATCGCGGAGAGGAACGACGGCAGCAGATTGAGCCCGGTGACGCGGTGTTCGGCGGCGTAGGCCAGCAGGTCGTCGCCGGAGGTCCGCACCTCCTCCGGCGCGATCACCGAGGTGCCGCCGGACAGCAGCGGCAGCATGAACTGCCAGAAGGCGACGTCGAAACTGGTCGAGGCGAAATGCAGGTACCGCTCGGCGGTCCCGATCTCGACGATGTCCTCCTGCAGCGCGATCAGGCTCGGGACGCCGCGATGCGGCACCGCCACGCCCTTCGGCCTGCCCGTCGTGCCGGAGGTGTAGATGACGTAGGCGATCGCGTCCGCACACAAGGACACGCCCGGATCCTTGTCCTCAGTGGACAGTGCAGCGGGGTCGATCACCGGAAGACCGTCGACGTCCGAAGTGGACACGACGGCGGCGGGCTCGATGTCACCGAGCATGTACGCCAGCCGGTCGGCCGGATAGTCCGGGTCCATCGGCACGTGCACCGCGCCCGCCTTGATGACGCCGAACAACGCGACCACGAGGTCGACGTCGCGGCGCAGCAGGACCGCGACCGGGTCCTGTGGTTTCACTCCGGCGTCGATCAGGGTGTTCGCGAGCCGGTTGGCGCGGCGGTCCAGTTCGGCGTAGGTCAGGCGCCGGTCCCGGCACACGACGGCTTCGGCGTCCGGGGTCTCCCGGACCCAGCGGCCGAATTCCTCCAGCATGCCGCCGCGTTCGCGTTTCGGTTCCGGTCCTTCGCCGAGGCGCAGCATCGCGCGTTCTTCCTCGGCGTCGAGCACGCGCAGCCGGGAGACCGGCCGGGCCGGATCGGCCACGATCTCGTGCAGCACGGCACGCAGCCAGCGACCGTAGGACTCGGCCTCCTCGCGGGTGAACGCCTGGGGCTGGTAGCCGAGGCCGACGGTGAACTCGTCGCCGGGCAGCACGATCACCGTGAGCGGGTAGTGCGTGGCGTCGGTGATGTCGACGCCGACGAGGTCGAGACCGGGCGCCAGCGTGGTGCGGGCGCGACTGGAGAGCGGGAAGTTCTCCATCACCAGCATCGTGTCGAACAGGTCGCCGACGCCGGCCGCGCGCTGGATGTCCGGCAACCCGGCGTGGTGGTGATCGGTGAGCCGGACGCTTTCGGTGTGCACGCGCTCCAGGACGGTGACCGCGGTGTCGGCGGCGTCGAACCGCACGCGCACGGGGATCGTGCTGCCGAGCTGCCCGATCATGCGCTCGACACCGGGGACGTCGGCCGGGCGGCCGGACACCGGGCAGCCGAAGACCACGTCACGGCGGCCGGTCAGCCTGGCGAGCAGCACTCCCCAGGCGGTCTGGAACACCGTCGTCGGGGTGATCCCGCGTTCCCGGGAGAAGGCGCGCAACCGCTCGCTGAACTCCGCTCCCAGCTCCACGATGACGCGTTCAGGACGCTCCACAGTGGACTCGACGCTCGCCGGGGCGAGCCGCGTTCCTTCGTCGAGTCCGGCCAGCGCCTCGCGCCACGCCTCCAGTGCCGCGTCCGGGTCGCGTTCGCCGAGCACGCGGTGGTACTCCGAAAGCGGGGGCGCGACCGGGGCCTCCGGGCCGCCGCCGAGTTCGGCGTAGGTGGCCAGCAGCGTGCGGCCGACCAGCGGCATCGACCAGCCGTCGAGCAGCGCGTGGTGATTGGTGAGCACCAGGCGGTGCTCGTCCGGGCCGAGGGTCAGCAGCAGGAACCGGATCAGCGGCGGGGCCGCCGGATCGAAGGGCCGGGCCAGTTCGGCGCGGCACTCGTCCGCGACCTGCTCCGGTGTGACCTGCGCGAACCGCCAGTCCAGCGTGACCTCGGCGGGGACCACCTGGACGACCTCGCCCGCGTCGGTGGTGTGCAGGTGGACGCGCAGCGCGGGATGCCGCCGCAGGACCTCCGCCGCGGTGTCGCGCATGCGGTCGGCGTCCAGCTCACCGCTGAGCAGGGTGATGGCCTGCACCACGTAGACGTCGGTGTCCTCGGTGCCGCGCGCCAGGGTGTGGAACGAAAGCCCGGTCTGCAACGGGGTCGCGGGCAGCACGTCCTCGACCCGGCCCCGGCGTTCGAGCGCGTCGATGTCGGCTTGGTCGAGGCCGACCAACGGCAGATCCGACGGCGTGAGCCCGCCGCCGTCCGGTCCGATCCGGGTGGCGTGCGCGGTCAGGGCGCCCAGTGCCCGGGACCATGCTTCCTGAAGTGCGGCAACGCTTTCCTCAGACAAGACCTTGCCTGCCGCGGTCCATTCGACGGCGAGCCGGGGGCGGCCGTCCTCGCGGACGAAGCAGTTCAGCGCCAGGACCTGTTCCAGCGACTTGGCGTCCGGTTCGGTGACCGCGAACGGGTCCTCCTCCGGCAGCCGCCAGCCGGTGCCGGGCAGAGCGGCGAACCGGCCGAGATAGTTCAGGACGACGTCCGGCGGCGAGACGGCGGCGAGTTCGTCCCGGGTCAGGGGGTCGAGATACCGCAGAACGCCGAAGCCGACGCCGTTGTCCGGGACGGCGCGTTTGGCCTCTTTCGCGGCTCGCAGCAGCTCCCCCGCCGCGTCTCCGCCGGTGAGCGCGCTGTCGAAGTCCGTCGTCGCCGCCACCGCGGTGGCGGGCACCCGCAACGGATGTTCGGCGGTGAACCAGCCGACGGTGCGCGAGAGATCCAAACCGTCTTGATCCCGGCCGTGTCCTTCGAGAGACACGGTTTCGGCCTCGACCGGAGTACCGCGCCACGACCGGAGGGCGAGCACGAGCGCGGCGAGCAGGACGTCGTCGGGTCCGGCGCGGTAGGCCGCGGGCAACGCGGTGAGCACGGCATCGGTCTGCTCCGGTGAAGCGAGGGTGACCGAACGGCGCGCGGTCGCGACCGTGTCGGCGGCCCGGTCGAGCGGCCGGTGACCGAGACGCGGACCGTCGAGCGCGCCCCGCCAGTGGTCGAGTTCCCCGCGCCTAGCACCGGAAGTGCCTTGCTCGGCAAGGAGAAGCGCGTGCCGCCGCCAAGACGTTCCGACCGGTTCGAGCTGCTCACCGGCGCACGCGGCACGCAGATCCGGCAGCAGAACCCGCCAGGAGACCCCGTCGATCGCCAGATGATGGATCACGATGACGAGGTGGTCCGGCAGCAACGCGACCTTGAGCACGCCGGCCCGGAGATCCAGGGACTCCGCGAGTTCCGCCGCGACCTCGGCCGGGTCGCCGGTCGTCTCGATCACGACGTCGGACGCCCTCGCCGCGCCGCGTTCCCGGACCCGCATTTCGCCCTCTAAATGCAGCCGGAGGACGTCGTGGTGGTCCAGGAGCGTTTGGACGCCTTCAGTCAGCAGGGCGGGCGGAAGATCTTCGCCGAGCCGGAGCGCGGTCCATTGCGTGTACCCGGCGATCGTCGCGACGTCCGGATGCGGGTCGAGCAGCGCGCGGACGATCGGCGGGGCGGGTACCTCTCCGATGGGTTCGTCCGGCGGAGCGGTGGGTGCGCCGATCTCCGCGCTCGCCGCGGCCAGCGCCTCGAAGCTGCGGCGGGCGAGCAGATCGCGCGGCCGCAGGTCGAGGCCGTGCGCGCGCAGCCTGCTGCT
The DNA here is from genome assembly GCF_046548895.1 of Amycolatopsis sp. cmx-4-54. Classification (NCBI taxonomy): domain Bacteria; kingdom Bacillati; phylum Actinomycetota; class Actinomycetes; order Pseudonocardiales; family Pseudonocardiaceae; genus Amycolatopsis; species Amycolatopsis sp. cmx-4-54. Next base: position 35,753 of record NZ_JAEBEJ010000023.1, read on the forward strand.
GACGCTGATCGCGGTGATGCTGTCGCCGCCCAGTGCGAAGAAGTCGTCGTCGACGGCGACCTCCTCGACGCCGATCACCTCGGCGATGGTGGCGCACAGCAGCCGTTCGCGTTCGGTGGCGGCGGTCCTCCCGGCCGCCGCGCGCGGTGCGGGCAGCGCAGGGCGATCGATCTTCCCGTTGGGAGTCAACGGAAGCGTGTCGAGGACGACGACCGCGGCGGGCACGAGGTGCTCCGGCACCCGCCCGGCGAGCTCCGCGCGGACCTCGTCCGAAACGACCTCGCCGACGACGTAGCCGATGAGCCGTGGGCCGCGCACCGCGGCGGCGGCCGCCCGCACTCCGGGGACGGCGGCCAACGCGGCCTCGACCTCGCCGAGTTCGACACGGTGGCCGCGCACCTTCACCTGGCCGTCGCGGCGGCCCAGGTACTCCAGACCACGACCGGGCACCCAGCGGGCCAGGTCGCCGGTGCGGTACATCCGGTCGCCGGGCGCGCCGAACGGGTCGGCGACGAACCGTTCGGCGGTCGCGCCGGGGCGCCCGAGGTAACCGCGCGCGAGATGCGGTCCCGCGAGGTACAGCTCACCCGGCGTTCCCGCGGGCGCCGGACGCAGCGCGGCGTCGAGCACCCGGACCGCCGTACCGGGGACCGCGGTGCCGATCGTCGGTTCCCCGTCGTCCAGCCAGGATCCGGCACCGTCCACAGTGGCCTCGGTCGGGCCGTACATGTTGCGGGCGCGGACACCCGACTCCACGACTTTGCGCCACAGCGCGGGCGGAGTCGCCTCGCCGCCGAGGACGAGCAGCGCGGGCGGGTGCGGGCCGTCGAGCAGCCCGGCGTCGACGAGCGGCGCGGCCATCGACGGCGTGGTGTCGACGACGTCGATCCGGTCGCGGGCGAACGCGGCCGGCAGTTCGTCGGCGTCCCGGGCGACGTCGGTGCCGTAGACGTGGAGTTCGTGCCCGAACAGCAGCCACATCAGCTGATCGAGCGCGGAGTCGAAGGCGAACGAATAGGTGTGCGCGACGCGCAACCGCCTGCCCGCGGCGCGTTCGGTCTCGGCGACCGTGGTCGCCCGGTGATGGCGCAGCAGCGTCGCGAGTCCGCCGACCCGGCCCAGGACGCCCTTGGGGCGACCGGTCGAGCCGGAGGTGAAAATGACGTACGCGAGATCTTCCGCATGGCGGGGAATGTCCAGCGGGGAAGAGTCCATTGTGGACAGATCGGTTTCGCCGAGCAGCAGTTGTGGTCCCGGCACGATTTCCGGGTCGTGGGTCACGGTGAGCACCGCGCCGGCTTCGGCGGCGAGCTCCCGCAGCCGCTCGACCGGATGGGCGAGATCCAGCGGCAGGAAGGCGGCCCCGGCGTCGAGCACTGCCAGCAGGGCGACGACGAGATCCGCGGACCGCGGCAGCGCCAGCGCGACGACGTCGTCGGTCCCGACACCACGGGAACGCAACGCCCGGGCGAGGCGGTGCACCCGCGTGACGAGTTCGCCGCCGGTCAACCGTTCGTCACCGAAGACCAAGGCGGTCTGTTCAGGATCGAGGCGATCGAGAAGTTCGGGTACGCCAAGGAGTTCGGCGTCAGGCGCGGGCGTCGACCACGCTTCGAGGAGCGTGTCCCGCTCCCCCGCCGGGACCAGATCCGCGCTGGCGATCGCCGGGCCGTCGGGTCCCGTCAGCGCGGTGATCAGGCAGCGCAGCGCGGTCAGTTTGGCGTCGACGGCGGCCTGGTCATGGGTTCGCGCGTCGACCTCGAAACCGAGCAGCAGCCCGCCGTCCGAGGTGGGGAGCACCGAAAGCCCCATGTCCTCCGGCGGCCCACCGGCGACGTTGCGCATAGTGCCGTGCGAGCCCGCGAAGTCGAGCTTCAGGTCGAACGCCTTGAGGTTGATGCCGCGACCGTGCAGCAGTGCCCCGGCGCCGGGCACCGCGAGATCCTGCGGCAGGTCCTCACCGCGATACCGCTGGTGCGAGCGCATCTCCTTCAGCGCGCCCGCGACCCGCGCGGTCAGCTCGGTTCCCGTGTCCTGCGGAACCACGTCGACCCGCAGCGGCAGCACGTTGACCGCCATCGCCGGCGTTCGCAGCGCCGCTCCCTCGCGGCACATCAACGGCATGGCGAACACGACGTCGGTCCAGCCGAGCACGCGGTGCAGGAACGCGGCGTAGCAGGCGATCAGCGCGTCACCCCACGTCGTCCCGCCGCATTTGCCCAGTTCACGCAACCGGGCCACGTCCGAAGCGGGCAGGACCGCCCGTGCGGTCACGGTGTGCTCGGGCGGACCCGACGCGCTGCCGCCGTCGTCGAGGTCCGGCAACGGCGTGAACCGCTCGCGCCAGTACTCGCGGTCTTGGGTGAACCGTTCGCTTTCACGATAAGCACGATCGGCCTCGACGAGGTCGGCGAAGCGAGCGAAGGTCGAGGGCGGAATTTCCTTGCCCTGGACCGAAGCGGTGTAACGAGCGGCGGTCCGGCGGGCGAGCATCGCCGCGGTGTAACCGTCGAACACGAGATGATGCCCGAGCTGGGTGAACCACACATGCGAGCCGGAAAGCCGAAGCACGAGATGGGCGAACAACGGCCGCTCGACCATGCCGCGGCAAGCCTCCGCGACGCGGCGGCGTTCGGCGTCCACCCGTGCGTGCGCGGCGCCCACCGGATCGGCCTCACCGCGCAGATCCACGATCTCCGGCAGCGGCATCTCGTCGTCCGACACCACCTGACGTGGCCCGTCCGGCGTCTCGAAGACGCGCAGCCGCAGGCTGTCGGCCTCCTCGGCGGTCGCCCGGATCGCCTCGGTCAGCGCGTCGAGGTCGACCGGCTTTTCGCCGACGATCTCGATCACGTCGCCGACGACGTAGTAGGGCGAGTCGGGTTCGAGACGCTGCGCGGTCCAGATGCCCAGCTGGGCACCAGTCAGGTTCAGCATGAGGGCACCACCATGGGGGTTCCGGTCACCGGGTCGGGCACGACGACGCTGGGGAGATCGAAGACCTCCTTCATCAGCTCGGCGTCGACGATGTCGGCGGGCGCTCCTTCGGCGACGATGCGGCCGTCCCGCAACGCGACGAGGTGATCGGCGTACCGGCAGGCCTGGTTGATGTCGTGCAGGACGGCGATCACCGTGCGGCCTTCGTCGCGCAGGCGCGCCAGCAGGCTCAGCAGCTGGTACTGGTGCGCGATGTCGAGGAACGACGTCGGCTCGTCAAGCAGCAGGTACGGCGTCTTCTGCGCCAGCACCAGCGCCACCCACACGCGCTGCCGCTGTCCACCCGAAAGCTCCTGCACCGGCCGGTCGGCCAGCCCCGCCACCCCGGCCGCGGTCATCGCCTCGATCACCGCGCGTTCGTCCTCTTCGGACCACGACGCGAACAGCGACTGGTGCGGGAACCGGCCGCGCGCGACCAGCTGCCGGACGCGGACGTCTTCCGGCGCCACCGGATCCTGCGGCAGGAACCCGAGTTCCCGCGCCAAACCCTTGCCGTGGAAGGAACCGACGTCCTTGCCGTCGAGCAGGACCTCGCCGTCGGCCGGACGCAGCAGCCGGACGAACGCGCGCAGCAACGTCGACTTGCCACACGCGTTCGGTCCGACGACGGCGGTGAACGCGCGGTCGGGCACATCGAGGCTCAGCCGGGTCGACACGACCCGGTCGCCGTAGCGCAGGGTCAGCTCCCGCGCGGTCAAACGGGCACTCATCTGCGCCGAACCTCCTTGGTGAGCAGCCAGATCAGGTAGCCGCCGCCGATCACGGTGCTGACCACACCGACCGGCAGCGCTTCCGGCGCGAGCAGCATCTGGGCGGCCAGGTCGGCGCTGGTCAGCAGCACGGCGCCGGTGAGGGCGGCGGGCAGCAGGGAGATACCGGGCGTGCGGGCCAGCCGCCGCCCGATCTGCGGTGCGGCCAGCGCGATGAACGCGATCGGCCCGGCGACGGCGGTGACCGTGGCCGTACAGCCGACCCCGATCAGCACCAGCACCAGCCGCAAGCGGTCCCAGCGGACGCCGGTGGTGACCGCCAGCGCGCCGCCCAGCGCGGCCTGATGCATCGCCGGCGCCCTGGTGAACAGCACGACGAACAGCACCGCGAGCACCCCGAACGGGATGGCGACGTCCTCCCAGCCGACCCCGTTGAGGGAACCGGCGTTCCAGCCGACGGCCGCGATCGCGATCTCGAGTTCGGCACGCAGCACGATCCACGAATTGAGCGCGGTCAGCATCGCGTTGATCGCGATGCCGATGACGATCAGCCGCAGCCCGGACAGTCCGCCGCCGAGCGACAGCGCGTACACGATCGCCGCCGTGATCACGCCGCCGAGCACCGAACCGATCGTCAGCTGCGTGGACGTCCCCGACAGCACGGTGATCGCGAACAGCGCGCCGGTGTAGGCGCCGGCGTCGAGGCCGATCACGTCCGGGCTGCCGAGCGGATTGCGGGTGACGCTCTGGAAGATCGCGCCCGCCAGGCCGAGCGCGGCACCGAACACCAGCCCGGCCAGTACCCGCGGCAGACGCCATTCCCGGATGACCACGCCGGGTCCGCCGCCGGAACCGGTGAGCGCGGCGAACACGCGGGCGGGACTCGCCCACGCCGCGCCGTAGCAGAGCCCGAGCAGCGTCAGCCCGGCGATGATGACGAGCATCGCGACGAGGAAGCAGAGGGTGCGGCGTTCGATCCGGGCGGAGAATCGCCCGCGCCGCAGGACAAGTGTGTTCACAGCGGTGCCGCCCCGTATTTGCGGACGGCCCAGATCAGCACAGGGCCGCCGAGGAACGCGGTCACGATCGCGACCGGGACCTCACCGGTCGGCAGCAGGACCCGCGAGCCGACGTCCGCGGCCAGCATCAGGACCGGGCCGAGCAACGCGGCTAACGCGATCAGCCACGGGATCGACGCCCCGGCCACCCGCCGGGCCAGATGCGGCACGATCAGGCCGACGAACAGGATCGGCCCGGCCAGCGCGGTCGCCGCGCCCGCCATCAGCGTGATCAGCATCAGGGTGATCGTCCGGACACGGGCGACGTTCGCGCCGAGCGTATGCGCGACCGTCTCGCCGAGCGCGATGGCGTTCAACTGACGGCTCACCGCGAACGCGCCCAGCAGGGACAGGCCGATGATGACCAGCGGGACCGTCGTCGGCGCCTGTTCGCGACCGGCCAGCGAACCCACCGACCAGAACCGGTAGACGTCGAAGGTGTCCGGGAACAGCAGCCGCAGCCCGAGGGTGAGCCCCAGCAGCACGGCGCTCAACGCGGTCCCGGCGAGCACCAGCCGCAGTGGCGACTTGCTGCCGACCGCGTACACCAGCGCCGAAGCGCCGAGCGCGCCCAGCACCGCCAGGCCCAGTTCGGCGGGCGCCGACGCCGCGAGCCCGAACGACGAACCGACCGCGATGGCGAACCCGGCGCCGGCGGTCACGCCGAGCACACCGGGTTCGGCCAAAGCGTTACGTGACAAGGCCTGCACGAGCACACCGCCGACGGCGAGGGCCGCGCCGACGCCGATCGCCAGCACCGCCCTCGGCATCCGGATGTCCAGGACCACCGCCCGGTCACTCGGATTCCCGTCGCCCAGCAGGGCGCGCACGACCTCGCCAGGGGCGATGGCGTGCGCGCCGATGCCGACGCTCAGCACGGCGACCACGACGAGCCCGAGCAGTGCGGCGCCGAGCAGCGCGGACCGCCCGGTGGTGGTCACTGCTTGAGCAGCGGCGCGAACGCCTGGTCGACAGCGTCCAAAGTGGACGTCGCGGCCCGGTAGGTGGCGGCCTCGGTGTAGCGGAACGGGTAGATCTTGCCCGCCTTCACCGCGGGGAGTTCCTTCCACAGCGGCGAGTCGAGGACGTACTTGACCGGCGCGGGCACGGAACCATCCGCGGCGACCGAGTAGGTGATGGCGTCGGCCTCGGCGAACGCCGTCGACAGCTCTTCGATCGACGGGTACTCGCTGACGTCTTTGGAACCGCCGCCCTTGACCTTGACCTGGCCGTAATAGGTGGCGCCGATGTCCTGCGCGGTGTTGGTGCCCCAGGAACCGTTGAACTCACGCTGGAAGTTGCCCTTGGCGACCTCGCCGTAGGCACCGACGTGCCCCAGCTTCAGCTGCGGCAGCACCGCCTTGTACTTCTCGGCCAGCCCCTTGGCCTTGGTCTCGTACGCGGTCTTGATCGCGTCGAACCCGGCGGAGGCGCCGGCGGCGTCGGCCTGCTTGCGGGACAGCTCACGCCACATCGACGGCACCGACGGACCGATGGCCACGACCGGCGCGATCGCTTCGAGCCGCTTGATGTCGATGTCGGCGAGCACCGGCTTCGGCACGCCGATGACGATGAGATCCGGATCCGCCTGCGCGATCGCCTCGTAGTTCGTCTCCGCCGCCGATTCGCCCGCGACCTTCGCCAGTTCGTCGTACTTCTTGCGCTCCGGCTCGTTGAACAGCGGGATGCCGCGCTTCCAGCTGGACACCCCGACCAGCGGCGCGCCCGCTTCGAGCAGGGCGGGCACGGCGTAACCGGTGGCGATGACCCGCTTCGGCGAAACCGGGATGGTGATCTGGCCGTTGTCGGCGGCGAATACCCGGGTCTGACCGCCGTCGGCGGCCTTGCCGTCTTCGCCGGAACCGCAGGCGGTGGCCGCGGTCGCGACCGTCAGCGCGAGCGCGAGTGCTCCGGCGAGGCGACGGGTTCTTGTGGTGCGCATGGGTTTTCCTCGGTTTTCTTGGTGGGGATCAGTGGTCGTGCTCGTCGTCGAAGTCCGCGACGCCGCGTTTCCAGTAGCCGGTCACGTCGTGGTCGTCCTTGCCGAGCCCGAGGTCGTTCTTGAGCCAGCGGCGCAGCGGCTTGATCTGCCCGGCTTCACCGGCGACCCAGGCGTAGAGCCGTTCACCGGCGGGGACCTCGATCGTCATGACCGCCCGGGCGAGCATGTCCGAGGCACCCGGCGCGACGTCGCCTCGGTGCAGCCAGTGCACCTCGACGTCTTCCGGCGCGGACAGCTCGATCTCCTCGCTCGCGTCGGTGACCTCGATGAACGCCCAGCCCGCGGCGGTGCGCGGCAGCTCTTCGAGCCAGCGCGCGATCGCGGGCAGCGCGGTCAGATCGCCGGCGAGCAGGTAGCGGTCGTAGGTGTGCGGCACGATCAGCCCACCGGGCGGACCGGCGACGTGCACCGGAGTGCCGGGGGCGACCTTCTCGGCCCAGCCGGAACCGAGCCCGCCCTCGTGCAGCGCGACGTCGAGGTCGAGTTCCCCGGAGGCCGCGTCGTACCGGCGGACCGTGTACTCGCGCGACGTCGGTGACGGCTTCGGCCAGCGCAGCATGTCACCGTCCTGGACCGGCAGCTTCGGCTCGGGATCCAGCTCGGGGAACAGGACTTTCACGTGCTCGTCGGGCGAATGCGTCTCGAAACCCGCGGTTCCCGGCCCGCCGAGGGTGATACGGAGTAGCCCGGAACCGATCATCGTGGTGCGCACGACCTCGGCCTGCCGGACGCGGATCGGGTACGGGACCTTCTCCGCGTGCGCTCCCCCGCGCACCTCGGCGATACGTTCGAGGTGCCGGTGGCGATGATCGGCGCGGCTCACGCGGTGCTCCCGGTGAGCACCTGGGTCCAGTGGCCGAGGGTCGGTTGCTCGGCGAGGTCGGCGAATTCCAGGGTGTCGGCGCCCTCGGTGCGCCACTGCTCGACGAGGCCCATGATCCGCATCGAGTCGAGACCGAGGTCGGTGAGGTCGGTCTCCGGCTTCAGCTCGGCCGGGTCGCAGCCGAGCAGTTCGGCGACGTCGGCGTGGATCTTTTCGACAGTGAGGCTCATGAGCGCGCTCCGGCGTGGATCGGGGCCAGCGCGGCGAGCGCGGCGGCCGTGGTGGTCAGCGCGCCACAACGCTGGGCGACGTATTCGCAGGCTTGGTCGTGGCGCTCGCGGGAGAAATCCGCGACCGCGTCGCCGACGAGGAACGGCTGGATGTCGCGCATGAACGCCTCGACTGCGGTGGCCTGGCAGCCGATATGCGCGTAGACGCCGGTGATCAGCAGCTGGTCCCGGCCCGCTTCGGCGAGCTGCTCGGTGAAGGTGCTGCGCTGGAACGCGCTGTAGCGCCACTTCGTCAGCACCTTGTCCCCCGGCTTCGGGGCGAGCTCGGACACCACGTCGGCGGCGGCGGGGTCTTCGTCGATGACCGCGCCGATGCCGTCGCCCCAGAACTCGGTGAGCAGGCCGCGATCCTCGGCGGCCTGATGACCGGGCTGCGCCGTGTAGAACACCGGGACACCCGCGGCGCGGGCGGCGTCGGCCAGCGCGGCGATGTTCGCGACCATCTCCGGGACCGGAGATCCCTCATACGGCGCGAGGAAGTAGCGCTGCGCGTCGTGCACCAGCAGCGCGGCACGGGCGGAGTCGGGCTTCCAGCCGACCCGGCCGGCGGGCAGCTCGGCCTCCGTCGGCAGAGCGTACGGCTGAATCTTGGGGAGCGACACGTTCACTTCTCCTTCGCCAGGGCGGCCAGTGCCGCCCGCAGCTCGCGTTTGCTGGTCTTGCCGACGCCGGTCACCGGGAACTCCGGCACGACCTGGACCAGATCGGGCACCTTGAACGCCGCGACCCCGCGCTCGCGGACGAACCGGCGCAGATCCGCGGCGGCGGGCTCGGCAACATCCGGATCGGGCACTGCGACGACGTACGCACAGGTCCGCTCGCCCAGGTACGGGTCCGGCACCGCGACGACGGCGGCGTCGAGCACGCCGGGGTGGGCCATCAGATGGTTCTCGACCTCTTCGGCGGCCACCTTCTCGCCGCCGCGGTTGATCTGTTCCTTGGCCCGGCCGACGACTTCGAGGTGTCCCGACGAGTGCTGCCGCACGAGATCCCCGGTGCGGTAGAAGCCGTCCTCGGTGAACGCGGTCTTGTTGTGCTCGGCGGCGCGGTAATAGCCGCGGATCGTGTACGGGCCGCGGGTCAGCAGCGCGCCGACCTCGCCCGGCGCGACGACATCGTCCGAAGTGGACAGTGGGTCGTCCGGGTTCACGACGCGGATCTCGTCGTCCGGTGAGATCGGCCGTCCCTGCGTGGCCAGGACGTACTCGTCCGGATCGTCGAGCCGGGTGTAGCAGACGAGTCCCTCGGCCATGCCGAACACCTGCTGCAGACGGCAGCCCAGCGCGGGCCCGATCTTCTCGGCCAGTTCACGCGCGCATTTGGCACCGCCGACCAGCAGAACGTCCAAAGAGGACAGATCGCGGGTGGTCCGCGAGGCCGCCTGCGCCCACGCGGCGGCCAGTGGCGGCACGAGCCCGGTGATCGTCACGCCCTCGGCCTCGATCAGCCGGAACGCGGTGTCGGCGTCGGGACGCGGCGCGAACACGGTGGCCGCGCCCGCGTGCAGTGCCCCGAGCAGACCGGGCGAGCTGAGCGGGAAGTTGTGCGCCACCGGCAACGCGGCCAGGTACACGCTTTCCGGGCGCAGACCGCAGATCCGGGCGCTTTCACGGACGCTGTAGAGGTAGTCGTCGTGCGTGCGCGGGATCAGCTTGGGCAGGCCGGTACTCCCGCCGGACAGCTGGAGGAACGCGACCCCGGCGGGATCCGGATCCGGCAGGGCGCGCGGAGTCGCCGCTTCGAGGACCGCGAATTCCTCCGTGCCGACGACGAAGACGTTCCGCACCGAAGGCATTTCGGCCGCGACCGCCCGGGCCATGGCCGCGTGGTCGAACCGTTCGTGCTCGCCGACGGTCAGGATCGCCGCGGCCTCGCTCTGCTCGGCGAAATGCCGCAGTTCGCTCGCCCGGTGCGCGGGCAGCGCGAACACCGGCAGCGCACCCGCCCGCCACAGTCCGAAGACGACGGACGCGAACTCCGGCACGTTCGGCAGCTGCACGACGACCCGGTCACCCGCCTCGATCCCGGCCCCGGCGAACCCCGCGGCGAGCCGGTGCGCCCGCTCGTCGAGTTCGGCGAAGGTCCAGCGGGCGTTCTCGCCGATCACGGCGGGGCGCTCGGCGTAGGCCTCGGCGAGGCTGGTCAGCAGCTTGCCGAAGGTCTGGCCGCGCCAGTATCCCGAAGCCCGGTACCGCGCGGCGGTTTCGGGCGGCCACGGCACGTGATCGAGGTTCATGCCGCCCCCTCCAGGCCGAGCGCCCGCAGCATGGTGCCGAACTTCGCGCCGGTCTCGGCGAGTTCGGCCGCAGGGTCGGAACCCGCCACCACACCCGCGCCGGCGAACAGCCGCACGGTGCGGTCGCGGACCTCGGCGCAGCGGATGGTGACGACCCATTCGCCGTCACCGTCCTGGTCGGTCCAGCCGACGAGACCCGCGTAATAGCCCCGATCCTCGGGCTCGAGCGCGGCGATCGTGTCGCGGGCGAGCGCGGTCGGCACGCCGCAGACGGCGGGTGTCGGGTGCAGCGCTTCCGCCAGCCCGAGTGCGGACGAACCGGCGTCGTCCGGGTCGGCGAGCCGTCCGCTGATCCTGGTCGAGAGGTGCCACATCGTGGGCGTGCCGATCACCTCGGGTTCGCCGGGGACGTCGAGGTCGACGCAGAACCGGCCCAGCACTTCGGCCACCTGGGCGGCGACATGGGCGTGCTCGGCACGGTCCTTTTCGGACGCCAGCAGGTCGTCGATCCGGCGGGCGTTTTCGGCGTCGTCGGCCACCCGCGGCCGTGATCCCGCCAGCGGGTTGGCCGTGACGACCCGGCCGCGACGGGAAACCAGCAGCTCCGGGCTCGCGCCGATCAGGGTGCGCGGCGCGGGATCCCCCGGCGCGCTGACGTCCACCGCGAACGCGTGGGCCCCCGGGTCGGCGTGGACGAGACGGGCCAGCAGCCGCGGCACGGCGATGGGGTCGCCACCGGTGACGTCGAGGCAGCGGGCCAGCACGATCTTGCGCAGGTCACCGTCGCGGATCTCGTCCAGTGCCTTGGCGACCGCAGTGGTGTAGACCTCCGGCGCGGGCCGCGGCGACACCGACCAGTTGCCACCGAGCGGGGCGACCGGACCACTCGCCTTCGGTGGTCCGGCCCGGCGCACGACGGCGGGCACGACCAGGCTGCTCGGCGCGTCGGGCCGGAATCCGATGGCCCCGACCACCACGGGCTCGGTCACGCCCGCCACGAGGGCGGCGTCGAGGACTTCGGCGGCGGCACGGGCACGTTTGCCCGGCACCGCGCGGACCGGGGAGTACACCCCGTCGGCGAGAAGCGATCCTCGAGCGGACGAATAGTAGAACGATCCGGGCAGGTACGCCGCCAGCAGATCGGCCGCCTGGTGGACCGGCCTTGGTCGGGCCGGTGCAGGTGAGGACACGACTGGATTCCCTTTCGCGAATACTACTGACCGGGTCGGCACCTCTGTGGTGCCCTCTATGGCGCGGAACGCAATCCCCCGGACGCGCTTTTCGGTTAGCCTAACCTAATCGTACGGACCCGAAAAGTCTTCGTTGCGTCATCGAGATCACGCACGGAGCGTGGCCCCGCCGTCGACGTACAGGTTCTGCATCGTGATGTGCCGCGCGCGATCGGAGGCCAAAAACAGGACGGCGTCGGCGATATCGGCCGGTTCGGCTATCCGGCCCAGTGGTATGCCGACACGGTATTGCTCCGGATTTCCCGCGATGACACGGTCCGCGCCGTTCTCGTCCGTCCACAGTAGACGTTGCATGTCGGTGTCGGTCGAACCGGGCGAGACGATGTTGCAGCGGATACCGGAGCCGGCGAGTTCGAGCCCGAGGCAGCGGGTCAGCATCGTCGCGGCCGCCTTCGACGCGGCGTAGGCGGCCATTCCGCTGCGTGGGACTCCCGCAGCGTTCGACCCGACGGTCACCAGCACACCACTCCGGCGGGGCACCATCCGGCGGGAGACCTCGCGGAGCACGGTGAACACACCGGTGGAGTTGACCGCGAAGGTCGCCGCCCAGTCTTCGTCGCTCGTGTCGCAGACGGACCCCGGCTTCAGTACACCCGCGACGGACGCGCCGATCCCGATCGGCCCGAGTTCGCGTTCGACCTCGTCGACGACTCGCGCGACGGCGGCGGGATCCCCGACGTCCGCGACGAACGCCGTCACCCCGTCCCGGGGAGCACCTTCCGTCAGGTCCACCGACGCCACGATCGCACCCGCCCCGGCGAGCGCGTCCACGACGGCCGCCCCGATCCCGCGCGCGCCTCCGGTGACGAGCGCGACCTTGCCCTCGATCCCCTCCACGCCACAACCCCCGTCTCATTTGCTTAGCCTTGCCTAAGCTAGCGGGCGGATCCGGACAAAGCGAGGGACCGACACCGGTGATTCGGGACACTTCCGCCTGGACGGGGCAGGGTAAAAAGGCCGTGGTGCCACCTTCCCGCGTGTGCTGTCCGGTGCGGTGAGCACGTTGCGAAAGCCACTTTCGCAACGTTGAAGGTTGCGAAAGTGGCTTTCGCAACCCTTCCGCCGGTGGCGAGGACAGCACGTCCCGGCATGGGGTCGCCGAGGTGGTGACCCTCTACCCGGGCAAGGGACACGACAGCGGACCACGCACGGATCCTTCGCCCCGCAAGGTGATCTGCGCGCTCCCGCCGAGAGAGTCCCTGGCGGTGCACACGATCTGGTCGACCGCCCTCGCCGACAATCCGGCGACGCCGACCGACAGGGTCACCGTGACCCCGTTCGGCGCGGGCGTCTGGTCCAGAACCGCGGTGCCGGGCGGGACTTCGGTGGTGTAGTCCCGTTCCCGCTCGCTCTCGTCCGGTCCGGCGGCGAGCAGATCGACGGGACTCGCCGGAGGCAGTTCCTGCGCCAGCGGGCGTAACACGCGGACCGGCTGCCCGCCGGACAGGAAGTAGAGCACCGCGCCGTTGGCGGGCCCCGTCGGCGCGGGCGCCCCGGCGATCACCGCACTGGGCCGGACACCGCAGCCCGCGACCACCGAAACGATCAGGAGCGCCGAAAGCCAGTTCTTCTTCACGTCGTCACTCCCTGCCGGGGCAGGCACAGCGTGAACACCGCGCCGCCGTCGGCGCCGTTGGCCGCGTTCAAGGTGCCGCCGTGCAGCCGGGCGTTCTCCCAGGCGATCGCCAGCCCGAGCCCGCTGCCTCCGGACCTCGCCCTGGCCGAATCCGCCTTGTAGAACCGGTCGAACACCCGCGGAAGCACCTCGGGCGCCAGGCCGGGGCCGCGATCCGAGACCTCCAGTGTGATCCGCTCCCCCGCTTCGGAAAGCCGGAGCGAGACCGGCTTTTCCCCGTGCCGCAACGCGTTCCCGACCAGGTTCGCCACGATGACGTCCACCCGCCTCGGATCCCACTCGGCGAAGATCCCGGAGGGCAGGTCGCCCTCCACCTCGCTCGCCCAGCCCCGGATGCGCAGGCTCGCGGTGATCACCTCGGCGACGTCGACTTCTTCAGGTGCCAGCGCGGCGGCCCCGGCGTCGAAACGGGAGACCTCGATGAGGTCGTTGACCAGCCGCGTCAGGTTGTGCGTCTCCTCGATGCTCATCTTCGCCGCGCGACCGGCGTCCCCTGGCAGCTTCGACGCCTCCTGCTCCAGCACGTCCGCGACCGCGGTCATCGCCGCGAGCGGGGTGCGCAGTTCGTGGGAGACGTCGGCGACGAACCGCCGCGCGTCGGCTTCCATCCGTTCCAGCTCGCCGACGTGCCGCTCCAGCGATTCGGCGGTCTCGTTGAACGTGCGCGCCACCCCGGCCAGCTCGTCCGAGCCGCGGACGCTGATCCGTGCCCGCAGGTCGCCCTTCCCCAGCCGCCGCGCCGCGTCACCCAGTTCCCGCACCGGCCGCAGGACACCGCGGGCGGCCAGCAACGCCAGCCCGATCGCGAAGACCAGCGCCACCCCGCCGATCAGCCAGGCCCGGGTGGCGAGCTCGTCGATGCTCTTCGCCTCCGGCGCCATGCTGCGCGCGACGTAGGCCTCGATGCCTGAATCCCGTTCCTGCCCACCGGGAAGCACGACGGTGAACCTGGTGCCCACCACCAGCATCGGTGCGCCCCGGGCGTCGACTCGTTGCCAGGCGACGTTTCCCGACCGGACCCGCTCGCGGAGCTCGGGCGAGATCACCGCCCGCATCTGCTCGTTCCCGCTCGACTTGCCGCCGTACAGGACCAGGGAGCTCAGCTCACGGTCGGACAGCTCACCGCTGATCCGGCTCAGCGTCCCGTCTCCCGGCGGCAGCGGGCCGAGCGGGAACAGCGCGGTGGCCTTGTCGACCAGGACGCGGGCGGTGGCGTCCTGCGCCTGCTGGAGGATCACGGTGCGGGACTGGACGTAGGCGCCGCCGGCGACCGTCGCCGCGGTGATCACGACCAGCAGGCTGAACGCCAGGAGCAGCCGGGTGCGCAGGCCACCGAGCTTCACAGTGGCCCGAAGCGGTAGCCGAATCCGCGGACCGTCTGGACGTACACCGGCGCGGACGAGTCGTTCTCGATCTTCGCGCGCAGCCGCTGCACACAGGCGTCGACGACCCGGGAATCGCCGAAATATCCGTGCTCCCAAACGCTTTCCAACAGGTACTGACGGCTGAGCACCCGGCCCGGTACTTGCGTGAGTTCGAGCAGGAGCCGCAGTTCGGTCGGGGCGAGGGCGACGGGCTTGTCCCCTTTGGTCACGGTCAGCGCGGCACGATCGACGCCGAGGTCGCCGTGCCGCTCGATCCCGGTCGGCGCGGGCACCGCCGCCGCGGGTTGCCCGCTGCGGCGCAGCACCGCGCGAATCCTTGCCTCCAGCACCTGGGCCCTGGCGGGTTTGACCACGTAGTCGTCCGCGCCGGCGGCGAGCCCGGCCACCACGTCGATGTCCTCGTTGCGCGCGGTGAGCATGATGATCGGCAGATCCCCCGCCGCCCGGATCCGGCGGCAGACCTCGAAACCGTCCAGTCCGGGCAGCATCAGGTCCAGTACGACGATGTCCGGCGGCCGGGACGCGAGCCGGGCGAGGCCTTCTTCGCCGGTGGCCACCGCGTCGACCGCGTGGCCACGGCCGCCCAGCGCCATGCTGAGCCCGTCACGCACGGCTTGGTCGTCCTCGATGAGCAGCACCCTGGGCATGCCGACGACTATCGCAGCGCCGGACGGAATCCGCTCGTCCATGACACGCCATGGTGCCCGTCCGGTTTCCGCGGAACGTCCACGGAATGTCTTAGTTCTGTCACGGCGTGCTCCGTGCGCAACGATGACCTTTTCGTCGGCGTCCGCGCACGTCACCGCGATCGGGTTCGCACAGGCGTCGGCGAATGTCGACGCCATGAAAGAACTCGTGCTCGCGGCGATCACCCGCGTCCTCGCGGTACTGCTGCTGATCCCGGCGTGGCTGCGGTCCCCCGGCCAGGCACGGCGGCTCGCCTGCGGTTGGGCGCTCTCACTGCGGTTTCCCGCCGAAAACCTCGCCGGGCTCACCGCCGGAACACTCGCCGCGTTCACCGCCGCCAGGACCGAGGCGTTCTGGCGGCACCGCACGCTCCTGGGCGTCACCTCGGGGCATCGGGACGCCGCCGAGCAGCATCGGCTGTACCTCGCGGAGGCCGGGCGGAAGCGTGTCCTGCCGCCGCAGGATTCCGCGCACGTCAGCGGTACCGCGCTGGACGTCCGGCCGCGCGAAGGCGCGCAGTGGCTGGAGGACCACGGCGCCCGCTTCGCGCTCTTCCGGATCTACGACAACGAGTGGTGGCATTTCGAGTATCGGCCTGGGGAGGCTCCGCCCGCGCGATTGCCGCATCCGGGCTGGGGAAGGACCCACTCGCGTACCGGCGATTAGACCGGGACGGCTCCCCTGGCGTGCTGTCCCACGTGCGCCGACGGCTGGTTGCGAAAGCCACTTTCGCAACGTTGAAGGTTGCGAAAGTGGCTTTCGCAACCCCTTCCGGCTGCGGCGCCGGTGCGGAGCCGCGTGTCGCTGGGTCACCCGATGACGGTGATCCGCGGTGCCAGTGCCGCCAGGAAGTCGGCCGCGTCGAAGGCCTCGCCCGCCGAGACGACCCCGGTCGCCTTCGCGCGGCCGTCGAGCACGCGCTGGACGGCCTCCACCACCAGCGGCGCCGTGATCGCGTAGATGTCCTGCCCCCGCGCGACGATCCGCCGTTCCTCGCCGCCGGATCGCACGACGACGTCGACCACGAACTCCTGTGAGGACGGGCCGTCGGCGGGAGGCGCGGGCGTCTCGGGTGTCACGACCTCGCGGGCCGCGTTCACGGTCATGTACGTGGTCACTTCGGGAATGTCGAGGTGACTGGGAACGGTGACCACGTCGGCCATCGAGAACTCGCCGAACACGGCGCGGGTCCCGAGCGGTGCCGGGAAATCCCAGTCCAGCTCCGGCAGCGCGTCGTCACGGTGTTCGATCCGGCCGCCGGAGAAGCGGATCCGCTTTCCGTCGCGCCGCTCCTGCGAGACCCTGCCCGCCGCGCGAGTCCCTTCCGTCGGATGCCAGCTGCTCAGCCCGTAGGCGACATGCGCTTCGTCTGCGGACGTCCAGTCGCCCATCGCCGCGGTGACCATCAGGTCGCCGAGGCCGCCGAAGAACGCCATCGCCGGGATCACCGTCGCGTCCGAGGCGCGGTCGCCGAACTGCGCGAAGGTGTCGATGTTCGCTTCGAGTTCCGCGGCCACGTCCAGATACGGGACGCCCGCCCGCAGCGCCGCCTCGATCACCGGAGCGGCGGTGTCGGCGAACGGCCCGGCGGCGTTGATCACCGCGTCCGCGCCGGCGAAGGCGCGGTCGAGCGAAGCCGGGTCGTCGACCGACGCCTGCCGGACGTCGAGATCGGACCAAGGCAGGCCGCGCAGTTTCGCTTCGTCGCGTCCCACGGCCAGCACGCCGAATCCGCGTTCGCGCAATTCCGCCACCACGAACCGCCCGGTGTGCCCGGAGGCCCCGAACACCGCGACGTCGTACGTACCCATGGTTTCTCCTGCCCTCGGTTGATCCACTGTGGACCATCCTGTCGGCGGATCCCGCCGATCGACAGTGTCCGGAACGCCATCATGCGTACACTTTCGGACATGAGTACGGTCGCCCTCGCCGCCACGGACGGCATGCTGCAGTTCGAGCTGTCGATCGCCCACGAGGTCCTCGACACGGGACTGTACGAATTCGGCGTCTACGGCTCGAAGCCGGTGAAGGTCGGCCGATTCCTGCTCGAACCGGAGCACGGGCTCGACGAGCTGAAGCGCGCCGGCACCGTCATCGTCCCCGGCTGGGCGGACATCGACGTCGATCCGCCCGCGGACCTGGTCGACGCCGTGCGTGCCGCCCACGAAGCGGGCGCGCGGGTCGCTTCCCTCTGCACGGGTGCGTTCGTGCTGGCGGCCGCCGGCCTGCTCGACGGCCACCGCGCGACGACACATTGGGCGCACACCGACGTCCTCGCCGCCCGGTTTCCCTCGGTCGAGGTCGATCCGGACGTCCTCTACGTCGACAACGGCAGCGTCCTCACCTCGGCGGGCAAGGCCGCCGCGATGGACCTGTGCCTGCATCTGGTCCGGTCCGACCACGGTTCGGCGGTCGCGAACACCATCGCCCGCCGCCTCGTCGTCCCGCCGCACCGCGCGGGCGGGCAGGCCCAGTTCGTCACCGCGCCGGTGCCCGACCAGGACGACCACCCGCTCGGCGGTCTGCTCCCCTGGATCACCGAACGGCTCGACCGGCCGCTGACCGTCGAGGACCTCGCCCGGCACGCGAACATGAGTTCACGCAACCTGGCGCGGCACTTCCGGTCGGCGACCGGAACGACCCCGTTGCGCTGGCTGCTGACCCAGCGCATCCGCCGCGCGCAGGAACTCCTGGAGCGGACCGACGACAGCGTCGACCTGATCGCCGAGGCCACCGGGATG
Source organism: Amycolatopsis sp. cmx-4-54 (assembly GCF_046548895.1). NCBI lineage: Bacteria > Bacillati > Actinomycetota > Actinomycetes > Pseudonocardiales > Pseudonocardiaceae > Amycolatopsis > Amycolatopsis sp. cmx-4-54. The sequence goes on from NZ_JAEBEJ010000023.1 coordinate 53,568, forward strand.
GGCACCGCCGCCACGCTGCGGCGGCACTTCAACCGCACGGTCGGAGTGCCGCCGGACAGCTACCGCCGCACTTTCCGCGCGGCGATCGAGAGGTAGACAAAGCGGTCGGCCGCGTGTTGCGAAAGCCACTTTCGCAACGTTGAACCTGGATCCACCGGTGAATTGTGGTGGTGGGTTGTGTCGTGGTGGGGCAGATGCCCTCTGGCTTGGGATGATTGTTCTTGCGACGGAACAAAATCCATTGAGCGAGAGGGCATCTGCTGGATGCG
>NZ_JAEBEJ010000024.1:0-35246 GCF_046548895.1 Amycolatopsis sp. cmx-4-54
ATCGAAAACCCTGTACTGCCCATCGTCGGATGATCACAACGAACACCCTGGTCACCACGCCGACAGGCCGGTCAGTGTTCACGATGTCCTGAAACATCGACTGTTCACGATGTCCTGAACTCAGACAGACGGTTAGAACGACCATTACCACTCACGACCCCCGCGCAAAATACCCGAATGGACACTGTTGCCCGGCGGGCGTCCCTTGTGGACGGTCAAGTCCGTGCCAGGCTCCTTGGTGACCCCTCGATACAGCCACCCCGGAGCAATCACACCGCGGTGTCGTCGGTGATCGTGGAGGCGATGTCGGATTCGCGGTCGGTGCTGGGATTCGAGCCGAACCAGTCGAGGCAGACGACCATGGCGTCGTCCGCGGCCAGCCCGCCGTCGCGGCGGTCGTGCAGTTCGGCGAGGACGGCGCTCGGAACATGGGCCGCGGGCAGATCCGCGGTCACGAGAACTGCCTGCGTGAGTTCGCGGTCGCCGTAGAGTTCCCCGTGCGGTCCGGCCGCGTTGTACACGCCGTCGCTGACGAAGACGAACCGGTCACCCGGCAACGCGTGCAGGGTTTCGGCGGTGTATTGGGTGTCTTCGAACGTGCCCAGCGGAAGCTGTTCGTCGAAATGGACACGTTCGACTTTGCCGTCTCGGAACCGCCACAAACGGGGAGAACCCGCGTCGACCGCGGTGATCTCACCGGTGGTGAGGTCGAACTCCAACAGGAGCGTGGCGACGTGTTCTTGGCCGCGGTGCTGGGCATAGATGGCTTGGTCGGCGAGTTCCGCCTGTGTGTCCAGGGAAATACCGGCGCGGCGGGCGTTGCGCAACGCGTTGACGGCGAGGTTGGTCAGCAGGGCGGCGCTGCTGCCTTCGCCCATGCCGTTGACCAGCGTGACCGTCAAGGTGCGGGCGGAGGCCGACCAGTCGAAGCAGTCGCCGTAGATGGCGTAGGCGGGTTCCAGCTGGCCGCCGAGCGCGAATTCGGGACGGCTGCACGCGCGGCCGGGCAGCAGCTGCCACTGCATCTCCGCGGCGAGCGTCAGCCGTGACGAGCGGCGGGCCTGCACGTACAGGTCGGTGTCGCGGTCGGCGACGAAGACCTCGTGCCCGAGCGCCTCGGCGAATCGGCTGAGCTCGGCCCACACCGGCGGTTCCGGCTCTTCGGGCAGCGTGACGGCAAGGACACCGAGCCGGTCGCCGCGCACGGTCACCGGGAGGTGGGCACGGATGCCGTCTTCGGCGGGTTCGAACGTCGCCCGTTGGGTGGTGAAGGCTTCGCCCGCCGCGGTGCCGTCCACCGGCATCGGCTCGGTCGTGTACGGCAGGACGGTCACTCGCCGTAATTCCGTCAAGCTGTAGTCGGCCATCAGCAGTTCGACGGCACCGGCGCCGAAATGCTCCCTCAACGCCGCGCGCAGCCCGTCGAGCAGCGCATGAGGCTGGACGCCGCGCAGGACCCGTTCGACTGCTAAGGATCTGTCCACCGCGTTCGCCTCCCGCTCACCCCGGAACCCGGTGTCTCGGATCGAGCACACGGGGATCAGTCCGCACCGCTCCGTCGGACCGGTCGCAGGACGTGCCGCGGTGAGCTGAGCTGACAGTTCAGCATAAGGATGCGAGAGTGGGTCTGTGAACCGGTCCCCCGAGCCGCCCGGCACCGAGACGGTGGCGGCGGCCGTGACCGAGACGGCCGAGCTGCTCGAGATCATGTTCGAGCGGGCTCGCGAGGCGTCACCGCGTCCGCTGTCGACGTCCCAGGTACGCGCCGTCGTGGCACTCGATCACCACGACGGCCTCAACCTGCGCGCCCTCGCCGAGGTGCTCGGCTCCACTCCGCCGCTGGTGAGCCGCCTGTGCGACCGGCTGGAAGCGGTCGGATTCCTCGAACGGCTGCCCAGCTCGGCCAGCCGCCGGGAGATCAAGCTGCGGCTCAGTGACCGCGGCCACGCGTATCTGGCGGACCTGCGGGCCCGTCGGCGCGAAAGCCTGCAAGCGGTGCTGGCGAAACTCACCCCCGAAACCAGGGAGGCGCTCGCCACGGGCCTGCGGGAATTCCGCGAGGCGGCGGCCGGCTAGATCCGGGTGTGACCTACCAGGCTCTCTCCAGTAGGCTAACTATTGTCATATGACAACAGTCGCTCTCATCAGCAGGAGGCGACCTGAGCTCTGGGAGGCCTCGGTGCTGAGGACGGACGACTCCGCCGTCCGGGACTTGCTGTCGCGGATCTTCGGTGAAGACCAGGACGGACTGGTCGACGACTGGGTCCGATGGCAGCTGACCGACACGCCGGGTCAGCTCGACGAGCCCGCGCTGCGACGCGAGGCGACCGAATTGCTCGGGGCCCTCCGTGACGCGCTCGAGACCGAGTTGCCGTCGGCACAGCTCATAGAGCGCGATCAAGCGGTCCGCTCCGCCCTGCGCGGGCTCTCCGAACGGCGTGCTCGCGCGGGTACCGCACCCGCCGTCACGGCCACGGCGATCCTGGCGCTGAAGCGCACCACCCTGAGCGCGCTCGAACGCCACTGCGAGGACCCGGCGGTGCGCTATCAGGCGTCGTTGCAAGTCAACCAGCTCCTGGACGCCGCGGGCTTGCTCACCTTCTCGGTCTACGTCGAGGGACGCGAGGAGATCATCCGGCGCCAACACCAGCAGATGCTGGAGCTGTCCACGCCGGTGGTGCGGCTGTGGCGGCAGGTACTGGCCGTACCCCTGATCGGCACCCTCGACAGCGCCCGCACCCAGGTCGTGATGAACAGCCTCCTGGAGGCCATCCAGGCCCACGAAGCCCGCGTGGCGATCATCGACATCACCGGCGTGTCCACAGTGGACACCGCGGTGGCGCAGCATCTGCTGCAAACGGTCAGCGCCGTACGGCTCATGGGCGCCGAATGCCTGATCAGCGGTGTCCGTCCGTCGATCGCGCAGACCGTCACGCAGCTCGGCATCGATCTCTCCCACATCGTGACCCGCGGCTCGCTGGCCGACGCACTGGCCACCGCGCTGGAGCTGCTCGGTCACCGCGCCGGCGCGGTGACCGGGTGACCACCGACGCGGGGCTGCCGATCCTGCGGCTCGGTGACATCCTGCTCAGCGGGCTGCTGGCCGACCTGGACGACACGACCGCGTTGCGGTTCACCGACGAACTCACCGCGCGCATCGCCGACGAAGGGATCCGCGGCGTCGTCCTCGACATCTCCCGGCTGGAGATCATCGATTCCTTCGTCGCCAGGGTGCTGATGCAGCTGGCCGCCACCGGGCGTCTGCTCGGCGCGCGGATGATCGTCGCCGGCATGCGCCCCGCCGTCGCGATCACCCTGTCCGAACTCGGCCTGCGGCTCACCGGTGTCCAGACCGCGCTCAACGCCGAACAGGCCATGGAACTGCTGGGATGGCGCCGTGCGGGCGAGGCCGCCGAAGAGGCGCCTCATGCTTCCTGACGAACTCACCGGCCCCGGGCAGGACATTCCGGCACGGGAACACGCCATCCGCGCCGAGGAAGATCTCCTCACCGCCCGCCACGCCGCGCGCGCGGGTGCGGTCGCGGTGGGCTTCACCCTCGTCGACCAGACCAAGATCGTCACCGCCGCCAGCGAACTGGCCCGCAACGCCTACATCCACGGTGGCGGCGGGGCGATGACGATCACCGTCGCGCGAGACGGGCGGGGACGAGTGGGCCTCAGACTGGCCGTGCGCGACGAGGGTCCCGGAATCGCCGACGTCGAACTGGCCATGACCGACGGCTTCAGTACCGGCGCCGGCCTCGGGCACGGTCTCGGCGGAACCCGCAGGTTGGTCGACGAGTTCACCATCGACACCGTTCCCGGCCGCGGCACCACGGTCACGATCGTGCGCTGGAAACCATGACCGTCACCCTCGCGGAACTCACCCGCCAGATCCGCATCGACCACATCAGCGCGGTGTACACGGCGGCGCGCGCCGCTCGGGAAGTCGCGGCGGAAACGGGGCTGCCCGAGGTGCTGGCCGAACGCGCGGCGGTCATCGCCTCCGAACTGGCGGGCAACATCGACAAACACGCCACCGACGGCACGGTCTTCATCCAAAGCTCGCTCGCCGGGGACGGCGTGGACATCTACGCCGCGGACTCGGGGCCGGGCATGGCCGATCTGGACTACTGGCGCATCGACGGGCACAGCACGACCGCGACGCTCGGCACGGGTCTCGGCGCCGTCGGCAGGCTCGCCACCGAGTTCCGGATCCGGTCGGCGGCGGGCTCGGGCACCACCGCGGCGGCACGGACACTGGTCACCGGCACGAACCCAACGCCCGTCGCGCACGTCCGCCTGGCGCGCGAAGGTGAGGACCGGTGCGGTGACGGCCTGGCGCTCGCCTCCCTGCCCGGTGCCCGGATCATCGCCGTCGTGGACGGTCTCGGCCACGGCCCCGATGCCGCCGACGCGGCGGAGACCGCGATCGACCTCTTCAGCCGCAACCCGGGCCGCCCCCTCCGCGACCACCTGACCACCATGCACCGGACACTCCGGCAGACCCGCGGCGCAGCGGTCGCGCTGGCCCGGATCTCCGGTGGGCTGCTCGAATTCTGCGGTGTCGGGAACATCGGCGGCCTGGTGTTGACGCCGGGGCAGAGCCGGCCGTTGCTCAGCATGCCCGGCATCGTCGGATTCACCCTGCCGGACGCCCACGTCCGGACCGTGGACCTGCCGGAGCACCACCTCGTCGTCCTGCACACCGACGGAATCGGCACCGGCTGGCGCGGCGCCGCACCTCTCGGCCCGTTACCGGTCCCGGCACTCCTCGCCGCCGATTTGGCCCACCGGTACCGCGACCCCCACGACGACGCCACGCTGATCGCGGTCGGGTCCGGAACCGGCACGCCATGACCCATTCCCCCATCGCCCGGCTGCGCCACCGCCTTCGCGAGGCCTGCGCCGCCGCGGGCGTCGCCGCCGACGACCGCGCCAAACTGGTCCTCGCGGTCACCCTGCTCGCCGAGCACGCGGGGCGGCCACCCGAGTTGTCGACTCACTCGGGTGACGGCAGGCTCGCCGTCACCCTCCGGCTGGCCGAACCGGTCGGGCAAGACGACCGCAACGCCCTGCCTCTGCTGCCCGACGCCGGTGACGGCGCGATCCTGACCTGGTATCTTCCCGCCGTCCACGACGCGGCGACCGTTCCCGCGGACGACGAACTGGCCACCCGCGAGGAAATGCTCACCCTGATCGCCCGCGCCGACGCGGTCACCCAGGAACTGCGCGAACTCAAACACGAACTCGCGGAAACCAACAGCGGCGTCCTCGCCATGTACGTCGAACTCGAGGAGCGGGACGAACGGCTCCGGCAAGCCCACGCGGTGATCTTCCGCGAACTCGAAGACGCGCTGCGCCCGCCGCCACCCCACGTGGACGCCTTCGAACTGGCCGTGCACTACGCGCCCAGCGACCCGGACTCCCCCACCGGCGGCGACCTCTACGACTGGTTCGTGCTGCCCGACGGGAAGGTGCACATCACCCTCGTCGACGCCGTCGGCCACGGCGTCACCTCGACCCGGCACGCGCTGACCGTCACCCACGCCATCCGCACCCTGGCGCTGGAAGGCCATCCCCTTCACGATCTGATCGCCCGCGCCGCCCGCACGCTGGCGACGATAGAACCCGACCTGATGGCGACCGTGCTGCTGGTGCGGCTCGATCCCACCACCGGCGACCTCACCATCGCCAACGGCAGCCATCCACGCCCGGTCCTCGTCACCGCCGCGGGCGGCACCGAACTCCTGGTGCCCTCCCGGGTCGGAAGGGGCGTCGGATTCCCCGACCCCGGCACCGGCAGCCTGGTCGACCGCACCCTCGCCGCGGGCGATCTGCTCCTGCTGTACACCGACGGCTTGACCGAAAGCCGCAAAAACCATCAGGAAGGCGAAGCCCGGCTTCTGGCCGCGGCACACCGCCACGCCGCCGGACCCACAGCGGCGATCCCCGGAGCACTCGCCGCCGAGATGCACGACATCGTGCTGCACGCCGACGACACCGTCGTCATCGCGATCAAGCGCGGACCGTAGCGCCGAGTCCGGTCACGAAACCGTTGGCAGGCAACGATTCGCACTCAAGCGGCCCCGTCGATCGAACGTCCGGCACCGACCGTGGAGTTTGCCTTTGCCCACCACGGGGTACTGGATTCACTGCGCGATGTTTCCAGTCAACGTCTAAACGAGGCGGGTGGGACGGATGTCAATACAGCCGGGGATAACTGAGCGCAACGAGCCGAATCCCGGCGTCGTGACCTACGACCTGGACACGACCGCCACCAGGGAAGTCCGGCATGGTGTCCGCCAGGCGCTGGGGCGCTACCGGGGGCTCGCGGTGGACGACGCGGTGCTGGTGGCCGACGAGCTGGTCAGCAACGCCCACCAGCACGGTGAGGCGCCACGCGCCTGCCGCCTCGAACTCACGCATCGAGGGAGCCTGCGGATCGAGGTCGACGACGCTTCGCCGCGTCAACCGCGGCGGCGGACGCCGGACGGTTCCGGCGGGCGTGGTCTGATGCTGATCGACCGGCTCGCCTCCGCCTGGGGCGTCCGGAACCACGCCGATCACAAGACCGTGTGGGTCGAGCTCGCGTTGAACCGCGAGGGAAATCACGCGCCGCATCTTTCCGCGGCCCGGACCTGGCACAACGAGGACTAGCCCGTGCCCCGCACCGGAACAGGCGGAATCCGGACCGGCGTCGCCTTTCCCGGCGTCGCCGGTCCGGTACCGTGGACGGCTGTGAGCCAACCGTGCCAGGCCGAGCCACCACCGCCCGACCTGGATATCGTCAGCCACTTCGTGAACGGGAACGTGGTGGTCACGGTGACCGGCGAAGTCGACACCGAGGCCGCCCCGTCACTGCACGCGGCCGTCATCTCCGCTCTCGACGACGCCGCCGATACCTGCGTGCTGGATCTGACCACAGTGGACTTTCTCGACTCCGCCGGCCTCGCCACCCTGGTCACCACCGACACTTACGCGGCAGGACAAGGGAAAGCGCTGCGCATCGCGGTGGATTCCAACAGTCCCGTGATCCGGCCCATCGAAATCACCGGCCTCGATATCGTGCTCCGGCTCTACCACACCGTCGACGAAGCCCTGGCAGCCTCGGGCCGAAGCCCCCAGTCGGAGCACTGACCGCGCTCCCCAAGGGGAGCTTCGCGTGATTGGGCGGACGACGCGTGTGATCAGTTGGACGACACGCGGCGGCCCGGCCGCGTGCGCGTGTCGTCCATCTGATCACGTGTGTCGTCCATCTGATCACGCGAAACCACGTGACTGCAGGGCTGGAAATCGCTTAGCCAAATTGTCGGACAATGTGGCAATCTCTTGGTGTGACAGACCCGATCGTCGGCTTGGGTGCGAGCATCCAGCGGCAGAGCACCACCGAGCAGGCGGCCGAAGCCGTCCGGCACGCCATCTTGTCCGGCCGGCTGCCGCCTGGCACGCCGCTGCGTGAGGCCGCCCTCGCCACCGAACTCGGCGTCTCCCGCAGTACTCTCCGCGAGGCCGCGCGGACGCTCGAAAGCGAGGGCCTGGTCCGGTACCAGATGAACCGCGGCATCGTCGTCGCGGAAATCACCGGGCCGGATATCGCCGACATCTACGCCGCCCGCACCGCCGTGGAACTCGACGCCGCCGACGCCCTGACCAGGAGCCGGGACCCGGAGATCTATGCGAGCCTCGCCGAGTTGGTCGATCGGATAGAACAAGCCTTCGTCCACGGCGATTTCGCCGCCGCGCTGGACGGTGACCGGCTCTTCCACGCCACCCTGGTCGCGGCCACCGGCAGCCCTCGGCTGCGCCGCTTCCACGCGCAGCTCCAACAAGAACAGCGCCTCGCCCTGGCGTTGGCCGAGCGCTCCCGTCATGAACTCGGCCGCACCGTGGACGACCACCGTCAGCTGCTGAACGCGTTGCACGGCAGCCCGGAGCAAGCGAGAGCAGAACTCACCGCGCACCTGCAAGCGGGCGCCGCCGAACTGCGACGGCTGCTCGACCTGCTCGCCCACCGGAACGAGAGAGGGACACCTCGTGACTGACCACCGCACCGACGGCGCCTGGGATCTGATCGTCACGCCCTGGCACCTCGACGAGCACATCCCCGCCTTCCCGATCCCCGTCGCCGCGGCCCAGGCCGTCCGTCCAGCCCTCCCCGCCGGCCCCGTCCCCACCCGGATGAGCCTGCTGCACAGGGCCGCCCTTGACGCGGTGACGCAGGCCGCCAGGCCCCTGGTGCTCTCCGGCGACTGCCCCACCTCGCGTGCGGTGGTGGCCGGACTGCAGCGCCGCCATCGCGAACTGGCCGTGCTCTGGCTGGACGCCCACGGCGACTTCAACACCCCCGCCATTTCGACCAGCGACTATATCGGCGGCATGGCCCTGGCCATGCTGACCGGCCGCACGCCTGACCTGTTCGACGACACACTCGACCTGCGCCCTGTCCCCGACACCAGCGTCGTGCTCGCCGACGCCCGCGACCTCGACCCCGCCGAGCGAGACGCTCTCACCGTCAGCCACGTCCGTCGCGTTTCCGCCGACCCTGCCGCGATCACCTCCGCCCTCGACCAGCTCGGCCCCATCCCTGTCTACCTCCACCTCGACATCGACGTCATCGACGGAGCCCAGCTGCCCGGCGCGCGTTTTCCCTCCGGCACCGGGCCTTCCCTCGCCCAGATCGAGGAATGCCTGACCGCCGCCTGCGCCAACGCCGACATCACCGCCGCTTACCTCGCCTGCGCCTGGCTCCCCGAGCACGCCGATGACCGGACCAGTCGCCAGACGATCACCCGCCTCACCGCGGCACTCGGCGCCAACCTGGAGTGGCGCGAACCCGACGGCAACTGATCGTCCGGCCAGCGTCACCACGCGCGTCCACATTGGACGATCGCTTGCTTGCCGCCGCTCGAGCGCTGAAGCGGTAACGCACGAAGCGCAAGGTGATCGTCAGGTGCTTCTGCCTCGACCTGCGTCACAGTGGAATCACACGCGGCGAAGGAGAACCGAGGCTGAACATGAAAGCGTCCAGCACCGAACACCAGGAGGCCCCGAGCGAGGAGCTGCCGCCATCTTTGACGCACGAAGTGAAATTCACGGTCATCGACGCACTGACCTCTCTGGCAGGTCTATGGCTTCTCTTCTCGCTCTTCCTCCTCGACCACGCGAACACAGGGCCAGGATTCAACGGCTACTGGAGTGATGGCCTGTCGGGAGCAGTGCTCCTTCTTCTCGGCGCGATCTCCATAGTGGACCCGCCGAAAGGAATCTCACTCGGCCTGCTCCGCCTGATTCTCGGCGGCTGGTTGATCACCGCTCCGAACGCGCTCGGCTACCACCTCCACGCACCCGCACCACAAGCGGCCACCAGCGACACTTCCATCGGACTCGTGGTTCTTGCCCTTTGGGTTTTCCGGAGGCACCCGGAATGATCCACCATGCCGAACACGCGAACGTAATCCGCGCCGTTTCTTCGCGCGGAGATCGTAAGGAGTTCGTCAGTTGAGGAATGCCCTGGTCATGCCAACCTGGTCAGTGACGCACTGCGACACCGGAATCGTCGCAGCTGCTTTTTGACAGGGCGAAAAATCAAGCACGAGGTGATGACGCGGTGACGATCGAAACTTCCCTCCCCTGCCGGATTCCGGCGACCGATCGAGTGGCCGGTGACGTCGCCCGTCTACGGCACGACGCCGAGCGGGTGCGCAGGCGCGCCGCCGAGCGCAGGGCGGACGGCGGGCACGAGGAACTGCTCCTCGCCCGCGTAGCCGACTTCCACGCTCTTGCCTACGACGAACTCGCGAACGCGGCTCAGGCACGTGGCGAACTGACCAGTCTTGCCCGGAACACGAAGGCCTGGCAGGCGGCGGTAGAGCGGGCGCGGGGAGCCAATCGCCGCGCGGAAGAGTTCTGGTCCCAAGCCAAGAGCGCCCACGAACTCGCGGATGACCAGATACGGAGCAATGGTTCCTCGGTCGAACCGAGATGAAGACACACACCGGCACCAGTCTCGGTTTCGCCATCATCGACGCGCTGACCTTCTTGACCGGTTTGTGGCTGGTGCTGTCCCCGTTCTCACTCGACCACGGTCACACAGGCGGTGGTTTCAACGGATACTGGAACGACGGCCTGACCGGCTGCGCGTTGATTCTGCTCGGCACGCACGGCATCGTCGCGCCGTCGAACGGCCGAAGATTCGCCTTTCTCCGCGCGGCACTCGGCGGCTGGCTCATCGCCGCGCCGATGGTGCTCGGCTACAACAGCGGGATATCGGCGCCACAGGTCACCAGCAGCGACATCGTCTCAGGCATCGTCGTGCTTCTGCTCTGGCTGGCCACGGCAACACACCACCGACGACCGCCCCGGTCCTGGAAGTCCTAATTGGAAGACCATGAAGACAGTGATCCTGGCCAGCACGCTGATACTGGCCTCCTGTGCGTCCAGCGACCGGCCCGCTCCCCATCAGAGCACCACGCTCCTGCCGCCCGCACCTCGGCCGGCGGTGAACAAACCTTTGCAAACCTTGGGATTTTCGGCGGAACTCGGACCGATGTCCATCCTCAACGCCTATGTCATGCCGCCTCCCGCCGGCCAGTTCAGAACCGGTCAGGACGCCACCGTACGGCTCACGCTGGTGAACAACGGGCGCGAAGACGACGCCCTCACCGAAGTGGTCAGCCCGGTCGCCCGATCGGCGGCGATCCATTGGGATCGCGCGTGTGACGGCGTCGCCGAACAAGTCGACCGGCTGCCCATCCTCGCGCGTGGGCTCGTCCCGGCACCGGCAGCCGCACCGAAGTACCGGCACAGTCGTACTACCTGCGGATCGACGGACTCACCCAAGACGTACTGGACATGACGATCCCCGTCACCGTCACCTTCGCACACGCCGGAACCACCACGGTCCAGGCGAAGGTCCAGCCACACCGCGAGTCCGACGACATGTTCACCGAACCGGCCTGCACCAGGAAGTAACCGAGGACGGCTGCGGTCTCCCCGACACACAGCTGTCGACGAAGTGCTTTTCGTGCAGGGTTTTCCATTCCGCCGTGACGCCACCGGGTTCGTCCCAAGGTGCGCCTGCTCCCCCGGTCATCTCCGAGCGCGCCGAGACCCCCAGCACCATCACAGCCACTGCGCACCCCACCTCAGCGTCCTGCACGACCAGCGTTCGCGATCTTGACAAACCCGGAGTCCAGCGCATATAAAACCATCAGGTTATCGAACCGAAGGGTTATCGACATGGTGGCAAGCGACACGCTGGACGCGACGTTCGCGGCACTGGCCGACCCCACCCGGCGGGCCATCCTGGCCCGGCTCGCGACCGGTGACGCCACGGTCACCGAGCTGGCCGCGCCCTTCGCGATGAGCCAGCCGGCCGTCTCCAAACACCTGCGGGTGCTTGAACGAGCCGGTCTGGTCAGTCGAAGTCGCGACGCGCAACGCCGTCCGTGCCGGCTGGTGGCCGAACCGCTCAGGACGGCCACCGACTGGCTGGCCGACTACCGCGACTACTGGGAAACGAGCTACCAGCGGCTGGATACCCTGCTGGGCGACCTGCAGAACGGCGAAAAGTGACTTCTCCACATCCCGGCCTCGGGTTGCGGGTCGTCGCGTCCGGGACCACCGACCTCGTTCTCACCCGCACATTCGCCGCTCCCGCGCCGCTGGTCTTCGCCGCGCTCACCCAACCGGAACTGCTCCGCCGCTGGCACGGCGCCCGCGGCTGGCGGCTCACCGTCTGTGAGGTCGACCCGCGCCCCGGCGGTGCCTGGCGGTTCGTCTCCACCGGCCCGGCCGGCGCCGAGATGGAACTCCACGGGCTGTTCCGCGAGGTCGTGCCGCCGGTGCGCCTCGTACAGACCGAGATCCACCGTGACTGGGCTGACGGTGAGGCGCTGGTCATCACCGTTCTGGACGAGACGGACGGACGCACCGCCATGACCGTCACCGTGCGCTATTCCTCGTCCGAGATCCGCGACGCGGTCGTGCGCAGCCCGATGGAACGCGGCGCCGGCGAAGGATACGACGGTCTTGCCGCCCTGCTCGCCACCCTCATCGACGAAAGGCACCATCCATGACCGACACACCCGCCACCGCCGACGAGATCTCCAAGGATTCCGGCAACCCACCCGTGCCGCCCGGCACGCTGTTGCTGGAACTGGTGCCCGTGCCGGTCACCGATATCGAACGGGCCAAAGCCTTCTACCAGGACCAGCTCGGGTTCCGTCTCGATGTCGACGTCAACCCGAAGCCCGGTATCCGCATCGTCCAGCTCACCCCACCCGGTTCGGCATGCTCGATCACCCTCGCCGAGGGCCTCCCCACCCTCGACATGCCTCCGGGAACACTGCGCGGTCTGCACCTGGTGGTCGCCGACATCGAGGCGTCCCGCGCCGAACTCGTCGAACGCGGCGTCGAGGTCAGCGAGGTCGAGGACCTCGGCGGCGTGTTCTACGCGTACTTCGCCGACCCCGACGGCAATACCTGGTGCCTACAGCACATGCCGTGGCGTTGACCCCGGGGGGACGCGGCATAGCCGTCGGTCGGCATGGCGCGTTGCGGGACGAACTGGCGCGCCGACGCGACCAAGCTGAACACGCAGGCGGGCTACTTCAAGCAGCTCCGGGACGGCTGCCACTCGGCGCACGCCGAGCGCTATTCAGGACACAATGCGACCTCAATCCTTCGTAGAGTCGATCCGCCACGTTGTCCACTTCGAAAGAGGTGCCCCATGTTACGCGGACTCGCCACCGCCGGTTATGTCGCAGACGACGTCCCGGCTGCTGCCAAGTGGTACGCGGAGTTGCTCGGTATTCAGCCCTACTTCTCCCGGCCAGACACCGAGAATCCGGCCTACGTCGAGTTTCGCGTGGGTGACTATGAGCACGAACTCGGCATTCTCGACCGTCGCTACGCTCCAGCGTCCTCCGGCACCTGCGGGGCGGCCGTGGCTTGGCACGTCGACGACATCGACGCCGCACTGACGCGGCTCAAAGCCATGGGAGCCATCGAACACGAGCCGAAAACCCTCCTCGAGGGCGGGTTCGCCAGCGCGTCGGTGATCGACCCCTTCGGGAACGTACTCGGTCTGACGTACAACCCGCACTATCTCGCGGTGCTCACCCGCCATCGGGCAGATTCCCCGAGCGCCGAAAGCTGAACGGTCCAGACTGCTTTCCGTCCCTTTCTCCGGCGGCTACCCGCGAGCTTGCCGCATTCGTTACTTCCAGACCAGTTTCTTCGATTGGACGCTCTCCGCGCTGATCCAGACGGTGCGCCCGACGGTGCCCTGCGGGAATTCGTCGAACGACAGTTTCCCGTCCGGACCGACCTGTCTCGTCTCGCTGCCGTGAACACCGTCGTCGGTGTGGCAGGTGATGGTCAGCGTCTTGCCGGGGGTGAAGCCGGACATCTCGATGTGCACGAAGGCGCAAGCAGGCGGGGAGCAGCCGGTGGCTGTCGTGTCGGCGCCTCGGGAAATCGTGATGGTCCGGTCCGCCGGTTCGTCGCCACGCGGTTTCGTGACCGTCGCGACCGCGCCGCGGCCCGCGGAGTTCTCGGCCACCACGGTGACGGTGAACGGCTGCTCGATCCCGATGTCTCGGATGAGATGCGCCCTGGCCGTTCCCGCGACCCGCGTGGAGCCGGCACCCGATCCGTCAGCCCGCCGCCACGACACGTGATAGGCCGTGACCGGTGAGCCGTTCGCCGCCGCGGCCCGCCAGGTGACGTCCGCGTCGGTGTCACCGGTCTTGATCCGGACGTGGAGGCCCACCGGCGCGCCGGGGACTTTGATGCTCGCTCGCGGCGTCACCGGACCCGAGGTGGCGCCGGGGCCCGTCCCCACGCGGTTGAGCGCCGAAACCGTGAAAGTGTAGGCCGTTCCGTTGGCCAGACCGGTGATCGACGTGGCCAGAACTCGCCCGCCGACCGTCTTCTCCCCACCTGCCCAGGTGATCCGGTATCCGGTGACAGCGGCGCCGTTGGCCGCGGCCGCTCCCCATTTCACCGACGCCGAGGCGTCTCCCGGGGTCGCGCCGACCGAGCGGGGCGCGCCGGGTGGACTCGCGGGAACAGGTGCCGGCGGCTGGGGTTTCGGTTTGACCGGTGCGACCGGCCGGCCGGCAGGCTCATTCTGCGTCGGAGCCCGCGGTGGCGTGCCGGTACTGGACCGGTCGTCGGGCTTTTCCTGCGGCGGAGGATTCACGGGCACGGGAGTCTCGGCCGGTTTCCGGTCTCCGGTCACCGCGATGTCGTTCACCTGCCCGCTGGGATCGACCACGAGGACGTGCGCGCCGTCCGCACCGTCGACGTACACCCGGGAATCCTGGCCCCGGACCGGTGGATGCTCCGCGCCGCCGGGAATCGGCCTGTCATCGCGCTTGCGGCCGACGCCGTCGTAGGTGGTCAACGTGCGGTTTCCCTTGTCCACCAAGGCGACCACGGAGCCGGAGGAGGCAAGTCCCACGTAGTCACCGGGTGGCAGCGGAACACTCACCGGCGCCACCGCCGGCCCGACGAGGTGCAGCTTCGCGCCGGGACGGTCCAGGATCGCCAGCTTCCCTTCGACGTCGTTGGCCGCCACGACGGCGGTGTCCGGCAGGTCCACCCCGAGCCGGGCCGGATCGCCGAGCCCGGTGGTCGAAACCTTCCGCACCGTGTCGTCGTCGGTGTCGACGAAAACCGGCCCGTCCGAGGTGAGCGCCAGGGAACCCTTGTGCCGGCCCGGAATCGCGATCGGGCAAGAGACAAGGTCAGCGCCGGGCGCGAGTTCGCACAGCAGGCCGTCGTCGATCCGATGCAGCCACAGCCGCCCGTCGGCGGTGGCGACGGGGTCGCCGAGCCTGCCGCCGACCACGATCCTCGCCGCGGCGTTGCCGAGACGGATCACGACACCCGCCTGGCGGTACACGCCGTAGGGTCCGCCCTTGGTCTCCACCGCGACCGGCCATTCGTTCGCGGGCGCGGGCGTGGTCTTCTCCACCGAGAGCGTCGATTTCCCGAATTCGACGACGCGCGACGGCGGCAGCACGTAGCCGTGTGTGGGGCCTTGCGCGACTCTGCTGCCGGGTTCGAGACCCGGTATCGACACCTGGGCGTCGGCCTGTTCACCGGAACCGTCGATGTGGAACGCCGAACCCAGCGCGGAGTTGTAGATCCAATGCCCGGTCTGCACCAAGTCCAGACCGGGCATCGGCTTCGCATCGCCAGTGATCGCGACGCCCACCACCGCGACACAACCGGCCGCGATCACGGCGATCGGCGCCCGGGCGCGTAACCCACTCGACAGGCCCATGCTCAGACCGCGTTGATCGCGGGAGCAGGCGTGGCCGCCAGCGCCTCGTCGATGATGTCGCCGGGCGATCGCTGGTTCAGCTCGGCGTCGGCGGTGAGCACCAGGCGGTGGGCGAGCACCGGTTTGGCGATGGACTTGATGTCGTCCGGGGTGACGTAGTTGCGGCCGTCGGTGGCCGCGATTCCCTGCGCGGCGCGCACCAGCGCGATACTTCCCCGTGGGCTGGCGCCGTAGCGGACCGACGCGTGCTCTCTGGTCGCTGCAGCGAGCCGGACCGCGTAAGAGCAGATGGCCGGATCCAGATAAGCCTCGCGCACCTGGTCGATGGCACGGCGCAGGGTCTCCAGATCCACCACCGGCGAAAGTTCGTCCGGGCTGACCCGCGCGCAGTCGCTCATGATCACCCGCACCTCGGCGTCATGATCGGGATAGCCGACCGACATCCGCATCATGAACCGGTCGAGCTGCGCTTCGGGCAGGCGATAGGTGCCCTCCATCTCGATCGGGTTCTGGGTGGCGATCACCAGGAACGGACGCGGGACGTCGTGCGGCACCGAATCGACCGTGGCGCGCCGCTCGGACATCACCTCGAGCAATGCCGACTGGGTCTTCGGGGTTCCGCGATTGATCTCGTCGGCCAGCACGATGTTGGCGAAGATGCCACCTGGATGGAACTCGAATTTCTCGTTGTTCTGGTGGTAGACCATCACGCCGGTGACATCGCCGGGCAACAGGTCCGGCGTGAACTGGATCCGGTTCCAGCTCCCGCCGATACTGCGCGCCAGACACCGGCCCAGCGTCGTCTTCCCCAGGCCAGGAACGTCCTCGATCAGCAGATGCCCCTCGGACAGCAAAGCCGCGATCGCGAGCCGCACGACGTCCGGTTTCCCGCGCAGCACCTGCTGCACGTTGTCCGCGAGCGTCCGGTAGACCCCGGTCGCCACCGGCTGGTTCATCTTGCCCCCTCGCAAAAGTCCGGCGACCACGATTGTCTCGTGTACTGCCGGGGACCGGTCCCGCGCCGGAAGTGTGTCACCACGAATACCCGGCTGCTCCGAACTGGCGTTCTCGGAATTCTCCTCACGCCCCTATTCCGTTCCGGCCGGCAGCGCGAGCCCGAAGACGCCCCGCCCTCGTGCCGGATGCAGACCGCACCCGTCCCGCCGTGGTCGTTGATCCGCCCCTAGCGCTCTTTGAGCATTGGCCTTCTTGCTCCTAATCTGCCGGTACGGGCCGTGACGAGTGTGCTGCCTCGCCGGCTCCCGGAGGTCAATGCGTTCGAAGCCACTCCTCGATCAACGCGGTGGCCAGCCAGTGCCCGTCATTCCACGCCATATGCTCCGCGGACACGCCGCGCCCGCCATCCGAACGACGTCGCGGGTCCGCGCCACGCGCCAACAGATAGGCCGTCACGTCGACACACAACGGCTCACCCGACTGCACATGCCCGTCCATCTCGACATCGATGGCGTGGTGCAGCAACGTCAATCCGTGATGCTCTTCGTGGATGTCGGTTCCCTGGTCCAGCAGGTCACGCAACGCGGGAAGGTCTCCCATCTCCACGGCCTGATGAGCCGGCGTCATATCGGTCATGACCTGTCAGCGCCCTTCCGTCACATACACCCTGATACCGGGAAACTCTCGCTCGAACTGAGCGATGATCGAAGCGCAAGAGCCGCATACGGCTTTCTCCGTGTGCAAGTTGATCCTACCTCGGACCAGCGGCGACGACTGCCCTAGCTGGTTCGCGATGAAGTTCAGCAATTTGAACTCTGTTTCATTGAATCGCGTGTTCTCGCCGGCGAAACGCTGCGGAACGAACCTTTGGAGATTGGCCGTGACGTCCACGGGTGGCACCGAACCGGCCCGCGCGGTTTGACCGCTGACCGATGTCAGGACGTAGACACTGTGCCCCTCGATGGCGACTTCGGCCGCCGCGACGTTACGTCTGCGGGGCACTCCGGACTCCCGCAAGGCGCGCACCGCCTTTATCGCGGCACCGGAATCACTCCCAGGCGTCGACAGCAAGACGGGCTTCACGCCGTCCGGTGCCGGTCGCACGGGATCGACGGTGAACGTACCTGCGGGCTGGGGTCGGACGACTTTCACGGCCAAGGTGTCGAGTGCGCCGAGTGCGCAGTCGCCGGCCTGTCCTTCGACGCACCCAGGGGCGTGGTCGTGCAAGTTGGTCAGGCCACGGCCTTTGAGCACATCGAAGGCGAGCGTTCCGGCACCGGTCACCGCGGAGCCGCAGTCACCGCCTTTGGCACAGTCCTTGATCCGCCTCGCTTCGTCGAGGGCGTTGTCCGCCGTGTGTTCGTACAGGGGGTACCGCACCTGCGGGACCCGGGTACCGGTGTGGATCGCGTTGCTGATGGCGGGGAGAGCGTTGCGTACCGCCGGCGCGGCCGCGGCGACGACGGGGCGTACCCCAGGGATCCGTGCCACGCCTTGGCTTGCGGTGGTGGCTCCTTGTCTGACCGCCGCCGCAGGTCTGGCGACCCACGGGGTCTCCGCGACGGTCCGGCCGGCCGTGGCCGCCGCGCCCGCGATCGCCGCTCGCACCCCCGACGGCAATTCGGTGACCGCCGTGGGCAGTACCTTGCCGGCGGCCACTTTCGTCGCTCCGGCCAGGGCTCTGGCTCCCGCCGATGCGGGTTTCCCGACGAAGGGGAGGGCCGAAACTCCGGCGAGGCCCACTTCCTTCGCTGCCTCACCACAGCCCTCGCCCTTGCTGACACAGGACTTCGAGGTCCCGTAGACGTTTCCCTGACCGAAGGAAAGGACGGCGTCAGCGGTGAGCGCGGCGGTGCCGCCCGCGGCCTCACCGAGCTCACCCCACTGGACCTCCCCGTTCTTGGTGACCTGCTGCCATTGGATCCCGAGGTCTTCGAAGTTTTTCTGGAACTGGTCCTTGGGGTGGTAGATGGTGACGATCTTGCCGTCGGGTGTCCGCCCGGTTTCGGTCATCCAACTGGTCCGAAGCTTCTTCGCGGTCGAGCCGGTCAGCTCTTTCTCCGACAGGGCGACGATCTTGCCGTCCTTGGTGACACCGACCTGGATGCCTTTACCGTCCTCACCGGTCATCCGGCCCCACTGGTCGACATCGACCGCCGCGGTGTAGGTGGCTCCCCCGCCCTTGCTCCCGCCCTTCGACGACACCCGGTATCCCACGGTCGCGGGCGGCGGCGCAACCCCACGATCGCGGACGTCCTCCAGCCTCTGCGCCTCCCGCTCGGCCGCCGCGGCCGCGTCGACACGCTTCTCGAAACCACGAGTCGGCCCCAAGGTGTCGCGAAGGGCCTCTTGGTTGAGGATGTCGGCCTTGCGCCGAGCCTCACCTGCCGCCTTCTCGTTGTGCGCCGTGAGCTGCCGGTCGGCGTCCGCCTTGTCACCTTTGGACGGGGAACCGTAGTTGTCCTCCATCTGCCGCTGCCTGGCACGCCCTGGATTCTTGCTCGCCTCGTCCGCCCGCTCGGAACGCTCGGCTTTCTTGTTCTTGTCCTTCTCCGCCTGCCACTCGGAGTTTGTCTTGTCTCCTTTCGCCGGTGCACCGTAATTGCGCTCCATACGTTCCTGGGTCAACCTGCCGGCGCTCTTCTCCACCGGCTTCTTCTGCGTAGGTTGCTGCCCGTTGGCGCTCTTGGCCGGCACCGCAGCCTTATTGGGCTGGCCCGCCTTCTTGATCGCGGCCATTTCATTCGCGGGCGTGGCCTTGTCCGCCGGAGCGGCTTGCGCCATTCCGGCGCCGAGCACGCCGAAGGCGGCAGTGAGGATGCCACCCGAGACCGTGTAGAACACGGCCCTGGACAGATCCGTTTCCCTTGTCATCTTGTCCATGCATCCCTCACCGACTCCCAGTTCAGCCCACCGGACCCTGAGCACAGCGTGGGACGAGGTGGTTCAGCGCCGGTACATCCGCGGTTCAATGGGTCGGAAAGGGCGCAACGAAGGACTCCTTCAGAACGCCATTGCCTGAACGTCCGTGTCACCGACGACCGCTCCCCGGCGTCCCGTGACCGGCGAGTCAGCCCTCTACGTCAGGAGGAGATCGATGCGCAACGTGGCCATGGAGCAGTTGGACAGCCTGACCGGATCGTGGCGGACGACGCTGCGCAACGCCTGGTTCCTGGAGCCGGCCGGCCAGGAGGTGCCGGGCTCAGCGAAGATCGAATGGCTCGGTGACGCGTTCGTGGTTCTCCGCTGGACGATGGACGGCGAAACCGCCGGCGAGCTGGTCCTGGTTTTCGGCCGCAGCGACACCCGCGACACCTACACTGCCCTCTACCACGACGAGCGAGGTGTCTGCCGTGTCTTCGCGATGACCTTCGACGGCACACTCTGGCGTCTGGACCGCGAAGACCCCGACATGCACCAACGATTCATCGCAGACGTCCGACCAGACCGGATCACTGGCCGCTGGGAAGCGTCCGAAGATCGCGGGTCGACCTGGCGCAAGGACTTCGACCTGGTCTTCGAGCGGAGGTAGGAACCCGGGTGGAGGCGACTCGCTTCCGCTGCGATCGCACTGCGCTTCCCCGGTGGGTCGCGCTGAAGCCGTCTCCAGGCGCCATCGTCATGATCATGCCGTGGCCGGTGCCGGTGATATCACGGTGTACCGCGAGGGAGACGAAGGCGGTACGGTCACGAATAGCCGCCGAGTTGCCGGCGACGATCTGCTCGTCGTGCCAATTCGTCCCGTCGCGCGATTTCGGTCGTCGCTTCGTCGATTTTCTGTTCCAGGCGCGAGTGGTTCTCGAGCATCGCGAGCACCTCGTCGTCTTCCAGTTCCAGGAGCGCCTTTGTGACGTGGACCGCCAGAATGGGCTGGTGCTTCTGCACGAGAGGCAGCAGCGCCTGACCCAGCCGCACCTTTCGCTGGTGCGGGTTCAGCGCTGCGAGCACTTCGGCGGACGGAGGCGCTTCCTTGTCCTCGGGAGGCATGTGCGCGATCACCAGTCCAGGGCACTGTCTTCGGCGACCGATTTCAGCGCGGTCACCGTCGCGTGACCCTCACTGAGCAGATGGGCGTCGCTGCCCGGTGACAGCTCGCCCTCGCCCGTGACGGCGGTGAGGGTGAACGCGCCTTCCTCGCCGTTCTGGACGTGACTGCGCACCGCACCGAATTCGGCCAGCCCAGCGCGCTTCACCGGTCCCGCCTCGGCACGATCGGGCACGTTGACGTTCAAGACGGTGCCGGCGGGCAGCCCCGCGAGCCTGTCGAAAAAGGTCGCGGCGACCGCGACGGCGGTGTCCCAGTGAGGTCGCGGACCGGGATCCAGGCCCACGTCGAGGGAGACCGCGAGAGCCCTGGCGCCGTTGATGGAGGCGGTCAGCGCCGCGCCGACCGTGCCCGAGTGCAGGACCGCGCGCCCGACGTTCGCACCGTGGTTCACCCCGGACAGCACGATCTCGGGTGGCTCGCCGAACGATCCCTGTGCGGCCGCCAAGGCGATCAGCCCGGGATGCGCGGCGACGGCGAACACCGGGACATCGGGCAGGCCGGGCAACTCCCGCCGTTCGACCGCGACCCGGCCCTCGCCCCCGGCGCCGGTCAGGCCCGCGCTGGTTCCGCTGGCCTCCGACACGGGCGCGGCCACCACCACGGTCCAGCCGTGGTCCGCCGCACCGCGGGCCAGCGCCGCCAGGCCCGGCGAGTCGATACCGTCGTCGTTGGTGATCAGGGCACGCATCAGGAGGCCTCCCACGGTTTCAGGCGTACTCGTCCGGTGAGTTCCCGCACGGCGTCGTCGCTACCCGAACCGAGACCGTGCCGGGTCACATTGATCGCGCCCGCCGCCGCCCCCAGCTTCAGCGCGTCTTCCAATGACCGGCCTTGGGCCAGGCCGACCGCGAGCCCCGCGGTCATCGAGTCTCCGCCGCCGCGGGTGTCGACCGGGGTCAGGTCGGGCGACTCGACCAGGACCAGCCGTCCTTCGAGATAAGCGAGCGTCTCCTCGGCCGCGCGGGACACGACGACGGCGCGTGCGTTGCCCGACGCCAGCTGTCGGCAACCGTCCGCGAGATCGGTCAGCGAATCCGATTCGGCCAGCCCGTCTTCGACCATCTCCTCGTGGCTGACCTTGATCACCGCCGGATCACCCGCGAGCGCACAGGCGAGCCGCTCCCCGGACAGGTCCACCACGACCGGCGTGCCGTGGGTGCCCAGATCGCGGGCGAGCCGCTCGTACATCGAATGCGGCACCGGCACGTCGTCTCCGTCCGGACCGCTGAGGATCGCCACGTCCGCGCGCAAAGCCTGGACCAGAGTCAGCTCGTACAGATCGTCGAGTTCGTGCCGGGTCAACGCGTCGGCGGGCATCCGCACCATCTCGGCGCGACGGCCGTCACGCCGGTCGTGCACGTAGGCGCCGTTGCGCGCCGCGACTTCACGCACCTCGGCCTCGACGCCGATCAGATGCCGCAGCACCCGGCCAGTCTCCCCGCCGAGCGCACAGCACACCACCGCCCGCCCGCCGAGGGCGTCGATCATCCGCGACTGCCATACCCCCTGCCCGCCCGCGTGCACATGGACGTCCGGCGCCCCGTCCAGCTCCTCCACCGTCACCGTCAGCTGCGGAGACGGCGCGAACACCGCCACTCGACCCTCAGTCATACCGGTGTTCTACCCGTTTTGCCGGATTTCACTCGTCAGTGGTGGCTGACCGACGGTCACTCATCACCGGAACGGTACCGCTGCCGATGTTCGTCGGCCTCCTCTCGCGGCGACTTCGTCAGCGGACGTCCGTGGACAAGGTCGTTCTCCGTGTAGTCGGCGCGCCGGGACGCCCAGTCCGGCAGCAGGAATCTCCGAGTCCCGCCGCGGCCACGATCGCGCAGATCGGTGACCACGGCGAGACCGATGACCAGAACGAGAACGCCGAGCCCTATCCAGATACCGACCATGCCTGCTCCCCACCCGGAAATTCATTGCCGCAGCGTGATCCGCCGCGAGTCAGGATCACCGCCGGGCCGGGAGGAAACCTTGAACAATCCTTGAATCAGTGGACGCGGCCTGGTCGTCGTGGTGGGGAGCTTGCCCGGCGACGGACAATCCGCTACGCCTGGAGAGGGAAGGCGGGGTGCCGATGGAGCTGCGGGTGCTCGGGGCCATGGAGGTCGTCGAGGGCGGGGTCCGGATCGATGTCGGGCACGCGCGTCAGCGCAACGTCCTGGCGGTGTTGCTGGTCGAGGCCGGGCACGTGGTGCCGGTCGACCGGCTCGTCGACCGGATCTGGGGCGAGCGGCCACCACGGCGGCCGAAAATGGCTTTGTACTCATATGTGTCGAGACTGCGCGGTGCGCTGGCGAGCCTGAACGGCGTTTCGCTCGAGCACGACCGCGATGGATACGTTCTCGTGGCCGATCGGTTGACGGTGGACCTCCATCGGTTCGAGCATCTGTTGGAGCGCGCGAGGAGGGCCGCGGACGAGCACGCCGCACTCGAGCTGTACGACCAGGCACTGGCGTTGTGGCGGGGCGATCCGCTCACCGAGGTGGCGTCGCCGTGGGCGGACGGCGTGCGGAACGAGCTGGAGCGCACGCGCGAAGCGGCGGTACTCGACCGCGACGACCTGCGGCTGAGGCTGGGCGATCACGCCGCCGTGCTGGCCGGCCCGCCGCCGTCGGGGGCCGGCGGGGAACGGGGGGAGGCCCAGCGGATCGAGGCGTTGTACCTTGCCGGGCGACCGGCCGACGCGTTGCGGCAGTACGAGAGAGTCCGTTGCCGGCTGGCCGAGGAGCTAGGAGCCGATCCGGGACCCCGTCTGCGTCAGCTGCACGAACGCATCCTCGCCGGGGACGAAAGTCCGGTCCCCCGGCAGCTTCCGGCCGCGCCGCCGTCCTTCGTCGGCCGCGAGAGCGAGCTGAGCAGCCTCGACCGTATGCTCGGCGCACGCGGGACCGTGGCGGTGATCTCCGGCGCGGGAGGGCTCGGGAAGACCTGGCTCGCCGTTCGATGGGCCACTGTCCACGCGAGCGAATTCCCGGACGGTCAGCTCTACGCCGACCTCCGCGGCTTCGACCCGACGCACGAACCCGTTCCGGCGGAGCGCGTCATCCGAGGGTTCCTCGGTGCCCTCGGCGTCGCCGGGACCGCGATCCCGGCCGACCAGGATGCCCAGGCGGCGCTGTACCGGAGCCTGACGGCCCAGCGACGGCTGCTCGTGGTACTCGACAACGTGCGGGACACCGACCACGTCACTCCGCTGCTGCCCGGCGGCTCGACCTGTTCGGTTCTCATCACCAGCCGGCACGAACTCGGTGGGCTGCTGACCGCCCAGGCCGCGAAGGCTCTGTCGCTCCAACCGCTCGACGAGCACGAAGCGACAAAGTTGCTCGTGCGCAAGCTGGGCACAGCTCGCCTGGCCGAAGAACCCGAAGCCGGCCGGGAAATCGTGCGCCAATGCGGCGGGATGTCGCTTGCCCTCGCGATCGTCGCCGCACGAATCACCGCTCAACCGGGGAGGCGGCTCTCGGCGCTGGCCGCCGAACTTCACGACAACCGGCTCGACGCGCTCGACACCGGGGAACTGTCCGCCAGTCTGCGCGCGGTCTTCTCCGGTTCCTATCGTTCTCTCGACGACCGGTGCGCGTCCGCGTTCCGTCTTCTCGGTCTCTTGCCCGACAGCGACACGGCCAAGGCGGCGGTGATCGCCTTGTTCGCCGACTCCCAGCCTGTGCGCGCGCTGTGTGCGACCAACCTGCTGGAGGAGACACCGTCCGGCAGGTTCCGCCTGCACGACCTCGTCAAGCTCTTCGCCGTCGAACTCGTCCACGAATACGACGACCCCGCCACCCGTTCGGCGGCGAAGATCCGCCTCTTCGATCACTATCTGTGCTGGGGATCGGCAGCCATGGACCTGTTGTCGCCCGACGAGCCGTACCTTCGGCCGGCGCCGCCCGGAACGTCCACGGGTCCGAAACCCCGTTTTCGGGACTATCACGACGCTCGCGCCTGGCTGGACGACGAACGCGCCACCATGCTCGCGCTGGCCACACGTTCTCCGGAACCAGCGCTGGCCGGGCACGTGGTCCGCATGTCATCACTGCTCTGGCGCTACCTCTACGTCGGGGCGCACTACCACGAAGCGCTCGCCCTCCACACGACCGCGCTGGGACTGACCCGGTCCGGCACGACAGAACACGGTTTCGCCGCACACGCCGTTGGCGCGGCTCTATTCCGGCTCGGTCAATACGGCGACGCGATCGGCCGCTTCGAACAGGCCCTGTCCGCTGCCGACGTCCAGCGCGATGATCTCCTCCAAAGCATGGCGCGCGACGGCCTCGGCTCGGTGCATGACGTGCGCGGGCATCGGGAGGCCGCCCGAACGCAGTACGAACTCGCGCTCGCCGCCGCCAGGCGGACCGGCCATGCCCTGCTCGAAGGGATCGCGCTCTGCAACCTCGGCACGAACCACGGCTGGAGTGGTGACCACCGGTCCGCACTGTCCTTTCTGCTCCAAAGCCGGACGATCGCGCTCGACCTCCGATCGCCCGGCCTTGGCGCGCCGGTACTGGCCGCACTGGGCACCGTCTACGCAGGCCTAGGGCAAAGCGAGGAGGCCGGTGCGCATTTTCGGCGCGCGCTGGAGTTCGCCCGCTCCGGCAAGAACACGAACGTCGAAGTCAGCACCCTCAACGACTTCGCGGACACGGAAACCGGAGCCGCGGCGATCGCGCTGTACGAGGAAGCCCTGTCCCTGGCACGCCGGCTCGGGTATCCGCACGAGTTCGGCCGCGCGCACTACGGATTGGGCAAATGCCACCGCGCCGCGGGGAATGACGGCGAAGCACGACGACATTTCGAAGCCGCGCTCGACGCGTTCACCGAAGTCAGTGCACCGGAAGCGACCGAGGTACGAGCGCTGCTCAACGACCGGTGACGACGTCGGCGATCATGAACACTGGCGGTCTCACTCCGCCCGGCGGTCGTCGCGCGCCTTCTTGGTGAGCGATCTGCTGACGTAGAACAACCCGCTGGTCAGGACCACGATGTCGTCGATGTACACCGGGTCGGGCAACAAGTCGAACGGGAACACCGTGTAGGCCAGGGAAATCCAGTAGGCGACCTTGGTCGGCACCGGTGTGCCCGGCTGATGGACCTGACGGTGCTTCCGCACCAGTTTGACCACCAGGAACAGCGCCACCAGAACGAGGACGACGACCACCACCAAGGCCACGACACCGAGGGTCGTCCACAGAGATTCCACGTGATCCTCTCATCACCACGACACTGTCGCCGTCGCGGCATGACCGCGATACGGATCTTGCTGTGCTTGCAGCCGGCACGTCCTATGATGTCAGTAACCGGGCAGAGCCGTGGCCGCAGGACGCGGCGGCTCGTCGACGACCGTCAACGGTCTCCAGAACGACTGCAGGATCACCCTTGACCACGCTATGAATGGATCACGTCGATAACACACGGAAGAGTGCTGTGGAACACGACACAACCCCAACGTATCGACAGCTGGCTTTCTGGACAGTTCCGGGAATAACCTGGACCATCATCGGCCTCTTCGGAACGGGCCCAGGAAACAGCTTACTCCTCGCCGTAGCGGGAATCGTCTGCCTGCTGGGAGTCGCGTTCTACGCCACAAGCGCGAGCAACGTGGCAAGAAAACAAACTAACTATAACCTGTCTCTCCATTCAATTGCGAAATTCAGTTGTCGCCGACGCGGTCGCGGTCCGGCGTGCGACGGTTGGCAAGACGGTCCCGCAAGAAATCCTCGAACGTCGCCAAAAAGGGGAAGCGTGTGCTGAGTTCGGCGAAGTTGGCCTGGTAGCCGCTCTCGGCGAACCATTCGAACATGCGCTCTTCGATCGGTTGCGGTTCGAGACGGGCGCTGCTCGAAGCCGCGCGGGAAGTACTGGCCGCCGATGGAGCGCACGCCACCGTCGCCGCGATCGCCGCACGCGCGGGTGTCGGCATCGGCAGCCTGTACCGCAGGTACCCGACGAAGGAACAGCTCTTCCAACGGTTGAGCGCGCTGGCCGTCGAGCAGTGGGCCACCGCACTCGACCAGGGGTTGGCCAACGACGACCCGTGGGCCGGGCTGGCCGGGTTCGTGACCGCGTGCGTGGAGTTCGGGCAGGGTTCGCTCGGGCCCATCGCCGGCACCATCGAGATCACCGAGCAGATGCGAGCCATGTCCCGCAGAGCCGACCAGAGGCTGGACGAGCTCGTCGATCGCGCTCATGCGGCCGGCGTGCTCCGCCCCGAGGTCTCGGGTGTGGACCTCATACTCCTGATCGAGCAATTGGGCAGATCGCCACTGATCGACCTACTCCCCGCCGCGGCCGAGGCACGAAACCGGATCATCACGATCGTCCTGAACGGCCTGCGCGGAATCCATGACGAGCCACTGCCCGGCAAGCCGCCCACCAAGAAACTCCTCAGCGAGCGCTGGACCCACGCTGACGCCGCCGAACTTTGAGTGATGGGCTGGGCCGCGACCGAGCGCTTCGGTCGGCTGATTGGATGTGTCGTAGGCAGGTGAGACTGTGATCCGCCGCCTCGGTGTGAAATTTCCGTGACGAAACTCGGTGGAGGACGTTTTCATGGCGCACGAGATCATCAACCCGGCCGGACTGCACGATCCGGTGGGATTCGGCTACAGCCACATCGCCACCACGGCCGGGGAACTCGTCTTCATCGCCGGCCAGTACGCATCCGATGGCAGCGGCCAGGTCACGTCCGGCGATTTCGCCGAACAGGTCGAACGATCGCTGGAGAACTTGAAGATCGCGCTCGCGGAGGTGGGGCTCGACTTCGGCCACGTGGTACAGCTCCGCACCTACATCGTCGGACATGACGCCGCCAAGCTGGAGACCATCGGCAAGATCATCGGCCGGATCTGGGGCGGACGGCCACCCACACAAACACTCCTCGGCGTGGCGGCGCTGGCCCTGCCGGACATGCTTTTCGAAGTGGACGCCGTCGCCGTCCGCCCATAGTTCTCCCTCAGCGACGGCTTTCTCGGCGGCACGGCGCACAGCCGGGAGAGTCGGAGGGAGGTCGTAGACCATGCCGCCCGGCACCTTGGCGATCTGACTTCATCTCCTGGTCGTGGATCTGCGTATGAGGCGAGGTGGTGCGATTCTGGCGGTATGACCGACCGATCAGGACCGCGACGTGAATTGGAGCGGATCCGGGAGAGCACCGGACCCGGTGCGGCTCAGTCCCGGATGGCTCTGGGAGCCGGACCGCTTCCAGAGCGGTTGCGGGCCGCGATCCTTGCCTTGGCCGTCGCGCGAGGCGAAGGCAGCAGCACCTGCCCTTCCGACGCGGCCAGGGCTCTGGCGGACGAGTGGCGTCCGCTGCTGCCGCAGGCCCGAAACCAGGCCCGCGAGCTCGCACGGGCCGGCGAGGTGCGGTTGACCCAGGGCGATCGGTCGCTCGACCCCGACGGAGAATGGAAAGGGCCGATCAGGATCCGGCTGCCCCGGAACGCGAATGGCTGAGCCGGAGCGCACGCCCGACGGACGCTTCGTCGTGATCGACGGCCGGCGTTGGCGAGCGACCGATCCAGAGATCCCGGAGGAGACGGCGGCCCGGTTGCGTAGTTTGCTGATGCGGGCTCGCCGGGACGTCGGCGCGGCTCGCCGTGCTCAGGACCCCGAAGCCGAGCGTGAGGCGCGGGCTCGGGTCCACACCGCCAAGGTCGCTTTGGGCGAGCGTGGCACTCCTTGGTGGGATCAGGATTCCGCGGAGCGGCGGCAACGATGGCAGCACGGTTTGAACGTTCTGAGCTGACCCGTGCCGCAGCATCCAGCGCCTTCGACCTGGGCGGGGCGATGACCCTGCAAACCTGCCGGCGGTTAGGGGACCACGGCCGTCTCCACCGGCGCCTGCAACGGGTGTGGATCGTTTAGCGCCTTCTGGAGCAGGGTATGCACTCGACGAGCCCGCCGGACCACCTTCAAGGAGATCTGTTTCATGAGCACTATCACCAAATCCGTGGACGTCGAGGCGCCGGTCGCCGACGTCTACAACCAATGGACCCAGTTCGCCGAGTTTCCCCGCTTCATGGAGGGCGTCGACCGGATCGACCAGCTCGACGACACCCATACCCGCTGGACGGTGAGTATCGGCGGGGTGACCCGTGAGTTCGACGCGACCATCACCGAACAACACCCGGACGAGCGCGTCGCATGGAAATCGGACTCCGGCCCCGACCACGCCGGGGTGGTCACCGTGCACCGGCTCGAAGAGCGTCGGACGCGGGTGACTGTCCAAATGGATATCGACCCCGAAGGCTTTGTGGAGAACGTCGCCGACAAACTCGGCATCCTCGACCGCCGCGTGCAAGGCGATCTGGACCGGTTCAAGACCTTTCTCGAAAACCGCGACGGCACCGAAACGGGCGCCTGGCGTGGCGACGTTCCTCGCCCCGGCCAGCCCTGACATCACCCCCGTCAGCCCGGTCGTTGCCCACGACAGGTGAGGTCGCGGCCGCGCTTCCGAGCCCGGCCGCGTGCGCACGTGACCGGTTCCGCCGCCTGAGGGCCATCATCGCGGTGGAGCCGGTCACGCGGCTCTTGCCTGGTCCACGCTCGACCCTGCCGCCTGATGGACACGAACTCGAGGTCTTCAGCGGTTTGTTCGATCTCGTCGACCCGCCGTTCTACCGACACCCTCGGCGACGCCCGAGAACACCGCCGCGGTAGCTTTGCGGACCCGCATTCCGCAGTCGATCAGCCGCTGCATTTGCTGCAGCCGGCAAACGTCGGAGTACCGCCGATGGCCCGCGGAACCACGTTTCGCTGCACACAGCTGACTGATACACATCTTCGTCGCCTTGATGAACGAGAACTCATGAGGGCTACCGACGCCGAACAGAGCCGATCCTGTCGCCACCACGTTGGAACGCGCGGGCACGCGAAGTTCGTCAGGCGGTCGCGGCCAGCAGAACACCTTCCCGAAGCAGGCGACGCACGAGCACGACCTGATCGGCCAAGTCCAGTCCCGGGATCTGCCCTACGTGCCATGTCTTTCCGTCGAGCAGCGCCGTCAAAGCGGTCGACGTGGAATCAGGGAGCGTGAGGTCACGGTCCGGCAGTTCGAGCACGACCCTGCCGTTTTCCGGGTTCCGGATACGGAAACGCAGCCTTTGGCGGCGCCGGACGGGATCCCCTTCGCCGACATTGAGCACCAATTTGGCGGTGGCGATCGGAGGCAGAGGTTCCGGACGATTTCCCGTCCATGCCCGCTCGCGCACGAACCGGGCGACGTCTTCGCTCGGCACCGCCTGCAGGGCGGCGATCAGGTCTTCCCGGATGGTTTTGAGATGACCGTCCAGTTGATCGGGATCGGCGACGTCGATCCCCAGCGGCAGGGACGCGCGCAGCCGTTCGTCGGAACCGACGAGCGCGGTGAGCGCCTCGACCAGCGCGAAAGTGGTGACGACGTGGATGCCGACGGTCAAATGCGCGGAGACCTCGCCGAGCGCGATCGCCGAGTGGAGCCAGCCGCGAGGGAGGTACATCACGTCACCGGGCTCGAGGACGTCGTCGATGACCGGCGGGTCGTCACGAACCCGCGCCGCGACAGCGTCGGCGTGCTTGTCCCAAGGTTGGTCGCGCAGCGGCGACGGATGGACGGGCGCGTGCACCTTCCAGTGCTTGCGGCCGGCCAATTGCAGCACGAAGACGTCGTGCACGTCGTAGTGGGCGGAAAAGCCCTGCGACGACGGCGGGGTGATGTAAGCGTTGGCTTGCGCCGGGTGGCCGAGTTCGTCGGCCAGGCCCGTGGTGAAGTCGCTGATGCTCGGCCATGTGCGGTGCAAAGCCTGGAGCACGATGGTGCTGCCGTCGGCGAAATGCGCGGCGACCCGGTCGTCACGGACCTGGTCTCCGATCTCGGCGCCGACACCACCGCCGCCGGTGAACGATCGGGAATCGATCACCGATCCATCCCTGGCGAGCCGGAGGAACGGCGTCCGTAACCCGCGGCGGGACAGTATTTCGTCGACCCCATCTAAGTCGAGCAGATCACCGAAATCCCCGCCCGTCCGCCGTAGCAACGGCTCACGGCCCCAGTGCCGGGCGGCGAAATCCCCGATGCCGGAACCGACCAACCGGGCCAGCACACCCTTCCCGACGCGGCCGACGGCCGA
Organism: Amycolatopsis sp. cmx-4-54; assembly: GCF_046548895.1. Classification (NCBI taxonomy): domain Bacteria; kingdom Bacillati; phylum Actinomycetota; class Actinomycetes; order Pseudonocardiales; family Pseudonocardiaceae; genus Amycolatopsis; species Amycolatopsis sp. cmx-4-54. The sequence continues at coordinate 30,416 of NZ_JAEBEJ010000024.1, forward strand.
CACCGGAAGGCACTTGCCTGATCCGGTGTCGGTCGAAGGCTCGCTGAACTCAGCTCGCGCCACTGTCCGCGCCGCCGTCGGCTCCGCCATCGTGCTTGCCGGCGGTGCCTTCGCCCGCACCGGAGTCGGCCGGGCCTTCCGCGCCGCCGTCGGCTCCGCCATCGTGCTCGCCGGGAGTTCCCTGCCCCGCCCCGGCGTCGGCGGGGCCTTCTTCATTGTCCGATGTGGTGGAAATGTCGTCGTCGTTCAGGCTCACGTCGGTGTCCTTTCGGTGATCCGGATGGAATACCGGCTGACTACCCTTGATCGGCACGTCGCACACCTCGAAGCGGGAACCCGAACGAGTTGTCCTGGTGCATGGTGGCTCCGGTGGCCCTCTCCAACCGTCGAGCAGGCGCGAGAACAGCTGATGTGTGAGTCCACGCCGACGGGGTACTCATCCGAGCAGATCGCTCCACAACCGTTTCAGGAGGTCGAGACAACTATGGGCGACTACCGGAAATCGATCGCCGTCGATGTGCCGCCGGCGCGCTTGTTCACCTATCTGGCTGACGTGCGCAATCTACCGAACTACATGCCGCGCCTGACTTCCGCCAAGCCACTCGAAGGCGACAAGGTGGAAGTGACCGCGCACATCAACCCGGCCGACGGTCCTGAACAGGATGTCGAGGGCGAAGCCTGGGTCCATGTGATCGAGGACGGGAAATCCCTGGAGTGGGGCGCTCCGGGCCCTCACGACTACCACGGTCGGCTTCATATCGAACCCGGCGGTACGGAGAATGCCGCCACTCTCGCCGTCGAACTGCACACCGAGCACGCCGAAGGTGAACAGATCGACCAGGCGCTGCAAGAGACCCTGACCGGTATCAAACGAGCCGCGGAACACGGCTGACCGCGCGCGCCCGAACCCTGGTCGCGTCAAAGAACATACGGAGGACGAAAATGGTCGAAGTCACGCGAAGCTTCACGGTTTCAGCCACCCCGAACGCGGTAACGGACTATCTCAAAGACTTCTCTCGTGCCGTCGAGTGGGATCCAGGGACGGTGACCTGCGAGCAGACCAGCGTGGGTCCGATCGCCGTCGGCACGCGGTGGCACAACGTGTCCAAGATCGGCGGAATGGAGACGGAGCTGACCTATGAGCTGACGCGACTCGAGCCTGGACGCGTGGTTTTCGTGGGCGCGAACGACACCGCGACCTCCACGGACGACATCACGATCACCGCCGGCGACCAGCCCGACACGTCGACCCCGACATACCACGCCTCCATCGAGTTCGCCGGTGCCGCGAAACTGGCGGCACCCATCGCGAAAATGGTCTTCGAGAAGCTCGGCAATGACACCGAGGACAACCTCGTCCGGATTTTTGGCTCACCGAAAGAGTCTCACTAGAGAGACAGACGACTAAGCGCTCGATTCGGCTAGCGGTGATCCTTCTCACCCTGATGCACCTGACACTTGGCGTGCCGGCTTCTTTTCCTTGCTTCCGGCGTGTTCGGTATCGCGGCTGCCGTGATGCGGCGAGGCTGGCGGGCCCGGCCAGATCAACCCGCCCACGGCGGACTGAAGAACGCTTGAGCCCGCGTCCGCGCCGCAGGGAAGCGAATTCGGATGACCGCTGATGCGATACCGCCCGCGGACGGCAGAACCGACACCGACGTGGGCTCAAGCGGTCACTCCCGGACCAGGGCACGATCGTCCGACTCCCCCGCCGACGCGACAGGTGCCTCGCCGCCTGCGTTTGCAGTCCCCAAGCACGGCGAGGCGGCGCCAGCGGCAACACGGCGAAAGTCACTGCTCTGCGATCGACCATCATCCTCACCCATGGCGCGAGCACGGCCAAGGCCGATGCCGTCGCGGCCACCGCAGATCTGGAATTGCTCTCCGCCTGGCGGACCCGAAGAGCAGTGACTTTCGCCGGGCACTGGGTTCCTATAGATCTTCATTACGCAATACGGCGAGTTCTTCGAAAGTGCTCAACTTGTCACGAAGTTCAAGCGTTCCGTAATTCAAATATATCAAGACCGAGAACGAAGGGAAGCCCTTCTCTGCAAGGGAGTCCGGCTCATCGGTCGCGTTGGCTTGAACGATTATTTCCGGCCGATCGCCAACTCCAGTGCGATAGTATTCACCGCCACGCGCATCACTATCATGCAAGCTCAGCGCAAGCCCCGTACGCTCGGCGACGATTCTCGCGACGGAACCCACAGTAGCCGATTCCACACCGAACAGGTCGAAAATTTTGCTTGTCATGGAACTATGATACTAGGTGCGCGGCCGAGTGCTTGCTCGAGTGAGTCGTAAAGCATGAAGTTCACTGGACGCCCCGCGGCAACAGAGAGGGACCTGGCCAGGTCGCCCAGCCCAAGACGCTCAAGTTCAACAGCTTTGAGAGGGCCAGTTCTGGCGCCCTTTGAACGAAGCTCAACACCGAGTTCTTTGGCTCGGGCGAGCGCGGACGAACTTGAGATTGCGATGTCGAAGTCACTGACCCGGCCGACGTCGAACGGTTCGCCGGTTTTGAAGCTTTTTCCGGTCACCGCACTGCCTTGAAATGCAGCGCGTGCGTCCGCGTATCCTGCCGTTTCCAGACCTGATCGAACGTCTTGGCTGAATCCGGCGAAATCTTCGGCGTCGGCGAAGCCGTGCGGAATGCCTGACGACGATCGGTCTTCTCCTTGGCCAGGACGTGCACAGGCCGGCCCGTCCCCCTCCCCATCGTTGTGAACGAGAATAGCGGCGCCCACGGGAGGGATGTTCGCGGCAGGCGCTTGTCCGCCGATGTTGACATAGTAGGTATGCAGCCCTTCGACAGTGAAATTGTGGACCTGTTGATTTTGGGTCCAGCTATGCGTGTCGATGACTTTCAGGAGGCGGCCGTCGGGGGTGCGGAGCAGATTCCCGCGGTCGAGGTCTTCGGCGTCTGTCCAGCGGCCGGTGTCGGCGACCCAGAAGGGGTGTTCATCGGTGGCGGTCACCACGCCGGTGGCGTCCCCACGGTCGCCGTCGGTGTCGATCGTGATCCGGACAAGTTCTTTCAGACCGTGGCCGGGGATCAGGGCGAGTACCGGCTTGGCCTGGGTAAGGCCGGTAACAGGGTCGGTGGCCAGAACCCGGTCGCCGAGCATGATCTGCTCGATCGGCTTGTAGGTTCCGTCGGCGAGCAGAACGGGGGTGCCCGGGACAAAGCTGTTCGGTGTTGCGCAACGGGTCGCCGTGTCGGCTGTATCCCGTGCCGGCGGAGTGGGGTTCGTATCGGATTCCGGCTTGCTGTCGCTGGGTTGCCGCCCGTCCTCGGTGTTCTGCGGGAGAGCCCCACGCCTTGAGCCGTCACCAGATGACTCGGGTTTGAACGAAGGGTCATCGGTACGGTGAGCCGGGGAGTCTCCGCGGTCGGTGCGGGGCAACGTGGGTAGTTGCGTCGCCGGCGCAGGGCGCACCTGAGTGGTGCGCTTGTCCTCTGAGGGCCGGGAGGTCGGGTTCGCGGGCGTTGCGGAGCCGCGGTCGTCAGTTCTGGCCGGTGCACGGTCACCGTAAGTGGCGGGTCCTCGCGGGTCGGGCACGGGCGCTACGGCCGGGGAAGATGGTTCGTCCGCGGAATGCGAACCGGTCGACGGGCCGCCACTGGTGGGGCTGTCGGCGCGCTGGCCGGGAGCATCGGGCCGGATCAGCTTCGCCGGTGTGGTGACTTTTCCCAGCCCCACGACGTCCGCGACAAGTCCGCCAGAGCCGGATACGGGTGCTTGCCGGAAGTCCTCGATGGCACGCTTGCCTCGCTCGACCGCTTTGTCCCACGATCCCTGGGGGTCTTTGACGACGTCACCCGCGATTTTCGAGGCGCCATCGACGAAGTCTTTGGTGCTTTGCTCAACCTTGCGTGACGCCTGCTCGTCGCCTTGTGCGGCTTCGTTGAGCGTGTCGATCGCTTCACCTGCCGTGTACACGCCGTCGTACAATGACCTGTAGGCGCCGGCGGCCAACCGCTTCGCTCCGGTGAGCGGATCGGTGTTTTTGACCGGGTCTCTTCTCTCGCCCTCGATCTCGCTTTCAGCCCAGTCCCTGGCTTTTTTCAGCTCCGCTTCGAATGCGTCTTCGGCTTCGACCAGAGTCTCGCCGACGCTCTTCGTCTTGGCTGCTTCAGGTTCGGCGATGACGGACTGCAGCGACTTGGCGTCGGTGACCCGGAACCTACCGTCGGGCAACCGTTCAATCACCTGCGCTGTCCGACCGCCGACCTTGTGGCCTCGCGTGGCGTCGGTGTAGTCCAGTTGTCCTTGCGCGATTCGGGCCTGCTCCGCCAGCTTCCGTCGCTTGGCCGCGTCGCCCGGGGCCCCGCCGCGCTGGCTGTCCGCGTACGCCGCCCACGCAGCCGTGTACTTCCGTGCTTCCCGCAGCTTGTCATCTGCCGCTGCCTGTCGACGTTGTGACTGCCGGGTATGTTGCTGTCGCAGCCGCTCCACCTCGGCCTGGGCCGCTGCGGCCTGTTTTCCTCGCCGTACCAGCGCGTCCCCGCCTGTCGCCGCCGAGCCTGGGCCCACCGCGAACCGATTGGCCTCCTCCTGCGCGGCCTCCAGTTGACGCTTCAGACCCGTTCCCGGGTTTCCGCCACGCTGGCTTTCCGCATAGGCTTTCCACGCGGGCGCGTACTTCTGGTACTCCTTTTGCTTCTTCTCCTGCTGTGCCTTTTGCCGGTCCTTGTATTGTTGCTGCTGCTTCTCCAACCGCTCAACTTCAGCCTTCTGCCCCTTCTCCTTCGCGGAATCCAGCTGCCGCTTCATCCCCGTACCAGGCGAACCCCCACGCTGACTCTCCGAATAGTCGCGCTGCGCAG
>NZ_JAEBEJ010000025.1:0-32984 GCF_046548895.1 Amycolatopsis sp. cmx-4-54
CTGGTTGCGAAAGCCACTTTCGCAACGTTGAAGGTTGCGAAAGTGGCTTTCGCAACCCCGCCAGTCCGGCGCATGGCCCCGCGCGCGTGACCTACTTGCCCTTTTCGGCCCGCATCTCGTGCCACTTCGCGTACATGTCGTTGAGTTCCTTGATCATGAAGCTCAGGAAGTCCCTCATCTCGGCGACCCGCTCACCCGCCGGCGTGCCCGCGCCCAGCGCCGAAACGCCCTCGTCCGCCGCGTCGCGCCACATGGAGATCATGCGGTCGCGTTTCATGAAGGTGGCGTACCAGAGGTCGTCGAAGAGCCGGTAGTGGTCGCGGCGCGAGCCGGGCTCGCGTTCCTTGGCGACCAGACCGATCTGTTCCAGGTACCGCACGGCCCCCGAGATCGCGGCGGGGCTCACCGAAAGCTGGTCGGCCAGCTCGGCCGCGGTGAGACGGCCGGCGTCGGTGGTCATCAGCGCGGCGAACACCCTGGCGGGCATCCGCTGCATCCCGATCTGGGAGAGCGTGAGGCCCAGGTGCTCCACGTAACGGCGGACGGCGTCCTCGTCTCTCTGGGTGCTCGAAGCACTCTCAGGCGTCGTCGTCATGGATACATCCTCTCCTACGTCCCCCAGAGTGATCACACCATCCATATGTTTTCTTAACTTCACAACTTCGTGAAATCACTGTACCTTCAGCTTCATGGAAAACGCCATCTCCGTCTCCGGCCTTCACAAATCCTTCGGCCGGACCAAGGCTTTGGACGGTCTCGACCTGCAGGTACCCGTCGGGGAGGTGCACGGTTTCCTCGGCCCGAACGGCGCGGGGAAGTCGACCACCGTCCGGGTCCTGCTCGGTCTGCTCCACGCGGACTCGGGCGACGTCCGCCTGCTCGGCGGCGACCCCTGGAAGGACGCGGCGAGCCTGCACCGGCGCCTCGCCTACGTCCCCGGCGACGTGAACCTCTGGCCCAACCTGTCCGGCGGTGAGGTGATCGATCTGCTGGGGCGGCTGCGGGGCGGGCTCGATCAGCGGCGCCGCAAGGACCTGATCGAGCGGTTCGACCTCGACCCCAGGAAGAAGGGGCGCACCTACTCCAAGGGCAACCGGCAGAAGGTCGCGATCGTGGCCGCGCTGGCCTCGCACGTGGACCTGCTGATCCTGGACGAGCCGACCTCCGGCCTCGACCCGCTGATGGAGGCCACCTTCCAGTACGCCATCCAGGAGGAACGCGAGCAGGGCCGCACGGTGCTGCTGTCGAGCCACATCCTCGCCGAGGTCGAGGCGCTCTGCGACAAGGTCAGCATCATCCGCAACGGGCACACCGTCGAGACCGGCACTCTGGCCGAGCTCCGGCACTTCACCAGGACGTCGATTTCCGCCGAGCTCGCCGGCCCGCCGAACGGGCTGACCAGGCTGGAGAACATCCACGACCTCAAGGTCGAGGGCAATCGGGTCCGCTTCGACGTCGAGACCCGCTCCCTCGACGACGCGCTGCGTCAGCTCACGCAGGTCGGCGTTCGCAGCCTGACCAGCCAGCCGCCGACGCTCGAAGAGCTCTTCCTCCGTCACTACACCACCGAAGCGAGCGCGAAATGACCGCGACGCTGGACCGTCCCGCGGCCTCGGGTGCCGCGCACGGACTCGTCGGCACCTGGCATCTGACCAGGCTGGCGCTGCGGCGGGACCGGATCGTCCTGCCGATCTGGATCGTCCTGCTCGGGATCATGCCGTCGACGTCCTCGGGGACGTTCGAAACGCTGTACCCGACGGCAGCCGAACGGGCCGGGCTCACCGCGAGCATGGGCGCGAACCCGTCGCTTTCGCTGATCTACGGCCCGGCCTTCGACCTCTCGACCGCGGGCGGGTTCACCGCGTGGCGGCTCGGCGGGTTCCTCGCCCTGATCGTCGGGCTGATGGCGGTCTTCACCGTGACCCGGCACACCCGCGCCGAGGAGGACTCCGGCCGCGCGGAACTGCTGGCCTCCGCGGTGGTCGGCCGCTACGCGCTGCTGACCGCGGGCGTGCTGGTGTCCGCCGGCGCGAGTGTCCTCATCGGACTCGTCGAGACCGGGCTGATGATCGGCGCGAAGCTGCCCGCCGGCGGCTCTCTCGCGCTCGGCGCCGCCACCACGGTGACCGGGCTGGTCTTCACGGCGATCGCAACCGTGGCCGTCCAGGTCGCCGAGTATTCGAGGACGGCCAACGGGATCGGCGCCACCGCCGTCGGGGTCGCGTTCCTGCTGCGCGCCGTCGGCGACTCGACCTCGGACGCGACCTGGGTCTCCTGGCTCTCGCCGATCGGGTGGGCGCAACAGGTCCGGCCGTTCGCCGACGAGCGCTGGTGGGTCTTCCTGCTGCCGCTGGCCGCGACCGTGGTCGTCGGCGCCGCCGGGTACGCGCTGCTCCCGCGGCGTGACGTCGGTACCGGCATCGTCCCTCCGCGTCCCGGGCCCGCCGAGGCCGCGGCGTCACTGCGGAGCCCGTTCGCGCTGGCGTGGCGGCTGCACCGGGGTCCGTTGATCGGCTGGCTGATCGGCACGGCGGTCTGCGCCGCGGTGTTCGGCTCCGTGGCGAGCGGGATCGGCGATGTCGTCGGGGAAAGCCAGCAGGCTAAGGAGATCTTCCAGCGACTGGGCGGCACGGACGGGCTGATCGACGCCTTCATGGCGGCGATGGCCGGCCTGTTCGCCATGGTCATCGCGCTCTACGGCGTGCAGTCCGCGGCGCGGCTCCGCGCCGAGGAGACCGCGGTGCGGGTCGAGCCGCTGCTCGCGACGAGCGTGGGCAGGATGCGGCTGCTGGGAAGCCATCTCGTGTTCACGTTCGGCGGCACGGCGCTGATGATGGTGGTCAGTGGTGTCCTTTTAGGACTTTCGAACGGGATGCGGGCCGGTAGTGTCTCGGACTCGGTCGGGGACATGGTGGTCGCTTCGCTGGCGCAGCTTCCGGCGGTGTGGGTGATCACCGGCCTCGCCGTGACGCTCTTCGGTCTGGCGCCGAAGCTTTCGACGGCGGCGTGGGCGATCGCCGGGCTGGCGTTGCTGCTCAGCCTGTTCGGCCCGGTGCTGAACCTGCCGCAGGCGGTCGTGGACGCCTCACCGTTCTCGCACGTTCCGAAGCTGCCCGCCGCGGAGTTCACCGCGACACCGCTGGTCTGGCTGACCGGGGTCGCCGTGGTCGCGCTCGTGGCCGGGCTCATGGGCTGGCGGCGTCGTGACGTCGGTTAGGACACGGCCTAGCCACCGGGGATGACCGTGGAGGCCGTTCATCGGGGGCGGCCTTCACGGTCCTTGCCGTACTTCGCCGCCGGGCGTCACGACCAGCTTCGCGACCGGCACACCGCCTCCGCACGCTTCGTTCACCGGATAGGCGATCGCCGGGGTCACGTCGAGGACTTGGGGCTTTCCGTCGTCGAGGGTCACCGTGGTCCGGACCGGCGTGGTCGGCAGGCCCTGGGTCGGGATGAAGACATGCACGCCGCCGGGCGCGGACTCGGTCACGCAGGCACCGGCCCAGCACAGCTCCAGCGACACACGGGTGACACCGGCGGCCACTTCCGGCGAGATCTCGAGGGATATCCCCTCCGACAGGCCGATGGCCGAGCAGGCCGTTTCGCCGGGATGGCACGCGGTCAAGGTCGCGAGCAAGAACACGAAAACGGGTAGCCGCCGCATACCCGGACAGACGGCGCGAGGGGCCGCTCGGGTTGCCTCAGTCGCTCCGGAACCCCGTGGTCGTCGACGGCGGCAGCTCCGTCGAGGTGGGCGAAGGTGTCACGGTCCGGGTCACCGTGCGCGGCGCCGGCGTCCTGGTGCGGGTGACGACGAGCGGTTCCGGGGAGCTGCCCGGCACGGTGACCGTGACCGGCCCGACCGAACGCGAGGTCGTGGTCGGCGAAGGGGTCGTGCCGACTTCGTGGACGCGGCGCTGTGGCTCGCGGCCGGCCACCAGGAGGGCGGCGATGAGCAGCCCGATCGCGAGGCCGGCGATGGCCGCGACCGTGACGGAACCGGTGGTGGGACCTTGACTCGACATCCGGCACCCCCCCGCCATGCGACGCGCAGGTACGAGGACTTCTCGTATCGATCTTACGTTTTGTTACGTTGCGTGCGCAATCCGTCGACAACGATCCGCACGAGATGGCGTTCCTCGAGCGAATACCGTTCGGCGGCAAGGCATCCGGCGATCAGGGCGCGCAGGTCGTCGCCGTCGATGTCCTCGCGGACCGCGCCCGCGGCCTGCGCCCGGGTCAGCAGCGCTTGCGACGCCGCCCGGAAGTCGTGGCCCGCGCTCGCTTTGAACCCCAGCCCGGTCGTCTCGGCGAGCGCGTCGCAGAGTGCCCGGTTGCGCGACGCCTGCTGGACGACACGTTTGAAGAAGCCGAAGAACGCTTCACCGGGGTCTTCGGCGGCCAGCAGTGCGCGTGCTTCCCCCGCGAACTGTTCGAGCAGGTCCACGACGACGGCCTGGAAGAGCGCTTCCTTGCTGGGGAAATGCCGGTAGACGGTGCCCGCGCCGACACCGGCGATGCGGGCGATCTCGTCGAGGGGGACGGCGAGGCCGTCGACGGCGAAGGCCTCTTCGGCGGCCGCGAGCACCTTCGCTCGGTTGCGGCGCGCGTCGGCGCGCAGCACGGGCTTGTCCACTGTTCCCCTCCTCGACCGGGTCCGGCGTTCCGATTCAACGCCGGCGGTGACGAGGGCATTCCGGGCTCACCGCACCGCGGTCTGCGTGCCCTCCGGCGGGAAGAACCCCTGGACCGTGGTGAACAGGTACTCCCAGACCCCGGGGATCAGCACCACCGCGGCGACCGCGAACACCGGGAAGATCAGCCGGTTCTCCACGTGCTTGCCGGTGCGGAACCGCAGCACCTTCGGCGGCCGGATCTCGTACCAGGTCTCGCCCGCGATCGGGATCGGGAACAGGAACGGGCAACCGGACTCGGTCAGCGCGTCACCGAGGCAGTGCACGAAACACCCGGCCGCGACGGCGATGCCGAGCCAGCCGGAGATCTCCGCGAGTTGCGCCGCTTTGTCCGGCGGGGCGGTCCACACCCACCAGCCGACCGCGGCGCCGCTGACCGGCAGGAGCCAGTCGCCGAGCGCGCCTTCGGCGAGCAGCAGGCCGAGGACGACGACACCGAACACCGCCCACGGTCCGCCTTCGGTGGTGCCCCAGGAGGTCAGGAAGCCGAGACCGACGGCGAACAGCACGGTGTGCGAGAGGTGCCGGTGCTTACCGGTGACCTTCTCGTCCCGAGGCCCCTTGGTCAGCGCGTAGAGCGCCGCCGAAACCCGGCGGAGCAGCCAGGAGAGCGCGCCGGTGAACCAGCCGAGCAGCTTCGACGCGCGGGCGCCCGGGTGGTCGAGGTCGGGCAGGAGGGCGAATCCGGCCGTGGTCGCGGCGAACACGACCGCTTGGTGCACCGTGCCCGCCCCGACGACGGGTGCGAGCGCGAGCCCCGCGCACCAGCCGGTCAGGGCATGCGTCCGCCCCATCATCGTGCTGCCCCCAGGTGTCGCGGATCACGAGCCCACGACCGTAACGGGGGATCAGGCGGGGGGCTCCTCCGACACGCTGAGGTGCTCGGCGACGCCGGTGAGCTCGATCACCCGGCTCACCTGAGGGCTGGGCACGAGTTCGAGTTCGACGGCCTTTTCGGCGGCCTGACGCTGCGCCTGGAGCACCACGTTCAGCGCCGAGGAGTCGAAGAACGTCACCCCGGTCAGGTCGGCGACCACCCGACCGGAAGGTTTGTCGGTGATCAGGGCCCCGAGGGTCTCCTGAAGCTGCGGGCTCGTCAGCAGGTCGAGCTCACCGGTGACCACCACACGCGGTTCAGACGCGTCGGCGTCCAGCGTGATGCTGAAACCGGGCGGCGTGGTGTTCTGGTCCGCTGCGGGCATGCACATTCTCCTCATCAGGTGAGAACCGACGCTCAGCGCCGGAACGCGCCTGTGGTCTCAAGCGACGGCCGCGCCCAGTCCGGACACGGACGCACGCTCTTCTTCGGCGGGTAGGCGTGGCTGTCCCCGCAACGACAGTCCCAACCCTAACCCAGTACGGACGGGGCGCCACGATCGCCGTCTCGCGCGTCGCCGACCGGTGCCCGGGACGCGCTCAATGCGCGGTCAAGGCCTTGCGCTCGGCGCGGCGCTCGCGGAGGAACAACTCGCGGCGCTCGATCTCGCCAAGCCCACCCCAGATGCCGTACGGCTCCTGCACCGACAGGGCGTGCTTGCGGCACTGGGCCAGCACGGGACAGGTCTGGCAGATGGCCTTCGCCCGCGACTCGCGCCGCTCGCGAGCCGAACCGCGCTCGTTGTCCGTGTGGAAGAACAAGCTGCTGTCGGCGCCTCGGCACGACCCACGGAGCTGCCAATCCCACTCTTCCGCCACCACGTTCGGCAGCCGGCTCACGTCAGCCATGTCGGTCCCCGCCTTCCCAGGAGATCGTTTGTCGCCGGTTACATGCCCGCCCCCTGCGCGGCTCAAACGTGGGTTTGGTTTGCTCACACCCAGGGCATCTGACCGATCGGCAGCGCAGCTCGAGAGAGGAACACACGTGGTGGACAACACCCCGCCCAGCGGGGAGGGCGCTCAACTCATCGAGGTACGCACGGCCGCGGTACCGCACGTGGTACCGACCCTCCGGACGATCGTCGCGGACATCGCGATGCGTCAGGACTTCGACCTGGACGCGGTCGAGGATCTCCGGATGGCGGTGGACGAGGCCTGCTCCATGCTGCTCCCCTCGGCCGCCGATGGGCGCCTGACCTGCGTTTTCTCGTGGAAGGACGGGCGGATCGAGGTGACCGTCTCGGTGTTCTCGGACTCCCCGGAACCCGACGACGAGACCGGTCTGTCCTGGCAACTGCTCACCGCGCTGGCGACGTCCGCGCGGCGGAGTGTCACCCCGGCCGACGGCGGCTACCTGTCCAGGGTGGAGCTCATCCGGGAGAGCGAGGCGGCCCGGCCGTGACCGAACCCGTCGAGAAAGACGGCGCGAACGTCCCGGCCCTGTTCGAGCGCATGTGCGCGCTGCCACAGGACTCCCCCGAGCGTGAGACGCTGCGGGACGAGTTGGTACGCGCGCACCTCGAACTCGCGCGCAACCTGGCGCGCAAGTTCCGCAACCGGGACGAGTCGATGGAGGATCTGGTCCAGATCGCGACGATCGGGCTGATCCACGCCGTCGACCGGTTCGACCCGGGCCAGGGCAGCGACTTCCTGGCCTTCGCGGTCCCCACCATCTCCGGTGAACTGCGCCACCACTTCCGGGACAACAGCTGGTCGGTGCGCGTGCCGCGGCGGCTCAAGGAGCTGAACGCCAACATCTCCGCCGTGCGCGAGGAGCTGACGGTCCGGCTCTCCCGCGCGCCGAAGCCCAGTGAGATCGCCGCCCATCTCGGCGTCCCGATCGACGAGGTCTACGAGGGGCTCCGCGCCGGCCAGGGCCGGTACGGCACGTCGCTGGACAACCTCCTGGAGAACTCGGCGCACACCCGCTTCGGCGAGGCCGACGCAAATCTGAGCCAGGCGGAGCTGCGCGAGGCGCTGCGGCCGATGCTGGAACGGCTGCCCGACCGTGAGCGCAAGATCGTCGCGCTGCGGTTCGGGTCCGGGATGAGCCAGTCGGATATCGCCCGCCGGGTCGGTGTTTCCCAGATGCAGGTGTCGAGGTTGCTGGCCGCCACGCTCAAGAAGATGAGAGAAGGACTGACCGAGACAGAACTCACGGACGGGGTCTGATTCGACCTCGGCCCTTGTGGGTACCAGGGAGGCGAACAGCGGATCTGGGAGTCTCTCGTGAGGGGAGGTGCGGAACCATGACGATGTCCAAGACCCGATCGGAGGGCTCGTTGCCGGTGGTCTCCCTCCCCTTGCCGGTCGATGTGACGGCGCCGGCCGTGGCGCGGCAGGCGGTGCGGGCGACTCTGGCGGGCTTCGGCCTCGACGGCCCAGAGGTCGACGACGTTCTCCTGGCGACATCCGAGCTGGTCACGAACGCCTTCGAGCACGGCGAGAAGCCGGACCGGCTCGAAGTCGAATACTCCGACGGCAGGCTCACCCTGCGAGTCTTCGATTCCGGGTCGGGGCGGCCGAAGCTGAAGGAGCCGGCGCCGATGGCGGCGCGCAGCCGCGGTCTTCAGCTGGTGCACGCGTTGTCCGACGACTGGGGTCACGAGCTCTGTTCCGGCGGCAAGTACGTCTGGGCCGTGTTCAGTCTTTACCGGGCCGACGCTCCAGCTTGAGCGCGGCGTCCGTCTCGGCGATGCGCTCCCGGAGCGATTTCCGCTCCAAGGCCTCGACGGCGGCGACCAGCACCTCCCTGAGCGGGTACGGCAGTTCGGCTTCCAACTGCGCGGCCGCGGCGCTGGTCGCCGCCCACTCGGCTTCGAGCGTCGGCATCAGCCGGCGTGTCTTCTCGGTCAGCGAAACGATCCTCTGCCGGGCGTCGGTGCCGGGCCGGAGCGAGACGAGGTCCTGCCGGGCCATTTGCGCGATCGTCTGGCTGGCCGCGGAATGGGTTACGCCGACTTCGGCGGCGAGGTCGCGGATGGGCAGCGGCCCGTGCGTGACGATCGCGCGGACGAACGGCGTGAACCGCGGGCGGTAGTCGCCCAGCCCGATGTCCTCGAAGAACGCGGCGACGTCCGCTTCGGTCACGTCGAGGACGTGCCTGAGCAAAGTGCCCATCCCTCGTTCGCGCGGCGGCCTCCCCACCAGCGGATCATAACGACATAATCGCCGGATGACGCCCGAAGAGCTGCTGACGACCACCCGGACCGTCCGCAAACGACTGGACCTGACCCGGCCGGTGCCTCTCGAACTGGTCAAACACGCCCTGCAGGTGGCGTTGCAGGCGCCGAGCGGATCGAACACGCAGCGCTGGCACTGGCTCGTGATCACCGATCCCGGGCAGCGGGCCGAGCTCGGGAAGCTGTACCAGCGGGCGTGCCGCGAGTACCTGGATTCCCCGCACGCGGCCGGGAAACTGTTCGCGGACGACCCCCAGCGGTCGCAGGTGCAGAAGCGCGTCGGCTCCAGTGTCGAGTACCTGGCCGACAAGATGGGCGAGGTGCCCGTGCACGTCATCCCGTGCCTGGAGACGAGCGGTGCCGAGCTGCCCGCCGGCAACCAGGCCGGGCTGTGGGGCAACCTGCTGCCCGCGGTGTGGAGCTACATGCTCGCGGCGCGGGCCGTCACGCTCGGCACGGCGTGGACGACGCTGCACCTCGCGTACGAGAAGGAGGCCGCGGAGATCCTCGGCCTGCCGGACAACGTGCACCAGGCCGCGCTCATCCCGACGGCGTTCTACACCGGTGACACCTTCAAGCCCGCCGCGCGTCAGCCGCTCGAAGAGGTCATGCGGCTGGACCGCTGGTAAAGCGCCCTTGGCGACTTGTTGAGGGGTAAGGCCGAGGAAGCGTGTTGCGAACTCACTCAACCGGCGCCGAGGTAGGACTCCAGCCGGTCCGCCAGTTCCTTGGGGTGACTCAAGGGCACGGAGTGGGAGCCGTCGATCTCGTCGGGCGCGAAACCGAGCCTGTCCTGGACGACCCGGCGCTGGAACTCGGGCGGGAAGAAGCGGTCTTCACGCCCGATGAGCACCTTCGTCGGGACGTCCGGCCACTCGTCCAGCGGCCACGGCTGTCCCCATTCGGCGCTGACCTGGTTCCGGCCGTGCGAGCCCGCCTCCGCGACGATGTCCGCGGGGACGCCGTTGTAGAACTTCTCCTCGTCGGTGAGGTCCTTCGCGTCCTCGAAACCCGTGTTGCCCCACCAGTCCCCCGGTGTCTCGCCCGGTTTCGGGATCATCGGGGTCAGCAGCACGAGCAGCCGCGCCGGAATTTTCGCGGCGACGATCGGCGCGGTGAAGCCGCCGTAGGAATGGCCCAGCACCACCAGTTCCTCGCGGTCGCCGATCGCGTTCACGACGGCGTCGACGTGTTCCGGGAAGCCGGCCTTCTCGTCGTCGATCGGCAGGTTCACCGCGACGACGTCGTGCCCGCGGCCGGTCAGCTCCGCCTCGAGGAGGTGGAAGTCCCAGGCGCTGCCGCCACCGCCGTGGATCAGTACGAAGGTCGCCATCGCCCCAGCCAACCCGAAACCGGGCGGATCAGCAACGACCGAGCATGTCGCCGAGCGCGCTCTTCTCGGCGGTGGTGATCGTGAGGCCGTAGTAGTGCTTCACGGTGATCCAGTCGGTGGCGTAGGTGCACCAGAACGAGACGAGCGGCGGCTTCCACTGGTCCGGCGCCTTGTCGCTCTTCTCCTGGTTGACGTTGTCGGTGACGGCGAACAGCTGCGGCCGGGTCAGGTCGTTCGCGAACTGGCGCCGTTTCTCGTCGGTCCACGACTTCGCGCCGCTGACCCAGCTCTGCGCGAGCGGGACCATGTGGTCGATGTCGATGTCGGTCGGCTTCGTCCAGGTCTCGCCGTCGTAGATGCTCGTCCAGCTGCCGGAGGTCGGGGCGCAGTCGGAACCGGCCTGCACGTCCTTGCCGTCGCGTTTGAGCACGAACTCGCGGGTGTTGCAGTTGTTCCCCTGGTTGTCCCAGTGCGGGTACTTCTTGCGGTCGTAGCCGTCCATCGACCCGCGCGGCGCGACGGTGAGTTCGTCCAGCTGCTTGCGCGCGTCGGCGGCGCTCGCGGGGTTGGCGGGCTTCGGCTGCAACGCGTCGCCCTTGCCGCTCACGAACCAGAAGACCGCCAGTACGACGGCGGCGAGGGTGATCAACAGGAGCAACCGCTGAGCGGTGGTCATCTGGCTGGTACGCGTGGCCACCGCGCGATTCCTCTCGACGGGGGTTGGGGAGCGCCAAGTATCGCCGCGGCCGCCGGGAAACCGGGTGCGACACGGCGATGACACCCGGTAGTTGTTGTCACATCCGGGCCTTGAGCGGCGACTACCCCAGGGACGCTGCCGGAAGGAGCGGGCTTGTGGGCGCCGAAAAACGTAAGTGGAACACCCGGGTCGACGACTATCTGAACCGGAAGGCCGCGGAGCGCGGGCACGTGATCGCCATGGCGCGTATGGGATCCACCGCGTTGGAGCGCGGCGATCTCGACGAGGCGGAGGCGTGGTTCCGGAAGGCCGCCGAGGGCGGGGACAGGGTCGCGATGGGCAACCTGGCGCATCTCCTGACCGAGCGCGGCGTGCCGGAACAGGCCGAACGCTGGTACCGCGAAGCCGCGACCGCCGGTGATTCGCATGCCATGTCGCATCTGGGAAATCTCTGCGCGCGACGAGGGGATTCCGGCGCCGCCGAGGACTGGTGGCGGCGGGCCGCCGAAGAGGGCCGCGTCGAGGCGATGGCGGAACTGGCGCGTGCGCTGCACCGGCGCGGCGAACTCCAGGAGGCCGAGTACTGGGCGGGCGGGGCCGCGGAGGCGGGCAACGTCGAAGGGATGATCACGCTCGGCGCCGTGCTCTGCGACACCGGCCGGACGGCTGAAGCGGATTCCTGGTGGCGCAAGGCGAGCGAAGAGGCCGACGCGACGTCACTGATCAAACTCGGCCGACAGGCTCAACAACGGAACGATCTCGCGCGCGCCGAAAGCTGCTACCACGCGGCCGCGGCCGCCGGCGCCCCCGACGCCGCCGTCCGCCTCGGCCTGGTGCTGCACCGGCGCGGCGAACTCGACGCCGCCGAACGCTGGTACCTCAAGGCCGCCAAACGGGGCGACGCCGCCGCGATGACGAACCTGGGTGTGCTCGCCAACGACCGGAACGATCCCGGCGAGGCCACCGCCTGGTACCGGAAGGCCGCGGAACTCGGCAGTGTCCCCGCGTACACCAACCTCGGCAGGCTCGCCGCCGACCACGGGAACTTCCAGGAGGCCGAGCACTGGTTCCGCGCGGCCGCCGACACCGGCGACCAGGCGGGACTGCGGGATCTTGAGGAGCTTTACCGCAACCGTCAGCGGTACTAGGCCTGCCAATTCCGCATCGCCGCGAACCCCTCGCGCAGCCGCTGGAGTTTGCGGCTGCGGTACGGGTCCTCGCCGTCGTCGAGCCGCCACCGCTCCTCGACGCCGGCGCGGAACACCGCGAGCCCCTCGAAACCGAGGCCCGCGGTGAAGTCCGCGATGTTCACGTCGAGGCGGCCCGAACCGTCGAGGTCCAGCCGCAGCAGCCACTCCGCGAGTTCCTTGGGCTCCGGCGGCGAATCGGCGCAGGCCTCCGCGTACAACGCGAGCGCCCCCGACACCTCGGAGCCGAGCGCGCCGAAGGAGTCCTCGACGAAGTCCAGCGCCTCCACCACCAGCTCGATGACGCGGCACAACAGCGGCCCGTCCATGAGTTCCCTGGCGGTGGCGAGCACCTCGCGCACCTTCTCGGTGTACGCGACCGTGCCCTGGAAACCGACGAAACCGCGCAACCGCAACGTTCCCTCGACGTGCCGCCGCAACGCGTCGAGGTCGCCGCGGCCCGCGTTCAGCGAAAGTTTGCGGAACAGGACGGGGTCCTCGTTGGCGTGCCCGACGAGCAGTTCGATCAGCTCGGCGCGGTCCAGGGTCTCGACGTACCCGCGGATGTCGGCCGCGCCGCCGTCCGCCACGCCCTCCAGGACCAGCAACCCGACGGCCACGCAATGCTTGCAGAAGAAGCCGTCCGCCGCGTGCGGGCAGGAGCACTCGCCGACCAGCTCGCCGTCGGCGTTGCGCAACCGGACCGTGTACCGGTCGGTGCCGCTGACCACCGCCGTGACCCCGCCCGCGACGTCGTCCAGCGTCTCGACCGACTCCAGGTACTTGGCGCCGCGCGCGAAGGAGACGTCACCGGCCTGCCTGCGGAGTTCGTCCTCGCTGAACCACGTCACCGGCCTATTCTGCGCCTTGGCCCGGCGGCCCGAGGAACAACCCGCCGCTCGCCTCGATGACCTGCCCGGTCACCCAGCGGGCGTCGTCGGAGGCGAGGAAGGCGACGACGTCCGCGATGTCCTCCGCGGTGCCGAGCCTGCCGTGCGCGGTGAGGGTTTCGATGGCGGCCTCCAGCTCCGGCGTGAAGATCGCGCCGTTGTCCGCCGTCCTGGTCGCGCCCGGCGCTACGACGTTGACCGTGATCCCGCGCGGCCCGAGCTGGTGGGCGAGCGTGCGGCTCATCGTCTCGAGCGCGCCCTTGGTCATCGCGAAGGACGTCTGGGCGGGGTTGGCCATCCTGGTGGCGACCGACGAGACGTTGACGATGCGGCCGCCGTCGTTCAGCGGTGCTCGCTGGATGAGGAAGTACGGTGCCTTCACGTTCACCGCCATCAGGCGATCGAAGCTCTCGGGCGTGTCCGTCCCGATCGGGCCCGCCGGTTGGGCGGCCGCGTTGTTGACCAGGATGTCCAGGCTGTCGATGCCGTCGAGGGCTTTGTCGATTCCCTCCATGGTCGACAAGTCGGCCTGGCTGCTGTCTTGCCGCAGGACGGTTATGCCGTCCTTCTCGAGCCTCCGCGCGATCGCCGCCCCGATCCCCCGCGAGGCGCCCGTCACCAATGCCGTCTTCATCGCTCACCCCAGATGTTAGTGACTAACACTTTGATAGTGTCTACCACGTGAGCCTTCGAGACCGCCAGCGCGCCGAGACCCGGCTCCTTCTGCAGGAGCACGCGATCCGCCTCTTCACCGACGTCGGCTACGACGCGACCACCGTCGCCGACGTCGCCGCGGCCGCCGGGGTCTCGGCGATGACGGTCTACCGGCACTTCCCGACGAAGGAGGACCTGGTCCTCTACGACGAATACGACCCTGTGACCGCTTCCGCTGTCACTACCGAGCCCCCTGGCCCGTTGCCTGCGCGGATCGGGCGCGCGCTGGAGACGACCGCGGCTTTGGGGTCTTCGCGGGAGAAGGCGTTCCTGCTGGCGCGGCTACGGCTGATGATCTCGGTGTCGGCGCTGCGGGCTCGGCACCTGGACAGCCAGTACGCGACCGCTGATGCGATCGTGACTGCTCTCTGTGGCCCTTCGCCTTCGCCGGACGAAGAGTTTCAGGTGCGGGCTACGGCTATGGCATGTCTTGGCGCCGCCCACGTTGCACTGGTGCGGTGGGCGGAGACGGACGGGGAGGCGGATCTGGCGGGGTTGATCCGGGAGGCGCTGACCAGCGTCTTTGAGGCTACCTAGCCTCGCGCGTCCAGTCACACCAACGCACCACGCCCCCCCGCGATAGCTAACCCGGCCTGCAACCTCGCCGTGTCTGAGGCCTGATTGTCAGAGTTGCGTAGTACTGTCGAACCCATGTTCGAGGGCACTTACCACAGCTGCGACCGCAGCTGGCAGCGGTTCGTGCTCCCACACGCGTACCACAAGCCAACCAGCTTCCTGGAGCGCCACCGTCACAAGCCGGTCGCGGTCCATATTGCGGCGCAGCTTCGGGGTCCAGTACCACTCATTGGACGTAGGCTCCCTCCCATGCTCGGGACATACGTGCCAGAAGCAGCCGTCAACGAAGACTGCGACCTTCCGTGCCGTGAAGACGACGTCCGGGCGAACCTTGACCCCGCCTTCAAGGACCAGCCGAAGGTCCTTGCGGTATCTGTAACCAAGGCGATGCAGCGCCTTACGGAGAGCAACCTCAGGTTTGGTATCCGCTCGCCTGTTGGCCTGCATGTTGCGGGACCGACCAAGACTCGCAGGCGCCGGGTAGGTGCCTTTGGCGTGCGCCTTGGCCCGAACTACTTCGCGATCATCTCGAGACACGACCGCCGATCTCCATCCCTTCATCGACCTCGCACCGCCATGAGGAAAGATACTCCAACGACAGCGATCCAGCCTGCATCACCGCGGAAGGTAACCGAGCATGCCTGAGGAGAAGCCCAACTTCACCGTCGTAGAGATCTGCGCCGGCGCGGGCGGCCAGGCCTTGGGCCTCCATCAGGCGGGGTTCCGGCATCAACTCGCCGTTGAGCTAGACGAAAACGCGGTCAGAACTCTCACCTACAACTTCGCCAAGCTGGCCGAAGAAGAAGCGGCCGAGCAAGCAAAAGCCGCCGACAAAGAATTTGTCCCTCGATTCAAGTTCGAGGGGGATCGAGTTCTCGATTTCACCAGCGGCAAGGAAGTAGACCCCCAAAAAATAGGCGTCAGCCACGGAGATGTAGCGGATACCGAGAGTACCTGGAATCCCGATGAACACGTCGGAGTCGATCTTCTCGCAGGAGGCGTTCCCTGCCCTCCATTCACCATCGCAGGTAAACAGCTCGGCGCAAATGACGAACGCGACTTATTCGCATGGGCAGTGCAGCTCGTAAAGACCATAAAGCCCCGCGCACTATTGCTTGAAAACGTACGAGGACTGAGCCTTCCTCGGTTCGCCGGCTATCGCCAGCATGTAATTGACTTTCTCACCGAGGAAAAATATGTCGCCGAATGGAGGCTTCTTCATGCCTCAGATTTTGGCGTCCCCCAACTCCGCCCACGCTTTATCCTGGTTGCACTCAAAGAAGAGGACGCGCAGTTCTTCAGGTGGCCTGTACCAACAGCAGAGGCTCCGCCAACCGTGGGCGAATCCCTGTTGACTCTCATGAAGAAGAATAGCTGGAAGGGCGCAGAAGAATGGGCAGCCGTCGCCAATAAGATCGCTCCTACAGTAGTGGGCGGCTCGAAGAAACACGGCGGCGCAGATCTTGGCCCAACAAGAGCCAAAGAAGCGTGGCGACATCTTGGGGTTGACGCACTCGGACTCGCCAACGATGCACCCGCCCCTGACGACGAGTACGACTACAAGACCGAACGAGGCCCGAAACTGACGGTTGACATGGTAGCTCGCCTTCAAGGCTTTCCCAGCAACAATGAATGGCGCATCACAGGAAAGAAGACTTCAAGGTATCGACAGGTCGGAAACGCCTTTCCGCCTCCAATGGCGCGAGCTATCGGCGAGGCTATAATTAAAGCTTTTAACACCAGCGAAGGTGAGACTTTCACCCGAGAGCCGATTGAACATGACCTCGTGTACAAGGCTCTTCGCAATGCGGGCGGCGAGCCGGTAAAGGCCGAAGATCTTCAAAAGCTCGACCCTGACTACGCTGAAATTTCAAGGTTAGAATACAAAATTGGCTTGCTAAGTCGAGATTTTGAGATTAAAACAACCGAAGGCAAGAACGGCGTCACCTACGCACTCGGTGACTTCAAGGCATTCGTGGGACAAGAAGATCACAGCAGGCACGAAAGTTTCATCAAGAATCGAGCTAAGATTAGCTAGATTTCATTAGTCGCATAGTAAGCCCGGCCGCACCAGTCGTTGCTCTCAACAAGTGCAGCCAGGCGATCCATTTGGCGACCACTAGCTCGTTCCCATATGAAGCAGCAGGGCTTGAATATCTTCCGCGTCTAGCCCGCCAGCGACAGGCGACTCCTCCTGGAGATCAGAGAGCTGCATCACAGATGGATCATCGAGGATCTTTCCCATGAAGTCGAGCTTTTGTCCCAACCGAAGGGCTACAACTTCATCGATCGTGTCGCGTACCGCAAGAACTGTGACTCTTGTTTCAGTATCCGGCTGAAGTCCAAGTCGGTGAATTCGGTCGAGACTCTGCATAAAACGGCCAGCCATGAAGTCACGGTCGACATAAATAGCATCATGGCAAACCTGATGCAAGCTGATACCTTCACCCAGTGTTGCCGGATTAGACAACAGAACCATGCATTCAGAATCCTCACGAAAGCGGCGCAACTGTTCGTCACGGTCTAAAGTTCCACCGTGCACGACGGCCGGATTGAAGTTTCGAAGAAGGCTCTCCAACGTTGACAGACTACGAACAAAAGTGGTCCAAATAAGAGTCTTTCTGCCTTTGCCGGCGTTAGCAGCAACGATCGCGGCCGCCTCTTTGTATTTTGGAGACAGTTCATAGCTGGGAAGGCTCTTCAGTAAAGAATGGAGCGAGTCGAACTGCGGAATATCCAATGGCGGCAGCTTGTATTCAAGAGGTTCATAGCGGCTTTCACCTTCAAGCAGAAGAGCCGGGCTTGTCGCGGCCATCAGCAACCTGAGCGCGGTCTTGCCAAGAGCGCTAAGGTCATCACGGGCTGCCTGGCCAACGATGCCGCCTACCAGCGAGTCATAGATCTCCTTGTGCAGCGGGGGCATGTCGACGAAACTGACTTTAGGCTCAACGGGAGGGAGCCCAAGCTCGTTCTTGGTCGTCCGTGTAAATAGGGGACGCAAGGCGGAACTGGCGTACGCGAGATCTCCGCCTGCCACAGCGGTTGCAACAGCTCGATGACCATGCCCTGGCCAGGCGAAGGCCAGCAGGCTTTCGAGGTCTTTTACTCCGTTAGGTGCAGGAGTTCCTGTTAGTATTAACCTTCGGCGCGCCAGCGGTCCGAGAGCCATACACGCCGCACCATACGCACCTCGTACACCCAGCTTCATCCGGTGCGCTTCATCGAGAATGATCATCGAAGGCTCCGCCTGCAGCCACGCAGCGAGCATTCCTCGAGAGCGTTCTAGCCGTTCATAGTTAATGATCAGAACCTCGGCCCATTCATCTCGAGAACGGTCCAGAATATTCGTACGCAAAGGACTCCGAAAGCACGCGCCGGTTTCAAACTGCCATGATTCGTAAGCCGACTTCGGGCAAACAACCAAAAGTCGACTTACTTCACCTTTCTCCTTCTGGGCAGAATAGACAGCTAGGGCCACACGCGTCTTTCCTGCGCCAGGGACACTGAAGTTTGCCCCATGTTGCAGTGACAGCAGCTTCGCAATGTCTCGTTTCTGAAACTCGCGCAAATCCCCGTGCCAGTTGGTACCGAGAAGGTCCGGCACGTCACCGATCTCAGTTTCGCCTGGCTGCGGAGAGCCTTTTAGGCGGGCTTGGACCGTCGCCGTGTCCTCTAGGTTACCCCGGACAAGACTGGCGAGAGCCGGCTCCCACTCAACGCCGGTAGGGTCAGGCCACGAGCTGATCGCAGTCAGCCGCAGCAGCAGGTCTTCAAGAGCTACAGCGATTGATAATGGCCCCAGCTGCGCGCCGGTTTGAAACCGTGCAGCAAGCTGCACCAGATCTCCGCGATACTTCTCCGTGGTCCGTAGAACTACCTTGGTGCGGGATTCGTCAAATCCAAGATACAGAGTCTTGTCACTCAGTGGGCCGGTCATGAAGTCCCTTCGGCCGCTCCCGCAGCATCCAAGAGCCATGCCACGCCATCACCTGGTTGTGAGATACCTCGCCCTGCCTGGTGCGCGAGCTTTTTAATGCTGTCTCTCAGCCTTATCACTGCTTCGTCGAAAGCTTCCTCATCTAGCGTCCTAGACGCACGAGCCTGTACAAGTTCGACCACACACTGCTCGATGTCAGCGCAGGCGTCCGCAAGGCGTGCCGGCGCTTGCTGTTTGCGCTTCCTCACACGCATTTCTCGACCAGCTGTGTCGAGGGCGTCCTCAAAGGCAGATTTAGCCTCCTCGAAGACCTTCTTGGCTTTTATTCTCTCGTCGTCTGACACGACGGACACTGAGGAGGCTTTGCTTCGAGCCTTCGCTTTGAGTAGTTGATCGGTGAGCCCTCGAGCGGCGGCGACCGCTGCGGAAGCTCCTGGGATCGTCACGCCGAGACCCGGTACAGCAACAGCGTTGCCCTCTTCAGTTGCTGTCTCCAGCGAGGCCGGCAACTCTCCCAGATAAGTGTCCCGAAATCCGCCGTCCTCGATGAACCTGATGTCCGTCTTAGAAAAGTCCAGGATGATCGCCGACATCCTGGTTTCCTTAAAAATCTCGGCGCGATCGGGATCGGCTGAACTCAACGCCTTATATGCTCGGTGAAGTTCCTTTAGCTTCTCTTGCTGGTCTTCAAAATCCACCATTCGCAGGGCAGAGGATCCTTCTTTGCTGCGCGCAATCTGATCCCGCACCACACTAAGGATCCATCGATCCTGCTCGTAGGTTGCCACCCGAATGCGAAATTCCTTCGCGATTTCCTCTGGCGTTCTTCCCCACGCCGCCTGCTCTTCCATGGCTAACAGGCGGTTGATATATGAATACTCTCGCCGATGATCATCGCGAAGCTGCAGGGAAAGCTCTACCGCATTGATGTCAGACCAAGTAAAAGACTCAGGAAGGACGCCGACCCTCATCGACTGCGCACCCGCTTCCCTAAGTGCCGCAGCGCGCGTATTTCCGTTTACGAGGATTCCGTGAGAAGTGATCAAACCCGGATCGGTTTGGCCAAATTCTTTAAGGTCTTCTTTTAGCTTATCGAAATCCGGATCCCTTCTCTCCGGATTTGATGGCTCCGCTTGAAGCAAGAACTTCAGGTAATCTTGAGCTTCGTCACCGTACGGGTCATAATCCAGCTTTTTATCTCGCTCCGGATCATGAGACCGCTGAGCCCTGATCCGGTGAGTCGCAGGATTAAAGTAGAGTCCGCTGAGCGGTAGATCAACGACGTCTACATGCAGCGGCTGCTTATTCCATTCAACTGTCACGGTTTCCCGCGCCCGGCTCGAACCGCGGGCTTCTTCCAGCCTCTTCTTGATCAGCCGTGCGAACTCGGCAGCCTCAGCCGGCAGTGGATAGTCTTGAAGCATCAATTGCTCCTTCTCAATGGCCGTCCTCAGTGGTGGCCTGCCTCACAAGCTGCCGGGATTCTTCCGGCAAGGTCCGGTAGATACCCCAGAGCTTTTCAAGCCCGCTGAGCTTACGCCCATCAGCTTCGATCCATTTGGCGAAGATCTGCCGCTCCAATGGAGCAAGTGACTCCACGACGGCGAGGACATTCGGCAGATCGACCTGATGACCTCGACGGCCAACTCGGCAACGATTACATTCGGTTACCAACTGTACCTCTGCAGTGCCATCAGGTAGCTGGACTTTACGACGTGCAACGTCGAGCTGCGCCGACGTGACACCGTCCTCTCCGTAGAGGTCACCGCCAGCGATGCCACAGGACCGACAGAGGAAGTTGTCAGCAAGCATGATCTTGCTTCGTTGAGCCGCAGTCAGACCCGCGTTTCGGCTAACTTTGGCCTGCCCTGGGATCCACACCTCCCGGCCACGCTTCACGTAGCGCTGCTCCTCCTGTTTCAGCGACGGATCCTCCCGGCGAGTGTCGATCTGCCATCCGTAGTCCCGGAGATCGCGAAGGCGACGATCAATCTGACTGACGTCCGGGAATGCCTCACGTAGTCGCGTCTTGGTGAAGATCTCACCCTCGCCTACTTCGGACTCCAGCCATAGTGCCCCTCGAACCATGGTTCCTCGCGACGTATCGCGCCACGACGGAAGTGTCATGAGCTACCCCTCTCACACATCAATTCATCTCACTGGGCGACCAGGCGTCGTCCTGTGGCCTCCACTCCACACCCGGGGCGCAGCAAAAAGCTAGTGAAACATCATCTTGCGCCATAGACTGGCAAAATGTTGCCCTGTCGCAATTCGGGCGGCCGAAGCAGCTTGACCGGCGAGGGAGGCGGGCCAGGATGCCAGCACGGGGACAGCTGAAGGACGCCGACCAGCACCTTTCAGCGGAATGGCGAGAGCTCGTCGACATACTCAGGGGCTTGTGCGGCCAACTGACCACCCCTCGGCGTGGTCCCACTCTCGACGACGTCTCTGTTCGCATGAAGGCTCGCAACTACCCAATCCGCGGCGACGCCATCTCGCGGTACCTCAGAGGTAAGCGATTTCCGCCGTGGGGTTTCGCATCGCTCCTGCACACTCTGGCCTGCGAGGATGTCGGTAGTGCGACTGTTTCATTGTCGATCCAGGAGCTCCGGAGCTGGTACGTCAAGGCCTCTGCTGCCCGCAAGCCCAAGACGTGTGCCCACTGCCTAAAGCACCATCGAACAGCTCAGTCCTTGCGCCAGCAGGTCGCAGAACTACTGAAAGCGAACGAGCAGCTCGAAGCTGCCACGTATTCTGCTGCACCCTTGGCAAGACACCTGCCGGTCACCACTCAGCAAGGGGACCGGCAGGGGAACGAACTCGGAACCCTGTCGGCACCGTCAATCGCGACGGAGTCAGTGCGCTTGCTGGCAAGTGGTCAAGCCGAGGCCGCGCTGACCCTGGTGCGGGAGATCCCGAGCCGACTGTCTACCTCAGAGGGTGCAGCGTCTTTGGCGATGCTTCGCCGGCAACGCGAGGATCTCCTCGCAGAGACATTGATCCAGTTCTACGGCCGCGATCCGGATCCGAAGCAAGCCATGCGGTTCGTTATCGAGCTGCAGGATTCAGGCTTAGCCGAAGATGCGAGGTCCGTATTGCTCGCCGCGGTTAGCTGAGGCCACTCCACAAAGCACAGACAAAAAGGCCCTCCCGCGAACGGGAGGGCCTTAGTGCTGTCTCAACCAGACGTGCGCCCGAAGGGATTCGAACCCCTGACCTTCTGATCCGTAGTCAGATGCTCTATCCAGCTGAGCTACGGGCGCTTGTTCAGTTATCAATCTAGCACCTGCCGGAACAGGTACCAGCGGAGGCTCCGGGATTTGAACCCGGGAGGGGGGGTTACCCCCAACCGCATTAGCAGTGCGGCGCCATAGACCAGACTAGGCGAAGCCTCCCAGGCCCAACGACCACTGCTCAAATAGGTTACACACCCCGCGGACCCCCTGGGAAGGCACCCCCCTTAGACGCGTTGCAGGGCTCTGAGCAGGCGATATGGGCGTCCGCCGAGCCCTTCGGCTTCGAAGACGGCGACGGCGACTCGGGCGAGGTCGCGGGCCGCGGGGTAGGCGAGGTAGCGCGGGATCCAGCGGGGCTGGAACTTCGCGTTGAAGCGGTAGAGGGTCTCGATCTGGATCCAGCGTGAGAAGAATCGCAATGTCCGGGCGGACAGGCGGGCGACGGGGCCGGCGCCGATGCGTTGCCCTTGTTCCAGGACGGCCCGGAAGGCGGCGAAGTTCAGGGAGACGTGCTGGGCGGGGGTCGTCAGAAGTAGCTCCGAGATCATCAGTTCGTTGACGCCGTTGTCGGCGGTGCGGTCGCGGCGCATGACGTCCAGCGAGAGGCCCTTCTCGCCCCACGGGACGAACTGGAGGATGCCGCGCGCACGTCCGTCGTGTTCGGCGGTCACCAGGATCGAGCCGGGATCGCCCATGCGGCCGAGCGCCATCGAGAAACCACGTTCCGTGTCGGTGCCGCGCCAGGTGGCGGCGAGGGTGCGGAGTTCGTCCAGCTCGGCGAGAGACAGGTCTTCGGCTTTACGGATGCGCGCGGTGTAGCCGGCGCGCTTCGTGCGTGAGACGGCTTGGCGGACTCCGCGCATGACGCGGCCTTCGAGGGTGAAGGTGTCGGTGTCGACGACGGCCTCGTCGCCGATCTCCAGCACTTCAAGCCCGAAGCGTGCCCAGACGGTGGCGCCCAGTTCCGAGCAGCCCATGGCCGCCGGGGTCCAGGCATACCTTCGGCAGACGTCCAGGTACTCCTCGATCGCGCCGGGCCACGCTTCCGGGTCACCGAGAGGGTCCGCCGAGCACAGCGCGACCCCGGCGATCACCCGATAGGTCACCGCGGCCTTGCCCGACTTCGAGAAGACCACGAACTTGTCCCGGCGCAGGGCGAAGTATCCCAGCGAGTCCCGCTCCCCCAGCAGCCCGCGGAGCCGCTCGACCTCGTCGTCGGTCAGCTCCGGCGCGGGTTCGGCCGAGCGGAGCAGGAAGTACGCCGCCAGCAGGACCGCGCCGATCCCGAACAGCAGGCCGACAGCGGCCGACAGGTCTTCCAGCCACAGCGCGGGAAACACCACTGGACCGCTCACGCCGATCAGGGCCAGCGTCGACTGCGCCAGCCGATCACCGACACCCGCGTGGACCGGCGCGACCGACAGCAGCACGAAGTTGATCGCGACCCCGGCGACCGTCAGTTGCAGGAAGACCCGGACCGCGCGCCACCGGCCGGTGACCGGATCGGGAAGCGCGATGAAGTGGCGCCGCGTCGCGATCAGGGCGATCAGCAGCGCGAGCGACACGAGACCCGCACCGAGGGCGTGCCGCAGCCCGAGGTGCGACACGGTCAGCAACGCGGCGGTGGCGACCGCCAACTGCCAGGCCCGGCGTTTGCGCCGCTTGAGACCGGTGGCGAGCAACATCAGCAGCACACCGGTCACCAGCGCGACCGTCGCCGCGCCGACCGTGGCCTCGTGCGGCAGTTCCAGCCATTCGGCGACGTGTCCGCGCAGGGTGCGCCGCCCGGCCGGGACCAGCACCGAGACCAGGGCCAGCAGTCCGGCCAGCCGCGTCACCCAGGTGATCACCGCCACCGAGGTGGCACCCGCCACCCGCCAAGCGCCCGCCAAGTTCCGTCCCTACGTTCAGCTCCTCGCCAGCTCCACGAACGGTACAAGGGCGTCGGGGTTCAGCAGGGCATCCCGGCTGACGGCGCGGTCAGGTGAAACTCCCGAAAGGATCTTCTTGACCGGAACCTCGCATTTCTTGCCGTTGAGCGTCCGGGGTACCTCACTCACCTGGACGAACCGGTCGGGCACGTGCCGCGGCGAGAGGGCCCCGCGCAGTTCCTTGCGCAGGGCGGGTTCGACCTCGTCGAGCGACGCGCCTTCGGCCAGCACGAGGAAACACAGCAGCTGCCCGTCCTCGTTCCCCGCCGCCGACGTGTCGATCACCAGCGAGTCCGCGACCTGGTCGAACGACTCGACGACGCGGTAGAACTCGGCCGTGCCCATCCGGACGCCGCCGCGGTTCAGCGTCGAATCGCTGCGCCCGTAGATGAGGGCGGAGCCGCGTCCGGTGATCCGGATCCAGTCGCCGTGCCGCCAGATCCCGGGGTACATCTCGAAGTACGCCTCGCGCAGCCGCGAGCCGTCCGGGTCGTTCCAGAAGAACACCGGCATCGACGGCATCGGCTCGGTGATCACCAGTTCGCCCACCGTCTCCACCACGGGCTTCCCGGCCTCGTCGAACGCGGCGACGGCGGCGCCGAGCGCGCGGACCGAGAGTTCGCCCAGCCAGACCGGGACGTCCGGGGCGGACGCGACGAACGCCGCGCAGAGGTCCGTGCCGCCGGACACCGAGCAGATCTGGACGCGTTTGCCGACCTCGTCGACGATCCACCGGAAGCCCTCGACGCTCAGCGGCGCGCCGGTGGATCCCAACGCGCGCAACGCGGTGAGGTCGTATCGCTCGGCCGGTTTGATGCCTGCCTTCAGACAGCTCTGGATGTACGGCGCCGACGTGCCGAAGTAGGTGACGCGGTGCTGCTCGGCCAAGTGCCACAACACGTTCAGGTCCGGGTGCCCCGGGCTGCCGTCGAAGAGCACGATCGTGGTGCCGGTCAGCAGGCCGGAGATGAGGAAGTTCCACATCATCCAGCCGGTGGTGGTGAACCAGAAGAACCGATCGCCGGGACCGAGATCGCATTGCAGCGCAAGGGCTTTGAGGTGTTCGAGGGTGATGCCGCCGTGTCCGTGGACGATGCCCTTCGGCAGGCCGGTGGTCCCCGAGGAGTACAGGACCCACAGCGGGTGGCCGAATTCGACGGGCTCGAACGCCAGTTCCGCGCCGGCGTTGTCGGCGAGCAGCGTGTCCCAGTCGAGCGTGCCGTCGAGACGGCCACCGGCGTAGTCGACGAGCACGGTCGCTTCGAGTGTGGAGATCTCGTCCCGCAGGGCGTTCACCGTCGACCGGCTGTCGAACCACCGTCCATTGTAGACGTAACCGTTGACGGCGATCAGCACCTTCGGCTCGATCTGCGCGAAGCGGTCGGTGATCGCGCGGACGCCGAAGTCCGGCGAGCACGACGACCAGATCGCGCCGAGGCTCGCGGTGGCGAGGAAGGCGATCAGCGTCTGTGGGCAGTTCGGCGCCAGCGCGACGACTCTGTCCCCTTTGGACACTCCCAGCTTCCGCAGCCCTTCCCGCGCGGAGGCGACGGCGGACCGCAGAGCGCCGTACGTCAGTTGCGACGAGAGGCCGTCTTCGCGGTGGAAGATCACGGCGACCTCGTCGT
The DNA here is from genome assembly GCF_046548895.1 of Amycolatopsis sp. cmx-4-54. Lineage (NCBI taxonomy): Bacteria > Bacillati > Actinomycetota > Actinomycetes > Pseudonocardiales > Pseudonocardiaceae > Amycolatopsis > Amycolatopsis sp. cmx-4-54. The sequence continues at coordinate 24,882 of NZ_JAEBEJ010000025.1, forward strand.
CAGCCTTCGCGGCGCCCGCGACACCGGGCATGAGCGAGTGCTCGGCGTAGTTCAGCGTGCCGCCTTCGAACCATCGCGCGTGCGGCATCTCGCCGGTGAGCACCGCGCCGGGCTCGTCGTGCCAGCGCACGCCGAGGAAGCCGGCGACGGCCGACCAGAACTCCGGCCCACGCTGAACGGAGAACTCCCACAACGCGTTGTAGTCGTCGACCTCCACGCCGCGTTCGGTGCGCAGCCACTGGCGGAACGCGTCGATCTTGGTGTCGGGCAGGCGGCTCGGCTCGGGGCGCCAGAGCACTTCTGGGGCGTCGGCGGTGTGCGTCACCCCGCGATGTTAACCCTCCCCGCCCCGCCACCACCCTCAGCTGAAAGTGCTTCGCACTCGCTGATCGATCCCTTAACCGAACTGGCGAGCCCCGGTGAACAGCTCGTACGCCATCGACTTCAGCCGCGACGCGTCGAGCGGGGTGACGGTCAGCCACCCTCGATCGCGCCGGAGCCCGTAGCGGCCGTCGGGGGTGTCCACCCAGGTCAACGTCCCTTCGCCGCGCACCCAGCGGCCTTCCCACGACTTCCTGGCCGCCCCGAGCCGTCCGCCGCCGATCCGCTGCGTCGCGATCCGGACCAGCACGATGACCTCGGGTTCCCGCAACCCGGCGTCGCGCAGGACGTCGGAGAACGCCGGCTGCCCGCCGCGCTCCCCCGCCTCGCAAGCGGCCGTGTAGTCGTCGACGCGCAGGTTGACCGAGAGACCCCGCCCCTGGTCGCACGGCGGCAGTGCCTGCAGCAGGGTCGCGGCGACGAGCGGCTCCCGCAGCGCGGACAGCTCGACGTCGGTGCCCGAAACGCCGATCGCGACCGCGCCGCGGTCGGAGACGCAGCCGACGGCCCGATACGCCGGGTCACCGTCGAGCCGCAGGTCCAGCGTGAGTTCGCTGTTCGCGACGGTGTGCAGCAGCCGCACCAGCTCGGGCGCGGGCGCGTCGACCGTGCCGAGGCCGCGTTCGGACAGCGTCGCGCTCGCCGTGGCGACCAGTTCCGCGCGGAACTCCGGTGTCCGCCCGACGTGCGGGACCTCCAGCACCGCGGGCAGTTCGTCACGTCCGTGCGCCGACCAGAGCAGGAACAGCTCGCCGATATGCAACCGGATCCAGTCCATCAGCGATCGCTCCTCGGGTCTTCGCCGATGACCGGTGGCGTCACATGCCCGCTGAGGCCCCAGACGTCGGAATCCTCGACGAGGTAGTCCGGCGCCTTGTGGTCCTCCTCGCCCTGCCGTCCCTGCGAGGGCGCCATCCCCATCGGCATCCCGCCGAAACCGCCCATGCCCGCGGCCGCGGCCCGTGTCCCTGCCGGTTGACCGGGCTGCTGTCCGGACGGCCCGAACCCGCCGGCACCGGATCGGCCACCCTGCCCGAGCTGCTCGTGGGTCCCACCGGAGGTGCCGGGTGGCGGCGGCACGAAGGCGCCACTGCTCGCGCCGGGCTGACGCGGCGCCTCGACCGGCTCCCGCACCTGGATCGGGGCGGCCGTGTCGTCGACGCCGCTGCTGCTCGTGGTGTCGTCCGGCGGCGGCACCGGTTCCGGCGTCGGTTCGGGTTTCGGCTTCGGCTCCTCGGGTGCCTCGAGGATCCTCGGCTGCTTGCCATACGACGTGAAGGTCGGAACGTTCTCGTAGACCTCGCCGGAGCTCCGCTGCATCCGCGTCATGACGTCGGCCGCCTGCCGGTGCAGATCCTGCGAACCCTCGTCGGTGGGTTCGGCGACGATCCGTCCCGCCTCGGCGAAACCGCCTCCCGACGGCGGCGAGGCCGACATGGACTGCGTCGAATCCGGATCCGAAACCGGGATCGGACGGCGTTTCGGCGGCTCCGGCAGCTTGGGCCGCGGGGTGTGTCCCGGCGGCTCGGGCATCGTGCGCCGCGCGGTGTCGGCGATGTCCGCCTGGCGGCGCACGCAGTTCGCGACGTTCTCCGCGCGCCAGCCCGTCTCTCCCGCCCAGTCGACGAGCTTGATCGCGGCGTCACGCGCCCTGTCGGCGCCCTCGCCCGTCCAGCCGTCGGCGGTGGCGACGAGCGCCGCCCTGAGTTCGGTACCGACCCGGTCGAGGAAGGCGCTGATCTTCGTCCACTGCGCGGCGACGGCCTCCGCGCTCGCGAGGTCCAGCTCGTCGTGGACCATTTCGTAGAGCTCTGGATGCGAGTAGCTCATCCAGTCGATGTCGGCGTTGAGGTGTTCGGGGCCCGGTTGCGGTTCGGGCTCCCGCGGCGGCCACGGCATGGGAAGGATGCGCATCAGTGCTCGTCCTTCCGCTCGTGGTCGACGATGTCCTCCATGTCGAACCGGCGGGCGACCCGTTCGAGCTGCTCCTGGCCCTCCTCGTCCGCGGCGACGTACATCTTCCGCGCCGCCATCACGGTGAGCTGGAAATCCTTGAGCACCACGGCGAAGTCCTTGAGAACGGGCACAGCCGCTTCAGTGCCCTTGTTCGCGGCACCCTGAAAGCGTTCGCTCATCGTGTGACCGACGAAGTTCGCACCCAGCTTCAACGGCGCGTTGAACTCCGTGGAGTCCTTGATCAGCGCGTTGAGCTCGTGGCGTGCTTTCAGCAGCGCGTCGACGAGCTTTTTGGCGGCGTCCTCGGAGACCTTGACGGTCCCCTTCTTGGCCTCGGTCTTGGAGTCCCGGATCTGACCCGCCACCGGCGCCAAGGCCGGAGCCGAAGCGCCGAACGCGGCCTGTGGCGTCGCAGGTACTTTGGGTGACTGTGCCATTGGACCCTCCCCTGTCACATCTGAAGGGGAATGCTAGCGCGAACGGGCTCATCGCAGGTGGGCGTCGAACCAATTCAGCGTCCGCTGCCAGGCTTCCGCGGCCGCGTCCGGGTCGGCGTCGAAACGGTGGTTGGCGCCCGGGTAGTGGACGACGTCCGTCGCGACGTTCGCCGACGCCGCCGCGTCACGCAGCTGTTCGACCTCGGCGCCTCCGGCCTCGTCGCCCGCGTCGCCGTACATGCCGAGCCAGGGGCTGGTGAGCCGTCCCGCGATCTCGACCAGGACCGGCAGCCCGGTGACCCGCTGCCCGCCGACGCTGACCGCCGCGCCCAGCCTGCGGTTCGACGCCACGACCAGCGCCGCCGTCCCGCCGAGGTCGAAACCGACGACACCGACGAGATCCGCCTGGACACCCCGCCCGGCGAGCCAGGAGAGCGTCGCGTCCGTGGCTTCGAGGAGGTCCTGCTGCGTGAGGTCGTCCCGGTCGAGATGCGGGGTGACGGTGAGCCAGCCTTCGCCGGCGAGCCCGGCCAGGAGCAGGCCCAAACCCTCTTCGACCTCTTCGGCCTCCTCGTGCAGCACCACGAGCCCGCCGCGGACGACACCATCCGGTTCGGAGAAGGTCAGGCGCAGCGTGTGGCCGTCGGCGTGCTGGTGTTCCACGGTGGTCGTGAGCGTCATTCCTCCATCAGACCACTCTTAGGTAAATATTCGGAGCTTGCGCCCGCGCGGGAGGATACGGTGTCGGAGCCGTCCCCCAGACGTAGGAGCGCCGAAGATGTCACCTGTTTCGCCGCGTGCGGATCTCGAATCGTTGCCGAAGTACGTCCCTGGCCGGACAATCCAGGGCGCGATCAAGCTGGCGAGTAACGAGGTTCCCGGTGGGCCGCTGCCGAGTGTGGCGCAGGCCATAGCCGAGACGGCGCAGGGCATCAACCGGTACCCGGACATCACGGCGTCCGCGCTCGTCGAGCGGCTGGCCCGCGAACTGGGCGAGCCGGTCGAGCGGATCGCCGTCGGCTGCGGTTCGGTTTCCCTTTGCCAGCAAATGATCCAGGCCCTGTGCGGCCCCGGTGACGAGGTCGTCTTCCCGTGGCGTTCGTTCGAGGCGTACCCGATCGTCACGCAGGTGGCGAACGCCGTCAGCGTGAAGGTGCCGCTCACAGCGGGGCACGGCCTGGATCTGGACGCCATGCTGGCCGCGATCACGCCGAAGACGCGGCTGGTCTTCGTGTGCAATCCCAACAACCCGACCGGGACGGTCGTGCGACGGGCCGAACTGGAACGTTTCCTCGACGCCGTGCCCTCGGGGGTGCTCGTCGTGCTCGACGAGGCGTACAAGGAGTTCGTGACCGACGCCGAGGTGCCGGACGGCGTCGAACTGGCGCGCGGCAGGGACAACGTCGCGGTACTTCGGACTTTCTCGAAGGCGTACGGCCTCGCCGGCCTTCGCGTGGGTTACGCGGTGGCGCCGGAAGAGATCACCGTCGCGCTGAAGCAGGTCTACGTCGCGTTCTCGGTGAACATGATCGCCCAGGCGGCGGCCATCGCCTCGCTCGACGCGGCCGACGAACTGCTGGAACGCTGCAAGGAGATCGTCTCGGAGCGCACCCGTGTCCGGGATGCCTTGGTGGCCAAGGGTTACGAGGTGCCGGAGACGCAGGCGAACTTCGTCTGGCTGCCGCTGGGCGAGCGGACGGCCGAGTTCGCGGAGCACGCACTGGAGCGCAAGCTGATCGTGCGTCCCTTCGCGGGCGACGGCGCGCGAGTGACCATCGGGACGCCTGAGGAGAACGACCTCTTCCTCGAAGCGGCCGGGGATTTCCCGCGTTGACGGGGTGGCGTGTCGCGTGTCCTGGCGCGAGATTCACGTGCTTGGACACGCGACACGCGTGATTGAAGGCGGAACACGACGGAGGCGCAGTAAGCCGGCTTCCTACTTGAGGAGCAGCTGCACCATCGCGGCGAGGCCGATCACGACGATCACGCCGCGCAGCACCTTCGGCGAGAGCTTGCGGCCGATCTTCGCGCCGATCTGGCCGCCGATCGTCGACCCGACCGCGAGCAGCGCGACCACGGGCCAGCTGACCGGCGCGATGAAGGCGTAGATCGCGCCCGCGACGATGTTCACGACCGCCGACAGGGCGTTCTTGACGCCGTTGAGCCGTTGCAGCGACTCCGACATCAGCATCCCCATCACGGCCATCATCATCACGCCCTGCGCGGCCGTGAAGTATCCGCCGTAGATACCGATCAAAAAGATCAGGAACAGCAGGAGCGGCCCGATCTTGTGGACCGTCCCGTTCTCCTCGCGGCGCTTCGCGACCGAGGCGGCCACTCGCGGCTGAATGATCACGAGCACCACCGCGAGGCCGACCAGTGCGGGTACGACGGTTTCGAAAGCGTCCTTCGGCAGCGAGAGCAGCAGGATCGTCCCGCAGATCGCGCCGAAGAACGACGCCACGGCGAGTTTGACCACCTGGGGCCAGTAGCCCTTGAGCTCCTCCCGGTAGCCGATCGCCCCGCTGACCGTGCCGGGAGCGAGGCCGATCGCGTTGGACGTCGTCGCCGTCAGCGGCGAGTAGCCGAGGGCGACCAGAACCGGGAAGGTCACCAGCGTGCCCGAGCCGACGACCGTGTTGATGGTGCCCGCCCAGAGCCCCGCGACGAAGATCACTACCGCGTGCCACCACGTCATAAAGCGCTCACGTCCGCACCCTAAGCACCGTTACCTCCTTTCGCGCTCCGGATGTGTCTAGTCGAACATCCCACGAGCCCGTTATGTCTCGTTCGGCGGGAAGACGCGGAACTCGTTGCCTTCCGGGTCCTCGAGACCGCCCCAGGAACACCGCCATCCTTCAGTTCCCCTCCGGGAGATGAGCCGCGGTGATCTCCGCGGCGACCGTCCAGCCGAGCGCCAGGTACAACGCACGGCCCTCCTCCGTGGCGACCAGGACCGCTCGCTCCGCCCCGGCCGCCACCGCCACCTCGTCGAGCCTGCGCATGACGAATCTGCCCAGCCCTCGCCGCTGGTGCTCGGGCTCCGTCACGACCTGGTCGATCACCGCCGTGCCGCCGGCTATCGCGACCCGGCCGGTGGCCGCGCGTGAACCGTCCGGCGCGCGCACCACCACGTCGGTGACCACGCCGTCGCCGACCAGCTCCGCCCGGTACGGCTCGGGCGCGGCCATCACGGGCCGCAGCGCCATCGGGGCGCTCATCAGGTACTCCGGCGGGCCGACCTCCCATTCCGGCGGGACCGTCTTCGCCACCTCGTCCCGCGGCCCGCTCACCTTGAGCCACGTTCCCGGCTCGGTCAGCGAACGGGCCCGGCGCGCGACCGACCCGGCGTCCGCCAGCACATATCTCACGCGATGCCCGGGACGCCCGACGTCGAGCCGGTAACCGTCCGGTTCGGCCACCGGGACCCCGACGCCGCGGGAGAGCGCCCAGCCGTGCACCCATGCCTTGATCAGCCCTGCCACCCCAGTCATCGTTCGATGATGGCATCGGCCACCGACAGTCCCGGACGAGCGGGCGAACCTGCGAGGATGGCCCGGTGGCCGACGACGAGCGCGAACAGGTGTGGAGTGCGACCGTCGATCATCTGCGCACGATGATCGATTCGGGCAGGCTCCCCGCCGGATCGAGGCTGCCCGCCGAACGGGCGCTCTGCGAACAGCTCGGCATCAGCCGCGGTTCGCTGCGGCAGGCGTTACGGGTGCTCGACTCCATCGGTTACGTGCAGGTGCGGCCGGGCTCGGGCACGTATGTCCGCGAGAACCTCGGCGAACAGCCTCTGCGAGGCTGGTTCTCCGAGCACGAGCAACTGGTCGAGAAGCTGTTCGACCTGCGGACCACCGTCGAACCGACACTGGCCGAGCGGCTCGCGCTCGACCACACGCCGCGGGTACTCGCCCGGCTCGAAGGCACCGTCGAGGAGATGGCGCTGGCCGCGGCCGACGGCGACATGCTGCGGGTGATCGCGGCCGACGCCGAATTCCACCGGGTGATCGCGGAGAACGCGGGCCACGACGACGTCACCGATCTGCTGCGTTCGGTGCTGTCCCTGGTCGGCGAGGAACGGCGGGCGGCGCTGCGGCTTCCGGGGCAGATCCGGAAGGCCGTCGACGAGCATCGCGCGATCCTGGAGGCGATCCGAGGTTCGGACGCGGCGGCCGCGCGGGAGATCACCCTGCGGCATCTGCTCGACGCCAAAACCTACGTCCACGACTACACGACCCGGGATTGACGCTTCCTTGATGGCGCTCGCGGATCCGCACGGGTAGAGTTTTCAGAAGGTTGTGAAACTTCTGACGGGGGTGTGCGGTGGAGAAGGTCCGGTTCACCGAAGAGAAGGCGACGATGCTCGCCACGCTGTACGGCCGGGCGCTCGACGCCCGCGGCGACCGGCCGATCCTCGGCGACAAGGCCGCCGACGAGGCCGTCAAGCAGATCGACTACGACTTCGCTTCGCTGGGCGTGAACGCCGACATGGGGCTGACCGTCGCGATGCGGGCCAAGCCGATGGACGACTGGGCCTCGGAGTTCCTGCGGGAACACCCGGACGCGACCGTCGTCCAGCTCGGCTGCGGCATGGACAGCCGCGTGTACCGCGTCGACCCGCCGCCCACGGTGCGGTGGTTCGACGTCGACTACCCCGACGTCGTCGACCTGCGCGCCCGGATCTACCCCGCGCGGGACGGCTACCGGACCATCGGCTCGTCCGTGACGGACTTCGGCTGGCTCGACGAGATCCCGTCGGACAAACCCGGCCTGGTCATCGCGGAGGGGCTGACGATGTACCTGCGGCCGTCCGAAGGCGAGGAATTGCTGCGGCGGCTGATCGCGCATTTCCCGCAGGGCGGCGAAATGGTGTTCGACATCTTCAGCGGGCTGGGCATCAAACTGCAGAAGCTGAATCCCGTGGTCCGCAAGGCCAAGGCGACGCTGTACTGGGGCATCGACGAGATCTCCGAACTGGAACGGCTCGGCCTCAGGCTGGTGTCCGAACTCGACTCGACGGATTACGCGACGCCCGAGGTGAAGGAGCGGATCTCGACGTCGATGCGGGCGCAGTTGTGGTTCGCGGGGCTGTTCCCGGCGTTCAAAAAGATGGGGCGGATCCTGCGGATGCGGTTCTGAAGCGGGGCGCGGGGCGGTTTCCGGTGTTGCGAAAGCCACTTTCGCAACGTTGAAGGTTGCGAAAGTGGCTTTCGCAACGCGCGGCCGGCGGGGCATCCGCGCCCCTGCCGTGGCGGCTGATGCGGAAGAGCACACCTGCGCCGAGCTGCCATGGCACGAAGGGGACGTGACTCGCGTGATTGAG
>NZ_JAEBEJ010000026.1:0-30591 GCF_046548895.1 Amycolatopsis sp. cmx-4-54
CGAAAACCCTGTACTGCCCATCGTCGGATGATCACAACGAACACCCTGGTCACCACGCCGACAGGCCGGTCAGTGTTCACGATGTCCTGAAACATCGACTGTTCACGATGTCCTGAACTCAGACAGAGGGTTAGAACGACCATTGCCACTCACGACCCCCCGCACGGAGCACCCAAATCGCATATGTCCTTTATGGACGGTTTGCGTGCGTCACGAAACCCCGCTTTGGTCGTCGACGGGAACCAGCCTCTGCGGCAGGGTGCACGCACCGTATCGTCAGCGCATGCCCAAGCTCTTCCCGGTGGTGGAATCCTTGCCAAACGACTATTCGTCGTTCGAGCTGTGGCCGTTTCGCGGCAACGACGGCGAGTGGATCCCCCTGCACCGCGAAATGCCCTCCGACGACGTCGGCGCGGTGGTGCTCTCCCTGCTCGGGCACAGCACGAGCGGCGAACTCACTCGGCCCGACCTCGGGACCGCGTTCGACGAGCTGGTACGGCTCGAGCGCACCTTCCTCCCCGGCGGTCTGCGGCTCGAGGCCGAGGGCATCGTCGTGACTCCAGGTTGCTGCGCCGACCTGACCGACTGGCCGGACTGGCACGGGCTGGCGGACGGGAACGGACCCTATCTCGGTCACGGGCCGGGGTCGGTGTTCGAGTTCGACGGCGAGATCATCCGGTTCTGGCCGGACGCCGACGACGAGGACTGGGGATCCCTCGACGGACGGCGGCTGGAGATCCGGCGCCAGGACCTCCCCGGACTTCTCCAAGGCGTGAACCGGGATCTCGCCGGCTTTCTCGACGCGCTCCGGGTATGGGTGCGGAACCTCGAACCGTCTCGTGAGGATCAGGTCGTCGCCGCCGTGAGCGGTTACTTGCGCGTCGGAGAGTGCCCATCGGCCTGAGCCGAACGGCCCAACCCACGCCCCCATCCGGCAGCATTCGACCGCCATTCGGGTTTGGCCGTCACCCGGACGGGTATCGGGAGGCGGCACGACGAACGAGGGGCCCGACATGACACCCACCGCCAAACGCGCGCACACCGTCGCCCGCGATCTCCTGTCGCTCACCAGATCGGGCGAAGCCGACCAGCTCGCCACCGCGCTCGTGTCCATCGCTTCCTCCACCGCGCGCGCACCGGCGTTCGGTGACGTCGTCGGACGACTGGTCGACACGTTCTCCTTGGCGGCCAAGGACCGCCGCCGGTCGCTGCGGATCGGTGAACCGTTCACCCTGCGCCTGCGGGATCACGCGGGCATGACGGTCCGGCCCGACCGGCTCGATCCGGGCGTGGCCGCGATCGTCCGCGCCATCGCCGCCAACGTTCGCGACGACCGGGACACCTGCGCCGACCAGATCGGCGAGGCCTGCGAGAACACCGATCTCGACCAGCGGATCCGGGTTCTCGCGCACTGCCTGGTCTGGACCTCGGATCTCCTCAGCACCGATACCACCGCCTATCCCCCGGTGCTGTCCTGCTTCAAGATGGCGCCCCGCGAGTGTCCACAGTAGACATTGCGCGGTTCGGATGACTTCCGGCCCGCCGTGTGGACATCCCTCGTCCGGAACGGCAAGCTGGACCACCGCGCACGAAGTCCCAGTCCCCGATGACGGGCGCACCCTTGGCGGCCAGTTCCCGCGAACCAGGAGTGCAGACTTGGACGAGGTAGCGCCATCGACGGTCCCCGCGGATTCCCGTGCCGCCGCCACGGCGGGACGCTTGCCCAACCCGGAGAGCAGGGTGGTCCGGGCGGCCGTGGCCGGTGATCCGGACGCGATCCGGGAGTTGACCCGTTTCCTTTGCCCGCACGTGTTCCGCTACTGCGCGAGCAGGCTCGGGAGCGCCGGAACGGGCGCTTGCGACGCACAGGACTGCGCGCAGGAGGTATTGCAGGCGGTCCTGATCGCGTTGCCCCGCTACCGGTACCGCCCGGACCGGTTCCTCGCGTTCGTCCTGGGGATCGCCGGGCACAAGGTGGCCGATCTGCACCGGCGCCGCTCCCGCGAACCGGTCGCCTCCGTGCCGGAGATCGGCGACGGGCTGCCATTTTGGGCCCGCCGCGACCCCGACGAGCTCGAACGCCTCGAACATCGGCTGCAGGCCGGTGTCCTGCTGGCGAGATTGCCGATGCCGCACCGGCAGGTGCTCGCGCTCCGGTTCGTGTTCGGGCTTTCGGCCGAGGAGACGGCCGAACGGCTCGGCCTGCCGAGCGCGGGAGCGGTCCGCGCGGCCCAGTTCCGCGCGCTCGCGCGGCTCCGGACGTTGCTCACCGAGCGGAACGCGCGTTACGCGAGTGATGTCCCGATCATCGGATCAGTCGCCGAACCGGAGCTCGTCCCGGTATAGAACCGTCCACTTCGGACGATCGATTTCTTGTACGTGCCTTGTACGGGGCTCCACCATCCTGTCCTCCTAATCGGGGAACCACTGGAGGACAGAGATGAAGATCCGATCGAGGATCGCCAGGGGCATGATGGGCACGGCCGCCCTTGCCGGGGCGATCATGCTCGGCGGCGCGGGCGAGGCGCTCGCGGCGACGGGCACGGTGAACACCGACTCCGGGGCGGCGGTGACCGTGCGGTCGAGCCCGAGCACCACCGCGAGTTCGGTCGGCACCGTCGCGAGCGGCACCGCCGTCACGATCGACTGCCAGACGAACGGCTCGACCGTGACCGGGAAGTACGGCACCACCGACATCTGGGACTACGTGCCGTCGAAGGGCGGCTACATCAGCGACGCCTACGTCTACACCGGTTCGGACGGCCGCGTCGCCCCGAACTGCGCCGGCAGCACCCTTTCCTGCTCCACCGCGGGTACCGGCAACCCGCGGACCTGCGCCGAAGCCATCGCGTGGGCGAAGGCACACGTGCACACCCACAACGACCCCGACTACTACCGCTGGTGCGACCGGATCAACGCGTGGGCCTACGGCTGGAACGCGAGCGGCTCGGAAACGGCCTACGTCCACTGGACGCAGATCCCCGGCTCGTTCAAGCACCCCGGTGACACCCAGGTCCCCGCGGGCGGGCTCGCCTTCTTCAGCAACGGCGGTACCGGCCACGCGATGTTCTCCATCGGCGGCGGCAAATTCCTGTCGAACGACATCCATGGCCCCGGCAGCTTCACCGAGACCACGATCGCCGAGATCAAGAACACGTGGGGCTACACCTATCTCGGCTGGTCGCAGCCGTGGTTCAAGATCAACCACTGATCGCGCGAGTGGCCTCGAAACGCTGCCGGACGAAGGGGTTCTCGTCCGGCAGCGTTTCCTCCGCCCGCCAGGAGAAACTGTCGCCGGTCAGCTCGGAGAAGATCCACCGGCGCCGGACACCGTCGGTGTCGGATTCGATCTCGAAGCCGTCCTCCGTCCGCTTGCCGAGGAACGGGATCACCCAGCCGTTGCCGGGGCCGAGCCAGGTCGACCGGAACGCGCCGATCTTTTCGTCGTGGAAGCGCAGGCTCATCCCCCACTCCCCGTCCACATCACCGCCCCTGCTCGCCCGGGCGGGACTGATCCACACGTCGGCCAGCGCGCGGCCGTCGAGCGCCCAGCCGAAATGCCATTCCCCGTCGACGGTCCGGACGGTGCCGTCCTCGGCGTAGTTATGCACCACGAGATCCCAGCTGCCGATCAGCGGCTCGAACACGGCCAGCCGTCCGGCGAGTTCGGGACGCGGCCCCGTGGCGGTGAAGACGGCGGCGAGCCGTTCCGTGACGTCCATACGGGCCAGGATGACTTTTTGACAGTATGCTGTCAAATATGACCGACCTCGTCCACGACTACCGGCTGCTGATCGCCGACGTCTACGAAGTGGCGGGACTGAGCCGCCGGATCAGCGAGCGTGAAGCGGCCGGACTGGGCACCACGGTCGCCCGCTGGCATGTGCTGAGCACGGTGTCCGAAGAACCGCTCGCCGTCCCCGCCATCGCGCGGCGACTCGGCCAGGTTCGCCAGGCCGTTCAACGCGTCGCGGACGACCTGGCCGAGGCGGGCCAGCTTCGCGCGGAGCCGAATCCCGCCCATCGCCGCTCACCCCTGTACGCCATCACGCCCGAGGGTTCACGACTGCTTGAGCGGCTGTGGGACGCGAGCGACTCCCGGCGTCGGGACGTGCTCGACGACAGCGGTGTCACCCCCGGTGAGCTGCGGCAAGCCCGCGACATCCTGCGCAGGTTGTCAACCGCGCTCAGCTCGTGAAACCGCCCTTTCGTCGCATCGTGATAAAAAGCGGCCACGGATGCGGGTTAGAGTTGGCGGATGGGCACCGAAGCTCTCGCTACTCCCGCACCCCGGGAGCAGCGTGTGCTCATGCAGGCGATGCTCACCCGGCTGCCCGAGTTCAGTGACCGCCTCGCCCGGCTCCTCAGCGACGAGGACGAGTTCTATCACCAGGTGGACAGCACCGCGCCGGACGAGTTGCGCAAGGTCTGCCGGGCGAATCTCGAGCGGGCGCTGACCGCGCTCGTCGAGGGGCGGGGGCTCCCGCTCGACGCGGCCCGCAAGACCGGGCTGGCCCAGGCCAGGCAGGGTATCCCGTTACCGTCCGTGCTCCGCGCGTTCCGGATCGGCGGGATCTTCGTCTACGAGCGCCTGCTGGAGCTGGCGGGCCCCGGATCAATCAACCCGGCCCGCACGGTGGAGATCAACGCAGGTGTATGGAAGACCATCGATCTCTACTCCGACGCGCTGACCACCGCGTACAGCGAGGTCGCCGCCGAGCTCTCCCACGAGAAGCTCGCCCTCCTGGACGGCCTGCTGCAGGGCCGGTTCGCCACCCAGACCGAACTCGAGAACGCCGCCCGGGAACTCGGCGTCCCGGCGGCGGGCACCTTCGTCGCCGTCGTGACCGAACCCCTCGAGCCCGACGAACGGCCCGGTGTCGAAGCCCTGCTGCGAGCCCGGCGCTGGAAGTCGGCCTGGCGGCCCGGCGCCGAGGTCGGCCTGGTCGTGATCGATCGCGTCGAGGACATCCGGCGGCTGCGCGACGTACTGGGCACCCTGCCGCTGGCGGTCGGGATGAGCAGGCCGTTCAACGGGTTCCTCGAGGTACCGGACGCGGTCCACCGGGCCCGGATCGCCCGCCGCTCACTGACCACCGGTACTGCCGGGGTCGCCGTCTTCGGCGACTCGCCGGTCACCACGCTGGTCGCGAGCGCGCCGGAGATGTCGCGGGACGTCCTGCGTTCGGTGCTGACCGGGCTCCTGGTGCTGCCCAAGCCGGAGCGGCAGGTCCTGCTCGACACGCTGGTCGCGTGGTTCGCCGGGCACGGCTCGGCCAAGGAGGCCGCGGACCGGCTGATCGTCCACCCGAACACGGTCCGGTACCGGTTGCGCCGCGTGCAGGACCTGACCAGACGCGACCTGTCCGACCCGGTCGACGTCGGCGAGCTCTATGTCGCGCTGGAGGCGGTCCGCCTGGGTGACGCTTAGGCTCTTCGCTCCGGCGCCATGTCGGCGTCGATGATCCTCGCGAGGTCCAGCAGCGTGTGCCCGAGCCCGGGCCGCGCGGTGAGCCGCACGGCGAGGGTCCGGCCGCGCGCGGTCGTGGCGACCGGCAGGGTCACCTCGGGATTCGCGGACCTCGTCCACTGTGGACGTCTTCCGGCCGCCGACAGGACGATATCGGGGTGCGGGGACCGCCGTCCGGGGCGCCACCGTGATCTCCTGGCGTCGAGATCACGAATCACGTTGCCGTGCAACGAAAGCAGCGCGGCGACGTCGGCGACGGCGTCGCGGAGCTCGACGTCGGTGATCGAATCCGAGTAGGCGCCGATGTCCAGCGCGCGGGGATCGTTCGGGTCCTGCGGCACAGAGTTCCTTTCCACGCACCGGAAGTCGTCCGATGGTGGTCCCGCTCACGTTGTTCCCGGGAACAAACATGTTTGGCTGCCTGGTCCGAATGGCGGCGCGCGTACCGCCTTCCGGTCGCACGCGGTGCCTGTGACCGGCGGTCACACCTTTGACGCTGACCGGCCGAGGAGCCAGTATCTGGCGACTGATTACCGATGGGTAATGTGTCTCACCAGGAGGACCGTTGCGTCGAGCGTTGAGCCTGATCTTCTTGGCACTAGGGGTGTTCGCCGTCGCCGGCGCGGTACTGCTGCCGACCTACGTGAAGCCCGAGCTCGCCAAGGTGCCCCTGAACCAGGAATCGACGTCGATCCTCGAAGGCACCGCGTCCAAGGTGCTCGCGGTGAAGACCGAGAACGGCAAGACCGTCACGGAGATCCGCGACAACGCGAAGCTGAAGGCGACCGCCCGCGTGGTGGCGAACTTCTCGCCGCCGGAAATGCGGGAGGGCACGGACGTCGCCGTGTGGCTGATGGCCGTCTCGGTCGTCGACACCAGCGACCAGACCGTGGTCAGCGCGAGCAAACGCCAGGTCTGCTTCGACCGCCGCACCGCCGAGGGCTACGTCCCTCCGGGCGGCGACCAGGAAGCGAAGTGCTCGGCCAACAGCAGCTTCGTCACCAAACTCAAGGAAAAGCCCGAAAAAGAGGGTGAGAAGCCCAAGGAGATCCAGGAGTACCGGCCGCAGCCCGGCCTGAACTTCAAGTTCCCCTTCGGCACCGAACAGAAGGACTACCAGGTCTACGACGACAACACCGGCCGCGCCGTCCAGGCCCGGTTCCAGGGCGTCGAGGACATCAAGGGCGTCGAGGTCTACAAATTCGTCCAGGAGATCCCCGCCACTAAGGTCTCGACGAGGAAGGTGCCGGGCTCGCTCATCGGCGCCACCGGTGACTCCGTCGAGGCAGGCCAGTTCTACCAGGGCACCATCACGAGCTGGATCGAGCCGGTGACGGGGATCCAGGTCAAGCAGGAACAGCGGTCGCACCAGGAACTGCGGTCGGCCGCGAACCCCACGCCCACGGTCGTCTTCGACGGCACGCTGGCCTTCACCGACGCGACCGTCGACACGATGGTCAAGCAGGTGGACGAGAACAAGGGCAAGCTGGACTTCATCGGGAGCACCGGGCCGATCGTGCTCGGGATCGGCGGCGCGGCCTTCCTGGCGCTCGGGGTCTTCCTGCTGGTGAAGCGCCGCCGCGCCCCCTCGCGTCACTGACGCTTGCGCAGCACCATCACCAGATTCCACGACGCGATCTCCCGGATCGCCGGAACGTGCGCGATCCACTGGGCCCAGGAGGGGTGGTAGCGCGGGTAGACCTCCTGGAGATCGGCGAGCGGCGCGGCCTTCCCCCACCGGATCGCCGCGCCTGCCGAAAAGGCGAAAAGGCTCTCCCCGAATTTGTTCTTCGGCTCCTTGCCGTTCTTTTCGAGATACCGCCGCCGGGCGTAGTGGCCGCCGAGGAAATGCCACGGCGCCGTCTCGTGACCGCCCCACGGCGAATACCACGGCGTGAACGAGGCGAAAATCGTGCCGCCGGGTTTGGTCACCCGGCACATCTCGGCCAGCATGACCTCCGGTTCGGAAACGTGTTCGAGGACGTTCGACGAATAGCAGACGTCCACGGACGCGGTGCGCACCGGCAGTTTCGTCCCGCTGCCGCGGACCATGTTCTCGCCGGCCTCTCCCCGCGCCGTCAGCTCTCCGACGTCGGGATCTATGCCGAGATAAGTGGCTCCGGCGGCGCGGAACGCGTCGGAGAAATAGCCCGGCCCACCACCGACGTCGACGATGGTTCGGCCGTTCAACGGAGTGTGCTGCGCCAATTGCCGGACCGAGTCGCCGGCGAGTACCGAGTAGAAGCCGTCCGGATCCGTCTGTTCGGTGAGAAAAGCGCGGAACAACGTCACCGATCTGCGCAAAGTGGCGCGATGAGGCATCGTCACTGGGGCCACCGACCGATTACCGACCATCGAACCATCGCTTTCCGAGAATGATTCATCTACCGTGTACGCACCGGTAACCTAGCATTGTCGCTAACAGGTTGGGAGAACCACGATGGAACGGCCACGTGTGCTGCTCGTCAACTGGCGCGACACCGGGCATCCGGAGGGCGGCGGCTCCGAGCGGTACGTCGAACGGATGGCCGAAGGACTCGCCAAGGCGGGATACCGGGTCGAGATCCAGTGCGCGGCGTACCCGGGCGCCAACGCCGGGGAATGGCGTGACGGAGTCCGTTATCGCCGCCGTGGCAACAAGTTCGGTGTCTACCTCCACGCGCTCCGGGCGATCCGGAAGGCGCACGCCGACCTCGTCGTCGACGTCCAGAACGGGATGCCGTTCTTCGCCAGGCTCGTCGCCGGTTGCCCGGTTCTCGTGCTGGTGCACCACGTCCACAAGGAACAGTGGATCAGCGCGCTCGGCGAGACTCTGGGCCGCGTCGGCTGGTGGATCGAGTCGCGACTGGCGCCGTGGCTGTTCCGGCACTGCCGCTACGTCACGGTTTCCGAGATCACCAAGGGCGAACTGGCCGGGCTCGGCGTCGAAGGCTCGCGGATCACCGTGGTCCCCAACGGGTTGGACACGCCCCCGCGCGGCAAGGCCGTCCGCGGCACCGAGCCGACGCTGGTCGCGGTCAGCAGGCTGGTGCCGCACAAGCGGATCGAGCACGCGATCGACGTCGTCGCGGAGCTGACCCGGCGCTGGCCGACGCTGAAGCTGGAGATCGTGGGCCAGGGGCCGTGGGAAGAGGTCTTGCGCAAGCACGCCCGCGACAGAGGCGTCGAAGACCGCGTGCGGCTGCACGGCTGGGTGGACGAGGGCGAGAAGCACGAGATCCTGGAACGGTCCTGGCTGCACCTGTGCCCGTCGGTCAAGGAAGGCTGGGGAATCGTCATCATGGAGGCCGCCGCGCACGGCGTGCCCTCGGTGGCCTACCGGGCGGCGGGCGGGGTGGCCGAATCCATCGTGGAGGGCAAGACCGGCCTGCTGGCCGATGACTTCGCCGATTTCACCGCACAGGTCGACGGCCTGCTCGCCGACCGGGCACGGCGGACGGAAATGGGCAAGGCCGGCATCACGTGGGCGAGCCTGTTCGACTGGGAGCATAGCGTGAACCGCTTCGAATCACTCGTGCGCGACGTGGCCGGGGTGGCCGTTCCCCATCCCAGGGTGCTGACGCCTGTTGGCGGAGCTGAGGTTTTGTCCGGAAAGTGACCCTAGCGTGAACCCGCTGTGCCGAATCACCGACGGGTTCACCTAAAGACACTGACACCGCAGGGCTTTCACGAGCCCGTCGGCCAAGTCGGCCGTGGCGGCGTCGTCGAAGTCCTTGCGGCGGGCGCGCACGGTGACGGTGCTCGTCTCGCCGACGGTCACCGCGCCGAACGCCACGCCTGAGCGGCCGCTGGCGGCGGGATAGAACGCGATCGACGTGACCGCGTCCGCCGCCGAAACGACGCCGAGATTGGAAACCAGATAGGTCGAACCGAGCCTGCCCGCCAGCAGCCGGGTGCCCAGCCGGGCGATCCTGCTGCTGCGGGCGGGGAAATCGGGTTCCGGCGGTTGCGCGGCCAGCAGCGCGCGCACTTCGGCGACCGTGGATTTCCCGCCGAGCCGCAACCGGAAGAACGCGCTGTCGTGCAAGGGTTCGGGCGCGGCTCCGCTGCGCAAGGACGCGCCGACCGCGGCCACCACCCTGACGGCTTCCTCGCCGTGCCGGGCGTTCCAGGTCTCGGTCAGCTTGGCGGCGGCCGCCGCGAAGGCCGAGGAACCGAGCCGCGAGCGAGGGAGAATCCGCGCACTGAAAACGTCTCCTGGGCGACTTTCCGCCCGTTCCGGGGTGATTCTCGCCGGAGGTGCGAAAAGCGCTTCAGCGAGACGCTGGAAGGCGGACACGAGAAAGGAGCGGTCGGCCGTGCGTGCGCCGATTCCCTTGGCTGCGGACGAGATCGGGATGTCCAGCGCCAGCCCGAGGACGGCGAGCAGGCCGAGGCCGTCGAGGGCGCCGTGATGCGCGGCGATCAGCACGACGGGCTCGTCGACGCCGACCGCGACCCGGAGCAACGGCGCGCCACGTTCGTACGAGGTCTCGGCGAAACGATCGCGGATCGCCGAAAGTTCTTCGCCGGAAACGGCCACGACTTCGGGAACGGCGCCGAGCCACGGCCGTTCCTCGACCGCGACCGCCAGCCGCATCCGCGCCTTTTCCGGCGTCAGCAACGAAGACAGTCTCGCTTCCAGGAGGATGCTCCAGGAAACGGTGGGATCGCCGTAGAGCCCGACGACCCGGCCGGCATGGTCGGAAGCGAGCTCGGACACCGGCTCAGCGGTTGCCGTAAATGACGTGCTCGGGGCTCGAGTTCGGGTTGAACTGCTCCTTGATCTTCGCCTGCACCTGGGGTGCGGCGTCCGGATCCGCGGTGTTCGTCAGCGCGTAACTCCCGCCCGCGGCCGTCGCGAGCCCGATGATGACGGCGGCTGCCGCGCCGATGAGGGTGCCCAAGACCTACTCCTTCCGAGACAGGGAATTCCTGCGTCGGCTCAATGTACGCACCGGTAACTTGAGGCACAACAGTGCGGCGGCGATCGATGACAGCGCTACTCCGTTTGCCAGCACCACGGGGATCGATGAGCGCGTCCCGGTCACAGCAGGCTCACCGGGAGTACGGTAAAGCGTGAGCCAGTCACCGGACCACACCTGTTCCGCGCCGGTCAGCAACCGCGGGTCGACCCGCCCCGGCGTCCCGTGTTCGACCAGGATCCAGCCGATTCCCGCCGCGGAAAGGTCTTCCGGCGACTTCGCGGCGCGGACACGGTCCATTCTGGAATCCTCGCCCGCGATCTCCTCGCCGCCGACGCGGAGTGTGTCGTCGACGAGGACCGTCTCGGGCAATGCCCGCGGCGCCGGGTCCAGCTGTGTCCGGTGGTCGTTCCAGGCGAAACTGCGGAACGTGGACAGCGGCAGCGCGACGACGTCACCGGGCCGGTCGTCTTCCGCCAGCACCCGGTGGACGGCGTTCCAGTCCTCCGGGTAGCGCACCGCTTCGAGCCTTCCCCAGCCGCCCCAGGCGAGATCGGGCATGGTGAGCAAGGGAAAGAGCGCGGCGGCCACGACGAGTGCCCTACGCGCCGCCCCGGTCCGCAGGCGCGCGGCGGCGGCTTCGACCGCCAGCGCGAACCCGAGCGCGACCGGCAGCGCCCACCAGGCCACCCATTTCTGCGCGTCCCGCAGCAGTCCCGCGCCGGGAACGTGCCCCATCGCCCAGGAGAGCACGGGCTCGCCGTACGGCAGTGTCGCCAGGGCGGCGAGCACGACACCGAGAACGCCCAGCAGCAGCAACGCTCTCGCCGGCGGCGTCCCCCACTTCCGCGCGAGGGGACGGAGCCCGGCCAGCGCCACGGCGACCGTGACGAGGATCAGCACCGGCGCCATCGGCGCGCCCCGGCTGCCGGGTACGACGTCACCGTTCCAGATTCCACCGAGCCCGAGCACGCTCAGGATCGCCGGGCCCCAGCTCTCCGCGCGGGCACTGAAGGCGGCCACTCCGGCGGGATCGGACAGCGTGCCGCCGTCGTGCAGGAACGTCGGGACGAGCCACGGCAGGTTGAGCACGACGGCGAGACCGACGGTATGGCCCAGTTTCCGCGGCCCGGCCAGCACGATCGCGGTGAGCGCGGCCAAGACACCGCCGGGTGGCGTGAGTACGGCGGGGGCGCAGGCGAGCACCAGCCGCGCGAGCGCCCTCGGTTCGTTCCGGCGCAAGGAAAGCGCCGCGCGCGCGATCCACGGGAGGCACGCGTAGGTGAGCAGGAGCGGCCAATGCCCGATGAACAACCGCTCCGCGAAATAGGCCGTCCACGCGTACCCGGTGGCCGCGACGATCCGCGTACCGAGTTGCTCCGTCGGGACCAGCCGCCCTGCGCCGTATGCCGCGAGGAACAGCGAGAGCAGCAAGACGATTTTCTGCACGACGTCGCCGGGAACGATCGCGGTCGCGAGCGCGATCACGGCGTCGGCGGGAACCGATCGCGGCAGGGCGGAACCGAGTCCGAGCGCGTCCGGGATCAGCGACTGACGCTGGGCGAACACCATGTCGTAACTCAGGACGAAACCGCGTCCGAGCACGGGCAGGAACACCAGCGACGCCAGCCCGGCCGACACCGCGGCCAGGGCGAGACGTTCGCGCCGTGCGTCCAACTGCTCTTCCCTTTCCGCCGCGATCGCGGTTATGGTCGCTCGATTACTCGCCGGTAATGGGAGCACCGTTGAGCGTAGACGTCGAGGTCGAGACGACCAGGACCGACAAGCGTGTCGCGGCGATCCTCGTTTCCCTCGTGCTGGCGGCCAACAACGCCGGCGCCTACGTGCTGAGCATCGTCGCCGCCCGGCTGCTCGCGCCGAGCGCGTTCGGTGAGCTGAGCTCGTTGCTGGCGGTGCTGGTGATCGGTGTCGTCCCCGCGATGGGGCTGCAGACCGTCGTCGCGCTGCGGGTGGCCCGCAAACTGCAGGACAGCGGGACGCTCCTCGCGCTCGGCCTCACGACGAGTGCCATCGTCGCGACCATCGGCCTGCTCCTGGCGCCGGTGCTGGTCTTCGTGCTGCACCTGGATTCCGTGGTGCCCGCACTCCTGCTCGCCGTCACGCTCGGCCCGCTGACGCTGCTCGGGCTCTTCCACGGCCTGCTGCAGGGCAGCGGCCGCTTCGCCCTCCTGGCCGGGCTCATGGCGCTCGAAGGCGCGGGCAAGGTCGGCGGCTCGCTGATCGGCCTGCTGATCGGCGGCGACGCCACCGGCGCGCTGGCCGGGACCGCGATCGGCTCGTACCTGGTGATCTTCTGTGGCTGGATCCTCTGTGGACGGCAGCGCCCCCGGAAGGCGGGCCGGAACGCGGGCGAAGTCCTGCACGCGGCGCAGGCGATGCTGGCGCTGGTCCTGCTGGTGAACCTAGACCTGGTGCTGGCGCGCCACACCCTCCCCGCGACCGAAGCCGGTGAGTACGCCCTCGGCGCGATCGTCACGAAGATCGCCTACTGGCTCCCGCAAGCCGTCGGTGTCCTGGTGCTCCCCCGCTTCGCGAACGGCGACGACCGGCGCCGCATCCTGCCCGCCGCCCTGGCCGTCTGCGCCGCCCTCGACGCCGTCGTGCTCCTCGTCTCGGTGGTCGCCGGCCCGCGCTTGCTCACCTTCATCGGCGGCTCCGGCTACGCGGCCAGCACCATGCCGGTCTGGCCGTTCGCCCTCGCCGGCTCGATGCTCGCGCTGGTGCAGATCCTGCTGTTCTCGCGTCTCGCCGCCGGCGACCGGCGGGTGACCGTGCTGATGTGGACGACCGTCGTGGTGGAAACGGTGCTGGTGACCGCTTGGCTGCACTCTTCGGCTGTTCAGGTGGTGACCGTCGCCGCTTGCTGTGCCGGTGGTCTCGCACTGTCGGGCGCTGTGCTGGAGTGGCGGTCACGGCGGAGGTGAGCGGCTCATCCGATGTGCACGTCAGGACGTGGGCGCCGCTGGGCACTGCGAAACGCCGCTCTGAGCTCTTCCAGGACGGCGTCCGGTTCGGTACGGATACGGGACGGCAATGTCTGGAGTACGACGATCCCGGCCGCGGCATAACGCGCGTTTCGCGCGAGGGTCGCGCGGAAGTGGTCGCCCTGGGAGTGGTAGCCGCGGGAATCGACTTCCCAGGCGAATCCGACCTCGTCGCACCAACCGTCCGGCTTCGCGACGAACCGGCCAGTCGCATCGAAGACCTTCACGTTCCAGCGGAACGCCGGTAGTCCTGAACGCGCCCACAGACTCCACGCGTCGGCCTCGGCGACAGATTGCGCGCCGCCCTGGATCGGCGCCAGCGCCCGTAGCAGTCTCGGGTCCAATCGAGACCGCTCGTCGATCTCGACGGCGAGTGCCCTGGGCAGGCAATGACGCTCCTGCACCGCTTCGGCCATCATCGCCACGATCGGATCCAGACCGGGGGTTCGTCGTGCCGCGTCGATCACCGCCCGCGGCACGGGAGCGGTGGGAATACCGGCTCTGATCCGCGGCGCCGGCAGACGTCGCGTCCGTTCGACATGGATGAACCCGGTACTGGCGATCGCCCGCTCGGCCGGAACGAGGACATGCACGTCACCGAAATCCGGCAAGTTTCTCAGGCCGTAACGCCTGAGCGCGGACACGCCGGTGAGCATCGACCCTTTACGCGCGTGCAGCAGGCCCGCCTCGATCCGCTGTTCTTCGGTCGGCTCACCGTTCCCGAGCAGCACGATTCCGGGCAGCAGCATCCGCCACACACCCCCGGGCTCGCACCGGCGCCAGATCGTTCTCCTGGGCACACCGAGCTCTTCGAGCCGCTTGGCCCCGACCACGGCCGGGCCGCTCGTCACCAGTGGGTGCTGTGCCCAATCCCCTCTTCGCACCTGATCAGCTTGAGCCACCCCACCGACAGAAAACGCGGCTTGACGTCGTGACCGGTCCGGTGAAGCGGGGGTGTGTGGAAATAGGGACATTCAACGTCTCTATTTCCACACACCCCTCACGCTCTGTCACCCTCGGACTCGCGTCCACCGAACCAAGGCACACAGGTCGCCACCATCGCCGCCGCCGCCAGCAGCAGCGAAGCCTGCGTCACCGGACCGTAGGCCCACTCCTGACCGTGCCCCAGCAGCCGCCCCACCACCGCGACGAGCGTTCCCACGACCATGCCGCCGAAAGCGAGGTACCGCGGCGCGCGTTCGCTGAACTGGCGGGCGAGCAGGACGGCGATCAGCAGCACGATCGGCAGCATTCCGCCCAGGACGGCCAGCAGTCCGATGAGCACCACCGGGACCACCCGCCCAGAGCCCGCCTCGACCGAAACACGTCGCCGACGGACCGGCCACAGGGTGCCGACCAGCACCAGCAGGATCGCGAACGCGCCGATCAGCAGACCCGACCGGTACTTCCAGTCCGGGGTGAACTCCAGCCGCACGACACCGCCGGAGCCGGCGGGCAGGATCCACGCCTGCTGCCAGCCGTCGACGCGCGTCTTCGCCAGCGGAGTCCCGTTCAGCGAAGCGGTCCAGCCCGCGTTCGCGTTTTCCGGAACGGCCAAAATGGACTCGTCGCCGCCTGCGACGCTGACCGAGCGGGACGTCGCGTCCCAGGAATCCACCGTGACGGCACGGTATCCGGCGACTCCAGAAGCTTGCCCGACAGGCTTGAGCCAGAGATCTTGGACCACAAAAGACTCGGACCGGTCGGTCCACAGCTCGTGCCCGCCCACCGCCAGGTCGACGCCGCCCGCCGAATCGGGGCACGCGGAGAGCGTCAGCGGCCGGTGCGCGACGAAGTCGGCGAGGGTGCCGCGCACGGACGTGTCGTAGTCGAAGCCGTCCAGGCGGACGTTCGGACCCGATCCGCAGGGCAGGGTGAATTCCGCGGCCGGAGTGGGAAGTTCGGCGCCGGTCAGGGACAGGCTCCCGATGCCCAGCGAGTTCCGCGTCCGCTGGTCGTCGTCGAGGCCGGCGAACGCGATCTTCAGCTGCGAGGTTTCCAGGGGCGGGAACGTCGCCGCGCCGGAGGTGTCGAGTTCGACGGAGCGGCTCGACGTCGGTGTGGTCAGTTCCAACCGCGCGGGCGCGCCCGTCTCGGCGGCGACGCGGATCCCCGAGACCGTCTGGGGTTTCGCCCAGTCCAGGATCAGCGTCGGCCGCAGGTCGGTGACGTCGGGCAGCCAGGTGGTCGCGGGATTCCCGTCCACCGCGGCGAATCCGCTCGCCGAGGGATCCCCGCCCAGTTGCGAAGTCGCCGACACCTGCACGCCGGGCACGGTCACCGGGAACCGGCCGCCACCGGCGGGCAGCACGGTGCCGCCGAACTCGTAGGCGCTCGGCGACGTCGTCGAGAACAGCCGCCGGATCCCGTCCGGTTCTTCACCGTCGCGACCCGCGTTGGCATCGCAGCGGACGTGTCCGCCGTCGGGCACGCACGCGTATCGCGGCTGCGCGCCCCGGGTGAACGCGAAGCCCGGCGCCGAACCGGGGCCCAGGTCGGCGGGGACTTCGAGCGCTCGTTGCGGGTCGACGTCGGGGATCTTCAGCTCCGAGATCCCGACGTTGCCGTCCTGCCTGCCGACCACGAGCGACAGCAACGTGATCCGCACCTTGCGCGTCACCCCCGCGGGCGCCGGATAGGGGTGCGCCCCCGCACCCCGGACGACCTGGTGATCGACGGAACCGTTGTCCGTGGTGATCCGGATCCGGGTCGGCGGCCAGCCGACGCGGATGTCGTCGACCATCGCGAGATCGACCGAGTTCACCAGCCTCGGCGTATCGAGCTCGACTTCGAGCCACTCGCCGATCGGACCGGTGAAACTCGACGAATGCCAAGCGGTGCGCGGATCCCCGTCCAGCGCGGCGAACGGCTGATGGCTCGGATCCGAACCGCCGAACGCGTCCGCGAACGAAGCCGCCGTCGACGCGTTGACCGAACGGATCCCCCGATAGGCGGCCACGGTCTGATGCTGCTCGCCGGGAAACGGCAAGACGTCCAGCGCGGCTCGTTGCTGCCGCGCGGATTCCCCGGCGGTCAGGGTCTGGCTCAGGTTGTCCCGCACGCCGCCGACGTTGCGTTCGGCGCGGCGCAGCCCGTCGGTGACCAGCCGCGGCCCGGTCGGCGAACCGCCGTCCCCGGTCAGCACCGTCGGCGTGCCGGGGTCGAGCTGCCCGGAGTTCATCAACGGCAGCAGGTTCTCCGGACCGCCGCTCACCGTCGGGACGTCCTTCGCGGACGTCGCGGTGACGAGCGGCACCGGCCGTTTCACCTCGAAGATCTCCAGCGGGCCGAACTGGGCCGACTTCTCGATCCCCGGTGACCCGGCCAGCCCGGCGCGCAACGTCGTGAAGTCGGGCGCGCCGACCTTCGCGCGGTCGATGTCGCCGCGCAGCACCAGGAACCGGTAGCCCGATCGCGCGAGCAGCGCCGCGAGCCCGGGATCTCCCCTGCCGTCGGCCAAAGCGGCGTCGACGGAGTCCATCAGGCGGGTGTTGCCTTCCGAGCCCAACGGGACCTGATTTCGCACCGCCCACGGACTGTCCGCGATGGCCTGCGCCGGTTCGTCCACCGTGCGGCCCCAGTCGTACTCGCCGAATCCGGTCGCGGGCAGGAGCAGCGTGCGTGCGGTCGCGTCGGTCTTGGCGACGTGGCCCATCGCGTCGTACCAATATCCCGGTACTTCGTCCCAGCCCGGCCCGGGCCGCAACGTCAGCAGCCAGACCGGCGCGGCCATCGCCACGACCAGCAGCGCGCCCAGCGCGGGCCGCAGATGGCGGCGTAGTGCCAGCGCGGCGCTGGTGCTGCCACGGCTTGTGATGCCATGGACGAACGCCAGCATCAACGGCAACCGCAGCACCGGTTCGAACTTGTGGACGTTCCGCAGCGGCGCGAGCGGGCCGTCGAGCAGCTGCCGCACCGGTTCCGCCAGCGGGCTGTCGAGCGTCCCGACATAGCCGACGGTCAGCAGCGTCAGCCCGGTCAGCACACCGAGCACCAGGAAACGCCGTTCAGGCAGGCCACGCCGCGCGAGGCCGAACAGCCCCACCGCGGCCACCAGCCCGGTGGCCGCCATCAGCACGGGATTGTCGATCAGCGCCCAGCCCGACGGCCACCACGGCGTGCCCTGCACGACGTAGGCGACCCACTGGTTCGTGCCGCGCAGCACCTCGAACAACGACATCGGCGCCGTGGTGTTGGTCGCGGATTCGATGTAGTCGAGGAACGGCAGACTGTACTGGCCGAGCAGCACCAGCGGCAGGAACCACCACAGCACCACGCCGACGACGAAGACGAACCACCAGATGACCAGCGTGACATGCGTGCTTCGCCATTTCCGGGTCAGCAACCACAACCCCGGGAGCACGAGCGCCATCACGACCATCGCGCCGTTGATCCCGCCCATGCACAGCACGGCGAGCGCGGACAACCCGGCGGCCCGGCGCGGCGAGCCGATGCGATCGACGAGGATCAGCGGCAGCAGCACCCAAGGCAGCAGGACGGCCGGCAGCATCTCCGAGGACAGCGAACCGATTTCGGTGACCATCCTCGGGGCGAGGGCGTAACCGACTGCGCCGATCAGCCGAGTCCGTTCGTTTCCTATTTTCAGCGCGCGGGCGACGAGGAGCGCGCCGCCGAACGCGACCGAAAGCAGGATCGCGCACCACAACCGCTGCGCGATCCACACCGGTATCCCGACTGCCTGGCACAGCGCGAAGAACGGCCCCATCGGGAACAGATAGCCGTACGCCTGGTTCTGCAACTCCCCCGCCGTCGCCTGGGGATTCCACAGGTGCAGCGCCCTGCCGAGGAAGGCGAGCGGATCCACGGCGAGATCGAGTTTCGTGTCGAAGGTGGTCCTACCGGGACGCTGCGCAAAGGACAGCACGGTGAGCGCCAGCACGATCCACGTGCTCGGCCGTTTCACGAGTGCCCCGGGGGTTACCATCCGGTAGATACTAGGCGGAAACGTGGCTACTATGCGCCCTATGACAGACGGTTTCGAAGAAGCGTGGTCGCTCGCCGAACCCGTCAAGGGCTGGATGACGCGGGAGCAGGGCCTTGCCCTGTGGAACGCGGCGTGCCGGCTGGACAAGGGTGACCTCGTGGTCGAAATCGGCAGCCACCAGGGCCGTTCGACGATCGTGCTCGCCAGCGCCGCCCGTACGGTCGGCGCGCGGGTGGTCGCCGTCGACCCGTTCGTCGATGGTCGCCTGTTCGGTGGATCGCCGACACGCCAACGGTTCGAGGCGAACCTGCGGAAGGCGGGCGTCGAGGACGTCGTGGAATTGGTGGCGGAGTACAGCACGAAGCTCCGCCCGGGCTGGGACCGTCCGATCCAGCTGCTCTACATCGACGGCAAACACGATTACTGGACCTACACCGACGACCTGCGCTGGTCGGCCAACCTGACCGCCGGCCGGGAAATCCTGGTCCACGACTGCTTTTCGTCGATCGGCGTCACCCTCGGCACGATCGCGAAAGTCCTCTTCGGACGGCGCTACACCTACCTCGACCGCGCGACGTCGCTGGCCCGGTTCCGGCTCTCCCCGCCGTCGGTCAAGGACAGGCTCCGCGTGCTCGCCCAACTGCCGTGGTTCCTGCGCAACGTCGGGATCAAGATCCTGCTGCGGCTCCGGCTGGCTCCCGTGGCGAGGGTATTCGGCCACGACAGCCCGTACGACCCCTACTGAGTGAGCGGCTTGCCGACCTCGACCTTCGCGAGACAGACCGGAGCACCCTTGGCGGACAGCTGAAAGCCGATCTTGTCGAACAGGCCCTCGATCGGCAGGTACATCGTGTGCAGGCCGGGCTGGAACCACACCGGCACACGGGCGCCGTCGCGGTCCACGAACCCTTCGCCGCCGTCCGAGGTGAAGTAGTCGATCCGCAGCAGGTGACGGCCGAGAACGGGCGTGTCCAACGGAACGCGGACCAGTTGTTCCCCGACGGCGTACCCACAGCCCGCCACCGGGCCGGGCACGCCACGGGAAACCGGTTCCACACCGGTGATCGTCCGCGCGGTACCCGAATCGTCCAAAAGGGACATCCGGCTCGTCGGCTGGTCGAACAGGAAACCAGGGATCAGGCCCACCACTCGCGACGTGCGCGCGTTTTCCCCGAACCACCCGTGCAAGACGTCATTCGGCACCGCCGTGTCGAACAACACGAGGTCGGGTTCCCGGTCGATCGAGGCCCGCGCGTTGGCGAGGAACTCCCGGGAGTGGTCGAACCGCAGTCCGGGCGCCAACCGGGAGAACCCCACGGCCGAACTCGCGATCAGGGCAAGGCACAACGCCAGGGCGATCGGCCGTTTCGCCGTGGACGGCACGGTATCCGAAGGCCGGCCGAGTGGTTTCGGTTCCAGAAAGGCGAAAGCGAGACACAGCGCGACGACGAGCGCCAGATCGGCGACGTAGCGGGGATCGCTGCCCAGTTCCGGGCCGACCTCGGTGAGCCGGGTGGCCGCCGAAAGCCCGATGTCCGCCACGAACACCAAGCCCAGCAGCAGCCACGCCTTCCTGGCCCGGAGCCCGCCCACGCGGATCCCGGCGACCAGCACCGCGACGGCCAGGAGCAACAGCGGAATCCGCACCGCCACGGGTGAAGCGGCGAACGTCGCGCCGGGTCCCGGTCCCGACCATGGCCCACCCAGGAGTCCGGGGATCAGGGTGTCGCCGAGCATCCGGCCCGTCATGTCCGCGACCGTGCCGACGGTGACCGCGCCGCCGCCCTGCCCGACCTGACTCGTCGTCAAGGCCAGGAAAACGACGGCGTAGCCCGCCAAAACGGCGGCGAGGACACCCATCAGCACGAGGTGGCGGCGCAGGGAAATCCCGAGCAGCACGGTGATCCCGGCGATCAGGACCGGGATGAACACGGCCTTTTCGTAGAAGGCCAGCCCGAACACGGTCCAGGCCACGGTGGCGATCGCCCAGCGCCCGCCGTCGGCGAGATACCGTACGTGCGCGTGGAGGGCGGCGGTGGCGGCCAGCAGCACGGGCGCGATCTGGATCGCGTACGCCCACCACAACGTCGGGACGAGCAGCAAGGTCGACGTCGTGAACATCGCGAACGGGACGAGAATCCCCCACCGGCGCCCGAAACAGCGCACCAGCACCGCCCACAGCAGCACGGAGGACGCCGCCTGCATCATCAGGACCGGCGCCATCAGCACGGCGAAGTTCAACGGCGCCCACGCGGTCAGCACGTCGGCGAGCAGGAAACCGCCCGGCGCGAGATGACCGTGGTAATCCTGGAAGAAGTAACCGAAGTCGAACGGGCCCGACTTCGCGGCGTGATACGTGATGACGAAATCGTCTTGCGCGAGACTGCCGCGCATGGCGGCCCACGCGTGCAGCACGAAGGGGAGCACACCGGCGGCGAACGCGACCGATGTGACCGGCGAGAGTCTTTTCCCCCGGAGAGCCAAGATCGCCTCAATTCTTGCAGGTCGGCGGCTGGCACATGATCTTGCTCAACGCCTGGTAGAAGACGTCCGAGATCTTCCTCGGATCGGGGGTGGTGAACGAATCCCCGCCGGTGGCGGTGGAAACCTGCCGAAGTTCCGACGCGTCGATATCCGGGCCGATGCCGATCCCGATGACGGGCAACGGTTTCCTCGGGTCCTGGAGTTTGCCCAGTTCCTCCAGCAAGCGCGGCAGCCCGATCGTCTCACTGTCCTCGTTGCGCCCGTCGGTGAGGACGACGACCAGGTTGATCCGGCCGGGTTTCCAGTTCTGCCTGGCGTTCTGGTACGCGGCGAGGATCGAATCGTAGAGCCCGGTCGCGCCACCGGCTTTCGGCCGCACGGCTTGCAGCCGCTCGACCCCGCCCGACGACTTCTGCTCGGCGATGGTCTTCATCGGCAACAGGACCCGATGGTCCTTGTCACCGTCCAATTTGGTCGAAAACAGCCATAAACCCAGCTCCGTGGAGGGTTTGAAGAGTCCGAGCCCCTGCGTCGCGGCCTGCAGGGTGAGCTCCATGCGGCTCTTCCCCGTACCCGGCACGGCCGCGGCCATCGAGCCGGAGACGTCGAGCAGCACCTGGACCCGGGCACTCAGGTTCGTCCCCGCCCAGGCCTGCAGCGCGGCGTACAGGTCCGTGACCGGCGGCGGCCCCGGCGGGTACGGCGCCGGGTCGGTCCGGCTGTCCCGCGCCCGCGGCACGGCGAACTGACCGGTGGGTGCCCGGAATCCCTCGTCGGCGAAGATGCTCCCGGCGAGCGGATCGAGCAGCAGCCGCAGAAAACGTTCCGCCGCTGCCCTCGACGCTTCGGATGCCTTGGGCAGCACGACATACGGATAGTCGAACCCTTGCACCGGGACACCGGGGTACGCGGCCACCAGATTCCGCGCGAGTACCGCTTGTTCGGTCGCCGGGGCCTGCCCCGACGCGGGGTTCAGTTTTCGCATGACGGCGGTGAAGGCCGCGGCCGGATCGGGTTCCTTCTCGGTCAGCTTCCGCAGGGCGAGCAGGGTGGCGACGCCGAGCGGATCGCGCGCCGGATCCGGTATCCCGACCGGGGAGCCGTCGAGGATCTCCTGCCAGGAGGGAGCCTTCCCCGGCCAGCCGAACCGCCGCGCGATTTCGTCGGGAAGTCCCAGCACCACCGGGGAATTCGCCACCGACTGACCGGATTCCGGCAGGTTCCACGCGCCGGCGTCCCTCGCCTGCGACAACAGCGTGCTCGACTCGGGAACCCAGACGTCGGGGCCGCCCGAGGCGGTGGTCCCGAGCAGATCGGCGACTTCGGCCGACTCGCGCGCGGTCACGTTGACACTGAAGCATTCTTCCTGCGGCACGGTCTTCGCGAGCCGCGTGAGCACCGGTGCCACGTCGGGCGCCGCGGTGATCTCGACCGGCGTCAGCGCGTCACAACCGTTGCCCGCCAACCGGGCCCGCAAATAGTCCACGCCCCACCAGGCGCCGAGCGCGATCACCAGCAACAGGCTCAAGACGACCACGGGCGCGTTGAAACGCCCGGCACGCCTCGGGCCTACCTGCATGTGCATGCCTCCGAGGTGCGGGGTGAGGACCTGGGATGTTGCCCAATCCGCCCGCGAACGTCAACCCTCGGGTAACTTAGCGCCTTCCGCTGCGGCAAACGGCCTAACCGAACCCGTAACTCGGCCGAACGGCCTAACCGAAATACCGTCCGGCACCGATGTGGGCCCCGGCGGTCTGCCACCATCCGGCGTCACCGGTCGAGTCGATCCCGTCCGCGATCACCGTCGCGCCCGCCATGGTCGCGGTGTCGATGAGGTTCCGCAGCGCATGCTCCGCCAGCGGTTCCGTCCGCCGCTCCGCCAGCCGGGGCGCGATCCGGACCGTCCGCACGGGCACGTCAACGAGACAGACGACGTCACCGGCCGCGCCGAAGTCCTGCAGTTCCGCGTCCACCCCGATCTCGGCGAGGAGATGCAGGTTGTCGACGGTCTCGCCGAGTTCGGCGAGCACGGCCCCGGCGGGGAAGCCCAGCCGCAGTCGTGACGGCCCGAGTCCGGTCGAGGCGAGGATGGTCCGCACCGAGCCGACGAGATCGGGATCCGCGACCTGGTGCGGGGTCAGACCCACGACCATCGGGAGCCGATCGTCCGACTCCTCGCAGGCGGTGCGGATGAGCCATTCGCCCAGCGGCACGATGAGACCGGTCTCATCGGCGAAGCGGACGCAGGTGTCGTGACCGATCCGGCCGTGCCGCGGGTGGTTCCACGCGAGCCGCGCCTCGATACCCGCCGGCCTGCTGTCCGCCAGCCACGTCAGCGGCCGGAAGCCGACCTCGATCTGGCCGGTCTCCCAAGCACCCGCCATGGAGACGGCCAGGCCGAACTCGTGCCGTTCCCTGGTGTCGAGCGCGGAGTCCGACAGCGCCCACTGGCGGTACCCGTTGGCCTGAGCCCGGCGCAGTGTCATCCCGGAGACGCGCAGCAGCTCGTTCGGCGCGATGTCCCTGGGTGGCCGGTGCACGACGCCGATACAGGCCGAGACCGCGACCCCGCTGCCGCTTTCGAGGTAGACCGGCTCGGAGAGCTCCTGGTTGATCATGCCGACGACGGTGGCGACGTCCGGGCTGGCCGCGGTGTTCTGGATGAGGATGCCGAATTCGTCGCCACCGATCCTGGCGACGAGCGCGTCCTCTCCGCCGACGACGGTCCGCAGCTTCGCGGCGACGTTCTTCAACAGGTCATCGCTCTGTTTCTGGCCGAGCCCGCCCGCGATCAGGGAGAAACCGTCCAGGTCGAGGTGGTAGACCGTGACCCCGAACGACGGGTCGGCGTGCCGCAACGCCCGTTCCACGCGGGTGCCGAAGCACTGCCGGTTCGGCAGGCCGGTCAGCGGGTCGTGCAGGGCCTGACGGCTCAGCTGCCGCTGCAGCAGCGAGACGTCCGTGTCGCCGGCGACCAGGGTGATCAACTGCTGGGCCTCGCCCGCCGGGTCGCGGATGACGGCGCCGGTGAAACCGGCCCACGTCGGTTCCTCGTCCTCGGCCACGAGTCTTCGCGACAGCTCGAGCCGCTGACTCTCGCCTTCGAGCAGCTGCCGGTAACCCTCGCGCAGTCCGTCGGCGTCGTCCGGGTGCACGAGGTCGTAGAGGTTCAACCCGACCAGGTCCGCGGCGGGCCGGTTCAGCATTTCGGCGAACGCGGGGTTCACCCGCTGGACGCGGCCGTCGACCCTGGTGACGGCCACGCCGGTGGCCGAACCGGTGAAGAGCTGCTCGAAGCGTGCCTGGGACAGCACCAGTTCACGCCGGGTCTCACGTTCGAGCGTGACCATGGTTCGGCTCAGATCCTCTTGCTGTGTCTGGATGCTCTCGCGTAATGCCTCGCCGTAACCGGCCGCGAGCGCGCCGAGCACCTGCAACACCCGTTCGGGGAGCGACTGCACGCTCCGCAACTCCGGTTCGTGCAAGAGCCCTTTGCCGAGCACGTCCATCGTGCGGCGGAGGCTGTCCGGGCCGACGCATCTGAGCGCGACGAGCCGCGCGCCGGCCGCGGTGGCCTGCGCCGGCTCGGCGTCTTCGCTCAGCACCGCCGCGAAGACCTCGTCCAGCAGAGCGGCGAAATGCTCTTCGATCTGGGCGTGGGTATACGGAAGGTACGCCGTACCGGTGACCAGGTAGGCCCACTTGCGGGCCAGCGTGGCGCGGGTCGGCGCGGTGTTCTTCCGCTTCGGGGATGCGGAGGATGAAGTTCTCTTCGGGGCGTCCGGCGATACGGGGAACTCATCGCCGTCCGGAAGTGGGGCAGTCACGTCCGCCGGTCCTGGGGTCGCTTTCGTATTCCGTGGTGGAGAAACATCTTCCACGATTCTCTAACCGTACTCACGGTTCACCGATCATCCAATCGGGTGGTCACCCTACGGTAAGGCCGACGAATGTCCGGCACCGGACAGAACGTAAGGGGAAAGCCGCGCCTCGGTATTTCCGTCGCGGAGAACAGTCCGGTATCGAACTGGTCCGCGGCGAAGGTCGCGTAACCGATCTTGGCGCTGTCGCAGGTACCGCCGTGGCCGGTTCGAGCGGCATTCTCACAGAACCCTCTCCGGAATCGGGACGCTCGGAAGAGTCATGAACTCTACACGTGGTGATCGACCGTTCACCGTCAGCCCGCTGTTCCCTGCCGGTCGATGTGGAACCCCAGCACCGGCGAGCACCGGAAGCCACAGGGGCTGGCCCTCGTGAGTGGTGATGACGGCAAGGCGAAGCGGTCTACTCGAAGGCAGGCCCGGTGCCGATGTCGCGAAACCGCCATCACCACTCCCGGCCGCCTCAGGGCACCACGTCGGTCACGGTGTCCTTGATGACCTGCCACTTGCCGTGCTCACGCACCAGCGTCAAGCTGATCGTGTAGTGCCGGTTGATGTTCTGCGACGGCACCTTGTAGTAGGCGTCGAGGATCGCGAAACCCATCTTGCAGTCCTCGACGACGGTGTGCGTCACCGTCCACGGCATGCTGTACTCGTACGGCACCTTGAACTGCTCGTTGACCACCGGGTCGACGTTGGCGTCGTAGCCGATGAACAGCTGGCCCCGGCGCCCGACGGTCACCATGTCCTGGTGGATGATCGCCCGGTAGCGGGCCTCGTCGCGTTTGTTGAAGCTGTCCATGTCCTCCCAGACCGCGCGGTCGAAAGCGCGCTGGCAGGCCTGCCGCTCCGTCTCCGCCCGCTGATCACTGGCCGCCGCCGCGGCGGGCACGCCGATTCCCGCCGCCGCCACGACCAGCCCGGCCAACACCGCGTAATACCGCTTGCGCATGGGGTTCTCCTCATCACGTCCCGTATTCCGTCCTCAGCAGGTTCGCCGGACGGCGCATCACGGCTGCATCACTTCCGCACCGACTCGGGCGGGCGGCCGGTTAACCTCGCGGGAGGGGGTGCGATGGAGTTTCGGATACTGGGCCCGGTGCAGTGCCGCAGCGGCGCGCGGGCGCTGAAGCTGGCGGGTTCACGGCAAGAACGGATCCTGGCCGCACTGCTGCTCGGCGCCGATCGCGTCGTCTCGGTCTCGCGGCTGGTGGACGTCGTCTGGGACGAGGACCCGCCCGCCACCGCCATCCGGCAGATTCGCAATCTCACCACCGCGCTGAAACGCACTCTCATCGCCGAGGGCGCTTCGGACGACATCCTGACCGCCGAAGGGCCCGGCTTCGTCCTGCGCCCACGCGCTTTCGATCTGCGCTCGTTCGAGGAGCACGTTTCGCGTGGCGAATTCCGCGAAGCACTCGCGTGCTGGCACGGACCTGCTCTGTCCGGTGTGGACAGTATGACGCTTCGTGGGTGAGGCCGAAGAACTCGACGAGCGCCGTCTGTCCGTTGTGGAGCGTTGCCTCGACGAGGAGATCTCCGCCGGGGAGGACACCGTCGCGGAACTGACGGCACTGGTCGCCGAACACCCGCTTCGTGAGCCGTTCGCGGGGTTGCTCATGCGCGCGCTGCACCAGCAGGGCAGGCAGGCCGACGCGCTGAACGTCTACCGGAAGGCGCGGACGCGGCTGGTGGAGGAACTCGGGATCGAACCCGGGCCGAAGTTGCGCGAACGCTACGAGCGGATCCTCCGCGACGAGCCGGAATACGGCAAGACCCGCTGTTTCCTTCCTTACGACGTCCCGGATTTCACCGGCAGGGAAGCTGAGATCGGCCTTCTGCTCGACGCCGTCCGGCTCGGCCGTCCGGTCACCGTCGACGGGATGGCCGGGGTCGGCAAGACCTCGCTCGCCGTTCACGCCGCGCACCGGCTCGCCGCCGATTTCCCCGACGGGCAGCTGTTCGTGGATCTGCACGGGCATTCCCCCGCCCGAGAACCACTCTCACCCGAGGCCGCGCTCGAAGCGCTGCTCGGCCAGCTGGACATCCCGGCGAGCAGGCTCCCCCGCGGCGCGGACCGGCGGGCCGGACTCTGGCGCGCCAGGACGGCGGGCCGGTCACTGCTCGTGGTGCTCGACAACGCCGCGAGCGCCGAACAGCTGAAGCCGTTGCTGCCGGGTTCCGCAACAGTCGCGCTCGTGGTCACCGGCAGGAGCCGCCTGGCCGCGGTCGATGGTGCCGCGTCGATCAGTCTCGAAGTCCTGCCGGACGAACAGGCGGGCGCCCTGTTCGCGGCGGCGAGCGGAAGACCCGACTCGGGCGTGGCGGCGTTGTGCGGGAATCTGCCCCTGGCGATCCGGATCGCGGCGGCCCGCTTGCAGAATCGTCCACAGTGGACCGTGGAGAACCTGGCCGAGCGGCTGGGTTCCGAACACGACAGGCTGGCCGAGCTGAAGGTCGCCGGACGCGACGTGGCCGCGGCCTTCGCACTGTCCTATCGGGAGCTCGACGCCGCCCGGCAGCGCATGTTCCGTTTGCTGGGGCGGAATCCCGGCACCGACATCGGCGTACCCACGGCGGCCGCGCTGGCGGGCACCGGCGAACACGAGGCCGAACGGCTGCTGGAGGACCTGCTCGACGCCCACTTGCTCAGGCAGCCGGCGCTGGGCCGCTATGCGTTCCACGACCTGATCGCCGAGCACGCCCGCAGCGTCGCGCGCGACGAGGAATCGGGTCCGGCGATGACCAGGCTGCTCGATCACTACCGCGACGGCGGCGGCCCGGGCTGGTACCGCGAGGAGCGGGCGAACCTGGTCGCGGTGACGCGTCACGCGCTCGACGCCGGTCTCGACGAGTACGCCTGGCGGATCGCCGAAGACACCACGGAACACCTTCGGGAAGGCGGGTACCTCGACGAGTTGCTCGCCGTTGCGCGGACCGGGATCGCCGCCGCCCGCCGGATCGGGGATCCGCACGCGATCCAGCTGAGCCTGGCGGGCCTCACCCTGGCGTTCTGGGAGAACGGGCGGCTCTCCGAGGGGATGGACTGCGCTATGGAGCGGCTCGACGTCGTCCGGAGATCCGGCGATCGCGCGGCCGAAGCGATCGCGCTGTCCCGGGCGGGCGCCCTGCACAGCATGCTCGGCCACTACACCGAAGCGATCCGGTTCTATCGGGACGGCCTGGCCGTCTCGGACGGGAGCACCGACGCCGCCGCGACGCTGTGGACCAACCTCAGCAACGCCCAAGAGGTCCTCGGCGACCTGGACGACGCGCTGGCCTCGGCCAGGCGGTCGGTGGCGCTGCGCGAAGACGACCGCGGCACGATCCTGAGTTCCGCCCAGCTCGGCCTCGTCCTCGCCCGGCTCGGCCATTTCGACGAAGCCTTCGAGACCATCGAGCGTTCGATCGTCGCCGCGCGGGACATCGGCTATCTGTTCGGCGAGGCGTGGAGCCGGATCGACCTCGCCGACGCCCTGCTGCTCGCCCACCGGCCGGGCGACGCACGCGAGCAGGCCGAACGTGCTTGCGCGATCCTCACCCGGCTCAACCATCCGCTGTTGCTGGCCATGGCGGCGAACAGCCTGGGCACCGCCTGCCTCGCGCTCGGCGAAACGACGACGGGCCTGCGTCAGCACCGGCTCGCGCTGGAAACGGCGAGGCGGATCGGCTACCGGCTGCAGGAAGCCCGCGCGTTGGCCGGGTTGGGGCAGACCCGCGCCGCACGAGACCACTACGCGGCGATGGGCCTGTCCCCCGAACCGCTGAAGGTCGTCACCTGAGGAACCCGGCGAGCAGGTCGCGCAAGGTGTCCGGCTGGTGGAGGACGCCGTGGTCCTGCCCCTCGACCGTGGCGTAGCGCGCGCCGGGGACCGTGTCGGCGACCGCGCGGGTGCCTGCCCGCATCCAGACGTCGCTCTCCCCGCCGTCGATGACGAGCGTGGGCACCGCGATCTTGGCCAGCCGCTCCGCGGGCAGCACGTTGCCGGGACCACAGAGCGCGAGGTCGTAGGGCAAGGTGTGGGCGAGACCGGTGAACCACGCCCAGATCGCGTCGTCCCGCATGCCCTTCACCACCTCGGCCGGGGTGGCCGTCCCCTCGACCAGGAAGAGCTCGGCCGCACCGTCGCGGTCACCGTCGGCGATCAGGGCCCGGACACGGTCGAAAAGGTCGGCCGCGGGCCGCGTACGGCTGTCGTCGACGACGTACGGCGGCTCGTACACGGCGAGGCTGGTCATGGCGACGCCTCTCGCGGCCGCCTCCAACCCCAGCACCGCGCCCGACGAGTGCCCGAACACCGCCGCCGAACCACCCACGTGCTCGATCAGCGCGGCGAGGTCCTCGACCTCGCGCTCCACCGAATAGACCGCGCCCGCGCCGCTGTCACCCCGCCCTCGCCGGTCGTAGGCGATCGCGGTGAAGTCCGGGGCCAGCGTCGCGCCCAGGCCGGCGACGGTCGTCCGGTCGTTGAACGCGCCGCCGACCAGGATCACCGGGGTGCCAGCCCCGATGCGATCGAAGGCGATCGGGGTGCCGTCGGCCGAGGTCACGGTCTCGAACGAGGTGGTCATCAAAATCCTCCACAGGGGTCGCTTGACTCTAGCTTCGTCCCTGGGTCGGAGCCGACGACCACCGCTCGACATCACTTCACGAGATTCCCGAAGAATTCCCGGAGCTCGGTCACCACGTCGTCCGGGACGGCCATCGCGACCATATGGCTGGGGCTCTCGTGATCCGCCCAGCGCACGATGTCGTTCTTGCGGGAGGCGATCGTGCGCAGCGCGGACGGCCCGCCGTGGGACACGCCGGTCGGCACCGCGGTCTGGTCGATCGGCATCGCGGCCGCTCCCTCGTAGTACGGCCACAGCGAGGTGCCGCCGGTCCCGGTCAGCCAGTACAGGGTCGCGTTGGTGAGCAGCTGGTCGCGGTCGATCGGCTCGGCGGGCGCCGCGCCTTCGGGCCAGCCGTCGAACTCCTTGAACCGCTCGACCAGGTACGCCAGCTGCGCGACCGGCGAATCGAGAAAGCCGAAACTGAGCGTCTGCGGCCTGTTCGTCAGGTACGGCGCGTATCCGCTGCCGCCCTCGAAGCGCTCCAACAGACCCGCGAGATCCGCCTGATCCTGGTCGGTGAGCCCCTCGAACTCGGCCGGATCACCGGTCGGCACCCCGAGCCCGGACGTGATGTGCGAGCCGATGACGTGCTCGGGCGCGTGCACCGCGAGGCAGGGTGTCACCAACGCTCCGGCGTCGTTCCCGTGCGCGCCATAGCGTTCGTAACCGAGACGGCTCATCAGCTCCGCCCAGGTCCGCGCCACCCGCGCGATATCCCACGGCCGCTCGTCGGCAGGCTCGGGGAACGGGGAGAAGCCGAAGCCCGGCAGTGACGGCGCGACGACGTGGAAGGCACGCGACGGATCGAGACCGTGGGCCCGCGGGTCGGTGAGCGGTCCCAGGACGTTCAGGAACTCGGCGATCGAATTCGGCCAGCTGTGCGTCATGATCAGCGGGATCGCGTCCGGCTCCGGCGAACGGACGTGCAGGAAGTGCACCCGCTGACCGTCGATATCGGTGGTGTACTGCGGAAAGTCGTTGAGGCGCTTCTCGTACGCGCGCCAGTCGTAGCCGTCTCGCCAGTATTCGGCCAGGTCCTTGAGGTACGCGACCGGGACGCCCCTGCTCCACTCGGCACCGGGCAGCGCCGACGGCCAGCGGGTGCGGGCCAGCCGGTCGGTCAGGTCGTCCAGATCGGACTGCGGGATGTCGATGCGGAACTGCTCGATGTCGGTCATGAGGCGACCGTAGGGGCCATTCAGGTCGGAACGTGACCTAAATGGCCCCGCAATCGCGTTGCGAAAGCCACTTTCGCAACGTTGAAGGTTGCGAAAGTGGCTTTCGCAAC
>NZ_JAEBEJ010000027.1:0-20753 GCF_046548895.1 Amycolatopsis sp. cmx-4-54
GATCGCGATTAGCCCGCGAAACGCAGGTCGGTGTCTTGGGCCTGGCGGATCGCGATTAGCCCGCGAAACGCAGGTCGGTGTCTTGGGCCTGGCGGATCGCGATTAGCCCGCGAAACGCAGGTCGGTGCCCTGGGCTGGGGCGGATCACGATTAGGGGGCTAAACGCAGGTCGGCGGATTTTTGGGTAGGTACACCTAGTCCCGCCCGGATTGTTTAGCCGCTCGTTGATCGCCACGCTCGGGTCCATGACGGTGACACGGCGTCGCAGCCGGCCCGGTGACCCCTTCCCCCGCGCCCTGGACCGGGCGATCACGGAAAGCGGCCTCGGCCTCGACCGGATCCGGCACCGGCTCGCCCTGGAGGGCGTCCGGGTCAGTGTCGCGACCCTGAGCTACTGGCGGACCGGAAGAAGCCGCCCCGAGCGGTGCGACTCCCTGAAGGCGGTCGCGCTGCTGGAGCGGCTTTTCGGACTTCCGCACGGTGCGTTGCTGAACCGGCTGGGCCCGCGTCGCCCCCGGGGACGGTGGGGCGACGCGGGAACCGGATCAGACGCCGGAGTTGGTGCGGATCCAGCTGCGGAAGTAGGGGACGTCCACGTAGATCGACGGCCCGGTCGCGCAGGTGCTGCTGTTGTTCCCGGCGCGGCTCGTCGCGCCGACCAGCTGCCAGACACCGTTGACCTGCTTGACCTGCGGGCCGCCCGAGTCGCCGTAGCAGGCACCCGAGTTGCCGTTGGGGTTGTTGGTGCAGATCTCGCTGGCACCGTTGATGCCGAGGCAGCGGCTGTCGGAGACGATCGAGGTGTTCAGCTCCTGGAGGTTGATCGGGGCGCCACAACCACCGCGGGTGGGGCAGGTCTGGCCCCAGCCGATGATCCGCGTCGCGGTGCCGACGGCCCCGGACGAAGCGGCGATCGTGACCGGCGCCTGCGACACCGCCGTCGAGAGACGCAGCAGCGCCAGGTCGGCGCTCGGGTGGGCGATACGCTGCGCCACGCGGGCGACGGTGCCGCCGCTGGTGCGGTTCGTGGTGCCGACGCGCACCTGGTACGGCGTGCCGCAGTGCGCCGCGGTGACCACCCAGGTCGAGCTGATCAGTGAGCCACCACACTGGTGGCCGCCGGAGCTCGACTGCTGGGACACCATGAACGAGTAGACCTGAGTCGCGTTGCCGCCGCCGACGATGTTCGGCTGGACGCCTCCGGTGGGCTCGGCCGCCGCCGCGACGCCGGAAAGCGAGAAGACGGCCGCGGCCGCCATGGCCAAGCCCATCAGTAGGGATCGTGCCTTCATCTGGGTTCTCCTTCGGTGTGGCCGGAAGATCCGGTGCCATGAACGCTAGGAATCGGGCACCCTGGCCAGAACCGTCGGAAGTATGTGGCGTTTAACCGTTTAGACCGTTCGGCCGGGGCGAGGCCGGGTGACCCGCCGTGGCGTGGCCTGAGAGAATCCGGGCGTGTCCGACGAACAGAAGCGCCCGCGCGTGCTCTCCGGGATCCAGCCGACCGCCGACTCGTTCCACCTCGGCAACTACCTGGGCGCGCTGCGGCAGTGGGTGCGGCTGCAGGACACCCACGACACCTTCTACATGGTCGTCGACCTGCACGCGATCACCGTCGAGCAGGATCCGAAGGTGCTGCGGGATCGCACGCGCCGCTCGGCCGCGCAGCTGCTCGCGCTCGGGGTCGATCCGGCCCGCAGCGCGCTGTTCGTCCAGAGCCAGGTGCCCGAGCACGCCCAGCTGGGCTGGGTGCTGGAGTGCCAGACCGGCTTCGGCGAAGCGAGCCGGATGACGCAGTTCAAGGACAAGGCCGCGAAGCAGGGCGCCGATCGCGCCAGCGTCGGCCTGTTCACGTACCCGGTCCTGCAGGCCGCCGACATCCTGCTGTACCAGGCGAACGAGGTCCCCGTCGGCGAGGACCAGCGGCAGCACCTGGAGCTGACGCGCAACCTCGCGCAGCGGTTCAACAACCGCTACGGCAAGACGTTCACCGTGCCGGAGCCGCATATCGTCAAGGACACGGCGAAGATCTACGACCTGCAGGACCCGACCGCGAAGATGAGCAAGTCCTCGTCGACCGGCAACGGCCTCATCGAACTGCTCGAAGACCCGAAGAAGTCGGCGAAGAAGGTGCGCTCGGCGGTCACGGACACCGGCCGCGAGATCGTCTTCGACACCGAGAACAAACCGGGCGTCTCGAACCTGCTGACGATCCTCTCGGCGCTGACGGGCCAGCCGGTCGCCGAACTCGAGAACTCGTACGAGGGCAAGGGTTACGGCGACCTGAAGAAGGGCGTCGCGGAGGCGTTCGTCGACTGGGTCACGCCGGTGCAGGAGCGCGTCCAGTCCTATCTGGACGACGTCGCCGAGCTCGACAAGGCCTTGGCGCTCGGTGCGGAACGGGCCAGGGAAGTCGCTTCGGTGACGTTGCGGAACGTCTACGAGAACATCGGGTTCCTTCCCCCGGCGGGCTGATTCGCGCTGCGATGTCGTCGCCGTGTGGTTAGCGTTTGACGGTGGCGAATGATGACGGCGCGAAGCCGGAACAGGACAAGCTGTTACCGCGCCTGAGGCGGAAGTACGGCTGGCTCGATCACCTCATCCGGGCGAACGACGCCTTCACCGAGCGCTACGGCAATCACTATGCCGCCGCCATCACCTACTTCAGCGTGCTTTCGGTGATCCCGATCCTGATGGTCGCCTTCGCGATCCTCAAGATCGTGCTCGCCGGCGACCAGGTGGTGACGAACCAGCTCGTCGACGGCATCAAGAAGTCGGTCCCGGAAGGGCTGAGCGATCTCGTCGGCAGCATCATCAAGGCGGCGCTCGACTCCGGCGGCGGGATCGGGGTGTTCGGCCTGCTGCTGGCGCTGTATTCGGGCGTCGGCTGGATGACGAACCTGCGTGACGCGCTGACCGCCCAGTGGGGCCAGGAAAAGCAGCAGTTGCCGTTGGTGTCGACGACGATCAAGGACCTGCTGTCCCTCGTCGGGCTCGGCGTCGCGCTGGTGGTCTCGTTCGGCCTCACCGCCGCGGGCAGCGGGGTCGGGCGGTTCCTGCTCGAACTGGTCGGTCTCGAGAACCAGGGCTGGGCCGTGTTCCTGTTGAAGGTCGCGACGATCGTGCTCGGCCTGCTCGCGAACACCCTGGTCTTCCTGTGGGTCATCGCGAGGCTGCCTCGTGAGCACGTCGCGCTGCGCAGCGCGATCAAGGGCGCGATCTTCGCCGCGGTCGGGTTCATCGTGCTCCAGCAGGCCGCGACCCTTTACCTCGGCAGTGTCACGAAATCACCGGCGTTCACGTTGTTCGGCCCGGTGATCGGCCTGCTCGTGTTCGCGAACCTCGTTTCGCGGTTCCTGCTGTTCGTCACCGCGTGGACGGCGACGGCGAAGGAGAACCTGAAGACGGTCATCGAGCCGCCTGCCCCGGTGCTGATCCACCCTCGGGTGACCGTTCAGCAGGGGCCGGGGCTCGGCGCCGTCGGCGGGGCTTTCGCGACCGGCGCGCTGCTGGGCTGGCTTGGCCGCCGCAAGTCCTGACGTTATTCGCCGGCCATGGCCTTCTTGCGCTGATGGCCGATGACGAACGACGCCACGATGATCAGGAAGACGACCAGCGTGATGATCCAGCCCGTCACGCCGAACGGGTCTTCGGCCGCGGCCGCGGCTCCGCTGTTCGACGCGCTGTCGGCGTTCGGCGCGGCGTTGGCCGGTTCCGCGGTCACCGTTTCCGGTGAACGGTATTCGATGCGCCCCACCGATTCGGCCTTGGACTCGCGCAGCGCGATACCGTAATCGAGGAGTTTCGCGGCTTGCTCGGTGACCCGGGTCGGGCGCTGCTCGGCGCGCAGCATCACGACTCCGACCCGGTGACCGTTCTGGACCGCGCTGCCGGCGTAGGTGTGGCGCGCGTCGTCGGTGAAGCCGGTCTTCCCGCCGGTGAACCCGGGATAGCTGCCGAGGAGCTTGTTGTCGTTGTAGATCGTGACGACCGGCTTTCCCGCGGTGGCCGGGACTTCGAAACTCTTGGTCTTGACCACCTTGGCGAATTCGGGGTTCTTCATCGCGTGGTGGAAGATCAGGCTCATGTCGTAGGCCGAGGTCGACATACCGGGGCCGTCGAGCCCGGACGGTGTCGCGGCCCGGGTGTCCGTGGCGCCGATACGGGTGGCCAGCGCGTTCATCTTCGCGAGCGTCGCGTCCAGGCCGCCGAGCACGGTGGAGAGCGCGTGCGCGGCGTCGTTGCCCGAGTGCATCAGCAGTCCGTGCAGCAGCTGGTCCACTGTGTACTGACCGCCCGCGGCGATGCCCATGCAGGTGCACTCCTGCTCGGCGTCCTCCTTGGTCGGCACGACGATCTTGGCGGGCGGGAGTTCGGTGACCACGACCAGGCCGAGCAGGACCTTGATCAGCGACGCCGGCCGCTGACGGGCGTGGGGATCCTTCGCCGCGATGACGTCACCGGTTTCGAGATCCTGCAGCACCCAC
Source organism: Amycolatopsis sp. cmx-4-54 (assembly GCF_046548895.1). Taxonomy (NCBI): domain Bacteria; kingdom Bacillati; phylum Actinomycetota; class Actinomycetes; order Pseudonocardiales; family Pseudonocardiaceae; genus Amycolatopsis; species Amycolatopsis sp. cmx-4-54. The sequence goes on from NZ_JAEBEJ010000027.1 coordinate 4,488, forward strand.
GACGCGGAGGTGTTCCCCTCGGGCGGGTTCAGCGCGCGCTTCGGGAGCACGAGCCCGCATTCGGCCATCCGGTCGCCGCCCACCGGAACCGGCGGCACGGGCAGCGGCGCCGGAGCGGCCTCGCCGGGGCGCGGTTTCTCGGAGGTGTCGACGGGCGGGGGAGGCGTCACCTTGTTCGCGCACGGCTGTGCCTGGGCTGGTGGCTTCGGGGCGGCTGTGGCCACCGGCGTCACCGCGAGGGCGAGCACACCGGAAACGAGGACCAGGAGCGACCGGGAGATAGCGCTGTGCACCCGAGCAATGTAGCGTCGCCGGGCTCGCTGCATACTCAGGGGCATGCGCATTTCGCGAGGTACTTCGATGTTCCTGCTGGGTTTCGGCGTGTGGTCGTGGATCATCTGGATCACGTTCGCCAAGAACCTCTGGGACAGTGACCGCGCCTGGGCCGCGGACGGCTCGCCCACCGCCTACTTCATCGTGCACGCGGTGCTGACGGTCGTCTCGTTCGTGCTCGGCACCATCATCGGGCTCATCGGTCTGCGCACGCTTCGTGGCGCCAAGTCACGGGATGCGGAAAAGGCTGACGCCTGATCAGGTTTGTCGTCCTTTTGACGGTGGTGGCCGGGCTGCGGCTCCCATACGTTCACTCCACCGAATCATGGAGGTGGAATGTCCCGGATCAGACGCCTGCTCGTCCCCGCGCTCGTCGCGGCGGCGGCGGGAAGTGTGTTCGCGGCCCCGGCGGCGAGCGCCGCGCCCGCGCCCGAGTGCGACACCGCGAGCGCCCCGTTCAACTACGTGGTGCTCTACAACCCGCGTACGCCGGAGCGCAAGGTCGACAACGAGCTGCGCGCCAAGTGCGGCGAGAAGGTCGCGTACTACCCGGAGATCGGGGTCGCGGTGGCGACCTCGCGCAACGCCGACTTCCAGGCGAAGATCGGCGTCTTCCGCGCCTACTCGGGCGGCCGTGACGTCGCGTTCCCGCCGGCGGCCTCCACCCGTTCGACCCGCTCCGCCGTGGTCGACACCAAGGAGAACGAAGAGACCACCAGCGTCGCCGTCGAAGAGGACCTGTCGGCCCAGCAGTGGGACATGCGGGCGATCCAGGCTCCCGAGGCGAACAAGATCTCCGGTGGCAGCCGCTCGGTGACCGTCGGCGTGCTGGACTCGGGCATCGAGCCCACCCACCCCGCGCTGAAGGCGGCCCTTGACCCGAAGGTGTCGGCAGGCTGCAACAGCGGCGCGCCCGACACCACCCCCGCCGCCTGGGCACCCACGAACTCCGACCACGGCACGCACGTCGCCGGCACCATCGCGGGCAAGGACGCCGCGCGCGGCTTCACCGGTATCGCCCCCGGCGTCAGGCTGGCGTCGGTGAAGGTCGTGAACGACGACGGCCTGATCCTCCCCGAGGCCGCGGTGTGCGGCTTCATGTGGGCGGCGAAGCACCGCTTCCCGGTCACGAACAACAGCTACTACATCGACCCCGGCATGTTCTACTGCTCGAAGGAACCGGGCGACGCGGCCGCGTACGAGGCCGTCCGCCGTGCGGTGACCTACTCGACCGGCCGTGGCGTGCTGAACGTCGCCGCCGCCGGCAACAGCGGTTTCGACCCGGACGAGCAGACCACCGACCCGAACCGCCCCCACCCGGTCGACGAGAGCTGCGGCATCCTGCCCAAGGCCATCGACGGCGTCGTCAACGTCTCGGCCATCGGCTACGCGGGCACGAAGTCGTCGTACAGCAACTACGGTGATGACGTTTCGGTCACCGCCCCCGGTGGCGACCGCGCCCAGCTGCCGCCCACCGGCCAGGGCGTCGGCTGCCCGCTGTCGACCATCTTCAACGGCGGCTACGGGGCCAAGTGCGGCACCTCGATGGCGTCTCCGCACGTCGCCGGCGTCGCCGCGCTGCTGGCGTCCCGGTTCAAGCACGCTCCGCCCGCGGCGCTGAGGTGGCTGCTGGAGCACCAGGCGGACGCGGTTCCGTGCGGCACCGCGGCGCCGGTGTGTGAAGGTCCGGCGAAGGACAACTCGTACTACGGCCACGGCCGCGTCAACGCTCTGGACGCGGTGAAGTAGTTTCGCGCGATCTCCGGGGCCGGTCCACCATCGTGGATCGGCCCCGGTTTCGTTTTCCTGGCCCTTTCGACGGTGTCCTCGCTACGTTGTGAGCACCTTCGACAGTGGGGAGTTCACGATGTCGTTGTCCGGTCGGTTGGTTCCTGTGGTGGTGGGGCTGGCGATGCTCCCGCTCGTCAGCACGCCCACGGCGGTGGCGGCGCCGGTGGCGCCCTGTAGCGAGGAGCCGCGGGAGCTGCCCATCAACGAGTTCACCGACTATCGCGAGATGGTGCGGGAGCTCGGTCGACTCGAACGGGTGAGCCGAGGGCGGGTGGCGGTCAAGGAAGCCGGGCGGTCGAACCGCGGCCGGGTGATCCACCAGGCGACCGTCGGGACCGGCCCGAAGGTCTTCGTGGTCTCCAGCGAGATCCACGGGAACGAGAAGACCGGCACCGACGCGCTGCTCCGCATCCTCGACTACCTCGGCACGTCGGAGTCGCGGGACGCCGAGCGGCTGCGGAAGACCATCACCTTCGTCGCGGTGCCGAAACTGAACCCGGACGGCGCCGAACTCGACCGGCGCGGCAACGACCTGTCGTGGGCCGAGGTGCAACGGAAGTTCCCCCAGCTGAAGGACCGGCCGCCCGCTTGGAACTACCTCAGCGACGTCCTCCAAGGCGACGACTACCGCAAACGGCCGGGATTCGACGTCAACCGCGACTTCAATCCGGACCTGGCCTACGTCCCGCGCGCGGAGGACTTCCCCGGCGCGCCGGACCAGCCGGGATGGTTCATCACACCCGAGGCGCGGGCGCTGCGTTCGGTGTACCTGGAGCTGACCGCTTCGCGAGGGAAGGTGCCCGACGTCTACGTCGATCTGCACCATCAAGGCGCCTGCGTCCGGCAAGACGGCAGCAACCGGCTGCTCGACGTCGGCATCGACTACCCGCCGCTGCCCGACAAGTTCTTCGAGCCCGGCCAGAAATACGCGAAGTACCGCGATGTGTACACAAAGGACGAATCGCGGCAACTGGCGATCAGCGCGTTCAACGGGATGACGGCGCGCGGTTTCGTCGGGGCGCGGTATCCGCATGCCCCGGACCGGGATCTGCCGGGGCAGGCGCGGTGTTCGTTCGCGTTGAACGGGACGGGGACGGTGCTGTTCGAGGTGCGCGGGCAGACGCAGACGCTCGGGCAGCAGCACCGGGAGCGTTTCACTCGCGCTGTGATGGCGGGGCTGTACAACATGCTGCGGGACGTGAGCACGGGTGCCGTCGGGTACATCGACCCGGAGGCTTTCGACAGGCTGCCCGGCACTGCCGACGCTTCGCACCTCGCGCGCGTCCTCGAGTAGTTGCGTTCCGTGAAGGCCTCCTTGAGGGACCCAGAGTCCCTCAAGGAGGCCTTCACGGACATTCAAGCGGCACGGGAGACCAGGCTGACGGGTGGGCGCGGGCGGGCTGATGCGGCAAGACGCGCTGCTTCCAGCTCAGCCAGGACTCCGGCGGGATCGGACAGCAGTCGCGAGGGCAAAGTCTGGACGACGATGACCCCAGTGGTCGCGTAGCGCGTATTGCGCACGATGGTGCGCCGGTAGTCCTCGCGGGAGAAGTGGAAGTCGTACGAATCGATCTCCCATGCGAGCGCTATGTCGTCCCACCAGGCATCAGGGCGGCCGATATAGCCACCGCGACTGTCCCGGATTTCCGGATTCCAGTGACTCGGCTGAACCGTGAGGCTACGGCTCAGGATCTTGGCTCGTGCTTCTGCGACCGAATAGAGGTCCTTCCACTCGCCGAGAATCCTGCGGGGGATGGCAGTGCCTCGTTTGGAACCCGTGTTCAGCTCGCGGGCAAGGGCTTCGGGGGAACATCGGCCGCGTTGAATCGCCTCCACGAGTAAACGGCCGACTGGCTCGACCGTCCGCAGACGCCGGCACGTGTCCGTGGTCGCACGAACCAGCGGAGCCAAGGGAACACCTTCGCGGATTCGTGGTTCCGGCAGGCGATGGGTTCGCTCGACGGTCACGAATTCGGCGCTGCGGACTTTGTGTTCGTGTGGGATGAGTACGTGAACATCGTCGTCCGGAGGTAGCTCGCGAGGGCGAAGCCCGTGTCGGCGACAGGCCTCCGCTCCGGTCACGAGTGCGCGTGGGCCTGCATGCAGCAGTGCGCCGATCACCCGTTCTTCGGCTGTCGGGGTAGCCGAATGCAGGAGAACTATCCCCGGTAGCAGGCGTTGCCAGGGACCGCCGGGCAGGCATCTTCGGTAGATGACCTTGCTGCTCATGTCGAGTGATTCCAAGGTCGTGGCCTTGATGACGCCGTGACGGCTTCGTTGCTGGAGCAGTTCGGGATGCTCAGCCCACCTGCCACGTTTGTTCATGACCACAGCGTGAGCCCGCCTGAGCCGAGTCCACCAGGCGCACTTCGCCAACCTGTGGATAACCCAGGTCTTGTGGATAACTACCCCAGAAGTCCGTGAAGGCCTCCTTGAGGGACCCAGAGTCCCTCAAGGAGGCCTTCACGGACTTGCGCTGGCGCAAAGCGGGCCAGAAGCGTCAGACGCGCTTGAAGAGCAGGGCGCGCTTAACCTCCTGAATGGCCTTCGTGACCTGGATGCCGCGCGGGCAGGCATCGGTGCAGTTGAACGTCGTCCGGCAGCGCCAGACACCCTCGGAGTCGTTGAGGATGTCGAGCCGCTCTTCGGCGCCTTCGTCACGCGAGTCGAAGATGAACCGGTGCGCGTTGACGATCGCCGCCGGGCCGAAGTACGAGCCGTCGTTCCAGTACACCGGGCACGAGGACGTGCAGCAGGCGCACAGGATGCACTTGGTCGTGTCGTCGAACCGGTCGCGGTCGGCCTGCGACTGGATCCGCTCGCGCGTGGGCTCGTTCCCGTAGGCGATGAGGTACGGCTTCACGGCCTTGTACGCCTCGAAGAACGGGTCCATGTCGACGTAAAGGTCCTTGAGCGTCGTCAGGCCCTTGATCGGCGCGATGGTGATGGTCGTCTTCTTGCCGTCCTGCGACAGCAGGTCCTTCATCAGGACCTTGCACGCCAGCCGGTTGATTCCGTTGATCTGCATCGCGTCGGAACCGCAGACGCCGTGCGCGCACGAGCGCCGGAACGAGAACGTCCCGTCGATGTAGTCCTTCACGTAGAAGAGCAGGTTCAGCAGCCGGTCGGTGCGCTGCGCCGGGACGTCGTAGGACTCCCAGTGCGGCTCGGTGTCGACTTCGGGGTTGAACCGGAGGATCTTCAGCGTGACGGTGATCGGCGTGTGGTCGGAGGACACGGCCTCCGACTTCTCGGGGGTGGCCGTGGTCATCAGTACTTCCGCTCCATCGGTTCGTAGCGGGTGAAGGTCACCGGCTTGTAGTCCAGTCGGATATCGGCGGACAGCTCAGAACCCTGCTTGTAGGCCATGGTGTGCCGCATGAAGTTCGTGTCGTCGCGGTCCGGGTAGTCCTCGCGCGCGTGCCCGCCGCGGGATTCCTTGCGCGCCAGGGCGCCGACGACCAGGACCTCGGCGAGTTCGAGCAGGAAGCCCAGCTCGACGGCTTCGAGGACGTCGGTGTTGTACCGCTTCCCCTTGTCCGACACGGTGATCCGGCTGTACCGCTCCTTCAGCGCCTGCACGTCGGTCAGCGCCTGCTTGAGCGTGTCCTCCGTGCGGTACACCGAAGCGTGCGAGTCCATCGTCCGCTGCAGTTCGGTGCGGATGTCGGCGACGCGCTCGTCACCGTGCTCCGAGAGCAGCAGCGCGAGCTGGTCTTCCACCACGCGAGTCGGGTTCTCCGGCAGCTCGACGTGCTCGTGCGCCAGCGCGTACTCGGCGGCGGCGATGCCGGCGCGGCGGCCGAACACGTTGATGTCGAGCAGCGAGTTGGTGCCGAGCCGGTTCGAGCCGTGCACGGACACGCACGCCACCTCACCCGCGGCGTACAGGCCGGGGATGACGTTTTCGTTGTCCCGCAACGCCTCGCCGTGGATGTTGGTCGGGATGCCGCCCATCACGTAGTGGCAGGTCGGGAACACCGGCACCGGTTCGGTGACCGGGTCGACGCCGAGGTACGTCCGCGAGAACTCCATGATGTCCGGGAGTTTCGCGTTCAGCGTCTCTTCCGGGATATGCGTGACGTCGAGGACGACGTAGTCCTTGTTGGGCCCGCAACCCCGGCCCTGCAGCACTTCCTGCACCATCGACCGGGCGACGATGTCGCGCGGTGCGAGGTCCTTGATGGTGGGAGCGTAGCGCTCCATGAACCGCTCGCCGTCGGCGTTGCGGAGGATGCCGCCCTCGCCGCGCACGGCCTCGGAGATGAGGATGCCGAGCCCGGCCAGACCGGTCGGGTGGAACTGGAAGAACTCCATGTCCTCCAGCGGCAGGCCCTTGCGGAAGATGATGCCGAGGCCGTCACCGGTGAGGGTGTGCGCGTTCGACGTCGTCTTGAAGATCTTGCCCGCGCCGCCGGTGGCGAACACGATCGACTTCGCCTGGAAGACGTGCAGCTCACCGGTCGCCAGCTCGTAGGCGACGACGCCGGTGGCGGTCGGGTTGCCGTCCTCGTCCGGGGTCAGCACCAGGTCGAGCACGTAGAACTCGTTGAAGAACTCGGTGCCGTGCTTGACGCAGTTCTGGTACAGGGTCTGCAGGATCATGTGCCCGGTGCGGTCCGCGGCGTAGCAGGCGCGGCGCACCGCGGCCTTGCCGTGGTCACGGGTGTGCCCGCCGAAGCGGCGCTGGTCGATCTTGCCCTCGGGCGTCCGGTTGAACGGCAGGCCCATCTTCTCGAGATCGAGGACCGCGTCGATGGCTTCCTTCGCCATGATCTCGGCGGCGTCCTGGTCGACCAGGTAGTCGCCACCCTTGATCGTGTCGAAGGTGTGCCACTCCCAGTTGTCCTCTTCGACGTTCGCCAGCGCGGCGCACATGCCGCCCTGGGCGGCGCCGGTGTGCGAACGCGTCGGGTAGAGCTTGGTGAGGACCGCGGTGCGGGCACGCTGGCCGGATTCGATGGCCGCGCGCATCCCGGCGCCGCCGGCGCCGACGATCACCACGTCGTACTTGTGGAACTGCATGAGGACTCCGCTTACCTGTGGTGGGGCGTCAGTTGGCCGAGATGCCGGGATCGAAGGTGAAGATCACCATCGTGCCGACGGCGAGGATCAGCACCATCGAGACGTAGAGCACGATCTTCAGCCAGAACCGGGTGCTGTCCTTGCGGGCGTAGTCGTCGATGATCGTCCGGAGCCCGTTGCCGCCGTGGATCTCGGCGAGCCAGAGCATCGACAGGTCCCAGAACTGCCAGAACGGCGAGGCCCAGCGGCCGGCGACGAAGCCCCAGTTGATGCGGTGCACGCCACCGTCGAGGATGTTCATGATGAACAGGTGGCCGAGCACCAGCACGATCAGGGCGAGGCCCGAGATGCGCATGAACAGCCAGCTGTAGAGCTCGAAGTTGCTGCGGCGGGCGGCCGGGCGCTTCGGCGAACGCGGCTTGTCGAGTGCGAGAACTTCGGTCGCCATGGTCAGTGCCCCCCGAACATAACTTCGATGGTGCGCTTCAACATGAAGTAGGCACCGGGAATCATCACCACGACCCAGATGGCCAGGATCGTCCAGAGCATCGGCTTCTGGAACTTCGGCCCCTTCTCCCAGAAGTCGACCAGCATGACCCGGATGCCGTTGAGCGCGTGGAACAGCACCGCGCCGACGAGGCCGACCTCGAGCAGGTTGACTATCGGGGTCTTGTAGGTCTCGATGACCTCGTTGTACGTGTCGGGCGACACCCGCACGAGCGCGGTGTCGAGCACGTGCACGAAGAGGAAGAAGAAGGTGGCTACGCCGGTGATGCGATGCAGCACCCAGGACCACATGCCGGGGTCGCCCCGGTAGAAGGTCCCCTGTCGGCGTGAGGCACCCGCGGAGGCGCTCGCACCCGCCTCGGCGGCGGCGCTATGAGTAGCCGTGGTGGACATCGGTGAACGGCCTCCAACGTCATGGCTCGGGCCCGCTGACCGCTGGTTTCCGCGCCTGCCGCCGGGACGTCCACCTGGGACGGCTCCGGCGACGGTGCCGAGATCATGGTCATCGAGCGTGGATGAAAAGGATGCTAGACCCGCACCTCACGGTGGGCTCACCTCCGGGTTCCTCTGTGTGATGGACCAGACATCTCCGGCCCGCACGATCGGTGCTCACGGAAGGTGGCGGCGCTGGTCCCGGCGAACCCGATTTCCCACTCCGGGTGGTATCGGCCCGGCGGGCTTGGATACGCTTGCGAATCCGGGAGTGCGCGGGTGGGCGAATTCGGCTTGGGCCGGCGCCTCGTCACCCGAATGCCCTATGTCCGGCGCTTCCGGCCGCCGCTAGGGTCATTTCATGACGAAAAGGATTATATCCTTCCTGGGGGCCGTCTTCGTATCTCTGGGAATGGTCGTGTTCGGTTCGTCCGTGGCACACGCGGACGCGGTCTGTTACAACACGGGTATCGCCAGTGACGGTCACTCGGCCTGGACGACCTGCAACTACGTGAACGGCGCGCCCAAGTACTACTTCGTGATGACCGTTTGCAGTGCCGGTGGCTGCACGCGGCAAGGGTCCAATACCGTGCCCGTCGGTCAGCAGTCCGTTCTTCGCAGCAGTGGATACATCTCCGGCACGTTCACCATTATCGCCGTTCGTTGATCTGTTTCACCGGAAACATTCTCGTGAATAAATGAATTGAACAAAATGGGCGCGCGCCGGGCATGGGATGTCCGGCGCGCGCCTGAAACCATGTCCGCTCGTCGTTACGTTGTGTGATCACGTGGTCGCCGAAGTGAGCCGGATGTAAACGTTTGTGTCACGTAGCGTGCCTTTCCTATGGCCGCCAAGGGGCCGTTGGGTACCGTCTCTCGGTCAACCCGGCAACGTGGCCGGGTCGTTTCTTCGGACCATCCGCTGGATCAGCGGGGAGGGAGACACACGTTGCGTCGCATGCGTGGAACCGCGCTGGCCGCTGCCGCCATGGCCGGTGCTCTGGTACTGGCCGGATGCGCCAAGGATTCGGGTGCGGGGAACAACAGCAACAACACTGCTTCGGGGGATCAATCCTCCAGCTGCGTGACCGCGCCGAAGCCGCCCGCCGCGGCCGCCGCCTCGACCAGCAGCGCGCAGTCCGGTGAGAAGGTGGACGCCAGCAAGCTGAAGGTGGCGCTCGCGTTCGACGTGGGCGGCCGGGGCGACGCGTCCTTCAACGACTCGGCCGCGGCCGGCGTCGACAAGGCGAAGTCGGAAATGGGCCTCACCACCGTGAGCGAAAGCACGGCGAGCTCCAGCGAGGACGAGGCCGCCAAGTCGCAGCGCCTCGAGCAGCTGGCCGCCCAGGGCTTCACCGCGATCGTCGCGGTCGGGTTCGCCTACGCCAAGGCCGTCGGCCAGGTGGCGCCGAAGTACCCGAACACCCAGTTCGCGATCGTCGACGACGACTCCGTCAAGGCCCCGAACGTCACCTCACTCGTGTTCGCCGAGGAGCAGGGTTCGTTCCTGGCCGGTGTCGCCGCCGCCTACAAGTCGAAGAAGTGCCACGTGGGCTTCGTCGGTGGCGTCAACACGCCGCTGATCCAGAAGTTCGAGGCCGGCTTCCTCCAGGGCGTGAAGGCGGCTTCGAGCAAGGCCGTCATCGAGGACGAGTACCTCACCCCGGCCGGTGACATCTCCGGGTTCCAGGACCCGGCGAAGGGCAATGTGAAGGCCGCCGCCCAAATCGCCAAGGGCGCGGACGTGGTCTACCACGCCGCCGGCGCCTCCGGTAAGGGCGTGTTCGAGGCCGCGAAGTCGAACAACGCGCTCGCCATCGGCGTCGACTCCGACCAGTACAACCAGAAGACGGTCGAGGCGTCGAAGGACGTCATCATCACCTCGATGCTGAAGCGCGTCGACGTGGCGGTGTTCGACTACCTGCGCGCGCTGGCGAAGGGTGACCTGACGTCGCTGCCGAAGCGTTTCGACCTCAAGGTCGACGGCGTCGGCTACGCCACCTCCGGCGGCAAGATCGACGACATCAAGGACGTCCTCGACGGCTACAAGGCGCAGATCGTCTCCGGGGCGATCACCGTTTCCGACAAGCCGCAGAAGTAAGCTTCACACGGGGGCCCGAAGCACGCTTTCCCGCTGAGGGCCAATCGTGACCGCGGGGCTCGGGAGGGTGACCCACCCTTCCGAGCCCCCACCTGTTTACCCCCAGAACTGGATGGCTTTTCCATGAGCGCTCCCCAGGCCGAGGTCACCGACGCCCCCGACCGGGGCGGACCGGCCGTGCAGCTGACCGGGATCACGAAGCGGTTCCCCGGTGTCGTCGCCAACTCCGACGTCAACCTCACCGTCACCAAGGGCGAGGTGCACGCCGTCTGCGGCGAGAACGGCGCGGGCAAATCGACCCTGATGAAGATCCTCTACGGCATGCAGCAGCCGGACGAGGGCGACATCGCGATCAACGGCGAACCGGTGAAACTGCGCAATCCGCAGGACGCCATCAAGGCAGGCATCGGGATGGTGCACCAGCACTTCATGCTGGCCGACAACCTGACCGTGGGGGAGAACGTCTTCCTCGGCGCGGAGAACCTGCACGGCATCGGTCGCGCGGCGAGGGCGAAGCTGGCCGAGCTGGCCGAACGCGTCGGCCTGCGCGCCCGCCCGGACGCGTTGTTGGAAGAGCTCGGCGTCGCCGATCGCCAGCGCGTGGAGATCGTCAAGGTGCTCTACCGCGGTGCCCGGATCATCATCCTCGACGAGCCCACCGCGGTGCTCGTGCCGCAGGAGGTCGACGCGCTGTTCGAGACCGTGCGCGCCATGCGGAAGGACGGCTTCACCTTCATCTTCATCTCGCACAAGCTCGACGAGGTGCGCGCGATCGCCGACACGGTCACCGTGATCCGCCGCGGCACCACCGTCGGCACGGCCGACCCGAAGACGATCACCTCGCGCCAGCTGGCCGAGATGATGGTCGGTTCGGAGCTGCCCAGCCCGGAGACCCGCGAGTCCACCGTGACCGATCGGCCCGTCCTGCGCCTGGACGACGTCTGCCTGCGTGTCGAGGGTTCCGAGCGGAACGTCCTCGACCACATCTCCTTCACCGTGCACGCGGGCGAGGTGCTCGGGATCGCCGGCGTCGAGGGCAACGGCCAGACCGAACTCGTCGAGACGATCGTGGGCATGCGCAAGGGCGGCGGCCGGATCGAACTGACCGAGGTCGACGGCCAGGTCGTCGAACTGCACAAGATGGGGACGCTCGCCCGCCGCGAGGCCGGGATCGGTTACATCGCCGAAGACCGCACGCGGCACAGCCTCCTGCTCACGCAACCCTTGTGGGTCAACCGGATCCTCGGCTACCAGACCCGCGAGCCGGTCGCGAAAGGACAGTTGCTCGACATCGCCGGCGCGCGGGAGGACACCCGCCGCATCGTCGCGCAATACGACGTCCGCACGCCGGGCATCGACGTCCCCGCCGCCGCGCTTTCCGGTGGTAACCAGCAGAAGCTGATCGTGGGGCGCGAGCTTTCCGGCAACCCGGTGCTGCTGATCGCGTCGCATCCGACGCGCGGTGTCGACGTCGGCGCGCAGGCGCTGATCTGGGAACAGATCCGCCAGGCGCGCGCGGCCGGGCTGGCCGTGCTGCTGGTTTCGGCCGACCTCGACGAACTGATCGGGCTTTCCGACACCATCCAGGTCATGCTGCGCGGACGACTGGTCGGCGAGGCCGACCCCGCGACCGTGACCCCGCAGGAACTGGGCTCCGCGATGACGGGTGCTATCGAATCCGAAGAAGGTGCAGCGTGAGTAGTTGGCGTACGAGGCTGCTGCCGCCTCTGCTCGCGATCGTTTTCGCGGTCATCCTGACGGCCATCGCGCTGATCATCTCGGGTGCCGACCCGCTCCAGGCCTACGGCACGATGATCGGCCAGCTCTTCAAGGGCTCGACCGCCGTCGACACGGTGAACCTCGGATGCGTCTACTACCTGTCCGGGCTCGCGGTGGCCATCGGCTTCCAGATGAACCTCTTCAACATCGGTGTCGAGGGCCAGTACCGGTTCGCCGCCATCGTGACGGCCATCATCGGCGGGGCGCTGCAGCTGCCGCCGGTGATCCATGTGCTGGCGATCCTGGTCGTCGCGGTGGCCAGCGGCATGCTGTACGCGGCCATCCCGGCCGTGCTGAAGGTGACCCGAGGCGTTTCGGAGGTCATCTCGACGATCATGCTGAACGCGATCGTCGGCGGCATCGTGGCGTTCCTGGTCAACGCGGATCAGTTCGGTGTGCAGACCGGCAACAACATCGCCACCCGCGAGATCGCCGAGACCGGCCGGATCCCGGGGATCCCGATCCTTTCGGGTGAACTGTTCGGCTTCGTGTTCATCGCGGCGCTGATCGGCGCGGCCTACTGGTTCATGCTCAACCGGACCCGGTTCGGGTTCGAGCTGAAGGCTTCCGGTGAGTCGACCACGGCGGCCGCCGCCGGTGGCGTGAACGCCAAGAAGATGACGCTGATCGCGATGCTGCTGTCCGGCGGTGTCGCCGGTCTGGTCGCGATGCCGGAACTGCTCGGCCGCGACTTCACCTACGGCATCACTTCGACCCAGATGTACGGCTTCACCGGTATCGCGGTCGCCCTCCTCGGGCGCAACCACCCGGCCGGGATCGCGCTGGGAGCCCTGCTGTGGGCGTTCCTCGACCGGTCCGCGGTGTCGCTCGAGCAGATCAACGTGTCCAAAGAGATCGCCACGATCATGCAGGGCGTGATCGTGCTGTCGGTCGTCATCGCGTACGAGATCGTGCGCCGCGCGGACCTGGCCGCCGAACAGCGTCGCGTCGGTCGCGCGCTGGCAGGCAACGGCCGCAAGGGTTCGAGCGTTTCCGAGGGAGGTGCGGTGTGAGCACCGCCGACGTACTTTTCACCGCGGAGGCGGCATGACCACGGATGTCCTTTCGTCCAACACGGGCGGGACCACCATGCCGGTGAAGCCGCCGAAGCGCCGCATTCCCGGCTGGCTCAAGGGCGCCATCTGGGGGCTGCTGGCGGTCGGCGTGCTCGCGATCGCGTCGTACGCCACCGGCGTCAACACACTGACCTCGACCAACACCTCGCACACCGCGCTGCGGCTGGCGTTGCCGATCCTGCTCTGCGCGCTCGGCGGGCTCTGGGCCGAACGCGCGGGCGTGATCAACATCGGCCTCGAAGGCATGATGATCCTCGGCACCTGGGGTGCCGCCTGGGGCGCGTTCTACGGCGGCGTCTGGGCCGGCCTGCTCGCGGCGGTCGTGTTCGGCGCGCTCGGCGGTCTGCTGCACGCCGTCGCGACGGTGACCTTCAACGTCAACCACATCGTTTCCGGTGTGGCGATCAACCTGCTCGGTCTCGGGGTCGCGAAGTACCTGGCGAACCTGGTCTTCACCCCGCTTTCGGGGAACCCGCGTCAGTCGCCGCCGGTCCCGAAGTTCGACACCTACTCGGCGACGTTCCTCTCGGACTGGCTTTCGGATCTGGAGAAGATGCAGCGAGTCTTCATCTCCGACCTCGCCGGCATCCTCAACGGCCTGGTCACCGAGGTCGCCCCGCTGACGATGATCGCGATCGCGCTGGTCCCGATCAGCTACTTCGTGCTGTGGCGGACGCGGTTCGGCCTGCGGCTGCGGTCCTGCGGCGAGAACCCGGTCGCGGCCGAGTCCCTCGGCGTGAAGGTGTACCTGCACAAGTACGTCGCCATGATCATCTCCGGCGGGCTGGCCGGAATGGGTGGCGCGTCGCTCGTGCTGCTCGCCGGCGGTGCGGACTACCTGGAGAACCAGACCAACAACCGCGGGTACATCGGCCTCGCGGCGATGATCTTCGGCAACTGGCGGCCGGGCGGCCTGCTCGGCGGCGCGGCGCTGTTCGGTTACGCGGACGGCCTCCAGCTCGCCGGTGGCGGCACCGCGGTGCTCGCGCTGCTGTACGGCGCGGTGATCCTGCTGGCCGTGATCGTGGCGGTGCAGTTGTTCCGCCGTCAGTGGATCGCTTCCGCGCTCGGCGTCGTCGGCGCCGTTCTGCTGTACGCGATCTACTGGACCAACGACGACCTGCCCAGCGACCTCATCCCGTACACCGCGCACTTCGTGACGCTGATCGTGCTGGCGGTGGCTTCGCAGCGGCTGCGGCCGCCCAAGGCGATCGGCGCCACCTATCGGCGAGGTGAGGACTGACATGGCGGAGTACGACTGGGAGGCCTTGCGGGCGAAGGCCGTCGAGGCGGCGAAGTCGGCGTACGCGCCGTACTCGGGCCTGCACGTCGGCGTCGCCGGTGTGGTGGACGACGGCCGGATCGTCGTCGGCTGCAACGTCGAAAACGCTTCGTACGGCTTGGGAATGTGCGCGGAATGCACGATGGCGGGGCAGCTGCGGCTCACCGGTGGCGGCAAGCTCGTCGCCGTCGCCTGCCGCAGCGGCGCCGGTGATCTGCTGATGCCGTGCGGGCGTTGCCGTCAGATCCTGTTCGAGCACGGCGGTTCCGACTGCCTGGTGGACACCCCGAGCGGCATCCTGCCGATGTCCTCGGTGCTGCCGGACGCTTTCGGGCCGGACGACCTGCCATGAGCGCGTTCGCCGCTGTCGACGTCATCCGCGCTAAGCGGGACGGCGAACGGCTCACCGACCAGCAGATCGACTGGACGATCGACGCGTACACGCGCGGCGACCTCGCCGAGGAACAGATGGCCGCGCTCGCGATGGCCATTTTCCTGCGGGGGATGGATTCCGGCGAGATCGCGCGCTGGACCGGCGCGATGATCTCGTCGGGGGAGCGGCTCGACCTGAAGGTCAGCCGTCCGACGATCGACAAGCATTCGACCGGCGGCGTCGGCGACAAGATCACGCTCCCGCTGGCGCCGCTCGTCGCGGCGTGCGGGGCGGCCGTGCCGCAGCTGTCCGGGCGCGGGCTCGGGCACACCGGCGGGACGCTGGACAAATTGGAGTCGATTCCGGGCTGGCGTGCCTCTTTGTCGACATCGGAGATCATCCGGCAGCTCGACGAGGTCGGCGCGGTGGTCTGCGCGGCGACGTCCGGGCTGGCTCCCGCGGACAAGAAGCTGTACGCGCTGCGGGACGTGACTTCGACGGTGGAGTCGATCCCGCTGATCGCGAGTTCGATCATGAGCAAGAAGATCGCCGAGGGCTCGGCCGGGCTCGTTCTCGATGTGAAGACGGGTTCGGGCGCGTTCATGAAGACGCTTCCGCAGGCCCGTGAACTCGCGCGGACGCTGGTGGAGATCGGGACCGCGCACGGCGTCGCGACGACGGCGCTGATCACGGACATGAACGTGCCTCTGGGACGTGCCGTCGGCAACGCGATCGAGGTCGCGGAGTCGGTCGAGGTGCTGCGCGGCGGCGGCCCGGCCGACGTCGTCGAGCTGACCGTGGCTTTGGCGCGGGAGATGCTGGCGCTGGCGGGATTGTCCGATGTGGACCCGGCGGCGGTGTTGGCGTCTGGTCGGGCTTACGAGACTTGGTGCCGGATGATCGCCGCGCAGGGCGGGGATCCGGAGGCTGCTTTGCCGCGGCCTGAGCACGTCCACGTCGTCTCGGCGCCCGCTGATGGAGTGTTGGCGTCTCTGGACGCTTACTCGGTCGGCGTCGCCGCTTGGCGGCTCGGAGCCGGGCGGGCGCGCAAAGAAGATCCGGTGCAGGCCGCGGCCGGCGTGCTGTGCCTGGCGAAGCCGGGCGATGCCGTATCGGCCGGGCAGCCGTTGCTGGAGCTGCACACCGATACGCCGGACGCTGTTCCTTCGGCTCTCGCTGCGCTCGAAGACGCCTACGCGGTCAGCTCCGCTGGGCCTTCGGCTCTCGCTGCGCTCGAAGACGCCTACGCCGTCAGCTCCGCTGGGCCTTCGGCCTCCGCTTCGCTCGTCCTGGAGACCGTGCGGCCCTGACCTGCGTTTAGCCCCCTAATCGCGATCTGTGGTCGCGAGGTACATGAAGGCCCCCTTCCTTGCGCCTAGGTACAGGATGGGGGCCTTCATGTACCTAGGCTCGGCGCGGGCACTCTCGTGCGTCCCGACCTGCGTTTAGCGGGCTAATCGTGATCTGTGCGGGGGCGGGCGCTCGGGTGCCGCCCCTCGGCCCGGCGCGTTGCGAAAGCCACTTTCGCAACCTTCAACGTTGCGAAAGTGGCTTTCGCAACGTCAGG
>NZ_JAEBEJ010000028.1:0-5036 GCF_046548895.1 Amycolatopsis sp. cmx-4-54
GTGTGGTGTTTCAGAGCTGTAGAGTGGATGCGTAACATCTTTGTGGGCAAGTCCTCGGCCTATTAGTACCAGTCAACTCGACAACACATTACTGTGCTTCCATTTCTGGCCTATCAACCCAATGGTCTGTTGGGGGCCTTAACCCACAAGGGGTGGGATACCTCATCTTGGAACAGGCTTCCCGCTTAGATGCCTTCAGCGGTTATCCCTTCCGAACGTGGCCAACCAGCCATGCCACTGGCGTGACAACTGGCATACCAGAGGTTCGTCCGTCCCGGTCCTCTCGTACTAGGGACAGCCTTCCTCAAGTATCCTACGCGCGCGGCGGATAGGGACCGAACTGTCTCACGACGTTCTAAACCCAGCTCGCGTGCCGCTTTAATGGGCGAACAGCCCAACCCTTGGGACCTACTCCGGCCCCAGGATGCGACGAGCCGACATCGAGGTGCCAAACCATGCCGTCGATATGGACTCTTGGGCAAGATCAGCCTGTTATCCCCGGGGTACCTTTTATCCGTTGAGCGACACCCCTTCCACCAGGTGGTGCCGGATCACTAGTCCCGACTTTCGTCCCTGCTCGACATGTCTGTCTCACAGTCAAGCTCCCTTGTGCACTTGCACTCAACACCTGATTGCCAACCAGGCTGAGGGAACCTTTGGGCGCCTCCGTTACTCTTTAGGAGGCAACCGCCCCAGTTAAACTACCCATCAGGCACTGTCCCTGAACCAGATCATGGTCCGAGGTTCAGATTCCCAATCCGACCAGAGTGGTATTTCAACAACGACTCCACCAACACTAGCGTGCCAGCTTCACAGTCTCCCACCTATCCTACACAAGCCGAACCGAAAACCAATACCAAACTATAGTAAAGGTCCCGGGGTCTTTCCGTCCTGCCGCGCGTAACGAGCATCTTTACTCGTAGTGCAATTTCGCCGGGCCTGTGGTTGAGACAGCCGGAAAGTCGTTACGCCATTCGTGCAGGTCGGAACTTACCCGACAAGGAATTTCGCTACCTTAGGATGGTTATAGTTACCACCGCCGTTTACTGGCGCTTAAATTCTCAGCTTCACCCCGAAGGGTTAACCGGTCCTCTTAACGTTCCAGCACCGGGCAGGCGTCAGTCCATATACATCGTCTTGCGACTTCGCATGGACCTGTGTTTTTAGTAAACAGTCGCTTTCCGCTGGTCTCTGCGGCCACCCACCCCTAGTCCGCGAAGGACTTCAGAGTGTTTGGCCCCCCTTCTCCCGAAGTTACGGGGGCATTTTGCCGAGTTCCTTAACCACAGTTCACCCGATCGCCTTAGTATTCTCTACCTGACCACCTGTGTTGGTTTGGGGTACGGGCCGTGCACGCACTCGCTAGAGGCTTTTCTCGGCAGCATAGGATCACTCTACTTCACCTCAATCGGCTACGCATCACGTCTCAGCCTTGATGAAACACGGATTTACCTATGTTTCGGCCTACACGCTTACACCAGTACTACCACTCACTGGCGGAGCTACCTTCCTGCGTCACCCCATCACTCGACTACTACGGAATCAGATCCCACGCTCCACAACCAGCCTCCACCCCGAAGGGTCTCAACTGGCGCTTCGGGTGGTTAGTATCAACCGCCTCATCCTGGGCGCACGTGCTCGGGTACGGGAATATCAACCCGTTATCCATCGACTACGCCTGTCGGCCTCGCCTTAGGTCCCGACTTACCCTGGGCGGATTAGCCTGGCCCAGGAACCCTTGGTCATCCGGCGGCAGAGTTTCTCACTCTGCATTCGCTACTCATGCCTGCATTCTCACTCCCACACCCTCCACGACTGGCTTCCGCCGCCGCTTCCCTGGATGCAGGACGCTCCCCTACCCATCCACACCACTGCATCACACTCTCAAGGAGGTGATGGATGTATATGTGTGAATGACACAGCTTCGGCGGTGTGCTTAAGCCCCGCTACATTGTCGGCGCAGGACCACTTGACCAGTGAGCTATTACGCACTCTTTCAAGGGTGGCTGCTTCTAAGCCAACCTCCTGGTTGTCTGGGCAATCCCACATCCTTTCCCACTGAGCACACACTTAGGGGCCTTAGCTGGTGTTCTGGGCTGTTTCCCTCTCGACGACGAAGCTTATCCCCCGCCGTCTCACTGCCACACTCTCACACCACGGTATTCGGAGTTTGGTTGATTTCGGTAACCCGGTAAGGCCCCTAGACCATCCAGTAGCTCTACCCCCGTGGTGAAACATGTGACGCTGCACCTAAATGCATTTCGGGGAGAACCAGCTATCACGGAGTTTGATTGGCCTTTCACCCCTACCCACAGCTCATCCCCTCAGTTTTCAACCTAAGTGGGTTCGGCCCTCCACGTCGTCTTACCGACGCTTCAGCCTGGCCATGGGTAGATCACTCCGCTTCGGGTCTAGACCACGCGACTCATTCGCCCTATTCAGACTCGCTTTCGCTACGGCTACCCCACACGGGTTAACCTCGCCACGCAGCACTAACTCGCAGGCTCATTCTTCAAAAGGCACGCCATCACCTCAACATCACAAGGATGTGCTCGGGCTCTGACGGCTTGTAGGCACACGGTTTCAGGTACTCTTTCACTCCCCTCCCGGGGTACTTTTCATCTTTCCCTCACGGTACTAGTCCGCTATCGGTCTTCAGGAAGTATTTAGGCTTACCGGGTGGTCCCGGCAGATTCACAGCAAATTCCACGAGCTCGCTGCTACTCGGGAACACCAAACAAACGATCCACAACATGTTTTCGCGTACGGGACTCTCACCCACTCCGGTCGCCCATCCCAAGGCGTTCCACTAACACGCGTAACCGTTCCGAGGACTGTCAGATCCTCGACGCTGGGTCCCACAACACCGCTTATACAACGCCTGACAGCTTGACATATAAACGGTTTAGCCTCTTCCGCTTTCGCTCGCCACTACTCACGGAATCACGGTTGTTTTCTCTTCCTACGGGTACTGAGATGTTTCACTTCCCCGCGTTCCCTCCACACACCCTATATATTCAGATGCGGGTAACACCACATAACTGGTGCTGGGTTTCCCCATTCGGAAATCCTCGGATCACAGCTCGGTTGACAGCTCCCCGAGGCATATCGCAGCCTCCCACGTCCTTCATCGGCTCCTGAAGCCAAGACATCCACCATGTGCCCTTAACAACTTGACCACAAAGATGCTCGCATCCACTCTACAGTTCTCAAACACCACACCAGAAACAAACTCCCGGAGCTCGTGTAAGCCCCTCGGCGTGTTGCCTCAGGACCCAACAGTGCGCTAAGTGAACAATCATCGACCAGACCCGGCAGAACACTTTCCACGCACCCGAAGGTGCAGTACTCGCACTTGCCGGCAACCTGACCTCAGGCCATAACCAGTAGTTCCACAATTCCTTGAGCAACCAGAGCAAGTACACATTCGGCACTTGAGCCCCGGCCACTCCACCACCGTTGGTCCGGGTATCCCGGCGGGGTGGATGTGTTGCTCCTTAGAAAGGAGGTGATCCAGCCGCACCTTCCGGTACGGCTACCTTGTTACGACTTCGTCCCAATCGCCAGTCCCACCTTCGACCACTCCCTCTCCGAAGAGTTGGGCCATGGGCTTCGGGTGTTACCGACTTTCATGACGTGACGGGCGGTGTGTACAAGGCCCGGGAACGTATTCACCGCAGCGTTGCTGATCTGCGATTACTAGCGACTCCGACTTCACGCAGTCGAGTTGCAGACTGCGATCCGAACTGAGACCGGCTTTAAGGGATTCGCTCCACCTCGCGGTATCGCAGCCCTCTGTACCAGCCATTGTAGCATGTGTGAAGCCCTGGACATAAGGGGCATGATGACTTGACGTCATCCCCACCTTCCTCCGAGTTGACCCCGGCAGTCTCCCACGAGTCCCCGCCATAACGCGCTGGCAACGTAGGATAAGGGTTGCGCTCGTTGCGGGACTTAACCCAACATCTCACGACACGAGCTGACGACAGCCATGCACCACCTGTACACCAACCACAAGGGAAGCCCTATCTCTAGGGATGTCTGGCGCATGTCAAGCCCAGGTAAGGTTCTTCGCGTTGCATCGAATTAATCCACATGCTCCGCCGCTTGTGCGGGCCCCCGTCAATTCCTTTGAGTTTTAGCCTTGCGGCCGTACTCCCCAGGCGGGGCGCTTAATGCGTTAGCTACGGCACGGACAACGTGGATGTCGCCCACACCTAGCGCCCAACGTTTACAGCGTGGACTACCAGGGTATCTAATCCTGTTCGCTCCCCACGCTTTCGCTCCTCAGCGTCAGTATCGGCCCAGAGACCCGCCTTCGCCACCGGTGTTCCTCCTGATATCTGCGCATTTCACCGCTACACCAGGAATTCCAGTCTCCCCTACCGAACTCAAGTCTGCCCGTATCGCCCGCACGCTCCACGTTAAGCGTGGAGTTTTCACGAACGACGCGACAAACCGCCTACGAGCTCTTTACGCCCAATAATTCCGGACAACGCTCGCACCCTACGTATTACCGCGGCTGCTGGCACGTAGTTAGCCGGTGCTTCTTATCCAGGTACCGTCACTTGCGCTTCGTCCCTGGCGAAAGAGGTTTACAACCCGAAGGCCGTCATCCCTCACGCGGCGTCGCTGCATCAGGCTTGCGCCCATTGTGCAATATTCCCCACTGCTGCCTCCCGTAGGAGTCTGGGCCGTGTCTCAGTCCCAGTGTGGCCGGTCACCCTCTCAGGCCGGCTACCCGTCGTCGCCTTGGTAGGCCATTACCCCACCAACAAGCTGATAGGCCGCGGGCTCATCCTGTACCGCCAGAACTTTCAACCACCCCCCATGCGAGGAATGGTGATATCCGGTATTAGACCCAGTTTCCCAGGCTTATCCCAAAGTACAGGGCAGATTGCCCACGTGTTACTCACCCGTTCGCCACTAATCCACCCGAAGGCTTCATCGTTCGACTTGCATGTGTTAAGCACGCCGCCAGCGTTCGTCCTGAGCCAGGATCAAACTCTCCAACAATGTCAAATTTGATCGAGGCA
>NZ_JAEBEJ010000029.1:0-1568 GCF_046548895.1 Amycolatopsis sp. cmx-4-54
AAGTCCGTGAAGACATCCCTGGGTTTTGGTTGTCAAGCGGCTGTCGGTTGTTTCCTGGTTTGTCCGGTTATGTTGTGGTGTGTCCAGGCGGTTGTTTCGTTGTAGTGGGTGTGGGTTTTGAGGCATCCGTGCAGGATCCCGACGAGCCGGTTGGCGAGCTGGCGTAGCGCGGCTTGGTGACCGGTGCCTCTGGCTCGGTGCATGTCGTAGTAGGCGCGTGCTCCGGGCGAGGCCCGCAGCGCTGATTGCGCTTGCCGGGCCAGCGCGTCGACGAGGCGGTCGTTGTGCACGAACCGGGCCCGCACGGTGGTTTTGCGGCCGGAAGCGATGGTCAGCGGGCTGGTCCCGGCATAGTTTTTACGGGCCTTCGCTGATGCGTAGCGGGTGGTGTCGTCTCCGAATTCGGCGAGCACCCTGGCACCGAGGATCGGTCCCAGTCCTGGCTGGGACTTATAGATCCCGGCGTCAGGGTGCCGGCCAAAATGGGTCTTCACTTCGCTTTCGAGCTGGGTGATCTGCTCGGTGAGGGTGGTGATCACCGCAATCAGCGAGCGGGTGATCGCGGCGGAGGCCGCGGTCAGGACCGGGCCGCGGGTCAGCTGCTCGGCTCGCAACGCGGCCTGGATCGTGGTGGCTTTGCCGTCGATATCGCGCCGTCGGGCGCGGGTGAGCGCGGCGGTGATCTGTTTGCGGGACAACCGGGCCGCGCTCTGCGGGTCGGGGGCCTTCGCCAGCAGCGTGAGGGCCTCGGGCGCGGCCAGGTCGGGGAAGGCCTCCAGCGCGGCGGGAAAATAGTCCCGCAGCGTGGCCTGCCACCGCAGCACCTGCCTGGTCTTGTCCCAGATCAACGCCTGATGCGCCCGGGTCAGGCCCTGCACGCCGTCGGCGAGGTCGCTGTCGCCCGCGACCTCACGCAACTGATGGGCGTCGGTGCGGACCAGATCGGCCAGCACATGCGCGTCACCGGCGTCGCTTTTCGCCCCCGACACCCCGAGCCGGTCCCGGGCCCGCGCCGATTGCCGCGGGTTGACCGCGAACACCCGATACCCCGCCGCGACCAGCGCCGCCACCCACGGGCCACGATCGGTCTCGATCCCGACCAGCACCTGGCCGGGTTCGGCGTCCTCGGGCAGGAACCGCGCGAGCAGCCCATGCAACCGGGCAATCCCCTCGACCCCCTCCGGCAACCGGGCCTTGCCCAACCGCCGCCCCGCCTGGTCCTGAACCTCCACATCATGATGATCAGACGCCCAGTCATCACCGACGAACAACACCACGCCGCACCAGCTCCCGCCCTATCCGGACCATGACCGGCAGCCACGCGGAAGAAGATCAACGGCCTAATGGTCGAGTGCTCACACCACACGGCAGGCACGACATCCCTCAAGTGATCAACTTCTCCCGCTACCAGCAAAGGGCACGGTCTTCACGAAGGTCTCGCAAAACCCAGGCCTCACGAGTGCTCACCCGCCAGCAGCCACCACATCCAAGCCTGCCAAACCCAGCCCGGACACAACCCATTAGGCCTCCTTGAGGGACCCAGAGTCCCTCAAGGAGGCCTTCACGGA
>NZ_JAEBEJ010000030.1:0-873 GCF_046548895.1 Amycolatopsis sp. cmx-4-54
GATGCCTCAAAACCCACACCCACTACAACGAAACAACCGCCTGGACACACCACAACATAACCGGACAAACCAGGAAACAACCGACAGCCGCTTGACAACCAAAACCCAGGGATGTCTTCACGGACTTGCGAACAGCGCGCTCAGCGGTGACTCAGGGACCGTCGACGCCCGGCGTCCAGCTCTCCGGGTCACCCGATTCGGTCAGCACCGGCTGGTACCGCGCGAAGCCCTCGGGCGCGTCCGCGTGCCAGGGGAAGTGCCCGTCCGGCGTGGCGACGATCAGCTGCAGCGCCGGGAAGTCCCCGTCCGGGTAGATCAGGAACGCGCTCCCGAAGTACTCGGGATAGTGCCCCTTCGCGACCCGTTCGAAGACCACCGGCGCGCCCTCGAAGAAATCGTCGTAGCGCTTGCCGACCTCGAAGATCTCACCGGCGGCCGCGCGGTCCACGTAGGCGTCGAGCAGGACCGGCCCCATGTGCTCGGGCAAGCCGATCACGACCGCTTCCGCGACGCTGTGCAACGCCCAGGCGCAGGCGGTGAAGCAGAAGTTCGCGTCGTTCTCGTCGCCTTCGACCGCGATGACCGCGTTCCCTCTCGCCTGAGCCTGCGACTCGATCCATTGGATCAGCTCGGTTTCTTCGGCGGTGAGGGCATCGGCTTCGGAGGTCGTCACGCGCGACATTGTGCCCCACGCGAGCGCCCGCACCTAGTCCCGGGATCGATTTTCCGCGGCACGGCGGGAAAATCGATCAACCGACCTCGGCCATGACCTCATCCGACACATCGAATCCGGCACAGTGCGTAGACGTTCTGCACGTCGTCGCGAGCAACCGATCAACCGACCTCGGCCATGACCTCATCCGACACATCGAA
>NZ_JAEBEJ010000031.1:0-739 GCF_046548895.1 Amycolatopsis sp. cmx-4-54
CTCGGTGTCGTCCAGGCGAAAGGCCGCGAAAAATAATCGGTCGCGTTTGTGCGGAGCGCCGACGCCTGCAGCTGGCAGTACATGCGCTGCGCAGGCGTAACCTTCCTCTTCCAGCTCAATGAGTAAAGCGTCAAGCCAGTGGTCTTTTTTAACTGCCGCTGCAACCTGCTCGCCGAAGAGCATTGGAGGACGACACTCTGCGATGAGATCGAGAAGGGCCGGAGCCAAGTGACGTGAATCTCTTGCCCCGAGGCCTGCTCCAGCCACGCTGAAAGGCTGGCACGGAGGACTACCCGTCCACAGCGGGAGATCGTCCGGGAGCCCGGCGAGTCGCAGGGCAAGCGGCCATCCGGCGATGCCTGCGAAGAAGTGGCACTGGGTGAAGCCACGGAGGTCTTGTGGTCTGACATCTAAAATGCTCCGCGTGTCTACGATGCCCATCGGGATAAGCCCGGCGTCAATGAGAAGCCGCAGCCTTTCAGCTGCGACCGGATCGTACTCGTTATAGTAATTCATCACAGACGCCAGGAAGCCGGTGATACGACGTTAAGCCGAGATGTGTTTTTGGCGATGCGCAGGGTCAGCGGATTGGCCTCGCAGTAGGAGCTGAGGCCGCGCGCATATTGATCCATTGCACCGATGCGGCGGATTTCGAGGTCGGCGCGCTTCGTCATCGCCTCGACATACCGGCGGGCGCTGTTTTTGTCCGGCGCATAGACCAGCATCGCGCGTTGCATCG
>NZ_JAEBEJ010000032.1:0-569 GCF_046548895.1 Amycolatopsis sp. cmx-4-54
GTCGCGAGGAGGCGGTAAGTATCATAAAGTCCAGCCATTCTGTGTCTCCTTAGTACAGCGTGGTGATCTGGATGTTGGTGCGCGCAAATGCTGCTTTGCGGGCCGCAACGGAGGTGACACTCGCAGGCCACACAATCGCGTCAGGGTTGAAAACCCCACCGCAGTAGTACGGAGCGTAAGTGCCCGGAACGCCAGCTTCGTTAGCAATGCCGATCGCCAGTTCTGCGCCGTCACTGCCCGCCGGATCCCACGGTACGAGTTTACCAGCGTTAGCGCCTGCGTTAGCACGAGCGATAACCTGATATTTCGCGAACGCCACGCCGACAGGTTCGCCGTCGGTCACGATATCCGCTTCACCAGAATGAATCTGGGTAGGCTCCCAGGAGCCCAGGTCAAAATTACCTGCGAGCAGGTTTGGCAGAGATGCCATCAGAGTCATAAGCATTTTCGGGCTCCCGTGTTAAAACTTTTCGCCAGTGGCCAGGGTGAAGCTGGCCATCAGCTCGTCCACTTCTTCGCCTTTGCCGTCAGCCGGAGCATCCGCGCCGACTTGCGGATGCTGTGACGCG
>NZ_JAEBEJ010000033.1:0-547 GCF_046548895.1 Amycolatopsis sp. cmx-4-54
GAACTCGCGGACGAGGGCTGGGACAACGGGCCGATCTCGATTCGCTGGCGGCTGGAGAAGGCCGGTGTGGTGCCGTTGCCTTCGACGTCGTCGATCTACCGGATCCTGTGCGAGCACGGCCAGATCAACCCCGAGCCTCGCAAGCGGCCCCGCACCCGGCGCCGGTTCGAGTACTCCGACCCGAACGGGTGCTGGCAGATCGATGGCATGGAGTACTACCTGGCCGGCGGTCAGAAGGTCTGCGTCATCCAGATCCTCGACGACCACTCACGCCTCGACGTCGGCTCCTACGCCGCGAGCAGCGAGAACGGCGCCGACACCTGGGCCGCACTGCAACAGGCCTTCGCCGGCCACGGCCTGCCGGTGAAAGTGTTGTCCGACAACGGATTGGCCTTCTCCGGCAAACACCGCGGGCAGATGGTCGAACTCGAACGCCACCTCGCAGAACACGGCGTCACCACCATCGCCTCCAGGCCCTATCACCCACAAACCTGCGGCAAGAACGAACGCGTCCACCGAACCCTGCGGAAATGGCTCGCCGCCCGGC
>NZ_JAEBEJ010000034.1:0-539 GCF_046548895.1 Amycolatopsis sp. cmx-4-54
TGGGATAACGAGGTGGGCAACCCTTACACCGTTGACCCGGGCGGCACGCTGCAGCTGGGCGAGAAAATGGGCTTCACGGTGTTCGGACGCGCGGAAATGCACGGCCTCAAGCGCACGCTGTATAAACTGTCTGGCCGGTGGCGCGAGATTCATGTGCCGTCCGGCAGCGACGAGTTTACGCTGGCCCGCGACATCAATGACAGCGCTGGCGCACTCGTGGTCTACCGCAGTGGCTATAACCAGTACCGGCTCAGCCAGCAGGCCACCCGGCGCGACATTCTCGTCGAGCTGTATGACGGGCGCGTCCTGCCTAACACCATCATCTCCAGCCGCGTCGTGGGGGATGAAGAGTGGCTATTTCTGCAGGAGACGCTGCCGCCTGTTCCCAAAGACCAGGTGCGTCGTATAAGCTACATGCCGAGAAGCCGACTCGATATCGACGCCATCGAAATCAGCAGGCTTACCGACGCGGACGGCGCGGCCCAGGTGGCACTGACTTTTAAAGCCATCACTGAAAGAAGGAACGCGCCGCCGATAAC
>NZ_JAEBEJ010000035.1:0-538 GCF_046548895.1 Amycolatopsis sp. cmx-4-54
GTCGAACTCGAACGCCACCTCGCAGAACACGGCGTCACCACCATCGCCTCCAGGCCCTATCACCCACAAACCTGCGGCAAGAACGAACGCGTCCACCGAACCCTGCGGAAATGGCTCGCCGCCCGGCCACCAGCCGAGAACCTCGCCGTCCTGCAACAGCTTCTCGAGGACTACCGCCAGATCTACAACGACCACCGGCGCCACCAAAGCCTCGACGGCCACACCCCACGGCAACGCTACGACGCCAGCCCCAAAGCCACCCCCTCCAGCGGCCGCGAAGCCTCCAGCGGCCGCACACAACGCACCGTCTCAGCCACCGGCGTCATCACCTTCTCCGGCTGCTCCATCATCCTGGGCCGCCGCTGGACCGGGCACACAGCCACGGTGTTCTGGCAAGGCGACCGCGTCACCATCATGATCGGCGACACCATCGCCCGCCAGCTCACCCTCAACCGAGCAGTACGCTACCAACCACTCAACACCAAACTGTCCGACAAGTCCTGAAACACATCTGTCCGTGAGGTCCTGAAACAGCACA